>NZ_JAGFNO010000024.1:0-186489 GCF_017592595.1 Streptomyces sp. NEAU-YJ-81 | reverse complement strand
GACGGCGCGAACCTCGTCGATGTGCCACGCAATGACGACTGGCGCTTCGACCCCCGCCTTCCCGAAGCCCAGCAGGCCGGCCACCCCGTCTACAAAGACAACCCCCTGGACAAAGGCCACCTGGTCCGCCGACTCGACCCGGTATGGGGCACGGAAGCCTCCACAGCGGACAGCGACACCTTCCACTACACGAACGCCGCTCCGCAGATGGACATCTTCAACCAGGGCAAGCAACTCTGGCAGGGCCTGGAGAACTTCCTGCTCGACCACGCAGAAGACTTCGACCGCAAACTGACGGTCTTCACCGGGCCGGTGCTCGAGGACTCCGATCCGCCCTACCGGGGCATCCAGGTACCGCTCCGGTTCTGGAAAGTCGCCGCGTTCATGCACGACGGGGACCTGGCGGCCACCGCCTACGTGCTGGACCAGAGTCCCGACCTCACCAAAGACGCCGCAGCCCAAGCACTCGCCAAAGCCGCACGAGCGGGAGACCCTCCCCCGCTCGGCGCCTTCCGCACCTTCCAGGTACCTGTCCTGGACATCGCCAACCTCACCGGTCTGGATCTGGGCCCACTGCCGACCGCCGACCAGCTCCCCACCGGAATGCGGGCAGCACGACGCTGGACCCTCCTGGAGTCCTACGACGACATCACCATGCCCACCTGGAAGAAGGACACATGAGGCCCCGACCGAGCTGTGGACACCGCCGTTGACGGGCGCTGCTTCTCAGGCCCGCTCGGCGGTCCGCACGCCGACCTATTCACTGAGAGGTCGTTTTCTCCCGTTGTTTCATCCTGGAATCTGCGGTTGGTGGGTCTTTGCGGGGTCGCGCCAGGAGGTGGTGTTCTCACCGGTGAGGCGGCGGGCCATGAGGTCGGTCATGGCGAGGTGGATCATGGCTTCGGAGCGGGCGGGAAGGGTTTCGTAGTCGCGGGCCAGGCGGCGGTGGAGCATCAGCCAGCCGTAGGTCCGCTCGACCGCCCAGCGTTTCGGGATCGGGGTGAACCCCCTGGTCCCGGGGGTGCGGTGGGTGATTTCGAGGTCGATGCCGAGGGCGGCGGCGTGTTCGACGAAATGTTTGCGGTAGCCGCCGTCGACCCAGACTTTGCGGATCGTGGGATGGTCCGCGGCCACCTGCTCGAGCAGGTGGGCGCCGGCCATAGAGTCCTGCACGCCGGCCGCGGTGACCAGCACGGCCAGAAGCAGTCCGAGCGTGTCGGTGATGATGCTGCGTTTCCTGCCGACGATCTTCTTGCCGGCGTCGATGCCCTGACTGGCAGCGGGAACGCTGGTGGATGTCTTGACGCTCTGCGCGTCAATGACGCATGCCGAGGGCTCGGTATTCCGGCCGCCCTGGCGTCGTACTAACTCCCGTAGCAAGCCGTTGAGCTGGGCAAAGATGCCTTCCTTCTGCCACTTGGCGAAGTAGCCGTAGACGGTTTCCCAGGGTGGGAAATCGTGCGGGAGATAGCGCCACTGCACGCCGGTGCGGTCCACGTACAGGATCGCGTTCATGATCTCGCGCAGGTCGCGTTCGGGCGGCCGGCCGAAGTCCAGCGCCCTGCCTCGGCGCTCAAAGCTCCAGGCGGTCAGCACTGGTTCGATCAACTCCCAGCGGGCGTCTGACAAATCACTCGGATACGGCCGTCGTTGCTGCATGTCCGCCCGGAGCCGAGTGCGCCCAGGCGCACAACACCGACGACGGAAGCACAGCCCCGAAGATGGGGCGTCCTGGAATGAGACAGGCATAAACCGCCTCCCGCCCCAGCTGTCACCCCACCCGGCCAACACGCCTCACCCACACCGACAGCATCACCACCATCACGACCTCACACCCCGAGAATCGTCAAATATCGGGGCATCCAAGATGAAAACGACCTCTGAGAACACCCCAATCGTGGCGGTCCTGGGCGACTCGAACTCCTGCATGCCCGGCAGACATGGGACCCTCCTGGGCCGTACCGGTGGATTGGCGAGGCACAGGCGGCGCAGGGGCCGATGTGCCAGACCGCGCAGCCGTACAGGGCAGCCGCTGCTTGGCGTTGCTGAGGTGTGGCGCTGAAGCGCTCTGTTCTCGCTGTTGGGGTGCCGGTAAGAACCGTGTCACCAGCCGCAAACGACGGTCTTGCTCCGTCGCCTGCGCAGGTCGGGGCAGTTCAGCGTGGCCGTCACTGCGGTGAGCGCGGGCGGCGTCTACAGCCCAGGTATACCCCGAGGTCGTCGAGCGGGCTCACGCCGACTTTGCCGCCCTCCAGGCCCAGGAAGTTCCTCACCCCTGCCCGGCCGAAGTGCTCCAGCCTGCGAGCGAGAAGCGTTGAGCAGGGGATACCGGCTACGGCTTGTACACGTACGGGGTCGTGGTGCTCAGAGCGGCGAAGCCGAGCCGTTGCAGGATCGGGCGGCTCTGGTCGGAGGCGTCCACCTGCAGGTAACGGTAGCCGTGCTCAGCGGCGATATTGGCGCGGTGCGCAACCAGCGCCCGGTAGATCCCCCGGCCGCGCCAGGCGGGTACGGTGCCGCCGCCCCAGAGGCTGGCGAACTCGGTGCCCGGGTGTAGTTCCATCCGCGCCCCGCAGACCGGTATGTCGCCGGCCATCGCGACGACCATGCTGACCGTCCCCGGGCTCTCGGCCAGCATGTCGAACAGGCTCGGCCGCAGCCAGTCCGTAGTCGTCTCGAACGCCCCCTCGTGCGCGGACAGCATGAGTTCTACGTCGGCCGGGGTAGTCACCGGGTGCAGCCGGACACCCTCGGGCAGCCCGCCACCATCGGGCAGGTCGGCGATCCGGGCGATCATCAGGGCCTCGTCGGGCTCAGCCTCGAACCCGGCCGCCAGCAGCAACTCGCCGAGATCCTCCGGCTGGTCGTGCGAGTAGAGCTTCCACTCGAACTCACGGCCCAGCTCGGTGAAGTACCGCACCTGCTCGGCGATCGCCGACCGCGCGGTGGCCTGGTCCAGGCTGGACCAGACGACCGCGCTCCAGCCGCCCTCGACGCCGACCTGCCGCACCACCTTGCCGACCCGCTCGACCCGGCCGGGCGCGTCGGCGAGGGTATCCCGCCGCATCTGACGGTCGAAGAGGGCGAGTACTTCAGAAGTATCCATCCGCGCATTTCAGCACGGGCGAGAGGGCTCACCAAGCGGATTTCCACCCACCTGGAAGGGGAGCCGGATCAGCGGCCGCAAAAACAACGGATATCGCTGACCTGGGGCGATGCCGTGGTTACTTTGCCGACTGCGCTGGACGGGCCGTCGCGGGCGTGGCGGCGGCCGAGTGTTTCCAGGTCTGCGGTGGTGTGGAGGCGGGAGGCGGCGTGGACGTCGATGAGGTCGCGCACGGCGCCGCGGTCGGCCAGCGCGCGTACTTTCGTGCCGATGACGTCGTCCAGGGCAAGGACGGGGCCGTGCTCGGTCACTGTGGGTGGGCGCCAGAAGGCTTCTTTGAGGATGTCGACCTCGCACTCCTCGCCGCTGGCGGGGTCGGTGACGACGAGGCGGCCGGAGAGCGGGTCCACGCCGATCTCCCGCACCTGCCAGCCGCGGTCGGTCAGCCCGGCGGTAAGGGTGCGGCCGATCTCCGCCATGGGCGCGGGGTTCTCGGTGGCGACGTCGAGGTCCTGGCTGAGCCGGTTGATCAGACCGTGCGCCTGGACGGCGTACCCGCCGGTGATGACCAGGGGGTAGGGGGTGCCGATGGCCAGGACGTCGGAGAGGAGCCGGCGGTGCAGGTCGCTGAGGTTCACGCTGCGGCTGCCGGGCGGGCGGCGGCCAACTCGGGGAAAGCCTCTTCCCACCGCCGCCTTGATCCACTGCGGCAGCCCGTCGCCACCGAAAGGAGTCGTCACAGCCGCATGTTGTCAGCAGCCACTGACAACGAGCCCGCCGGCAGCCGCCCACCCTATGACAGGTCGGCTCGGCCACTGGACCGGCCCGTGAGCCAGCCCAGTGCGCTTGATCAGTGGCGATTCCACCAGTAGGCGAGGAAGAGCAGGCCACCGCTGCTGATGGCTTGGATGGCCGTCCTGGTCAGCTCGTCCGTGGCCGTGCTGACCAGGCGGCGGAACTGACGACGCCCGCTCCTACAGCAGTGTTCTGGCTGCTCAGCGCCGAGCGGCGGACCGTCAAGGTGATCGTCAGTGGTGGACTGACAGTGGGAGCGCTTAGGCTCAGGGGAAGTGCAGATCGCGGTCTCCAATGGTCGACGGTCAGTGCTTCGCGTTGGCGGCCTCCTGTTGCGAGCAGGGGGCCGTCGCCACGTTCGGCGACAACCCGCAGGCGCCGAGGCCAGTTTGACGCACGTGTCCGACACCCCGTGCGGCTTGGGGAAGGGCAGCTGCGTCCGTTCTGGCACGAAGGGGGATTCCCGACCAGCGCGGGTAGCGGCCGAGTCATTGCTGACGCCGAATCCTTGGCGCTCCTTGATGACGTCGATCCCATGGACGACATGCAGAGCTCCTACCTGGAGTCGTCCTTAGGAGTTGTCGATCAGCACCCGCGCCGAGGGTGGCGAACCACACAGTCCCCCACGTAGATGCGCTTCACAGCGCGAAAGCTTCCTCCCCGGCGCCGGAAAGGAAGCTTTCGCGCTGCCGCCCGGGGCTCGCGCGGTGCCGCGCCGGATCACCGACCTGGGCGGAACCACCTCGTTCAACGAAGTCCAGCAGTACTTCGCCCACCATCCGACCACCTCGATCGCCCCGGCCAAGATGGGCGGAACCCTGGCCAACATCAAGGTGGTGCAGCGCCGCGTCGCCCCGACCGACGCGCCCCAGCTGCTCCAGCGGGACGAGCGCGCCCGGCTCTCAGATCGACCGGGCGCTGGTTGGTGGAAAGGCTCAGGCGGGCCTTCGCGATCGCCGATGCCCGCCCCGACCTGCTGCGCGGCGAACCCACCGCACCCGTCACCTGACCCGGGTCGCGCCACCGGCAGGAGAACGTCTCGCCAGCGATCCCAAGTAGTCGGGTTCAGCTGTACTGATGGCTTCCTCAGTGAGTGGACCGCAAAGGCTCCTGTCGCGTGAGGCAAACGAGAATGCCCACAACGACGATGGCTGCCGTGATGAGCGGGGCAGCCAGGGAGTTCGCGGGGTACAGGATCCAGGCCCACGGCTCGGGGCGACCGCCGCTCCTCCAGCCGGCCGCCGCGCACACAAGGGGCACGATGGCGACGGTGACGGCAGCGATGCGGTGGCCGAGGAAGGGAAACAGCAGCAGCGCCAGTCCGACGCATCCGGCGATGTTGCGCCCCAGTACCAAGGCGATGCTGTCAGCCCCCAGGGCATAGCAGAGGCCTGCCATCCCCGCCCCGGTGGCGGCGGCCGCCGAGCCGAGTGCGGCGTCCCACCTCCGAAGGGGCCGGCAGGCGACGCTTTCGGTGCGCAGGTCGCCGCGCCCCATTCCGTGGAGCAGCATCACCGCGGGCAGCAGCGTGATGAGGTGGCCGACAAGGAAGTGTCCGGACTGGCCGGTCAGCACGGGCACAGGGAGTTCGGCGTTGCCCATGAGCAACCCCACCGCATTGGTCACAACGAGGGACACAGTCAGTGCGGGTACGGCGCGGGCCTTGAACCACCAGATCATCCGCGGCTCCCATCGATGCCCAACCGGGGGCGCACGTTACAGGCCCGCATGGCGCGGGTGTTGCGCTCGTACCAGGCGAGCTGGGCCTGGCGGGACTGCTTGAGGACATGCTGAGCGAGGGCCAGTTCCGGCGGTGCAACCTTGTTGTGATGCGACATCCGGTCCAAATCGGCATACGCGTCCTCGTCCGAGAGGTTGCACCGCGCGGCCACCTGGCAGGATGCCGGGCATGACGACAGCCGAGGAGCAGGAGAAATACCGTCAGGCGGGCTCGTTCGGAGCCGCAGCGGACGCCTATGAGCGTGGGCGCCCGCCCTACCCGCCGGAGGCGGTGGCCTGGCTGGTGCCCGAGGACGCACGGACCGTGGTTGATCTCGGCGCAGGCACTGGCAAGCTGACCCGTGCGCTGCGGGTCCCAGGCCGGGAGGTCGTCGCGGTGGAGCCCTCCGTCGGGATGCGCGAGCGGTTCTCCCAAGTGCTCCCTGATGTGCAGGTTCTGGCAGGGACAGGGGAGTCGATCCCACTAGCGGACACGAGCGTGGACACCCTGGTCTGCGCACAGGCCTGGCACTGGGTGGACCCGGAGCGGGCGGTCCCGGAAGCTGCCCGGGTGCTGCGCCCAGGCGGGCGGCTGAGCCTGGTGTGGAACTGCCGTGACGTATCGGTGCCCTGGGTCGCAGAGCTGGACCGGATCCTGCGCGACTGCGCCGCAGCGCCGACGGAAGACCGTCAAGTGAAGTGCGTGGGCAAGCCGTTCGGTCCCGTCGAGCGTCAGGACTTCCGCTGGAGCCATCCGATGACGGCTGAAGAGGTCATGGACATGGTCGCCTCCCGCAGCTACGTGATCACTCTGGAGCCCGCAACGCGGGAGGAACTGCTGGGGCGGGTCCGCGGGCTGCTGGACGCAAAGCATCCGATGGAGATGCCCTATGTGACTGAGTGCTATCGAGCTGAGCTCGGATTGCATTGACCGGGAAGTCCGTCAAGATTGGTCAGCCCAGAGAGGGGGCGTCCGCCCCAGTCGATGTCCCTCTCGCTGCGGATGCGAGCGAGTTCGCGGCCTTGGGCGGCGAGCACGTCAGGGTGGCGGACCTTGGCGTTGCACGCCAGCGCAGGTAGCGGTGCAGGGCCCGGGTCTGCACCGCGTGGTTCGGACGGTGGGAGTTGGCGAGGCTGAACTGCCGCAGTGGCCGAAGCGGGCCTCGATCGGGTTGGCCAAGAGGCGTAGGTCGAGGTGAAGCACAGCTCGACCTTGTTCTTCTTCGCCCAGCGGTGCATGTCCGCGCTGGTTTGGGCGGAGAGGTTGTCCAGGATGACGTAGATCGGGGCGCCGTCGGGTCGGGCGGCGCGGATCGACTTCAGCGCGGCCAGACTGTTGGCGGTGCCTTTGCGACGGCGGTTGACGCCCCAGAGGGTGTCGTCGCCGATGGAGTAGCAGCCGTGGCGGGTGATGGCCGTCTGGATGACGAAGGTCTCGTCGTCATCGCCGAGCGGACGGGGACGGCCTCCCGCCCATTGAGGGTCCAGGCAAGCCAGACCGATCTCGTTGAACCGGTGGATCACCTCCCGCACCGTGTCCTAGTCGGCCCGGACCAGCTGGGCAATTACCGGACCGGTGGAAGGGACGCGGTTTCCGCCGGCGGACGCCAGCAGCATCATCGCCCGGCGGTAGCGCACCGAGCTGGTACTGCCCCGGCGCACGATCTCCTGCAGCTTCTGCCCTTCTTGATCGGTCAGTCTGCACACCCGCACAGGCTCGGCCACCACACCTCCAGCGGTCGGAACGGACGTCACCACACATCCAACCGCTCCGACCGCCACCCACGCGAACCTATGCGGCCACAACACCAGGTGCGCTCGGTCTGGCCCTCAACGCCCTCGTGCTGTTCACGACGCGGTACACGGACGCCGCGATGAACCAGCTGCGTGCGGACCGCTTCGACGTCCGCGACGAGGACGTGGCCCGCCTCTCCCCGTTCGTCCGGCACCACAGCAACATGCTCGGCCGGTACTCATTCCAACTTCCGGAGCTGACCGACGGCCTGCGTCCCCTGCGCGACAAGAACGCCACCGACGACACGTGACAGTGGACCTGGGACCGGTCCGGTTCCCAGGTCTTCCCGGGGGCCGGACCGTGGGCATGCCCGCAGGTGCCGACCCGGCCTGGCTGTGTGCATGAGTAGTGACACCGCCTGTCCGTCAGCGACGACACCACCGGGTCTCATCGGGGAGCAGTATCGACTCCTTCCGCCTCGCCCAAACCCGAGCCCGCAATGAGCGGAGCGACGACACCGACTGACGACCCGTCTGCTGTGAGGATCACCGGTCAGCGGGGCACCCTCCGATGAAGCTCACCGTTTCTGCCATGTCCGCCCGCCCGGTACGCAGCCGTGGCGCGCCTTCCTTCTCGAATCCTACCGCGACACCGCAAAACAGTACGAGTCCGTCATCGGCTCCGACAATCTGGCTGACGGTCTCGCGATACATCGTCCACATCACCTGCGGGCAGCTGTGCAACCCTTCCGACCTCAACAACAGCATGACCGTCTGCAAGTACATCCCCGCGTCCCCCCACTGCCCGGGTCCCATCGTCCGGTCGAGGTAGCAGAACAGTACGACCGGCGCCCCGAACGCCTCAGAGTTCAAGGCGGCGATCTTCGTGGGCCTGTCGGGGTCGTCGCGCTCGATTCCCAGCGCTTTGTACCGCTGGGCGGCCGCGGCGGAAAACCGGTCCAGATACGGCGAGGCCAGTTCGGCCGGGTACATCGGATACTCCCGCTCGTCACCCGAGTCTCCCGCCAGTGCCCTGGCCGTTGCACGCTTCTTCAGTTCGGCCAAGGGCTCGCCGATCACGACATACACATGCCACGGCTGGAGGTTCCCACTCGACGGAGCCCGCATCGCTGCTGCCAGCACTCGTTCGAGTACCTCTCTGGTTACCGGCTTATCGCTGAACGCCCGCACGGCCCTACGACTGTCCACGGCTTCATACACATCCACGTCTTCTCGTCCTCTCACTCCATGGCGGGCCGCGAGGGCACGAGGATGATCGTCGCACCTGGCGAGCAGACCGGGCGGAGCTTTGGTGTTGTCAAAACTGACCGACATTCCTCCGCCGACCGATCACGAAGTGCTACCGAAACTCACCTACATGCCACCCTGCGACGATCGCCCGCGGGCTGAATGGTTGACCCGTACAGATTTCGCCGGTACTTCCAGACCACGCATACGTCAATCGACCGACGCGGCTCCTCGGCGGCACTCCTACGGTTCCTGCACGGCCGGCGGACAACGGTCCCCGGCGAAGGCGCCAGAGGTGAAGGAGCCGAGACACGATGGACGATCTCACGGGCAGGGTGGCGCTGGTCACCGGTGGCGCCCAGGGCATCGGGCACGCGGTCGCGACCGCGCTGGCCGAGGCGGGGGCGGTGGTGACCGCGACCGACGTCCGCGACCAGTCCGACCTGGACGACACGATCCGTACCCGTTCGCACGACGTGACCGACGCCGGGCAGTGGGCGGAGATCGTGGCCGAGGTCGAGGACTCGTACGGATGCCTTGACATCCTCGTCAACAACGCCGGGGTCTCCGGTTACGACCAGCTCCACGAGCTCTCGCTGAGCGAGTGGAACCGCATCATCGGCATCAACCAGACCGGGGTGATGCTGGGCATGCGGCAGGCGCTCCGTCTGATGCGCCCGCGGCGTTCCGGCGTGATCGTGAACATCGCGTCGATCTGCGGGGCCTCCTCGGTCACGGGTGTCGCGGCGTATCACGCGTCCAAGCACGCCGTGCTCACGATGACCAAGAATGTTGCGGTCTCCTACGCCCGTGAGGGCATCCGCGCCAACGCCGTACTGCCGGGATGGATCCGGACGCCGCTCACCCTCGGCCAGACCGACGAGCTCAACAGGGCCTTCCTGGATGCCACTCCGATGGGTGTGGGCGGTGAGCCGCGCGACGTGGCCGCCGCCGTCTGCTTCCTGGCCTCCGACCGGGCACGTTTCGTCACCGGCGTCGACCTTCCGGTCGACGGCGGATACCTGGCCCGCTGACGTTCGAGAGAGGAGTGCGGCATGAACCGTCTCACCGGCAAGATCGCCGTCGTCACCGGCGGCGCGAGCGGTATCGGTCGGGCGACGGCCCGGCTGTTCGCCGAGGAGGGCGCGGCCGTCGTGGCCGCCGATCTGACGCGGCCCGCCACGGGCGCCGACGACCAGGACACCGACGACATCGCGCACATGGAACTGGACGTCACCGACGAGCGGTCCTGGGACCGGGTGGTCGGCGACGTGGTCGCCCGGTACGGTCACCTCGACGTTCTGGTCAACAACGCCGGTGTCATCGACTACGCCGGGATCGCCGAGCTGGAGCGCGAGGCTTGGGACCGCGTGATCGCCGTCGACCAGACCGGGGTCTTCCTGGGGATGCGTGCCGCGCTGCGCCCCATGCTCTCCCAGCGCTCCGGCTCCATCATCAACCTCTCCTCGGCCTGGGGCGTGGTCGGCTCCGAGGGCGTGGCCGCGTACCAGGCTGCCAAGGGCGCGGTGCGGGGACTGACCCGGAACGCCGCCGTCACCTACGCCCGGTCGGGCGTGCGCGTGAACACCGTCATCCCCGGCTGGGTGGCCACACCGCTCACCGACCGTCAGTCCGCTGAGAAGAACGCCGAGGTCATCGCCCTGACACCGGTCGGGTACGGCGCGGATCCCCGCGACGTCGCCTGGGGGTGTGTCTATCTCGCCAGTGACGAGGCCCGCTATGTGACCGGCAGTGAGCTGGCCGTCGACGGCGGCCTGCTCGCGCAGTGATCCCGCACCCACCCGTTTCGGGAGGTAACCCATGCCCCGCACCTTGTCCGTGTCCGCCGCGCAGTTCCAGATGCGCGCCGTGCCCTCCTTCGACGCCTTCGCCGGGCAGGTCCGTGCCCTGCTCGACCGGACGGCCGGCACGCGGCTGGTCGTCCTGCCCGAGCTGTTCACCGAGGCACTGTTCACCATCGACTCCGACTGGCGGTCGCACGAGGTGGGCCGGCTGACGCGCATAGCCGACTTCACCGATGAGTACGTCGAGCTGTTCACCGCCGAGGCCCGGGCGCGCGGCCAGTGGATCCTCGCCGGCAGCCATCTGACGGCCACCGAGCACGGCCACGAGAACATCGCCCACCTGTTCGGGCCCGGTGGGGAGGTGCACACCCACTCCAAGACCCACATCTTTCCCGCCGAGGCCGACTGGGGAACGGTGGAGGGCGACGAACTCGCCGTTCACGACGTCGACGGCGTCACCGTCGGCATCGCCATCTGCTACGAGGCCGAGATCCCCGAGGTCTGCACCGCGCTCACCGCGCTCGGGGCGGAGGTGCTGCTGACACCGTCGTACACCTTCACGGAGGCCGGTTTCTGGCGGGTCAGGCACTGCGCCGCGGCCCGAGCGATCGAGGACCAGGTGTACGTCGTGCACTGTCCCACCGTCTCCCGCCTGCCCGAGCCGCTGGCGCCCGGCTTCGGCCGCGCCTCGCTGCTCTCGCCCTGCGACCTCGCCTTCCCCGCGAACGGTGTCCTGGCAGAGGCCCGGACGAACGAGGAAGACGTCATCACCTACGAGCTCGACCTCGATCTGCTGCACCGGAACAGGGCCTCCGGCGCCGCCCCCACCCACAGGGACCGCATCCGTCGCAGGGCGCTGTACACCACGCACGCACAGCTGTCCGGCTAGGCCCCGCCCCCACCCGCCCGCACTCGCTTCGCCCCTCCGCCCCTCCCCCCTCCACCCCCGACCGGAGAGGAACCCCGTCATGCCCCTCAATCTGCCCGAAGGCAAGAAGATCGCCGTGAACATCGGCGCCGACTTCGACGCACACTCCGTGTGGATGGGTACGTTCGGCAAGACCAGCCCGAGCTATCTCTCCCGGGGCGAGTTCGGCGCCGAGGTCGGCGTCCCCCGGCTGCTCGCCCTCTTCGAGCGGTACGGCGTGCCCGGCACCTGGTGCACCCCGGTGCACTCGATGGCCACCTTCCCCGACGCCTTGCGCCGCATCGTCGACGCCGGCCAGGAGATCGCCGCCCACGGCTGTTACCACGAGGCGGTTCCCTCCCTGGACCTGGAGACCGAGGTCCGGCTGATGGAGAAGACCATCGAAGGCCACCTCAAGCATGCGGGTGTGCGGCCCCGCGGGTACCGGTCGCCGGCGTGGGACTTCACCGAGCACACCCTGGAGCTGCTGGAGAGGACGGGGTTCGACTGGGACTCCTCGCTCATGGGCCGGGACTTCCAGCCGTACCACCCGCGGCCGGTCGAGGTCCGCTGGGAGGAGGGCTCGGTCTTCGGCGCGCCGAGCCCGATCCTGGAGTTCCCGGTGTCGTGGTACCTCGACGACTTCCCGGCCGGTGAGTACATCCCCGGCGTCAACCAGGGCCTGGGCTCCAGCGAGGTCATGTTCCAGCGGTTCCAGGACCACTTCGACTACGCGTACGCCCGCGAGTCCAACCCCGTCCTCGCGATCACCGTGCATCCCCAGACGGTCGGCCGCGCCCATCACATCCTCGGGCTGGAGAGGCTGCTCGACCACATGAGCGGCCACGACGGCGTCTGGTTCGCCTCGCTCAGCGACATCTACGACACGTGGACCGAGGACTGAGCGGATCGCCATGACCACAGCACGGCTCATCGGAACCGCGGCTCTCGCCCTCACCGTCTGTGTGGCGGGCAGCGGCTGTTCGACCGGCATCGACACCGGAGCGGGCGCCTCGAAGGAGATCATCGACGCGCCCGTCTCCGACCCGGCCAAGCTGAAGATCGCCTACTTCTCGGCCGGTGCCAGCAACTCCTACCTCCAGGCGTCGATCGCCGAGGCGAAGACCGTCGCGGGGGAACTCGGGGCCCATCTGGACGTCTTCGACGGCAAGTTCAGCGCCCAGACCCAGTTCGACCAGATGCAGCAGGCGCTGACCAGCGGCAGGTACAACGCCTTCGCCGTCGAGCCCAACGACGGCAATCTGGTCTGCGACCTCCTCACCCAGGAGGCCCCGAGGAAACACGTCCTGGTGTCGGTGTTCAACCTGCCGATCTGCGGCCGGGAGACAAACCGCGGGGCCAGGACGTACCAGCCGGGCACGGTCACCTACGTGGGCGGCCAGACCCTCGACGTCTACGACTCCTGGGTCCGGAGCGTCATCGAAGCGTGCCCTCGCGGGGCGAAGGTGGGGCTGATCTCCGGACCGGACCTCAACGCCAACACGCTGTCGTTCTTCAAGGCCGCGAAGGCTTTCGGCAAGACCAGGGGATTCAAGGTGGTCGCCCGGCAGACGACCGACTACACCACGCCCAAGGCGTTCAGCGCGGCCCAGACGATGCTGCGTGCGAATCCCGGCCTCGACGTGATCATGTCCAACTTCTCGGGCATGACCCGCGGCGTCGCCGAGGCCGCGGGCGGCAAGGGCGTCAAGGTGTTCGACTTCGGCGGCGACGCGTGGGCTCTGCGGCAGATCGAGCAGGGCACGCTCGCCGGCAGCGTCATGATGCTTCCCCGTCTGGAGACCCGCAAGGCCATCGAGGCGCTCGCAGCCTACGTCAAGGGCAGGCGTGTACCGCCGTTCATCAACCTCGCCACGTCCGGTGAGCTTCCCGGTACGCCGTTCGCCACTGCGGACAACGTCGACGAGTTCACCGCGCAGTACTGACCGGGATGACGCAACCGCAGCGGAGGCGGCCATGAACGACACGTCCGAACACGCGATCGTCGCCCGCGGAGCCCGCAAGGTCTTCGGCGGATCGGTCGCCGTCCACGGGGCGGACCTGGAGATCCGCACCGGTGAAGTGCACGCCCTCGTGGGTGAGAACGGCGCCGGCAAGTCCACGCTGCTCGGCCTGCTCAGCGGTCGGCTGGCGGCGGACCGCGGCACCGTGGAGGTCTTCGGGCACCGCCTCCACGGAGGCGACCCCCGGGAGAGCCGCGCCCACGGGCTGATCGCGGTCTACCAGGAACTGACGATGGTCCCGACCCTGTCCGCCGAGGCGAACGTCTTCCTCGGCCAGGTCCGGACCCGCCGCGGGCTGCTCGACCGCCACGCCATGCGACTGCGGTACGACGAACTGTCGGCCGAGCTGGACATCCGGATCCCGCCGACCGCACCCGCCCGCGACCTGTCGGTGTCCCAGCAGCAGATGCTCGAGATCATGCGCGGCGTCCAGAGCGACGGCCGGATCCTCGTCCTGGACGAGCCGACCGCCGCGCTCGCGGAACAGGAGCGCGCGACGCTCTACCGGGTGCTGCGCACGCTCACCGCGCGTGGCACCACGATCGTCTTCGTCAGCCACAACCTCGACGAGGTGCTCGACCTCAGCGACACCATCACGGTCCTGCGCGACGGACACGTCGTGCGCAGCGCCCCCCGCGCGCGGTGGACCCGGCCGGTCCTCATCGAGCACATGGTCGGGCGCAGCGTCGACCGGCTCGCGGAACGAGGGACCCACCCGCTGGGCGACGAGGTGCTCGCGGCCGAGGGGGTCTCGCTGCCGGGCGTCCTGGACGACATCTCGGTCACGGTCCGGGCCGGTGAGATCGTCGGCCTCTGGGGGCTGGTGGGCTCGGGGCGGACGACGTTCCTGCGGTCGCTCGCCGGAGCGGAACCCGGGTCGTCCGGCCACCTCCGGCTGCGCGGCGCGGCCCGGGACTGGCCCCGCAGCGTACGGCACGCCATGCGGGCCGGTGTGGTGATGGTGCCGGAGTCCCGCAAACAGGCCCTGGTCCTGGGCATGGACGGGACCGGCAACTACTGGCTGGGGCGGGCCCGCGGCCGGTCCCCCTTCCTCGACCGCCGCGCCGAGACGGCCGACGCGGGCGACACGGGCGAGTTCTTCGCACTCGACCGGTCACGGCTCGGTGCTCCGGTGCGCCGGCTGTCGGGCGGCAACCAGCAGAAGGTGCTGCTCGCCAAGTGGGCCGGGCACCGGCCCGATGTGTTCCTCATCGACGAGCCGACACGCGGCATCGATGTCGGCGCGAAGGCGGAGGTGCTCTCCTCGCTCGTCCGGCTCGCCCGCGACGGCGCGGCGATCCTCGTGACCTCCTCCGAACTGGAGGAGGTCCTCGCCATCGCGCACCGGCTCCTCGTCTTCGCCCACGGACAGGTGGTCCGCGACATCCCGTCCGGGCACCCCGAATTCGACGTCGACACCGTCGTACGTCACGGCTTCACCTCAGGAGCAACCGATGAACCGGTCCGCTGACCTCGCATCTCCCACCGCTGCGGCTGCCAAGGACGCCCGAGCATGCGGGCAGTCCGCCGGCGGGCACCTCCTGTCGCGGTACGCGATGATCGTTGTGCTCGCCGCGCTGGTCGTCCTGGCGACGGTGCTCTACCCCGGCTTCCTCTCGCTGGCGAACCTGCGCGACGTGCTGCTCCAGAACACGGCCGTCGGCATCATCGCGCTCGGAATGACCTTCGTGATCATCTCAGGCGGCTTTGACCTGTCCGTCGGCGCCACCTACGCCCTCGGCGCGACCGTCTCGGCGGGAGCCGCGATCTCCACCGGCTCGCCCACCCTCGGCATCATGGCGGCGACCGGAGCGGGGGCGGTCTGCGGCATCGTCAACGGGCTCCTGGTCGCGCGGCTGCACATCAACCCCTTCGTCGCGACGCTGGGCAGCGCTTCGATCATCTCGGGCATCGCCTTCATCTGCTCGAACTCGGCGCCCTTCATCGTCTCCGACCCGTACTTCAAGGTCCTGGCCCGCTCCAGCCTCGCCGGTGTCCCGACCCCCGTCTTGATCCTCGCCGCGACCTTTGTGGCCGGCGGGGTGCTGCTGGCGATGACCCGCTATGGCCGCAACGTCCACGCCATCGGCGGCAACCACGAGGCCGGCTGGCTCTCCGGGCTGCCGGTCGCCCGCCTGACCGCGAGCGTCTACGTGATGACAGGGCTGCTCGCGGCCTTCGCCGGCACGATCGACGCCTCACGTCTCGGGGTCGGGCAGGCCGACGTCGGCGCCAACATGGCACTGGACGCCATCGCGATCGTGATCGTGGGGGGTACATCGCTGCGGGGCGGCGAGGGTGCCGTCTGGCGCAGCGCCGTGGGACTGCTGGTCTTCGCCACCCTGACCAACCTCTTCTTCAGCCTCAACCTGTCGCAGAACTGGCAGCTCATCGCCAAGGGCGTGATCGTCCTCCTCGCCGTAGCCGTCGACTCGTGGTCGCGCAACCGCAGGGCGTGATGTCACGAACGTATGAAAATGCCGTCTCCGGGATCCGCGGGCCCGGCGCGCCTGGTTACGCTGTCGCCGCGGCCCCCGGCCCGCAGAGATCTCCTGAGAAGGAGCAGCCGTGTCTTCCTCAGCCGCTTCGACCGGCGCCCCGGCAGTCCACGAGATCGTGCTCGAGCCCGGCTCCGCCCTCACCGGTGCCCCGGGATCCGGGAGCGCCGTGGTCCCGGACCGGCTCGCCGGGCTGGTGGAGATGGCCGGCCGGGCCGGGCGGATCGCCGAGTTCGAGCTGTCGTTCTTCTGGCGAGCGGACCACGACGGCACGGGAGACCTGCTGTTCGCCACCGTACGAGCCACCGGGCCCGCCGCGCGCACCACGCTGTCGTGGGTGGAGCACGCCACCGTTCCGTATGGGATCACCGACCGCGAGCTCGACGTGGTCACGCTCCTGATCGGTGGCCTGAGCAACACGCAGATAGCCGACCGGCTGGGGACGAGTCCGCGTACCGTGAGCACGCACGTCGAGCGCATTCTCGCCAAGCTCGATGTCCGTACCCGCGCGGCCGCCGCGGCCCTGGCACTTGAGGAGAGCCTCCTGGTGCTGCCGGTCCCGGGCGGAACGGAGGGGTTTGAGAAGCTGCTCATGGGGATGGTGGGCAGCTCGGCTCCCGCCACCGGCCTTCCGGCCACCGCACGCCCCGGCGTGCGAAACGGTGTGGTGCGGTGCGGTCCCGGCCGGACCGGACCGCTGCTCGGCAAACGGCGGTCCATACGCCGACCGATCCTGCTCGGCGGCGCGTTTCCGGTCACCGGGCAGATCGCCGAGGACGGCAGGGAGATGCTGCGGGCCAGCCAACTCGCGATCGACGAGATCAATCGGCACGGGGGCGTCGCGGGCACGCCCGTCGAACTCGTCAGCGTGGACCTCGATATCAAGGACGCCGCCTCCATCGCGCGGGCGTTCCAGTACCTGGCCGGGCAGGACGTCGACGCGATGGTCTCGGGGTACCTGGGCGACCAGGAGGTCGCACACGAGATCGCGGCCGACCACGGCGCCCCCTACCTCCACGCCGCCACGCTCGACTCGATGACACGCCTGGTGGAGGACAACCCCGGGCGCTACGGCAACGTCTTCCAGATATGCCCCAGTGACACGTGCTACGGCCCGGGCTTCGTCGACGCGATGTCATGCCTCAGGAACAACCGGCAGGTTCCCGTCCGGTCCCGGTCGCTCGCCATCGTGCGCGGCCGCTGGAAGTTCGGGGACCTCGGCATCACCGCCGCAGCGGAACTGGCCGAGCGCCAGGGCTGGCGGCTGGACTACGTAGCCGACGACATTGTCGGCGAGAGGGCCTGGCGTGAGCAGGGCCACCGGATCGCGCAGCTGGCCCCTGCGGCGGTCATGATCGGTAGCTACTTCGCCGACGAGGCGATTCCCTTCGTACGGGGCTTCCTCACCAACCCGTCGCCGACAGTTCTCTACGCGCTCTACGCCCCCTCGATCCCGCGGTTCCGTGTCGAGATCGGTTCACTGGCCGAAGGGCTGCTCTGGGCGACGACCACAGGGACCTACTCCGACCCGGTCGCCCACCGGTTCACCGACCGGTACCGCAGCGCCTGGGCGGTCAGCCCCGGCCGGTCCCACGCGGGAATCGCGTACGACCGGGTCCGGATACTCGCCGGTGCCTGGGCAGCGAGCGACTCCCCGCGCGACTTCGCCTCCGTCACCGAAGCACTGCGAGAGTGGGTGCACCGCGGGGTCAACGGCACGTACAGCTTCGCCGGCGCGGGCCAGTCCACGCTGGCCTATCCCCTCACGACCTCCGATCCGTCGCTCGCGATGGCCCATCTGGTCTTCCAGATCCAGGACAACCGGCAGCGCATCGTCTATCCCGCTCCCTACACGGAGGCGCGCTTTCGCCTGCCACCGTGGTGGCAGGACTGAGCCCTCGTGTTTCGCACTTTTGGGATCACCGGGTCGGTGAACGGGTGTGTTGATGCGTGCGATCGGGTGGCGCGAGACCGTACTGCTCTTGGGATGTGACGGGTAGACAGGAGCATCGGCGGTGTCTGTTTCACCCAGTTGAGAGTGATCCGCCGATGCTTCCAGTGGGCACGATACCGCCGTCCTTGTCCGCTTTGCCGGCTGTCTGCCGTTCCTGCTTCACCGCTCCGACGTTCCGCACGTTCTGCGTTCTGCTGACCGGGCTGGCCGCGCAGACCCTGCGGGTGCCGGTACATCATCCACGCAGGTGAGAGCTTGATTAAAGATCTTCGACTTTGGCCGACCCTCGCCCCGAGGTCTTCACCTGCACAAGGCCCCGACGGCATCATGATCTGTCGTGCTGCTGCGCCTGGCCTACTCGCCGCGACCAACACCCTGGCCTTCCTACGCCTCCTGCCGATGAGCAACAGAGATAAAGACATCGAGATCCTCGTACTCCGTCATCAACTGCTGGTCCTGCAACGCCGGGCTGGCAAGCCGACCTTCACCGACACTGACCGCGCCATCCTCGCCGGCCTGCTCCACCACCTCCCCAAAGACAGACTGCGGCACCTTCTGCTGCTGGTCCGCCCCGACACAGTCTTGCGCTGGCATCGTGAACTGCTCAGGCGACACCATGCCGCGACCCGCCAACTACCTGTTCCCATCACGCAACAAGCCCGGCTCACCCACCTGGAAGTCCGCAAACGAGAGAGACTCGGTGGAACCCTCCAACCAGTATTAGCACGCCGCCTGAGCTGCACGTATGATTTATCGGCACCCGCAGAGCCGGATCCAACGGCCAGCTACTCGCCCGCCTTCGGCAACCAGTCCCCCGCTGCGGCGCCTCAGAGCGAGGCGCCGATGCCGACCCCCGCGCTCGATGCGGACGAGGTCCTGGCGGCGGCGCGCCGTGTACATGGGGCATGCACCGACCCGGACCACTTCTTCGAGCCCGAGGCGTCGAAGGAGAACCTGACCGTGGCCCTCAGCGCCGTACGCTACGAGGAACGCCCTCGCCGCCCTCCTGGCACGGCCAGTAGGCGGCGAATCCTCGGGGGGCAGCTACCCCTCGCCGAAGTACAACGGCGACAGCCTGGCGCCCCGCTCCGACTCATCCAGGTCAGGCGGCGTGACGTGGGCGAGGTCACCGTCGATCGGGATGTCGAACTTCCGGCCGATCTCGGCGATAGCGACTCCAACCCGGCCGCGCAGCAAACCCAGCGCCTGAAGCCCATACGCCCATTGGACCCGATCCCGATCTATAGCATATCGCTTCGGGTCCCGTCCCAGGGGCGGCTCGTCTGGCCATGTTCTTTCCATGAGCTTGCGTGCTGATTCCATATCGGTCAGCCACTGCCTCACCGCGGCGCGCATCGTACGCACTTGCTCCCGCAGTTCCTCGGACTCGCACTGCTCAACCTGCTCGCTCAGATAGGCGCGCAGCGCTTCGATGGATCCCCAACTCCCGTTTTCCTCTTCCAGGTCATAGGGCGCGTGGAGTACCCGGTGGTCCTCCAAGCGGAGCAGGATCGAACGTGCTCGCTCGCGCTCACTCTGGCTGAACTCCAAACTGGCGCTCTGACCGAAGAACGAGAAGCTGATCGTCTGCAACCGACCGCGCCAGCGCCAACGCCACCGCTTGAACATCCCACCCCCAGCTCGACATGAGAGCCAATCAATTACCGAGACACCTCGCAAGTCCCGGTGCGTCAGTTATCCCTAGAAGAGAGGCTCGTCGCTGTATCCCTGCCATGGGTCTCGTTTCCACTGGGATGCGCCGTCGGAGGGAACCTGGCGCGCCGACCTGTGCACTCCCGGTCCGAGCCCACAGTGATGAACTTACTCCGTACCGCCCGCCCGGGGCGTAGATCCCGCCGAAGCGCCTTCGACCGATATGAGCGGCCACCCCGTCCCTCCGCTGGCCGCGGTCTGGTCCAAGCGGTGGCGTGCTCCCGGCGCGCCGAGGGCTCAGCGCGCCGGGACCGCAGACCGGGCAGCGCACGACATTCTCAATCTCCCGGCCCAGGGTGTACCACAGGCCGATGGCGACGGCCTCCAGGCGGTGACGGTGCCACCGCAAGTGGAGGCGAGCGTTCGCCCGCCCGATGAGAACACGAAGCCCGAGGTGAGCTGGGCGGAGCCGGCGAGGGTGCGCAGCGGTATTCCCATCAGGCGCAGAGGGATTTCTCCAGCAGCTCCGGGTTCAGGTCTCTCCAGCGGTTGGCGCGGCTGAGGGCGCAGATGTCCGCTGCGGCCCGGTCCGCGTCGGTGTCCCACAGCCGGGCCGAACCGTCGTCGCTTGTGGTCACGATGCTGCGCCCGTCCCAGCTGAATCCCACGTACTCCAGCCAGCCTTTGTGGCCGCTGAGGACGGCTGTGGTCCGCCGCGCTGTCACGTCCCACAGGCGGACGGTGTTGTCGAAGCTGGCGCTGGCCAGCTTCCGCCCGTCTGGGCTGAAGGCGATTGAGGGGATGTTGTTGGAGTGGCCTTCCAGGGTGCCGGCCGGCCGACGGGACGCCACGTCCCACAGGCGCACCACAAAGCCCGCTCCCGCGGTGGCGAGCGTCTTGCCGTCCGGTGAGAACGCGGCCGTGAACAGGGCGGGAGCACGGCCGGAAAAGGTGGCCACGGGATGCTGCTCGGCAACGTCCCACAGTCGCACCGTGCTGCGGGTTCCGTAGTCGCTGCCGTTGTACGTGGCGGCCAACGTCCGGCCGTCGGGCGAGTAGGCGATGGCAGACAGCCCGCCGGTTTTCCCCCTCAGCACCCCCTTCTCCTGGTGGGTCTCGACGTCCCACAGCCGCACCGTACGGTCGTCGGAAAGTGTGGCGAGTGTCTTTCCGTCCGGTGAGAAGGCCGCGACGGTGTGCCCCTTGAATGTGGCCACCGCGTGACCGGTGGCCACGTCCCAAAGCCGCACGGTGCCGTCGTTTTCTACGGAGGCGAGTCTCCGCCCGCCCGGGGAGAACACGAGACTATAGGTGCGCTCGGCGGAGGTGGTGAGAGTGCGCAGCGGTCGTGGGTTCTTGGCAGTCCATAGGCGCAGTGAGTGGTCGGCGGTGGCAATCACTCGACCGTCGGAGGAGAGTGCCACCGATCTCACCGCGTCGCGGCGACCGCCGAGGGTGGCAGCTGTGCGGTGGGAGCGGGTGTTCCACAGCAGCACCTTTCCCTTTTCTTCGCCGTCGGGGGTGACCAGGGTGCGGCCGTCCGGGGAGAACGCAAGCAGGGGGCTGGTCAAGCTGAAGTGCGCACTGGTGACTGCAGTGCTGCGACGGGTCTTCACATCCCAGATCCGTACCTGATCGGCGCCGCCGGTGGCCAAGGTGCGGCCGTCCGGAGAGATCGCCAGCGCCGCAGCACGAGTGCTGAGGACGGCGGATGTGCGGCGAGCGCCGACGTCCCAGATCCGCACGGTGTGGTCGGTGCTCCCGCTGGCGAGAGTGCGTCCGTCAGAGGTGAAGGCAAGGGCGTTGACGGGTCCGGTGTGGCCCCGGAGGACGGCCGTGGTCCGCAGCCCGGCCACGTCCCACAGGCGGACGGTGCTGTCACCGCCGGCGCTGGCCAACGTCCGGCCGTCGCGCGAGAAGGCCACGGCAACCACATAGGCGGAGTGGCCGGTCAGGTCGGCCATTACGCGACCTGACCGCGCATCCCACAGGCGGACAGCCGAGCCGGTGGCCGCAGCCACGGCGTGGCCGTCCGCGGAGACCGCCACCGACATCACCGCGTTCGTGGGGCCCGGAAGAATGGCGGTGGTGCGCTGGGTGCGCAGATTCCACAGCCGCACGGTCCGGTCCTTTCCACCGCTGGCCAGGGTGCGGCCGTCTCGGCTGAAGGCGAGCGCGGAGACCCCCTCGGTGTGTCCGATGAGTGTGCCGCGCAGCCAATGGGTGCGCGCATCCCACAGTTTGATCGTGCGGTCCTCGCTCCCGGTGGCGATGGTCCGGCCGTCGGGCGAGTAGGCCACCGCATCCACGAATCCGGTATGTCCGGTGAGCTGGTTGGCCCTGAAGGCGGCATTGGCGCTGAGCAGGCTGCCTCTGGCCGCAGCGGTGTGAGCCAGCTGATAACCCTTCAGTGCCATGAGTGCTGCTGCCTCGGGCTGCTGGTCGCGCAACTCCCCCGACTGGGCGGCGTACTGACGGGAGATTGCCACCTGCTGCGCAGTCACCGCTTTGTGCCGCTGCTGCTCACTGGTCCGGTACTGATCCCAAGCAACCACGCCCGCGGTGAGGGCAAGGACGAGCAGTGTGGCAAGGGTGATCACGGCGCGGCGGGTACGGCGCTCATTACGGCGTCCGGCGGTGACCGAGGCGTCGAGGAAAGCGGCTTCCAGCGGGTTGAGTACCTCGTGTGACCGGCCGGTGAAAGCTTCGTCGGCCTGGACCAGGCGCGCACCGCGGTAGAGAACCCCTGCATCGCGGTCGAGCTTGTGCCAGGCGAGGGCGTCGTGGGTGAGCTGGCGGTGCAGGCGGATACGGTCGCGTTCTTCGCTGATCCAGCCCTGCAGACGGGGCCATGTGGTGATCAGCTTTTCGTGGGCGAGGCAGACCGTTCCGTCGTCGACGGTGAGCAGGCGGGCGCGTGCCAGCCGATCCAGAACGACGTCGGTGTCGGCCGTGGCCCCGGAGTCAGCGGCCGCGAATTCGGTGCGGGGGGTGGGGTGGTGGGTGTCCTCGGTCCCGTCGCCGGGAGCGATCAGGCGTAGCACGATGCGTCGGGCGAGGGTGGCCTGGGAGGGGGAGAGCTGGTGGTAGGCGTCCTCGGCGGTGCGGGCGATGGCGCCGCGTAGGCCGCCAGCTGCCTCGTACGCTTGGAGGGTGAGGATGTGTCCGCGGCGGCGGCGCCAGGTCTCCATCAGTGCGTGGGACATCAGCGGCAGCGCGCCGGGCTCGTCGGTGACCTCGTCGAGGATGTGGGCGGTCAGGTCGCGTTCCACGTTCAGCCCGCGCACCTGCGCCGGGCGCACGATGGCCGCGCGGAGCTGTTCGGTGTTCATTGGGCCGACCAGGAGGGTGGCGTCGTTGAGCGCGGCGGCCAGGGCGTGGTTCTCGGTGCACCGGCCCAGGAAGTCGGCGCGCAGCGCCAGTACCACCCGTAACCGGCTTCCGGGCTCTCGGGCAGCGAGTAATCGCTCCAGGAAGGCAACACGGTCATCGGGAGAGGTGCAGAGGGTGAACAGTTCTTCGAACTGGTCCACCAGCACCCAGGTATCTCCCCGGCCCTTGGCCGGTGCCAGCAGATCGACACGGTCCATCGGCTGGGCGCCGGGGGTGAGAACCCGCACCGCGGCCGGCCTCTCGTCCGCGTCCTGTTCGGGACGGCGGAGCCGGGGGATGAGGCCGGCGCGCAGCAGGGAGGACTTGCCACTGCCCGAAGCCCCCGCCACCACGCTCAGACGGTGCCGGCGAGCCATCTCCTCCAGCTGTGCGGTGGTCTCCTCGCGGCCGAAGAACAGCTCCGCATCACCCGGCTCGAAGCGCTCCAGCCCCCGGTACGGCGGCTCGTCGTCCTCCTCGGGCGGCCGCGGCACCGCCGTGATCTCCGCATCCGCCTGCTCCCACCGGTGCCGCCACTCCTCGGTGTCTCCGTGGCAGGCCCGCACATAGGCCAGAGCGACCGGCAGGGTCGGCAGCCGCTCACCACCCGCCGCCTGTGACAAGGTCGCGGCCGAATAGCCCGCACGACGGGCCATGCTCCGATAGGCGGGAGCACCCGCCTCGTCACGGAGCTTGCGCAACTCGTAGGCGAACCGCGCGACGGGCCCGTCCTGCGGATCGATCGGCTTCTCCGGACGCCCCACTCGCCCTCCCCTCCCCCGGCACAGTCCACCTGCCCCTTCAACCACCGTAAAGATCGGCTCGCGGCCACGGCAATGCCGCCGACACAAAGGGCCGAGAGCAGCCGGATTGATCAGACCAGCTCAGACGGGCTGCCAAACAACGCCCTGCCGGGTGAACTCGGTGATGTCCGGGCTGCGGGAGACACGACGGGGGACGTGCCGCACCGCAGCCCGGGCATCCAGCCTCGTCTCACATTGAGGAGTTGACGTGACGCGCACGAAGAAGACAGTCGTTCTCTGGGCCCTGGCCACGGGCATGTTCGCGACCTCGGCCAGCCCCGCGCTCGCCGAACGCAACCAGACCGTGGTCGCCGGCACGAGGAGTTGGGTGGCCGGACAATGCCTGCGCTGGGATGAATAACCCCTTTCACACCAAGTCCAACGTTCAGCGCGATAGCCCGTCGGCAGCACGAGGCGTTGCTGCGCTGTTGTCGCCACGGTGCGCCTTCGGCGTCGTGCCGGCGCGGTCCCGGGCTCCACCGAGCGGGGGCGGACACCGCAGACCGAACCGGAACGACCACCCCAGAGGTTGACCCAGCGATCGTTCCAGCGGATCGCCCAACGGAGCCGTCCAGCATGAACCCCTGGGCGATGACCAGGGCTTCCTGGTCAGCCGTACTCAACGAACATCGTAATGAACGGGGAAATAATGAGCAGTGATGACCTTCCGGAACCGAAGGACAACGAACTACCCCTACCTCCGGGCAAGCCGCTCAGTGATGGGCCGGTCGCCCCGCCCCCATCGAAGGCGCCGACGGGCGACCCGAACATCTACGATCCCGGGGCACCACCACCGAAACGGCCGCTGGCCCCCGGAGCGCAGGGCCCCGTACCGCAGAACCTCGCGATCGCGCCCGGTGTGCTGCGCGGCGCGGCGGGCGCGGCGGACCACGCCTACGACATCCTGCACAAGCAGGCGGCATCGCTGGAAGAGCCGACGACCACGGCGGCCAGGGCTGTTGACGGATTGGGGGTGGAGAGCGCGCTGACCCGCTCGCACCAACACTGGGAGAAGCAGGCGGGCACGGTCACCGCGTGGCTCGCCCACATCTCGGAGAGCCTGCGGCAGGCAGCCAACGTCCATGTGAAGCAGGACCTCGACACCAGCGGCATGTTCAGCAGCCGCAATCAGGATCCGATTCTCCAGGGGCAGGCCGCATCGCCCCTGGATCCGTCCGCCTCGTCGATCTGGAGGTACCTGTGACCTCCTCCTACTACGAGTCGTTTCGATCGGCCGACTTCGGGGCCCTGGACACCCTCGCCGACAACTGGAAGGACGTTCACGACAAGATCAAGAACCTGGACGACAAGATACGTGACCAGGTGCTCAGACCCCTGAAGGACAAGGGGTACTGGGAGGGCATGGCCGCCCCCTACGCCTGGGCGCAGATCGACGACGTCCAGCGCCAGGCCACCGCCGCCGCCAAGGTCGTCGATGCGGTGCGCAGGGCCCTCGAGGACGGGGCGGCAAAGCTGAAGGCCGTCCAGAAGAGGCTGCTCGAGGCGGTGAGGGGGTTCGGCGAGGAGGGGATGTGCGTCGGCCCCAAGGGCAAGGTGATACTGGGGAGCGCATGCGATGTGCAGGATAATCTCCCCGAAAAGGACGCCAAGAAGAGGGACGCCGCCCAACGGAAGCTCAACATGATCCTCCGGGACGGCTTTGAGGCCGACCAGAACCTGGCCATCACGCTCATGGACAACATCGGCCTGGACCTCTGGTTCAACAGCGGGAAGGTCCGCACCGATATCAACCACACTGGCAGTATCAGCACGGACCGCTTCGACCAGATTGGCCGTGAGCTCCGGGGCCTGGACCCCGACCCGGCACGGAACGACCTCACCCCCCGCAGGCTGCTGTTGCAATGGACGACCGGCACGGGTAGGCCCGTGTACCACTTCTCGCGGCAAGATCCGTTCGTTGAGCAGCTCCGCAAGAGCGAGAGCATGGACAAGATCCGCAGCGACACCATGGAGAAATGGAAGAACGGCCATCCGGAGGGCAAGCTCCACCATCGGATCAAGGGCAAGTCGCTCGTGGACCAGGCGCGTACTTACGGCAGGGATATGGCGGGGTTGTCAGGGGTCGACAACCTCTGGGGCGGCGACACCAACGAGGCACAGTCCCTGCTCGGCTCCTACGACATCGATTACGTCGTCAAGGGCACCGATCCCGACGGCAAGATCGTGGTGCAGTACACGGCGAAGAACGACACCGACATGGAGTCGTTCATGCCCGGCTATCAGAAGTCGCAGGAGAGGCTGAACCGTGAGGAGGGCTGGGGTGCGAATATCAAGGAACGCATGGTGTGGACCGAGCGCATCGATCCGGCCGACCACTGACACCTTCGATCGACATGACGAAGGCGATGGAAGCGCGTGCCGTCGGGCCGGCATGTCGTCAGCGAACCGTGTACGAGCACGCCGACACGCTGTTCATAGGGCTGCCCCCGGTTGCTCGTCAGGGAGCAGTGGTCCTTGTCAGAGTCGACGTTCGGGCGGCCAACATGCGGCAGCGAATCGAGCGCATTGAAGCGTACCTGTGCCGGACTGCCGCCGTACGAGGAACTGAGGAGCCTCGTACCCGACGAGGTCGAGGGCGAAGTGAGCCAGTACGGCAGCGTGCTGGAGCCTGATGAGGAGAGCCGTTCCATTCATGGTGAACTGCGCCGTCAGTTGGCCGGGCCACGGGTCGGTACGAGTGTGGGCCGTGGCGCTCCTCCCCCGGATGCCGATGACGTTGAAAACCGAGGACATCGTGCCCGGCGGTGACGACGGGGGGTTATGAGGCACCCGGGCTCACCGGCAGGGTCAGCGAGGACGGGCGGATGGGGATTGCCGCCGGGCGGCCCAGCGGACTCGACGGCCGGGTCCGCGAGGCCCCCGGAATGTACGTCACCGCCGATGCAGATCTGCCCGTTCCCACCCAGGGGAAGCAGACCGAGTACCTCGCCGACGTCCGCACCGCCGTTCGGGATCGCCAATGGGATCACGGCAATGCAGAACTACGGGGGCACCCCTGAAGGGTGTCGCTATTCCGATCAGGCTGCTGAGCTGGGCGTTTCCTGTGGATGTTGATGCGCTCGGGGTGACATGGTCCGGTACACGTTGAGCAGTCCGCCGAGTACCTGCGTGCGTCTGACCGTGGCGGCGGGTAGCAGGATGATGTTCGGGGCGTCGTCCGGGGCGCGCAGGTCCAGACTGCGGTGGGGCCGTCCGGTGTTGTAGTGCTCGGCGTACGTAGTGAGGACCGTGCGTAGGCGTCTTTCGCCGGTGACGAGGAGGCGGTCGGTGCATTCGGCGCGGGCTGTGCCTATCCATCGTTCGGCGAACGCGTTTGATCGGGGGATCTGCGGCGGAGTCGGGACGACGGCAGTGCCGTTGCCGGCGAAGACCGCGTCGAATGCGGCGGTGAACTTGCTGTCCCGGTCGCGGATGAGGAAGCGGAACCATCCGGCTCTGTCCTCGAGGTCCATGAGCAGGTTGCCGGCGAGTAGGTGACCCAGGCGCCGGTAGGGCAGGCGGTGACGCCCAGGACGTGAACGCGCCGGGTGGCGATCTCCATGACGAAGAAGAAGACGTGAGACGTTTCAGGAAGACGGTCTCCACGTGCATGAAGTCGCAGGCCAGAAGCGTGTCGGCCTGGGAGCGCAGGAAGGAGCGCCAGGTCTGCGGGGATGCCCGCTGCGGTGCGGGGGGCAAGCCGGAGCAGCGCAGGACGCGCCGGATCGTGGCGGCAGCAGCCCTATGACCGAGCCGTCGGAGTTCGCCTTGGATCCTGCGTATCCCCAGGTCCGGTTCTCTCGCGCCAGGCGCTGGATGAGCGCGACCGTCTCTTCCGCCAGCGGTGGTCGGCCGGGTCCGGTTGGGATCTGGCGCCATTTCCAGCGCACGAGACGGCGGTGCCAGTTCAGCACGGTGCCCGGGGTGACCAGCCGGTGGCGGCGCAAGACGGGTGGAGGTGCCGCGCGAGAGCGGAGAGCACGGCACGATCGGCCCAAGAGAGCCGCGGGCGCTCAACCTGTCGGCGCAACACAGCCACCTCATGACGAAGCGCCAGGATCTCGGCGTTGCTCGCGGCGGAAGAACGGCCCAGCAGGATAAGACAGCCCAGTAGCCGGCAGAAGATCAGATAGGGCAGTCGCAGACCCACGATCAGTGATCGTGCCCATACTTGGGCGAACGAAAAGCCCCAGGTCAACCACCGTACGGCAATAAAGACACCCTTCAGGCGTGCCAGAACGACAGAGGCGGGCACTTCGCCCGTCGGGCAGCACGACCATGCTGTTCGAGGTAGTCGGCGAGTCGGAATGTCGGCCCCGTGTCAGGTACTGGTACGGGAGGCGGCGTGGACGTCGATGAGGTCGCGGACGGTCCGCGGGGCGAGGTCGTTGGCGAGGAGGCCCAGCTCGAGGGAGCAGCACCCCACGAGCCCAGCGGGCACCAGCACGGTGGCCGCGGCCCCTTCGTCCGTTACGGGGCCTGAAGCTGAAGAGTGCTTCAGCACTTCAGGCTGCGTTCAGGTTCGGTTCGGCAACGTAGTGGGTGTCGGAAGGGCGCGACAGGGCCCGCCGGCGGAACGAACCGCACAACGATTCCGGAGGAACGTCCTCATGAAGGCCACAGCCAAGCGCACGCTCACCCCCCGTGCCATCGTCCTCGGCACGGCCGCCGCTGTCGCCCTGATCGGTGGCACGGGTGCCGCGAACGCCTTCGCGGACGACGACGGCCCCGCGCCGAAGTCTTCGGTCCAGCTCTCCCCCAGCGAGCACCACCTGGACGACACCGCCCAGGACCGCGCCCAGGTCAAGGCCGACAAGGTCAGCTACGACAAGGCCACCGCCAAGGCCCTCAAGGCCGTCCCCGGCACCGCGACCTCCGCCGAACTCGACACCGCGGACCGCAACGGCTCCCTCATCTGGGAGGTCGACGTCCTCGGCAAGGACCACAAGAACCACGACGTCACCATCGACGCGGGCAACGGCACCGTCCTGAACAAGCACACCGACCGCGACGACGACGCCGAGGACGCCGCCGAGACCCAGACCCTGCTCAAGGGCGACAAGATCGGCCACGGCAAGGCCACCGACCAGGCCCTGAAGGCTGTCCCCGGCACCGTCACCTCCTTCAGCCTGGATGACAACGACCGCAACGGCGCCGCCGTCTACGAGGTCGACGTCCTCGGCAAGGACCACAAGAACCACGACGTGACCGTCGACGCCGCCGCCGGCAAGGTCCTCAACCAGCACGTCGACCAGGACGACCGGGACGACAACGACGGCGACGACGACTGATCAGGCACCAGGCCGCCTGCCTGAAGCCTCCCCCAGAGCCCGAAGGGGCCGCGCCCGCCACTGTCCGGCGGCCGCGGCCCCTTCGTCCGTTCCAGGGGCCGGGCCCGTGGGCGTGGGCGCGGACGCTCAGTGAGCGGTCAGGAGGGCGGCCTGACCATCCCCCTTCGATAAGCGCAAGAGCCAGGCGCCCAGCGTGCCGCCATCTACCGCGCGCTCGGCCGCACTCCCGGCCGTAGGACCGCCGGCCTTCCCCGCCAGGCCGAACGTCAGTGGTCGCCGGAGCGGCGCGGTGCTGTCATAGGTAGGGAAGACGGCGTGGGCGAGCTGGCAGAGCCGCGGAGGTCAGCGCGCCGCGCGTGGTCCGCCCGGGCGGACCGGCCGCGGCCGCACCGCGCCCCGTCGCGAAGCGGAGGAGGCCGATACCATGCTGCGCCGCCGCACGGTCGGTGACGTGATGACCGAAGAGGTCGTCACCCTCCGGCCCGACACACCGTTCCAGGAAGTCGCCGCCCTGCTGGACGCGAACGACATTGCCGCAGCTCCGGTCGTCGATGACCACGGCGCCCCCCTCGGCATGGTGTCCGCGTCCGACGTACTGCGGCACGAGACCGGCATGCCCGACCCACAAGGGCAGGACGGGAACGACGAGCGCGCCTGGGGCAAGGCCCGGGCCCAGACCGCAGGCACGCTCATGAGCAGCCCCGTCTTCACCGCCCGCGCCGACTGGACCATCCCCCGCGCCGCGCGCGAACTCCGCAGGCGACACGTCAAGCAACTGCCGGTGGTCGGCGACAACAGGCTCCTTGGCATCGTCAGCCGCAGCGACCTGCTCGACGCCTTCATCCGCTCCGACACCGAGATCCGCGACGAGGTCGAGCAGACCGTCCTGGGCCGCATCCTCGGCCTGGACGAAGGCACCGTCGCGGTCGAGGTCCGCGACGGGGACATCACCCTTCGGGGCCACGTCCCGGAACCGCGTCTCATCCCGGTGGTCGTGGGCCTCTGCCAGGGCGTCGACGGTGTCGTCACCGTAGACGCCCACCTCGCCGCCGCGGACTAGGCGCCCACCCTGGGATTCCGGCCACAGCAGCCGCAGGCCAGCCACCAGGCGCAGCCGAGCAGACCCCGGCACGAAACCGTTCTCCGACTCCCCCGACTGCTCCAGCACGAGGCCATTTCTGATGACTCTTGGTGGACTGGGTGGATCTCGTGGTTGGTCGGGCAGAACGCCCGTATGGTGCGGCGACACGAGCTCACGGACGCGCACTGGCAGAAGATCGAACTCCCGCTGCCCGGCAACGGCAAGCCGGGCGGGGCAGCGGGCGGATCACCGCAGAGTGAACAACGGGATGCTTTTCCGGGCCCGGACGGGGCTGCCCTGGCCGGATCTGCCGGAACGGTACGGTCCCTGGCAAACCGTCTACAAGCGTCACCGGCGCTGGTCGGCCGACGGCACCTGGCAGATCATCCATCAGGACCTGCAGATCGAGGCAGATACAGGTGACCCGGACGAGGCGCTCGCCCGCCAGCTACCCCGGCAGGAGTGGACCGTGAACATCCACTCGACCTCCCACCCGGCGCATCAGCACGCGGCCGGCGCACCCCGCAAGCCCCCGGCCGACCACCCGCAAAAAAAAGGGGGGCGGGGCCCGTGAGGAGACAGATGAGCGCAAGGCGCTGGGACGCCCGCGGGGCGGGCTGACCAGCAAAGTGCATCTGCTCTCCCACGACCAGGCCCGCCCACTGCACCGGCTGACCTCCCCTGGCCAGCCCGGCGACAACCCGAGGTTCACCCCCGTGCTGAACGGCTTACACATCCAGCACCACAGCCCGGGCCGCCCGCGCAGCCAGCCGGACCAGGTGCACGGCGACAAGGCATACTCCAGCCACGACAACCGCAACAACCGCAACAACCTGCGACGCCCCAGCATCAAAGCCACCACCGCGCAGCCCGACGACCAGCGGGCCCACCACAAGCGCCGCGGACACTCCAGCGGTCGGCCCCCGGCCTTCGACAAGACCCAGTACCGTCACCACAACACGGTCGAGCAGAGCGTGAACAAGCCGAAACAGTCCCGCCCCGTGGCCACCCAATACAACAAGCGACGACTACACCCCCAACAACACCCTGACCGCCACCACGATCACCATCTGACACCGCGACACCGCCCAAAAGCCACCAGAAACACCCTAGGCCGGGAGGGAGAAGCCCTCAGGCGGCGCGCCCTCGACGAACAGCATCCCCACCCGAACCTTGTCCTCTCGTATCTCCCGGGCCCGCCGGTACTCGGGGGAGTCGTACCACTCCCGGATCCGGTCCATGTCGGGAAATTCGATGACCAGGAACCGGGAGGAGCCCCAGGTGCCTTCGACGGGCTTGGGCGTGGGGCCCGCGACCAGGTAACGGCCGCCGTGGTCGAGGATGGACTGCTGGGCCACGGGGGCGTAGGCCAAGCCGGCCTCCTCATCGATCACATCAGCGTTGACGATGACGTAAGCGGGCATGGGGGTTCCCCGTTTCCTTTGGACACGGCGTGTACTAATGTCACGGCAGAGGCTATTGCATCCCTGTAACCTTCTCAAGGTGGGCATCGACGAGAGCGAAAGCGTCACGGGTGTGATGAGCCGCCGGGAGCGGCTGCGGGTGGAGACGAGCAGGGAGATCAAGGCCATCGCGTTGCGGCAGATGGCAGAAGGGGGGCCCGGAGCGATCTCGCTGCGCGGCATCGCACGGGAGATGAGAATGACCGCTCGCGCGATCTACAGCTACTTCCCCACCCGGGACGACCTGATCACGGCACTGATCAGCGAAATCGCCGCCTCGCTTGCGGAGGCGGTGGAGACCGCCAGCAACGCCGTGCCCGACACCGACCCCGGCGGCAGGCTGCTGGCGTGGGGCCAGGCCCTGAGAGAGTGGGCGCTGGCGCACCCGGAGAGCTTCCGGCTCTTCTACGGCCACCCCATCCCCGGCTACCAACCCCCCGAGGACGGACCGGTGGACCGGACGGCACGCCGTGTATGCCGTGAGCTCACCCGCCTGGTGGCCGCCGCATGGCCCAACGCCCGCCACCGCCAGCCCGAGGACACCTCCTGGGCCGATCTTCACCCGGACTACGTCGCGAAGATCCAGGAAGACCTCCCGGACGTGCCACCCGCTGCGGCCGCGTTGGCGCTGCGCGTCTGGGGCCGGATGCACGGTCTGGTGGCCCTGGAGATCGACGGCCACATCCACCCGGTCGCGGGCAACCCGGCCGCCCTGCACCGCGCCGAAATGCTCGATTTGGTCAGGTCACTGGGCCTGGATTAGGTTCCACTCCGGGCGACCATGCGACTGTCTGACAGTCGGCTCGTTGTCCTGATGTGGGCCGGGGTGACTTAGAGATTCCGCGGGTAGAGGACAAGGCGTCATGGTCGGCGGGCTGGCCGTGTGTCCCAGCGTTGGCTGGTCCAGGCTTCGCGGATGAGGCGTCGGATCACGATGATCGCGGTCATCAACGCGAGCAGTGCGTTGATGACGACCGCTCGACGTTCCGTGCAGGACAGGGTGAAGTTGAAGCCGCGGCTGTACCAGGAGTTGGTGCGCTCGACGACCCAGCGGCGAGTGTGGTTGATCGGGATCACGACGCCCTTGGGCTGGATCCGCCACTCTCAGCCGAGATCGGTCAGCAGTTTGCGAGTGACCGTGGAGTCGTAGGCCGCGTCAAGGTGCACCGTGATCTGCTCAGGCAACGCGAGCTCGAAACGCCCGAGCATCTCTAGCGTCGGGCGCAGGAACGGGGAGTCGTGCCGGTTCGCGCCGGTCACGACACAGCCCAGCGGGATCCCGCGTCCGTCGGTCATCCCCGACCACTTGATCCCGAGTTTTCCCCGGTCAATCGGTGATTTCCCGGCGACCTCGCCACCGCAGGGCGCTTTGGTGATCTGCCCGTCGACGGTGATGTCGGCCAGGTCCAGGCCCACGACGCGGTCGTAGGTCTCCAACACGATCTGCTCCAGCCCTGCGAAGACACCGGCCGCGATCCACTCGTTGCGTCGGGTTCTCATCGTGGTTGCCGAGCACGATTGATCGGCGTGCTTCTCGTACGAGCCGCCGAAGACGAGTTTCGCGACGAGCTTGTCGAACACGATCCGGTCCGGGATCCGTGGGTTGTGACAGCCCCACGGATGTGTCTCGAGATGCGGTGGCAGGAGGGCCTCGAACTGGACCCACAAGGGCTCGATCGCCCATGCTTCGACGGCGGGCACCGGTGCTCCGTTTTCAGATGTAGAGACGTAGGAGTCCCACGTCAAAACGGATCCCGGGGCCCGCGTCACATCAGCCTGACGCCCCTACCCCCGAACCCTCTTACCAATTGACCAAACTCAGGAGCAGTCGGTGGACCTCAGCTACTTCGGTGCCCACGGGCACGTTCCGCTGCGCGTGGCCCTGCTGCTGGCCGCGGTGGCGGGCAGCGCGCGGGTCATACAGTTGCGCGCGACCGCCCGCAAGCACCGCCGGGCCGACCACAGGGCTGTGAAGCCGAGGCCAAGGACTCGTCGAAGGCCCGGCGGTAGCCCGGACTACCGGGAGCCCGCCACAGGGTGCGGCTTGTAGAAGGACTCCTCCAGGTAGGCGGCCTCGTGCGGCTGGTAGGGCTCCTCCAAGTAGGCGGCCTCGTCTTCGTCGAGTTCGACGTCCACCGCGGCGACCGCGTCGGCCAGCTGGGCCGGCTTGGTGACCCCGACGATGGGCGAGGTCACCGCCGGGTTGCGCATGACCCAGGCCAGGGCGACCTGGGCCGCGGACAGACCCCGCTTGCCCGCGATCTCGTGGACGCGCTCGGCCACTGCCTGGTCCCCGTCGCGGTAGAGGATCTTGCCGCCCTCGTCGGTCTCGGCACGCGCCGTGGCGGTGTCCCTGGCCCGCGTCAGCCTGCCCCGCGCCAGCGGGCTCCACGGGATCACGCCGATGCCCTGGTCGGCGCAGAGCGGGAGCATCTCCCGCTCTGCTTCTCGGTGAATGAGGTTGTAGTGGTCCTGCATCGACACGAACCGGGTCCAGCCGTTCAGGTCAGCCAGGTACAGGGCCTTGGCGAACTGCCAGGCGTGCATGGAAGAGGCTCCGATGTAGCGGACCTTCCCGGACTTGACCGCGTCGTGCAGCGCCTCGAGGGTTTCCTCGATCGGGGTGTCGTAGTCCCAGCGGTGGATCTGGTACAGGTCGATGTAGTCGGTCCCCAGTCGCTTCAGAGAGGCGTCGAGCTCGGCGAAGATCGCCTTGCGGGACAGCCCGGCGCCGTTCGGGCCGGGGCGCATCCGCATCCAGACCTTGGTGGAGAGAACGACCTCCTCGCGCCGGGTGAAGTCCTTGACCGCCTTGCCGACGATCTCCTCGCTGCTTCCGGCGCTGTACCCATTGGCCGTGTCGAGGAAGTTGACGCCGCCCTCGAGGGCCTGCTTGATGATGTCCCGGCTGGCGTCCGCGCCCAGCGACCAGGGCTCGCCGCCCCGGTCCGGCTCGCCGAAGCTCATACAGCCGAGGGTGATGGCGGAGACTTCCAGTCCGGTCGTTCCGAGTTTGATGTATCGCATGCTTCCGAACCTAGGATTTGAAGTGCGCTCTAACGCAAATACGTCTCGGTCCGGAATTCGGAGGCGTGGGGCATGTGCGCCCTGTCAGGTTTCGACCGTTTCGGCCAGACGTACCAGAGAACCCAGTGGTAGCGAGTAACAAACTGTCAATTCTCGGCCGAGCGCGTGGGGCACTACTCAGCCCCCCCCCGACGGCAAACCGCCCTCGCGGGTCCGTCGCCACGACCGATCATCGCTCGATCACTAAGAGATTCCGCTGGTCCGGGCGGCGGTATCGCGGCGCTCGCGACGGCGCCCCTACCCGCGGCATCTCTTAACTGACGAGAAGTGGGAGCGATTGCGCCCGTTCCTGCCGGTCAGCAACGGGCGTTGTGACAGGCGGCGCGATCACCGGCAGGTGATCAACGAGGTCTTGCACCGGGTGCGGACTGGGGTGCAGTGGCGTGACCTGCCAGAACGATACGTGCCGTGGAAGACGGTCTACGAACGGCACCGGCTGTGGTCGGCCGACGGCACCTGGGAATGTCTCCTGCAGCGGGCCAGGCTGCGGCGGACGCCGCCGGGGAGAGCGACTGGGACATCGCGGTGAACTCCACCATCATGTGCGCACACCATCACGCGGCCAGAGCCCGCACCGCGCCGTCACCGGCGCCGCACGTCTCAAAGGGGGCCGCAGCCGTGGAACACCAGAACGAACCGCCATAGCTCGGCCTGCACGCCGGGCTGGTGGAGGTGGTGAAGCAGGCGAGGGACTGACCCGGTCCCGAGGCGGCTTCACCACCAAGGTCCACCTGAGTGCGGAAGGCCGCTGCCGCCCGCTGTCTCTCATTGTCACGCCCGGCCAGCGGGCCGACTGCACCCAGTTGGGGCCGGTGTTAAGCGGCTGCTGCGTCGCGGCGGTGTGGGTGCCGAAAACCTCATCCGTAGGCTGTGACCTGCAGGATTAAGGATGCGGCTGAGAGTCACCGGGCTGGTACGCCAGGATGTTCCATCGTGCTGCTGCGACTCCTCTACCTCACGCTTACCAACGTGTTCGCTCTCCTACGGATGCCGCCGATGACCGACGCCGACAAGAACATCGAGATTCTCACCCTGCACCACCAACTGGCCGTCCTTCAACGCCAGGTCGCCAAACCCCGGCTCACTCCGCCCGACCGCATATTCCTCGCCGCCCTGCTCCACCGGCTCCCCCGCACCACACTCCGGCGACTTCACCTGATGGTCTCCCCCGACACGGTCCTCCGCTGGCACCACGACCTCCTACGCCGCCGCCACGCCACCGCCTCCCGCCCCAAACGGCCAGGCCGACCGCCTACCCACCGCAGCCGTCCAAACCCTCATCCTGCGCATAGTGAGAGAGAACCCCAGCTGGGGATACAGAAGAATCCACGGCGAACTCGCCGCCCTCGGGGTCAAAGTAGCCCCCTCCACGGTATGGGAAATCCTCCAGCGCAGCGGCATCGATCCCGCACCTCAGCACGACCGCCAGACCTGGACCACCTTCCTCCGCGGCCAAGCACAGGCAAATCTTGCCGCCGACTTCTTCGAAACCCGGACGCTGACCGGTGCACGCCTGTACGTCTTCGCCGTCATCGAGCACGCCACGCGGCGTATCCGCGTTCTCGGCGCAACCGCCCACCCCACCGCAGCGTGGACCACACAACTCGCCCGGAACCTCGCCATGGACCTCCACGAGGCCGGCGCGACTGTGAAGTACCTGATCCGTGACCGCGACAGCAGATACACGGATGCCTTCGACGCCGCACTCGAAGACGAAGGCATCGCAATCATCAAGACCGATATCCGTGTACCCCGCATGAACGCAGTGATGGAACGCTGGATCCGCTCTTGCAAAACCGAACTCCTCGACCACACACTCATCTGGGACCAAGCACACCTCCTCCACACCCTCCGCGAATACGAGACCTTCTATAACCAGCACCGGCCCCACCGCACCCTCCACGCCGCGGCACCCCTGCGCCCACTCCCCCATCCCCTCACCAATCCCGAGCAGCTCAACCACCTCGACATCCGGCGGAAGGACGAACTCGGCGGCACTCTCCACACCTATGAACATGCCGCCTGACCAGCTCGGATGTAATAATCGGCACCCACAAGCTGCACGAACGCGTGATCTCCCGTCGGTCGTCAGCGTCGGCGAGCGGGCGGGGGCAGCCGGTCAACTTGTGGCCACTGCCCATGCTGTGGAAGCCGTTGACCAGGCAGGAGTTGGACGCCATGTAGCGTAGCTGGACCCTGCCGCCCCGGGCAGGGCCTTTGTTTACTACTCCAACGGGCGATGGCCGTACCGCCCCTGAAGAGCGCCACCAGCGCATCACCGAACTGAACGCCACCGCCCTGGCGTAGGGCCCTTCAGCCCCTGCTTCACCGGGCCGCGGCCCGTACCTCGGAATTGGAGCGCCGAGGTTCGGCGATCGGCCTGCTGGCACGCACCCGCGCGGAAGGCCTCCCTCAGGCGTCGGCGCGGCCGCGTACCTTCAGGAACGAAGCGACCCCGGCACTACGCCTGCCGGGGTCGCTTCACACTCCAACGGTTCGGTCAGCGGAACCAGACCAGCACCGGGATGCGGATCTCACGTATCTCCCGGAGGAGGACGTACTCGAACACGACGGGTTCGCCGGGAATCTGGAGGCTGTCGAGGTCGTCCACCGGGTCGCCGGGCGGCTGCCGTTCGCGGTCGATCGGGCTACCTGCTTCGAGGGTGCCGAGTTTGTGTTCCTCATTGAACGGCGCGGTCAGCCCCTTGGCGGCCTTCCAGTTCTCGCGCAGGTTGACGGTGGCGCCGAAGTCGTCCAAGAGGGACCCAAAAAGCGCACTTCCCGCAGATTACCGACTCCGAGCGCTCCACTGTTCGGGTGACGTGACGTCAATACGGTTGTCAGCGATGTAGCGCAAATGGGTTACTGTACGCATCCGAACAGGTGGGCCGCCCATCCCTCCACGGGAGAGTGGCAGCTGGCCCACTGGCCCACCGTCGGCCCCTAGAACGGCGTTCCAGGCCGGTGTGCCGGGTCGGGGTTCGGTTGCCGTCCTGACCGATTCCCTGAGTGCCCGCAGAGGCAGCGGTTTCGGGCCGGCGTGTTCCCTCACCACTGTTTCGATCGGCCTGAGCGGGAGGGCCGTCCACGTTCTCGGCGACAGAGCGCTGGCCCCTTCCCAGGCCCATAGGCCGATGTGGCCACGTCGGCCGATCGGGCTCCCGGGCGGCTGTGAGCCGCCGGCTCCAGGCCCCGGCAAAAACATCCACGGCAGCGCCCACTGATCGCTGACGAGCGTCGGTGAAGCACGGGACGCCGAGGACAGACCGTTCCTGCGCACATCCAGTCCGTCTGAGCAGGAGGCACATCATGCCTTTCATCCAGCAGAGCACATCGGGCCCAGTGACAGGCTCCGCCGAGTCCTTCGCCCCCATCACGGTCACTGGCGGGCAAACCACCCCACTGCTGCCTGGTGAAACCGCAGACGTCACCCTCACCTTCACCAACCCGAACAGCAATGTAAGGGCCCAGCTGATCTCCATTGCCGCCGGCGATGTCGTTGTCGACACCGTTGCGAACGCCGACGACATGGCGTACTGCCACGATCAGATCGAACTGTCCACAGCCGGCGTGGGCCCCCTGCCCACGCTTGACCTTAGCCAGGCCAACCTGCCATTCGTGCTGGCTGCGGCTGTGAAACTGAAGGAAGACGCCGACATCCGCTGTCAAGGGATGACGTTTCACACCACGTGGACGGTCCAGTCCCAGGCCGTCCGCTGACCGCGGTCCTCATCACCTACGCCATCGAATGAGCCGCGCGATGGACTGCGTCCCGGCGTAAACCGAAGGTCTGGCACACAGCGTCACTTCCAGTAACCAGCGACAGGCCCGTTGATCGTCCTCACGAGATACGTGCCTGAGCCTGGAAGCTGACACCACTTGTCGCTATGGCCATAGACCTCCAAGACGCAAACGCCAGGGCGAGGTACCTGATCCGGGACCAGGACGTCCGCTACCCAGCTGCCTTCGACGCAGTCCTGCAGGCCGAGGGCATCAAGGCCATCCAGACCGGCGTCCGGATGCCCCGCATGAACGCCATCACAGAACGGTGGGTACGGTCATGCCGGGCCGAGCCCCTCGACCGCACCCTCATATGGAACGAGACCCACCTGCTCCACGCACTACGCGAGTACGAGCAGTTCTACAACGATCACAGACCCCACCGCACCCTCGAAGGCGCCGCGCCCCTCCGCCCACTACCCGCGCCGATCGTCCAACCGAACAGCCTCGCCCACCTCAACGACCGCCGACGCGACCGCCTCAGCGGCATCCTCTACGAGTACCACCATGTCGCATGACCTGCACGGACGTACTTTTCGGCACCTACAAGGCTCAACGCGCCCCGATCGGGTGAGTCACGAACCACCACCCCCCTGATGCAGCGTCAGCCCTCTAGACCCGAAACGGGCACCCTGACCAGGGCAAATGGAGAAGCGCAACTGGAGGCCTAGCCGTCGCGCAGAGGTACCATCCACCACCAACATGAAATCGGCCCAGACGAGGGAGCTTGTGGTGGACACCTCCGCCAGCAACACCAACCTGAAGTCCCAATACGCGGCGCAGATCACCGCCGATCTCGAACGCCTCAGCTCCGAAATCACAGCACTGCACCGGCAACTGTCGGCGCTGGAAACCAACCGGGCGCTCCTGCTCAGCATGCAGCAGGCCCTCGGTGACGAAGCCACCGGTGACGTACCCGAGAACACCAACGTCAGCAGCTTGGAGAATGGCTCGTCCGCTGCACGGAAGTCTGCATCGCTGCCAGCGGCACGCAAGCCGAAGGAGAACACCAGTACGGCCACCGGCAAGCGGAAAGGGGCAGAGGCAGCCGGGAACCGCCCCAAGCGGGCACGGAAAGCGGGTGCACCCACGCTCCGGGACCTCATCCGTGACGACCTCGCCCTGCACGGTGAACCACGCTCGGCAACCGAGGTCACCGCCGCCCTCACTCAGGCTCTTCCAGACCGGGAGATCAAAGCCGCTGTCGTGCGCAGCACTCTGGAGTCACTCGTCGCCAAGGGCGAAGCTCACCGCACCAAGCAAAAGAGGTCCGTCTTCTACTCGACCACCGCCCCAAACACGGCTGCCGGTACAGCTGAGCCCAGCGAAGCAACCCCTTCCTGAGAGGGATTGCACAGAACATCCGGGCTGTAGCCGAGAGGATCGGTTTCGGGTCGGCCCGGATCGCGTCCAGATCGATCGAATCAAGATAGCCGATGGTCGTCTGTCCACCGGTATGCGCGATGATGGCCCGCACCTGCGGGTCCCGGAGCAGAACATTGAGTTCGTCGGCCTGCTCCGCCGGAGTGCCCGACGCCCACCAGCGATTCCGCGCCGGGCTGACCCGCACGCGGAAACCCATCCGCTCGAGTATCCGCCACGCCACGGGCAAGCAGTGGTTCCTCACCCGGCTCAAGCTGGCCCGAGGGCGCGGTAACGACCACGAGGTCGCCGGAACCAAGTCAAGCCCCGAAACCCCAGCTGGGCCCACCGACCGCCTCCACGCGGACAACCCAGGAAGGGCCGGTGCCGATGACGGGTTCGTCGGCACCCCGAGGACTCCTTCGACTGTGCCTGCCAGCCCCACTTCGCCACCCCAGACCACTAACGGACTGATGTGGAATCGGGCCCAGATGTCAACCCTCGAAGGATTTCCGGGGTGATCCCGCGCCGGCCCCAGGTGCGGCCCTTTGGCCGCCGACCGGTCACGCCCGCTTCGTCCTCGAAGCCGATGAACGCGCCGCAAGGGCGAGCGTCCCTCGCTGGGCGAGACGGACTGCATCCGCCTGCCCGGCTGAGCACCCACATCTCCAAGACGATGAAGGCACTCGTGGCCGAGCGGGACTGGCTGACAGTGGTCCTGCTGCCCGGGTATGCACCTGACCTCAGCCCGGTGGAGGGCCTGTGGGCGCACATCAAGCGGAGCCTGGCCAACCTGGCCGCCCGCACCCTCAGCGAACTGGAGACTCTGCTCCGCAAGCGGCTCAAGGCGCTGCAGTACCGGCACAGCATCCTCGACGGATTCCTCGCCGGGACGGGGCTCGCTCTCGACAGACCGGACGGACCCTAATACGCCGAAGTCAGTAACCTCATTTTGATCCCAGTCCTCAACGTCGTCACGGCCCCGGAAAGGTTGCCACCCCCAGCCGCGTCCTGTGATCGTCTACCGCGGATCAGTGCCGGAAGGCGTCCTTGATCTTCGAACCGGACTGCTTGGTGTTGCCCTTCACCTTGCCGCCGCGCCCTTCCGCCTGCATGCGGCGGTTACCGGTGACCCGGCCGAGCGTCTTTTTGGCGCTGCCTCGGACTGCTTCGGCCGTGTGGGCCATCTTCTTCCCGACATTCATGAGTGAGTGCCTTCCTATCGATGGGCGGTGCGGTGCCCGAATAGATGCGGTCGGCCATGGCGCCGAGTGCCGCGGGCGGACTCGTCGTCCGCGGGCTCGTTTCTGCCAGCCACCTCATCGCGATCCCGGTCGACCGGCGCGGCCTTCCGGCGGTGCCGTGTGAGCCCTTGGCGCGCGGCGTGCCTGCGGCGCACGGCGGCCATCATCAGGCTCAGCCCGAGCAGGGCGGCGGCCCCGATCACGATCCCGGAGAGAAACACCGTTCCGGTGTAGCCGGCGCCGTTGAAACCGAACACAGAGAAGCCCTCGGTGAGCGCGTGCCCACCGCCGAGGTTACCCAGTACGCCCACCACGCCGATGACGGCCGCCGCGGCCAGGATGATGAGCCCTATGAGCAGCATGTCGCTCTCCTTGCCTTGAGACCTATGTGTCAAATGAAAGGTTGCGGCCCACGCCCGTCTCGCCGTCGTCCGCCGTTCGACCTCGCAAGGTCCGCCTAACCTCCGTCACCGAAGCCGCCTCCGAAGCCCCGCCGTCACCGAAGCCGCCTCCGAAGTCGCTCCCGTCGCCGTAGCCGTCTCCGTGGTCGCCCCCGCCGCCGGTCCGCGCCGCCACATCGGCCACGAATCCGTCCAGGACCGCCGGGAGGTCACCGTGGTGCCGGCGCAGGTTCTGCCGCGCCAGTGCCTGCGAGACGTGCCCCGGCAGTACCACCGAGGCGTCGGAGGCCGCGCCGAACGATGAGCCGAGCGCCACCGCGTACACGCCCGGCCGGGCGACGGCGGCACGCAGCCGGTCGAAGATGCGCTCTCCTCCGTACGCGGGGTCGTCCGGCAGGACAGCGACGTAGATCGGCACGCCCGTGTCTCGGATGCTGCCTGCCAGCTCGCGCGCCTGCCCGGCACTCAGTGCGCCGGACGCGCGATCCACGTAGACGAGGCTGCTCCGCAGCGCGTGGGCGATCTTGTGCACGCTGGTTTCAGCGTGAGCGGTACCCCCGGCCGTGAGGAGTGCCGCCGCCAGAGGGACGGGTGCGGCCAGCGCTAGCGTGTCCGGGCGCCACGGTTTGGTGGTCACGAAGCTCTTTTACCCGGAATCGGGGTGTACCTCACATAACTGTCGATTCCGGTGTGTGCCCGCGCCACCGCCGGCAGACTGCCCGCGGTGACGTGCTCGGAGCTGGAGGGGGCGGACGTCTTCCACGTCATGGCCACCTGCCCCGGCAGAAGTGGAAGCGCCGCTCCTGCGGCGAGGGGGCCCACGGCCGGCGGATCTACGACTGGGCCCGCGTCGAGGTGCGGCCCTGGCACCGGCCCGACCGCCGCCACTGGGTCATCGCCCGCCGCAGCGTTGCCCGGCCCGAGGAAATCTCCTACTACATCGCCTACTGCCCGGCCGAGACCACTCTGGACGACCTGATCCGCGTCGCCGGCAGTCCATGGTCAGACGCCTGATCACCCGCCTGACCGACCACATCCCGCACCGGTCGCACTCTCCCGCCTGCTACTCCTCGGAGGACTGTCGCCGACGGAAGTGAGCCGCGTCCAGGCGCGGTCCGTTCGGCCTCTTCGGGGAGTAGCGTGAACTCATCGGGAGTATTTCGCACACCGGCCCCGATGCCGGTGTCGTTCTTGGTGAGCAACCCGCTACGGGCCGTGCCCTTCAGGGCCCCGACCGCACGCCTCGCGCTGAAACCCCTGAGTCCTTCACCAGGGCACGTCGAGTCGAGTTGGACGGCGCCTGGTGGCCTCGTTCACATGACATGACACCCGAACTCGCCGCTCTGGCGGACGTACTGGATCCGCTGTGGGGACGGATCACCCGTATCTCCGTCAACCCGCGCTACTGGTCGATCATCCCGCGCGAGATCTTTGGCAATGGCGATGTGGTGAAGGTCGGTTGGTACGGCGGGCCGCTGGGACCTCCTGGTCATACCCCCGGAGACCAGTGTCTCCTCGGCGGCCCGGCTGATGGCCGCCGCGAGTGCGAGCACCGGCCCGGCGCCGACCGCGACCGCACTCATGACGGCGGAACAGGCCGGCGACACTTCCTCGTGTGACGGTCGTCGTCAGTGCCCTGGTGATCAGCCGGCGCGTCCGTGGTAGTCTGGATCAGACGTGACCGCCCGCGGCGGATGCCAGGAGCGGTTCCGCGGCCTCCTCGGTCGTGTTCGGAGGGATGACCAGCAAGTCCCAGCGCCCCCGGCCGGGGGCGAGCAGGACGACCGTGTGCGGGGTGGATGCCGCCAGGATCCTGCGCAGTCGTACGACCTGGTTGGAGACGAGCATCCGGCCGGGCCTCGCGGACCATTTCGCCCCGTTGACCGTAACGCTACTGATGTGGCCCCACGCACGCGGCAACCCGGCGAGCAGTCGTGGGAGCTCCGCGAGCAGGTCGTACGAACGAGGCCACCACGCGCCGTCAATGGGTCGGGGCAGACCGCCGAGGGGGGCCAGGCGCAGACGGAGAACGGGATGGGAGGGAAGCGGGGGTTGCAGTGCGGTGGTCATGAAGGCTCCTGCCAACTGCCTTACACGGATGGGTGGTTGCTGCCAGGTACGACGGGCGGCGACACGGGCGCGCCGTCACCGCGACATACAGCCGCTCCCCGCCGTCGCGCGCGGGCACCGGGTCGTCCGGCGGAAAGAGGGACGTCCCGTCGTAGCCCTGGGACGGCGAGGCGGTGTCCGACGGAATCGCTATCGCTGTCGTGGATGCGGTGGTCATGAGCGACATGCGGGGCTCCTCGGCCTCGGTGCGGGTGGCGCGGCCGGGGTCAGGGGCTGCCCCTGTGATGGGAGTCGCGGGGACGGGGCCGGTTCGGACACCGGTATGCGAAGAGCCCTCGCTTCGCCCACCGTACTCCCGCGCTCCGAAACGAGGCGGGCCGGATCGCGTGGCCACCGCGTTGACAGGGGTGTCGGCGGACGCTGATTGGCAGCACGGCGTAGGGCCATGCCGCTCCGGAACACACGGCGAAGCATTCCGTCTTCCCGCCCCGCCCAGACCCCGCGGGGACCCGCGGGGCGATCCGGGGGTGCTGCAGAACGCCGTACCCCGGGCCCGGAGCCGCTGCTCCCGTCAGCCGAAGGGGACGAGAGTCCTGCCTCCGGCGCGCCCTCAACACCTTCGCCGACAGTTCGCGCGAGGCGCTGGAAGAGGCCGAGAGCGCCTACGGCGAAGCCACCGCCCAGCTGGTGAACGCCCTCGCGGAACGGCGGCGTCTCCTCCGCGCCGGCTGGAGGAGCAGGCCCCCGAGACACCGTTCCGGACGAACTCCGGGGCGCGGCGAGGCAGTACCGGGAGATCACACAACGACTGCTCCACCTCTAGGCGGCCGCAGGTCCGCGCTGCGGCGGAGCGGGGAGTAGTGTGGAGAACGCTGAGGGCATTTCGCACACCGGCTTCCATGCCGGGTCGTTCTCGGCGAGAGATGAAACCCGGGCCGCCGCAGAGGCGGCCCGGAGACGGGTCCGCATCATGTCGGCAACCTTGCATCCAACCCTGCCGCACCACGAGTCCGCCGCAGCCCCGGCCGCGCGTCTCGCATTGAAGACCGACGGCACGTCCCGCGGACTCCTGGACGGCGCCCTGGTGGCCCCGCTCCCGGGATCTGTTGAGCGAACTGCCCGCATTGACCGACGTGTTGGCCCCCTTGTGGGGCCGCATCACCCGCATCGCCGTCAACCCGAAGTACTGGCCGGTCATCCCCCGCAAGGTTCCCGTGGATGGCTGCCGCGTCCGACTACGACGGCCCGCCATTGACCGCGAGCGCGCTCATCGCCGCGGACGAGGCCGGGCACGCCGTCTCCGCGGCCGACCAGCCACTGGACCCGGAGGAGACATGGGAGTACGAAGGCGGCGCCTCCTCGGTGTCCGCGGCCGCACTGGTCTGTCCCGCTTGCGCCTGTTCTCGGGCGATGGCGATGACGGCCGAGCCCGGATGGGGACAGTCACGGAAGGCGGGGGACGGCGAGCCCTGCGCCATGGCTCTGGTGCGGTTGCGTGGGCTGAACCGTTGGCTGGTGGAGGGCCTGCGTGAGGATCTGGCGGATCTGTATGCGGAGTCCCGTGTAACGGCGCCGGGTGATCCATACCGCCGTCCCAGCCGTCAGGACTTCTTGGGCCGTCTCACCACGGATATGCGCCGATTGGGATTCGTCATGGTGATCGCCGGGACGGACAGCCTGATGGGATGCGCCTTCGGATTCCCGGTACGCGGCGACGGCTCCTGGTGGCTCGGCTTCGAAGGACCATTGCCGCGCAGCATCGAGCAACTCACCGCGGCTGGCAGCGTCTTCGCGTTCGACGACATCCTGATCGGGCCGCACCCGCAGGATGGAGGTCTCGCCCGTCGTTTGCCGGAGCGGCTGCTGACCGGCCACCAGGCATCACTCGGCGCCACCTTGGTGGACCAGGCCGATCGCCCGGCTCTCGCCGCGCTCCGCTCCTGGGGGTGGCTGGACATCGGAGAGCTTCGCAGGCCGGCGGAGCCCACCACGTTCCGCGCGCTGGTATTTCCCCTCGGGGAATGCACCACGGCGAGGCTGGAGGACCTCGTCACGATGCCTGGAGGCGGTGGCCCGGGTGGGGCCTGACAGCCGGTCGGCCCGCATTGGGATGCTGGTGGCCGAACAGGCGGTCCGACGAGGTGCCCGGGTCGGTGTGGTGGATGTGTGCACCGCGGCCGTGGCCGCGCTGCCGGTCGGCGGGGCCGGGCTGTCGGCGATGTCCCGGACCGCGGCGAGTCATCCGTTGTGCAGCACCGACGACATCAGTGAGCAACTGGAAGAGCTCCAGCTCATGCTGGGTGAGGGGCCCTGCGTGGACGCCTATCTACGCGGCTCGGCCGTCCTGACACCCGATCTGCGCACCACCGAACTGCAGGATCACTGGGCCGTGTTCGCCGATGCGGCCCTGGAAGCCGGAGCCCGCGCGGTCTTCTCGCTCCCCCTGCAGCTGGGGGCGATCAGCCCGGGAGTCCTGGACCTGTACGCCAATGTTCCGACCGTACTGGACACGGAGGAACTGGCCGACGCACTGGCCTTCGCCGATCTCGCGACGCTGCTCCTGCTCGATACAAGGCTCGAGGGGACGGGCGCGCCGGCCGGAGGGCCGATGCCGGACCGCAGCTTCGAGGACCTGGGCGCGTACCGGGCGGAGATCGACCAGGCCAGCGGCATCCTGACCGTTCAACTCGGAGTCGGCATCGAAGAAGCCTTCGTCCGGCTCCGCGCCTACGCCTATGCACAGGGACGCCGGCTCGCCGACGTGGCCGCGGACGTGGTGGCCCGTCGGCTTCGTTTCTCCCCGGACGCGCCGCCGGATCAGACCGAGGAGGAGACCTGAGGTATCGGTGCCGGCCCACGAACGTGCCGTACTTCCCGCCCCTTCGGGCAGGAACTAGTCTCAACCGAGGGTGCCCATGATGGATCAACAGCTTCTGGCCAAGACCTTCGTCGAGCTGGCCGACAACCTCGTCGCCGACTTCGACCTCATCGATTTCCTGCGCCTGCTGACCGACCGCTGCGTCGGCATGCTCGACGCGAGCGCCGCCGGGGTGCTGCTCGCCGACCGGGACGGCAAACTCCGCGTCATGGCCGCCTCCGACGAACAGGTGCGCCTGCTGGAGCTCTTCCAGCTCCAAAACGACGAAGGCCCCTGCCTCGAGTGCTTCCGCACCGGCACACCGGTGATCGTCCCCGACCTCAGCACGGTGACCGCCCGCTGGCCGCGCCTCGCGGTGGCCGCCCAGCGCAGCGGGTTCGCGGCAGTCCAGGCATTGCCGATGCGTTTGCGGGACGAGGTCGTCGGCGCGCTGAACCTCTTCCGCACCACCCCCGGCCCCTTCGACCCGGCCGCCGCACCCATCGCCCAGGCCCTGGCCGACGTCGCCACCATCAGCCTGCTGCAACAACGCACCGTCCACCGCGGCACGGTGCTCAACGAACAGCTGCAGAGGGCGCTGAACAGCCGGGTACTGATCGAACAGGCCAAGGGGAAACTCGCCGAACGCCAGGGCATCGACATGGAGCAGGCGTTCACCGCGCTGCGTGGTTACGCCCGCGCTCACAATCGGCGCCTGGGCGACGTGGCCCGTGCCTTCATCAACGACTCGGAACCCCTCGCCGGTCTGGGGTCCTGACCCATGCCCTTGCGCCAGTGAAGTGTCGACGGCGAAGCAGTGATCAGGCGGAACGGACGAGGAGCCGCACGACCGGTGATTGAGATCCACGAGGTGGGCTACACAGCAGAGGTGTCCGACGGCCGGCCTGGACGAAGGCACCGGAGAGTTGAGCTCACAGCTCCCGGTGCCGTCCGCTGGGCATGTACGCCCTCATCTCCGGTCCGCCATATGGAGGCGCCGCAGTGCTCGGCGCAGCTCCCGCTGTATCGGTTCGGGGAGCCTGTCCGTCGTCATGGCGACCAGCGCCGCAGCCACGTCCCGGAGCTTGATGTTGCAGTGCTGCGACACGTCCACCAGCAGGTCCCAGGCCCGGTCGCTGGAACACGGCGCCAGGGCCATCACCATGCCGCGGGCCTGGTCGATCACCGCACGGCTCTCCAGCGCCTGCCCCAACTGTTCGTTTCTGGAGCGCAGTTCGGCGACCTCGGCCAGCAAAGCGGCGTCCTCCGCTGAAGGCACAGTGCTCAACAGCCGCGCTTCTTCACGGGGCGGGGTCACCCTGGTGCATGGTGCGTACCTCACAGGGCAGTCATCCTGTCCGTAGGTGGTCAGCGGCGCGCCAGTTGCCGTTCGCCGGCCGCACCGGGCTTGTAGGCCAGTCCGTAGTGCTTGAAGATCGCTTCCTCCTGTTCGGCGGGCAGCACGTCATCGGTGCCGATCGAAGGGGCCTGCTTCACCAGCGTTCTGACATAGCCGACCCTGAGATAGCCCGGCCCGGCGATCGCGTCCTCGATAGGGACGAAGACCAGACGATGCCGGGTAGGCAGTCCGGTCCGTACCGTGGCCATGGCCGGCTCATCGGTGGTGGTGTCCACATAGACCGCCTCAAGGACACCGATCTTGTGTGACTCGATGTCGACGACATCGTGGTTGCGCCATTCTCGGACGTCGGCCGCGTGAATCATGGCCTCTCCCTACCTGGACGATCCGCCCGGTTGTCGTGAGTCGCACCCCTGGTTTTCCGCGTGAAATCGCCGCAGCGTACGACGCAGCTCCCGCTGTATACGGCCCGGGAGCGGCTTGCCCTCCCAGGCGCCGACCAACGCCGCGGCCACCTCTGGAAGTCCGGCGTCGCACTGCCGTGAGACATCCACCAGCAGGTCCCCGGCCGCCCCACGGCGGCAGGGGGTCAGGACCATCACCATGCCGCGGGCCTGGTCGATGACCGCACGGCCGGCCAGCGCCCGCCGCAGCTGATCGTTCTCGGCACGCAGTGCGACGACGTCCTGGCCCGCAGGTGCGTTCCCCCACGTGGCCTCGGCCCGCTGCTCCCACCACTCCTCTTGAATCACGCTTGCGCGCTGCATGGCATGTACCTCTTAACCATCTCGACGTTTCCGGCCTGGCTGAAGCTGTGCCCAGACCCCGTGGCCATCGGGCCACTTCGCGGTTCACCTGCGGTGTTCGCGGTCCCGACGGTCCTCGCGCCGCCAGCGCGCCCGGTTCTGGCGGCTGTAGCGGCGGTCCCAGCGTTCCTGACGATTCCGGCGCCCCTGGTAGTCCCGGTAGTCCCCGAGATCGGAACTGCCGCTACCGCTCCGGCCTCCGCCACGATCGCGGCCGTAGGAGGTGGCGCCGTAGACCAACACCGCCGCGGCCACCCACCAGATGGGATTGAGGAAGCCGAAGCCGAACAGGACCATGATGAGGATGAGGAGCAGGACGAACACGGTGGGCCTCCCCGGGAGCAGGACACAGCATCGATACCGGGGACTGGGGCTCACCCCACAGCGTAGTCCTGCCCAGCGGTTGTGGATACCGTGCGAGGTAAGACCGTCCCGTCCGGCATGGATGGCTGCTTGACATCTGTCGGGAAAGCGCCGGTCGTCACGGATCCCGGCGCGCCCCGATGCGTCCCAAGCGGGCACCGATCCGCTGCCCGCCGCGTCGCACGCAGCTCGCGGGCTGTCGATGGCGCGGAATGATGGTCGGCCGTGCCGCTCCGACTGGGCTACCTGACTGTGACCACGCACGCGCCGCCTTGCTGCGCCTGCTACACCACGCCATGCTCGGCATCGCCTGCCTGACCTGATCCTCCATGCCGCCCGGGGTGCCCGCGGTCCGGATGGCCGGCGCGCCGTGGACATCGGTGATCGCCACGTCGCTCACCCTGGTGGCGCGGGCCCTGGCCGGGAGGTCACCGATTATGCCCGGGCAGTGGGTCGGTTGTGGGAAGCCGTCGCCGATCTTCCTCTCCCACTCGCGTAAGAAGGCGTCGAACCCGCGCGGTACGGCGCCCGGGATGGTGGTGTCCAGGGACAACGCCCGATGGCCCCGTCGACCTCCGCTCCAGCGCTGTTCACCGCCGACCCGTCCCTCGCGTTCGTCGCTGCGACGCTTGCTTGTGGCGCTGATGTTCTAGCGGAACGTCGCTCTGGTTCAAGTCTGCGCTGTGCCGAACTTCCCAGGCTGCGGAAGCAGCGGAAACCCGAGCGGTTGTAAGCCCGACGTACTTGAAAGACGAGAGACCCGTGAACCAGGAAATTCCGGCCGCGTGGCCGTCATCACGGGTGCCGGTGCGGGCCTCGTGGGGCCGCTGTCACGCACAGGTTCGCACCGGCGCATTGCGGATGCGACGCATCGTCACCGCGACCTGCTCGCCCGGATCTGCACTCTGGCCGCCGATCCGTCCATGGTCCCGGGCGACGGGGGTCCGACTGTCAGCCGGACCCCGCTGCAGACCGACCTCACTGCCGTTGATCCCCATGACCGCGCCGCGCCCCACGCCGCTGACGTCTCGAAGCCCTGCTCAGCGAGGTCATAGGCGTAGCTGATCAGAGGCCCGACCGCCACCCGGCCGGGCACAATGCCATGTTGATGGACGTCTGGGTGATACCTCGGGCGGGCGAGGGCTTACCGGTTGTCTGTCGTGTCCTGCCAGGGGCGCCAGCGGCCGGTGTCGTCGACGGTGCCGAGTTGCTGGTCGGCGAAGTGCACGCCGAAGCCGAAGACGTCGTCCTGGGAGAGGAATTCCACGAGCCGGCGGCGTGAGGTCTCGGCCTGGGCCCGGTCGTGGTCGAGGACGACTTCCCAGTCGGGGTGCCGGGTCTGGACGGGAGAGTGCATGGCGTCACCGAAGGCCACGATTCGGCGGCCGTCGCCGGTGTCGAGGATGAAGGCGGTGTGCCCGGGGGTGTGTCCGGGCAGCGCCCAGGCACGTACACCCTCGGTGATCTCGGTTCCGTCGGCGACGGCGGTGGTTCGTTCGCTCTGTCCGGCGAGCCGGGGTCCGTCGGCGGGGTCCAGGCCCCGCAGTTCTCCTTCCCCGACGATCCAGCGCGCGTGGGGGAACAGGCTGCGCGGGTCGTCGACGGCGTCCGGCCTGGCCCATCCGGTGTGGTCGTCGTGCAGGTGGGTGAAGGCGACCGTCTCCAGCGTGGCCGGGTCGACGCCCAGGCTTCGAAGGTGATCGGGGAGGGTCTGTACGTGGTCGAAGCCGTGCTGGAAGTGTTCCGGGTCCTCGCCCGAGATGCTGCCGTGGCCCGCGTCGAGGAGCAGGCGCTTCCCACGACGCTCGACGAGCAGCGCGCCGCATCCCATGGCCAGGTGGCCCGCATCCGTCATGTGGGGGCCGTGCTCCGTCCAGTCCTCGTGGGCGGAGGCGGGGTAGACCCGGGTGGGGATCATGTGGACACCGGCGTCGGGGACGTAGGTGATGGTGAGGTCGCCCATGGTCCGTGTCCACAGGTGCGGCAGGCGGCCCCCCGAATCGTCGGCGGGATCGTACTGGAGGTGTGCGGTGGTGGTCTGCTCGCTGGGGGGCATGGTGGGTCCCTTTCGTCGTACGTGAGTGAGGGTGTAGGGGTGCGGTCCGTTCACGGTGTTGTGAGTACGCGGATCGGTGCGCCGGCGGCGTAGGCGAGGATGTCGCCGAGTGCGTCGCGGTAGAAGGTCTCGTAGGCGTCGGCGGTGACGTAGCCCAGGTGCGGGGCGAGGACGGTTCGCGGAGCGCTGCGCCACGGCGAATCGGTGGGCAGCGGCTCGGTGAAGTGGACGTCCAGGGCGGCTCCGCCCAGAGTCCCGGCGTGCAGCGCGGCCAGCAGTGCCTGCTCGTCGACGACTGGGGCGCGGGAGGTGTTGATCAGCAGCGTGTCCGGCCGCATGAGGGCGAGTTCGGCGGCGCCGATGAGGCCGACGGTGCGTGGGGAGAGTCGGACGTGGAGCGTCACCACGTCCGAGGTGGTGAGTAGTTCCTGTTTGCTGACGGGGGTGACGCCCAGTGTTTTCGCGTGCCCGGGGTCAAGGTGGGCGCTCCAGGCGACGACGTCCATGCCGAAGGCGACTCCGACCTGGGCCACGCGGCTGCCCACGTTGCCGAGGCCGATGACGCCCAGGCGGGCGCCGTGCAGGTCGCGACCCACGGTCTGTTGCCAACCGCCCGCGCGCAGGTTGCGGTCCTCGGCGGGGAGCGAGCGGGTCAGGGCGTGCAGGAGCCCCCAGGTCAGCTCGGCCGTTGAGGTCAGTCCCGCGGGGCGGGTGCCGGACACCACGATCCCTTGCCGCGCGGCAGCGGCCGTGTCGATGGCGGCGTTGGCCGGGCCCGTGGTCACCAGCAGACGCAGGTTCGGCAGCTGGTCGAGCACCTCTGCGGGGAAGGGGGTGCGCTCGCGCATGGCTACGACCACGTCGAACGGTCGCAGTGCGGCGACGACTTCCTCAATGCCGCCCAAGTGCTCGGAGAAGTAAGTGAGTTGGGTCCCCTCGGGCAGGGAATCCCAGGCGGCGTACCGGTGTGCCGTGCGCTGGTAGTCGTCGAGGATCGCCACTCGGCGGATCTCAGGCATGAGCGGTCTCCTGGACGTCTGCGCGGTCTGTGCCCGGGGAAGAGGGGGCGGTTGCGTGGGCGGCTTCGTCCGCTGACGGGTCGGGGAGTGGTTCCGCGGGGCTCGGGCGGAGGAGTTCCACGGTCCAGATCGCGAGGCCGATCAGTGCGATCACCGCGCCGAGCGCGGCGATGCCCGCCCAGCCCACGAGCGGATACAGCGCAGCTGTCAGGGCGGACGAGACGGTACTGCCGGCGAACGCGGAGACCATGAGCGCTGTGGTGACCCGGCTGCGGGCGTGCGGGATGCGGCGGTACAGGACGCTCTGGTGGCTGATCAGCAGTGCCTGCTGGGCCAGGTTCAGCGCCACGATGCCGACCATCAGCGCGCTCAGGCCGAACGGACCTCCTTGGCCGGCGAGGGCGAGCACGGCCCAGCTGCCCGTCAGCACGATCAGCCCGCCGGTGGTCACCTGGCGGCCACGGCCGCGGTCCGCCAACCGGCCTGCCACTGACGCGGCGGCGGCGCCGACGACCCCGACCAGACCGAACAGGCCGATGACCGCGGGACCGTACCCGTAGACGGGTCCGGCCAGCAGGAACGACGAGGCGGTCCACAGGACGGTGAAGCCACCCATGCCGACCGCGGCCAGAGCCATGCGCCTGCGCAGCAGCGACTCGGTGCGCACCAGGGTCACCACCGAAAGCAACAGCCGGGGATAGGGCGTCTTCGCGGTCGGCGGGATACGACGCAGAACCAGGCGCAGGGTGATCGCAAGCACCACCATGACGAACGCCGCGAAGACGAACACCAACCGCCAGTTCCCGAATTCGGCCAGCGCCCCGGCGACGGTCCGCGCGAGCATGATGCCGATGAGCAGGCCGCTCATGACTGTGCCCACCACCGCGCCACGTTCATGGTCGGCGGACAACGAGGCCGCCATCGGCACCACGATCTGCGCCACGGCGGAGGTCACCCCGACCAGCGCGACCGCAGCGTAGAGCGCGCCCACTGAGGGAGCGGCCGCCGCACCGAGGAGAGCGACGGCACTCAGGGCGAGCAGTCCGCTCACCAGCCGGCGCCGCTCCAGCACGTCACCCAGAGGCACCAGCAGGGCCAGCGAGAGCGCGTAGCCGATCTGCGACGCCGTGACGATCAGCCCTCCGGCTCCCTCGGAGACCCCCAGCGCCTGGGAGATGACGGGCAGCAACGGCTGCGCGTAGTAGATGTTCGCGACGGCCGCGCCACACGTCACTGCCAGCAACAGCACCATCGCGCGGCTCAGTGGGGAGGGGACGTCGACGCCGCCCGTCCCGAATTCTGGATCGTTCATGCCGATATGCTCGCTCCGGCTCGACATGCCGGTCAAGCCATTTCGGATTGATTGATCCATAAGTGATCGAGGTCACTGTGAGCCGTCGGTACGCGGACGCTTGAGTGCTTGGCGCTTGGCGCTTTGTGGAGCAGTTGGTCCAATATGGGAGGCAGAAAAGCGCTCCCGTAGCGGAACGCTCGTCTTGTGATGCAGGAGGTTCATATGCCGCCGGCCGGCCGTCCCCGCACCTTCGACATGGAGGCCGTACTGGAGGCCGCGATGCTGCTGTTCTGGGAGCAGGGGTACGAAGCGACCTCCCTGGCACAGCTGCGCGCCGCCACCGGACTGTCCTCCGCGAGCCTGTACGGCGCCTTCGGCTCAAAGGAGGGACTGTTCAAACAGACCGTCGGGCACTACATGCAGGGACCGGGCCGCGCCGCCGATGCCATCGAGGACCGAACGCTCAGCTCGCGAGAGGCCGTGGCCGGCATGCTGCACGGCTCGATCGACATGCAGGCCGACTCGTCCCACCCCACCGGCTGCCTCATCGCCCTGTCCGGCACGATGCGGCCGCCGGGGGAAGAGCACGCCAGCGTATGCGCGACCGTATCGGCGCGGCGAAAAGCAGACCGGGTGCGCATCAGGGCGTGCGTGGAGCGGGGCGTCACCGCGGGCGAACTCGCTATCGACACCGACATCGACGGCGTGACCACCATAATCCACGGCTTCCTCCTGGGGATCTCCACGCAGCTGCGTGACGGAGTGCCCGCAGCGGCTCTGCACTCGGCGGTCGACATGCTGCTCGGCAACTGGAGCTGCGGATAGTGCAGCCGGCCCGCCGTGTGCGGAGGGGGCGCCCGTGACCAGGTACTGCTGGGGTGGATCAGTGGGCGAAGGCGACGGATTCAGCGAGATCCTTCTGCGTTTCGAGCGCGGTGAGACATTCGTAGATGGCGGCGGCGAGCTTGGCGGGGTCACCGGTGAAGACGTTCTCGTCCGCGGTTTCGAGATAGCGCCGGGTCTGGCCGACGGCATTGTCGCGGTAGACGGTCGTTTCGATGGTGTATTGGCGGGCCGAAGCGAAGCCGGTGCGGGTGGCGCCGGGCTCGACCAGAGTGAGGTGGATGTTGAAATCGGAGACCTCGCGGCTGACGCTCTCGGTGAAGCCCTCCAGCCCCCACTTGCCCGCGTGATAGGAGCTGTTAGTGCAGAGAAGGAAGGTCCGGCACGCGGACACGGTCGACGTCGCCGTGGTCGGCTTCACCGGCACGGCGCGGCATCCGAAGGCGCTCGCCGTACGGCTCCCCGACGGGCGTGTAGCGCTGACCCAGCGGCTGAGCACGGCGCTCGCCTCCGGCATCGCCCCGCACATGGTCGTCCCCCAGGACGGGCAAGAGTTCACGAAGGCCGGTGACTCCTGCACGCCCGCCGAAGGCGATGCCGTGGTGGAGGTCGTAGCGGGCACGACCCGGCACGCCGTCGTCACCGTGGTGCGGCTGCGCTGACCAGCAATGACGTCGGTCGGCGGTCCAGAAACCCGTAGCGGTGGAGAGGGCGCTTGGCAGAATCAGGTGGGTGGCACCGGCACAGCACACATCGCAGCAGCACCTCATCTCCCAGGTCTTGCTCAAGCAGTTCCCAATGCCCGGACCGAAGGGCGCCGGCGAGCAGTTGCTCCCGTTCGACCTGCACAAGCGGATGCCCACCAGCCGATGCGGCTGGGTCGAGAACTTCGTCGCCGTCGACTCCCCTTCCGCCGAAGCACTGTGGGGCGAGGTGGAGAGACTCCCTCCTGCGGCGTTCTCCCCCGTGCACGCCGGCACTCCGTTCGCCGACGGACTTGCTTCACGTGGCCGTGCTGCGCGAGCGCGAGACGGGCCTGCATCTGTCCGGCCCGGCTTCCCTGGGCGCCTTCGCTGATCGTCTCGTGGAACGGTCCTCGGTCACCCACGATTACGAGAGCGGCAAGCTCTTCCGCACCAGCATCGAGGACACCTTCTACAAGATGCGGGACCTGGCGTCGACGCGGCGGCTGGAGGTGATCACGCCCGAGACGGGCCAGTTCCTGATCGGCGACAACCCGGCCCTGACCATACGAACGGCAGGAAGCAGAACCACGTACGGCATGGCCTTCGGCGACGCTCAGACCCTCGTACTTTCCATCGGCCCAAGGCACATGCTGGCCTTGGGCCCGGACAAGCGTACGAAGGCCGTCGTACCGGGGCCACAACTGGCTCAGGATGGTCGGATCCGTGATCTTCGTGTCGTCGGCGAGCAGCATCGCCTTGCTGAGGACGACGGCCAGGATCCGGTCGCCCTCGAAGGGCAGATAGCCGGTCTCCGCGCCTGCGTCGCCCGACTTCGAGACGATGCACAGGTACTGGTCGTTCGGGCTCATCAGGATGTTGCCCGAGCCCAGGTGGATCTTGTATGTGTGGCGCTCGCCCTTGACATACAGGAAGCGGCCCTCCAGGTGGCAGCGGTCCGCTATCGCCAGCCGCGGAATCAGACGCTCCAGGAGCGCCCGGCGGATCTCTGCGCTCTGGTTCAGCTCGCCGAAGCCGTACGACGTCCAGTACTCCCGGAAGCGGCCGCCGGGGCCGCCGTCCTGCCACGCCGGGTCGTTGCCGACGCTGGCCACGCCCACGAACAGGTCGACGTCGCGCAGCACTTCGGAGAGGACGAGGGGCGGGATCTCGGTGAGGGGCAGCGGCTCGACGGGGTCCTCACCGGCGCGCGGATACTGCCGGTACCCGGAGTCGTCGAAGGGGTAATACTCGTTCTCCAGGGCGTCGATCGGGTAAAAGCGCACCTGATCGGTGCGCAGCCGCAGGAAGCTGCCCGACTCGGTGGCGTCCTCCTCGTCGAACGGCTCGCCGTCACCCTTGATCCAGTACTCGGCACGCAGCCCCCACTGACGCAGCTCCCGGCTGGCCGGCGGCGAAGATTGGTCCGAGAAGTGCGGCACCTGCCAGTCGGACCACTCCACGATCCCGCCGTCACGCTGCACGAACACGGACAGGCAGCCACAGCATCCACCCGTGCACTCGGGCTCACCCAGCACTACACGTCGCCCCTCGCCGGCCGCCCAGAGAGGACCCGGGCCCTCGGCCGGCAACGCCTCCTCGACAAACGGGCCGCGGCCTCCCTCACCGATCGCCGCAGCCACCACTTCCTCAGCCGATGCCGACCAGGTCCCCGACCTGGTGGCGGGTGACTGCGGAGCCAGTCTGGGTGACCCGGCCGACGACCTCGTGGCCGGGGACGAGCGGGCTGGTCGGCAGCGGGCCGAACTCACCGCCGACGAAGTTGATGTCGGAGTGGCAGATGCCGCAGTACAGGATGTCGAGCTCGACGTCGTGCGGGCCGACGTCGCGGCGCTCGATGGTGAGGGGAACGAGCGGCTGACGTACGTCGTGGGCGCCGAACGCCTTGACGGTGGTGGGCACAGTGGGTCCTTCTGAGAAGTCTGTCTGGAAGGCCGCGTCAGGCTTCGGGGATGGCGCGGCCGTACTCGGCGAGGGTGACGGCCTCAGGAGCGGGGCCGCCGCGCCGGCCGGTCTCCAGGGCGTCGAGAGCGGTCAGTTCGTCGGCGGTGAGCTCGAAGTCGAAGACGTCGATGTTCTCGGCGATGCGTGCGCGCTTGGTGGACTTGGGGATGACCGAGCGGCTCTGCTGGAGGCCCCAGCGCAGCAGCACCTGGGCAGGGCTCTTGCCATGTGCCTCGGCGATGCGGGTGACGGCCGGGTCCTGGAGGACGCTCTTGCGGTCCTCGCCGTAGCCCGGGTAGAAGGTGATCCCGCCGATAGGCGACCACGCCTGGTTCAGGATGCCGTGCTGGTCGTCGAAGTCGAGGACAGCGCGCTGCTGGAAGTAGGGGTGGATCTCCAACTGGTTGACGGCGGGGACGACGGAGGTGGCGTCGAGCAGGGTGGTCAGGTGATCGACCATGAAGTTGCTGCCGCCGATGGCGCGGACCTTGCCGTCGGCCAGGAGCTTCTCCAGGGCGCGGTAGGCGGCGAGGGTCTTGTCGAAGTCGGACGGCAGGGCTTGATGCAGGATGAGCAGGTCGATCCGGTCGACGCCGAGCTTGGCGGCGCTCTTGTCGAAGCCGTGCAGGGTCTCGTCGTACCCGTAGTCGCTGATCCAGATCTTGGTCTCGATGAAGATCTCGTCGCGGGGCACCCCGGAGTCGCGGATGGCCTGGCCGACCTCGCGCTCGTTGCCGTAAGCGGCGGCGGTGTCGATGTGCCGGTAGCCGAGGTCGAGCGCGGCCTTGACGGCGGCCTTGGTCTCCTCCGGAGGGGTCTGGAAGACGCCGAGTCCTAGGGCTGGCATGTCGACGCCGTTGTTAAGGGTGAGGGTCTGCATCACAGGGACCTTTCGTTGCGGGTAGCCCGTGCGGGCACGATGAGGGTGAGAACGGCCACGACCGCCAGCGTGAGCAGGACGGCGGAGCCGGTCAGGGCCGCGCCCGAGCGGGCCGCGATGTCGGCGGCCGTGTGGCCGGTGGAGACGGCGGCGGCGACAGCGGTCAGGATGCTCAGGCTCAGCGCGCTGCCGATCTGGTGCACGGTGTTGATCAGGCCCGAGCCTGCTCCCGCGTCACCGGGGGCGACGCCATCGACACCGCTGGAGGTCATCGGAGCCAGTGCCAGGCCCTGCCCGGCGCCGATGAGCACCATCGGCAGCGCCACGCCCGTCAGGTAGGGCGTGTGCAGGCCGAGGCGGCTGAGCCATGCCATGCCCGCCGTGGTCAGGGCGACCCCGGTCAGGAGCACCAGCGGCCGTGCGGCTCGTTCCAGCAGTCGGGGCACCTGGACGGCGAGGACGAAGTTGACCAGCGTCATCGGCAGGAACGCGAGGCCGGCCTGCAGCGGTGTCCAGTGGTAGACGCTCTGTACGAACTGTGCGGTGAAGAAGAAGAACCCCATCATCGCGCCCATGTAGAGCATCCGGGTGACGTAGGCGCCGCTGCGCTCCCGGCTGGTGAACAGCCGCAGAGGCACGATCGGCTGCGCGGCCCGCCGCTCCACCCGGACGAAGAGCCCCAGCATCGCTGCACCGGCCACGAGCGGCACCAGCGAGGCGGGAGCGGTCCACCCGAAGTCAGCGGCGTCCACGATGCCGAGGACCAGAGCGGTGGAACCCAGGGTCGCCAGCAGCGCGCCGGCCACGTCGAAGCGGCCCCGCCGGCGCTCGGTCTCTGGCAGGAAACGCAGGGCCAGCACCATCATCACGATGCCGACCGGGACGTTGAGGAAGAACCCGGCCCGCCACGAGATCAGGTCGGCGACCAGTCCTCCGACGACTAGGCCGAAAGCCGCGCCGAGACCGGCGACGGCGCTGTAGGCGGCCATCGCGCGGTTGCGGGCCCGGCCCTCGGCGAAGCTGCGGGTGAGCAGCGACAGGGCGGAGGGTGCCAGAACCGCGGCGCCGATGCCCTGGAGCGCCCGGGCGCCGATCAGCCACCACTGGGTCTGCGCGGCGCCCACCAGGAGCGAGGTCAGCGAGAAGACGACCAGGGAGAGCAGGAACACCCTGCGGTGTCCGAACAGGTCACCGGCCCTGGCTCCCAGCAGCAGCAGTCCGCCGAAGACGAGGACGTAGGCGTTGGTGATCCAGGACAGGCCGGTCTCCGAAAATCCCATGGCGGAGCGGATCTGCGGCAGCCCGGTGAAGACGATGGAGTTGTCGAGGATGACCATGAAGTAACTGACGCAGATGATCGCGAGGATCAGCGCCGCGTGGACCGGGGTCTCTTTCGGCCGCTGCGACGCGGGGACCGGCGCGCGCTGTGCGGTGGTGGTCATCGCGTCACCAGCCCCATCGTCAGCTCTCTGGCGTAGGTTCCCGTGATCGCCCGGACGGCGAACGAAGCGCTGGCGAGGCACGCAGAGGCTTCCACCGTGCGGATCACAGCTTGCCTGGTCACGGCCGCACCAGCACCTTGAGAGCCTCGCGTGCGTCCATCGCCCGGTAGCCCTCGGCGACTGCATCGAGACCGACGGTGCGGTCGAAGACCCGGCCCGGCTCGATACGGCCTTCCAGGACGTCGGGGAGAAGTTCCTCGATGTAGGCGCGAGCAGGGGCAGGGCCCCCGGTCAGGGTGACGTTGTGGCCGAAGAGGCTGCCGAAGCCGACCGGGGCCTCCTCATACTGGGGCACGCCCACGCGGCTGATGGTCCCGCCGGGGCGGACCACTCCGTATGCCTGCTCGTAGGCCGGGCGGTGTCCGACGGCTTCGAGGACGATCGGGCTGCCGCCACCGGTGAGCTCGCGCACCTTCTCGATGCCTTCGCCGCCACGCTCGGGGACCACGTCGGTCGCTCCGAACACACGTCCGAGGTCGGTGCGGGCGGCGTGCCGGCCCATGAGCACGATCTGCTCGGCGCCGAGCCGCTTCGAGGCGAGCACGGCGAGCAGACCGACGGCGCCGTCCCCGATCACCGTGACGGTGCTGCCCCGTCGCACGCAGCCGCGGACGGCGGCGTGGTGGCCGGTGCCGAGCACGTCGGACAGGGTCAGCAGGGAGGGGATGAGCGCGTCGTCGGCATCGACCGGCAGCTTGACCAGGGTGCCGTCGGCCAGCGGCACGCGAGCCGCCTCGCCCTGGCCACCGTCGATACCGTTCACGGCCCAGAAGCCGCCGTGCCGGCAGGAGGTCTGCAGCCCGGCTCGGCAGTACTCGCAGGTACCGTCCGAGTAGGCGAACGGAGCGAGGACCAGGTCGCCCTTCTTCACTGTCTGGACATCGCTCCCCGTCGCCTCCACCACTCCGATGAACTCGTGACCCATCCGGACCGGGCCGTCAGCGGCGGACATGGAGCGGTAGGGGTGCAGGTCGCTGCCGCACACGCAGGCCGTGGTGATGCGGACGAGCGCGTCGGTGGGTTCCTTGAGGCTCGGGTCGGCCACGCCTTCGACGCGGACGTCGCCGGCTTCGTACATGAGTGCTGCGCGCACGGTGTTCCTTCAGGTCGGTGGAAAGTCGAGGTCGTGCTCCCGGAGTGCCGGCCTCGGTCTTCTCCAGCAAACCGCGCGCCGGTCCGCAGGTGGGAGTCCCTGCTCTTCCAGGTAATGGCAGTACCTCGCAGGGGCTCCCCGACCGACCTACCGTGGAGGAGCCGGCACAAGATTCACGCCGATCTGAAGGAGTTCCCCGTGTCCCTGGTCCCCGCCGAAGCCACCATCCGCGACGCGTCATGCCGTCTCGCATCGCTACGGAACACCTGCGCGGAGTCCGACCATGGCCGGCACTGACAGGAAGAACCTGGCCGCCGAGGTCCGCGAGTTCCTGAGCACCCGGCGGGCACGGATCACTCCAGAACAGGCCGGGCTGCCGGTCTATGGCGGCAACCGCCGCGTCGCGGGCCTTCGCCGCGAGGAGGTCGCCCTGCTCGCGGGCATGAGCGTGGACTACTACGTCCGCCTCGAACGCGGAAACCTCAGCGGCGCCTCCGACTCCGTCCTCGAAGCCCTGGCGCACGCCCTGCAGTTCAACGAGGCCGAGCGCACCCACCTCTACGACCTGGCCCGCGCGTCGGCCCCCTCCGGTCAGCGGCCCACGGTGACCTCCTCCCGGGTACGGTCCACGATCCTGCGTCTACTCGACTCCATGACCGACGTGCCGGCGTACGTACGCAACGCCCGGTTCGACATCGTGGCCGCCAACGCGCTGGGGCGGGCGCTGTACGCACCGGTCTTCGACTCGCCGCTGTTCGCCCAGCGCGGGCCGGTCAACAGCGCCCGCTTCATGTTCCTGGACCCTGCGAGCCAGGATTTCTGGGTCGACTGGGACAAGGGGGCCGACGATGCGGTGGCCTTCCTGCGCACCGAAACGGGCCGGGCGCCGCACGACAAGGCGCTGACCGACCTGGTCGGAGCGCTGACGACCAGGAGCGACGACTTCGCCCGCAGGTGGGCCCGCCACGACGTGAAGTTCCACCGCTCCGGTGTGAAGAACCTGCACCATCCGCTGGTCGGCGATCTCGCGCTGCCCTACGAGGCGATGGATCTGCCGTCCGACCCGGGCCTCCGCCTGAACTTCTACACCCCCGAGCCGGACTCGCCGGAGCGGGAGGCCCTCGGCCTTCTCGCCAGCTGGGCGAGCACCGGCACGGTCGTCCCCTCCGGGAACGACTGACCACACGAACGAGGAGAACCACTTCATGCAGTACCGACCGCTCGGCCGCACCGGCGTCCAGGTCAGCCCGCTCTGCCTGGGCGCGATGATGTTCGGCCCCTGGGGCAACGAGGACGAGGCGGACTCCGTACGGATCATCCACCGCGCCCTGGACGCGGGCATCAACTTCATCGACACCGCCGACGTCTACTCCGGCGGCGTCTCGGAGGAGATCGTCGGCAAGGCGCTGGGAAACCGGCGCGACGACGTGTTCCTCGCCACCAAGTTCTTCATGCCGATGGACCAGGACGACCCCAACCAGCGCGGCGGCTCGCGGCGCTGGATCATGCGCGCGGTCGAGAACTCCCTCAAGCGCCTGGGCACCGACCACATCGACCTCTACCAGGTCCACCGCCCCAGCCCGGACACCGACGTCGACGAGACCCTCGGCGCCCTCTCCGACCTCGTACACCAGGGCAAGGTCCGCTACATCGGCTCCTCGTCCTACTCCGGCTCCCAGATCGTCGAGGCGCAGTGGACCTCCCGGGAACGGCGTCTGGAGCGGTTCGTGACCGAGCAGCCGCCGTACTCGATCCTGGTCCGCGGCATCGAGGAAGACGTCCTTCCCACCGTGCGCCGCCATGGCATGGGCACCCTGACCTACAGCCCGCTCGCCGGCGGCTGGCTCTCGGGCCGCTACCGCAAGGACAGCACCTCCGGCCCGGCCTCCGCGGCGCGCCCGCAGGCCCGCTTCGACATGAGCCGCCCGGCCAACCAGCGCAAGCTCGACGCCGTCGAACAGCTCGCGGTCCTGGCGGAGAAGGCGGGCCTCACCCTGATCGAGCTGGCCGTCGCCTTCGTCGTCCACCACCCCGGCGTCACCTCGGCGATCATCGGACCGCGCACCATGGAACAGCTGGAGGCGTTCCTGCCCGCCGCCGACGTCACACTCCCGGCCGAAGTCCTCGACCGCATCGACGAGATCGTGGCACCCGGAGTGACCGTCAACCCCGCCGACAACAGCTACGGCGACTTCGAGCTGCGGGCCGACCAGCGCCGCCGCTGACATGGGCCCGGCCCGGCGCCTGGGTCGTCTTCAAGCGCAGCAGGATTGGAGATGCAGATTGAAAGGCGTCCTGGCACGCCCGTGGTCTCCGTGCGCGGCAGATCAGACGACCCCGGGCCTACGTGGTCCGGGGTCGTTGGGTTGGGAACAGCTCCTCGGCCTCGGCCATGGAGGAGCGCTCACGACGACGGATACGCCCCCGCATCCCGCATGGCCGCTGACGTCCCCGGTGGAGGTGGACAGGACCGCTGGTCCGGGGTTTTCCTCGATACGGGCCCTTCGGGCCGCCTCGCGCCAAGGGGGCATGCCGGTGCATGAGACGATCAGGGTGGACCGGAAGGCCACCGGACCCGACAGCGGCCGGGTCGCGGTGTCGGGTGAGCTTGGCCCAGGCACTCCAGAGCGCCGTCGGGGAGAACCGTGTGGTGGTCGTCAACCTCGGCGGGCTGACGTTCTGCGACTGCACGGGGCTGAGCGCGCTGCTGGCCGCCGCCCGCACCGCTCGAGTCCGTGACGTCGAGCTGCGGCTATGCGCCGTCCCGCATTTCGAGGATGACGACTGTCTTCAGATTTCGAAGCGGTATCCCATGCCGGGTTCGGTGATCAGATGCCGGGGATGGGACGGGTCCGCTTCAAGTTTGCGTCGTAACTGGGTCATGTAAACCCGGAGATAGTTGGTCTGACTGCTGTAGGTGGGCCCCCACACCTCTTGAAGCAGCGACTTCTGGGTGACCAGCCGCCCCGGGTGCCGGATCAGCACTTCCAGCAGATGCCACTCGGTCGGGGTGAGCCGGACATCGCGGCCGTCCCTCTGCACCTTTTTCGCGGACAGATCGACAGTGAACTGCTCCGTTGTCACGACCGAGGTGTCGTCGTCGATCGTCTCGGTCTGCGTACGGCGGACCGCCGCCCGCAGCCGGGCCAGCAGTTCGTCCATGCTGAAAGGCTTGGTGACGTAGTCGTCGGCGCCCGCATCGAGCGCCTCGACCTTCTCGTCGGAGGTCCGGCGGGCGGAGACAACGAGGATCGGCGCCCGGCTCCAGCGGCGCAGGTGCTTGATCACGTCAAGGCCGTCCATGTCGGGCAAGCCGAGATCGAGCACGAAGACATCCGGAGGGAGCGCGGCGGCCACCCGGAGAGCGGTGGCTCCGTCGGGTGCGCTTTCCACCTCGTACTTGCCCGCCTTCAGGTTGACCTCGAGTGCCCGTACGAGCTGTGGTTCGTCCTCCACCACCAGCACCCGGGTCATGTGCGAGTCGCCTTCCTGTTGTTGCCTGATGAGCGATGGACGGGAGCACCACCGATCCCGAGATGCCCCAGAGGGTTAGCCTGCCGACGGGCCCCTGCCCGTACGTAACACGGTCACTTCTGTACACGTTCCTTTCTGGCCCGCGACGCCGGCACCGCCGACGGGCGTCCGGAGGTGTCAGTAGCCGAAGGTCGCCTTCTCGACCACCGTGTGGTCGTGGCTGGGCAGCGGTGTCCAGCCGGTGCCCTTGAGGTGGGCGAGGCTCGCGTAGAAGGCGGGGAGGTCCGTGAACCGGCCGGACGGCAACGGCAGGTCGGCACCTCCGTTGCCCCAGTTGTCGAGGGTGTCCACGCAGTCACCCGTGATGACGAAGGTGCCCTCGCCCGTGTCGACACGGACGCCCTGCGACCCGGGCGAGTGCCCCGGCAGCGGCAGGACCCCCAACCCGGACGCGATCTCGCTCCCGCCGTCGAGGGCCCGGACCCGCTCCAGGCACCGGGCGAACGGCGGTACCGAGTCGCCATGGATCCCGTACGCCCGCAGATGCGCCGGGCACGGCGCCGCGGCGTAGCCCAGCTCTGCGCGCTGGACGAGGATCTCGGCGTTGCGGAACGCGTTGTTGTTCGAGCAGTGGTCCCAGTGCAGGTGGGTGTTGACAACAAGACCGACGTCGTCGGCGCGCACCCCCAAGCGGGCGAGCGCGTTCTCCAGGCGCTCCTCCTCCCCCACCTCGTACCCGAAGGGAATCATGCGGCGGATCTGTTCCTCGTCCGCCGGGCCGCCGGTGTCCACGACGACGGTCCGGTCGCCCGACCTCAGCACGAACATCACCAGCGGCATGCTGACGACCTGTCGGGAGCGGTCCTGGAGGTAGACCTCCTCGGCGGGAACGTCCCGAAGCTCGCCGAGCTTCACGGCGTCGATGACCCACTTCGTCGTCGTCATCTGCGAACGGCCTTTCCTCAGTGTTCTGGGCTCTGCTCGGGAAGCCGCGTCACCGACCCTGGCTCAGCCGGTCGCCATGGTCGCGATGTCGATGACGAACCGGTACCGGACGTCGCTCGCGGCGACCCTGTCGTATGCCGCGTCGATCTCGTCGGCCGTGATGACCTCGACCTCCGAGGTGATCCCGTTCCGGGCACAGAAATCGAGCATCTCCTGCGTCTCCTCGATGCTGCCCACCAGCGTGCCCGCGAGCGAACGCCGGTTGTACAGCAGCGAGAACACGTCGAGCGAGATGGGCTTCTTCGGAACGCCGAGGTTCACGAACGTCCCGTCGAGTGCGAGCAATCGCAGGAAGGCGTCGTAGTCGAGGTCCGCGGGCACCGTGGAGAGGACGAGGTCGAACGCGCCGGCGAAGTCGGTGAAGATCGCCGGATCCGTGGACAGCCGGTAGTCGTCGGCCCCGCGACGGTAGGCGTCGGCCTCCTTGTCCATCGTGAGGTCGAAGACGGTGGTGTGCGCCCCGAGCGCCGCCGAGATCGGTACTCCCACGTGCCCGAGCCCACCGAATCCGATGATGGCGACCTTGACGCCCGGCCCGGCTTTCCAGTGCCGCAACGGGGAGTACAGGGTGATCCCCGCGCACAGCAACGGGGCGGCCGACTCGAGCGGGATGACATCCGGAATGCGGACGACGTAGCCCTCGTCGACGACGATCTTCTCGCTGTAGCCGCCCTGCGTGTACTGCCCGGCGCGGTCGAGGCAGTTGTAGGTCCGTATGTGGCCGTTGCGGCAGTAGGGCTCCATGCCGGCGCGGCAGTAGTCGCACTCCCGGCAGGAGTCGACCAGACACCCGACACCCACCCGGTCGCCGACCGCGAATTTCCGGCATGCGGATCCGACGGCGCACACAGTGCCGGCGATCTCGTGGCCGGGGACGAGTGGGTAGTGCGTCGATCCGAACTCGCCGCGCGCGCGGCTGACGTCGGTGTGGCAGATGCCGCAGTAGGCGATGTCGATCAGGACGTCACCCGGGCCGACCTCCCGGCGCTCCAGCGTCATCGGCTTGAACGGCTCATCAGGGCCGGAGACCGAGCGGGCGTTGACCGTGATCATGTCTCTCTCCCCGTCAGCCGATGGACTTGTACTCGAGGAACTCCTCGATGCCGTACCGGCCGAATTCGCGGCCGATGCCGGAGAGCTTGAATCCCCCGTGCGGAGCCCGCTGGTTGACCGCGGAGCCGTTGATCCGGATCCGCCCGGCGCGCAGCTTGCCGGCGAGGGCTCGGGCACGATCGTCGTCCCCGGCCCAGATCGCCCCGGCGAGCCCGTACTGGGTGTCGTTGGCGATCCGGAAGGCGTCGTCCTCGTCGTCGAACGGGATGATCACGACGACCGGGCCGAAGATCTCCTCGCGCGCGATGCGCGAGGTGTTGTCACCCGAGAAGACGGTGGGCCGGACGAAGAAGCCGCGGTCGAGTCCTTCGGGAGCGTCCGGGCCGCCGGTCAGCAGCCGTACGCCCTCGTCGAGGCCGGACTGGATGTAGTCGCGGATCCGCTGCCGCTGGTGGATGTTGGCGACCGGGCCGAGGTTAGTGGCAGGGTCGTAGGGGTCGCCCAGGACGTAGCTCTCCGCCTTGCGGGCCGCGATGTCCTCGGCCTCGGCCAGCCGCGAGCGCGGGACGAGGACGCGCGACAGCCCGCCGCACACCTGCCCGGAGTTACGGAAGGCGTCCTCCATTCCGACCTCGATGGCCCGCGCCAGATCGGCGTCCTCCAGGATGATGTTCGCCGACTTGCCGCCGAGCTCGAGGGCGACCTTTTTGATCCCCTGGGCGGCCAGCTCCATCACCCGGCGGCCCGCCCGGACGGAGCCGGTGAGGGAGACCATGTCGACCAGCGGATGGGTGACGATGGCCTCGCCGACCTCAGGTCCGGTACCTGATACGAGGTTGAACACCCCGTCGGGCAGCCCGGCGTCGGCGACCATCTCGGCGAAGATGAACGAGCTGAGCGGCGCCACCTCGGTCCCCTTGAGCACGACGGTGCACCCGGCCGCGATGGCCGCTCCGGCCTTCATGCAGACCATCCGCATGGGCCCGTTCCACGGTGTGATCGCGCCGACCACCCCGGCAGGCTCCCGGGCAACGACGGTGTGGTCGACCTGCTCCCGCCAGGTGATCTCGGGCAGGCTTTCGGCGAGGCTCACGAGGTCCACCACGGCGGAGGATCCCTGGGCCTCGGCGGCGATCGCGTAGGGCTGGCCGATCTCGCTGACGATGGCCCTGGTGATCTCGTCGGAACGCTTCTCCGTCAGCTCGGCCAGCTTGCGCAGGAACCCCACACGCTCCTCGACCGTGGTCTTCGACCAGGTCGGGAAGGCCGCGGCTGCCGCCCGGGCGGCAGCGTCGGCATCTGCCGCGGTACCGGCCGGGATGGTGGCGACAGCCTCCTCGGTGACCGGGTTGATCACCTCGATGACATCGGTGCCCGCGGAGGGCACCCACTTGCCGTCGATGAAGATCTGATCGCGTTCGATCACCGAACACACTCCTCGAGCATCGTCGCAGCGGTCACGACATGACCACAGCGGTTATGTACAAGAACTGATGACTGTCATTACGGCTGTCTCGCCACGGACATCGGCCCGCCCACGGCCGACGCTGAGCCGGCGAGATCGTAGCCACGCGGTCTGAATGTCCGCACCAGGCGGAACGGCAGCCGTCGTACAGCCGCCGTCGTACGGCCGCCCGCTGAGGTCGGCCGCTGAGGTCGGCCGCTGTGGTGGGGTGCGGTCAGTCGAGGTGGCCGCCGGCCCGCAGAACGCCTTCAGCGACCTTGAATGCCTCACCGGCCGCGGGCAGGCCGCAGTACACCGCGGTCTGAAGGAGGACCTCCTTGATCTCGGCAACTGTCGCGCCGTTGTTGATCGCACCCTCGACGTGATGGGCGAGCTGGGCAGGCCGGCCCAGCGCGGTCAGTACCGAGAGATTGATGATGCTGCGGGTCTTGCGGTCGATGCCGTCACGGGCCCAGATGCGACCGAAACAGACCTCTTCTGAGTAGTCCTGGATGACATCGTTGAAGCTGTTCCGATTCTGGTCCTTCTTCTCCACATAGCCGTCGCCCATGAGCTCGTTCATGATCCGGCGCCCGGTGGTCTTGGTGTCCGTGGTGTCCACGTCGTCTCTCCTCGTCATCGGTGGAGTGCGAGCTGATCAGCCGCGGTCGAGAACGGCCTGGACCTCGTCGGCGGAAAGCTTGATCTTCACTCCCGCTCGCTCGTTCTGCAGGAGCAGCGGGGTTTGCGAGTCCCGGTTGCCCCACCCGCGGTCGAGAGCCTCCTTGAAGTCCTCCTGGACCAGGCGGGCGGCGCGCATCGGGACGTCGAGCTGATCGGCCAGCTCCAGAGCCAGCCGGAGATCCTTGTTCGCCAGAGCCAGCGCGAACGACGGGGGGTCGAAGGCCTCCTGCAGATACCGGTCACCGACGCGGTCGAAGGTCCGGGCCCTGCCGATGGCGCCCTGGCGCAGGGCGTGCCAGAGGGCGGCAGGCTCGACACCGGCTTTGACCCCCATGGTGAAGACTTCGGCGATCCCGGAGCGGATGATCATGCTGGCGCAGTTGTGCACGAGCTTCGCGGTGTTACCCGCGCCGATCTCTCCGACGTACAGGATCTGGTCACCGATGGCGTCGAGGACAGAGCCCAGGCGGTCGAACGCCTGTCGGTCCCCACCCACGTAGATGGCGAGCTTGCCGGAGCGTGCGCCCTTGGGGCCGCCGCTGACCGGGGCGTCGAACAGTTCGACGCCGTGCTCACGGCAGGTTGCGTGGACCTCGCGCACGACCGTGGGTGAGTTCGTGGTCAGGTCGAACCACGTGCTGCCCGACTTGAGCGCCCTCAGCAGCCCGTCGTCGCCCAGGCCGATTTGCCGCATCTCCACCGGGCCCGGTAGGGAGGTGAACACCACGTCGGCCGAATCCGCGAGGTCGGCGACGGAGTCCGCCCACGTCGCCCCGGCCGCCTCGAGAGGCGCGCCGCTCGACCGGTTGAGGTCGTGCACGACGAGGTCGTAGCCCGCTCGACGCAGGTTGAGGGCCATGCCCTGACCCATAGCCCCCAGCCCGATGAAGCCGACCTTCATGGTTGTCCTTTCGTTGGAGAACGGACAGCTGCGGCCCCGTCCAAAGCCGCAACCACCATGTGGTCGTAATTACGAACTAGCGACCGCATGGACGAATGAAAAGTAAGTCGCGAGCACTCGGGTGTCAACACCACCGGAGGGCCTCGCGCCCGTTGACATCAACGGAGCGCGATCGTAGCGTGAGGCTGTAAATACGGACTGAAGTTCGTAATAACGAACTAGCATCTCGGTGTCGAGTGAGCCTCGACCTCGCCGACGGTGCTGCGACCCGGGAGGGCTGCCGTGATCGGACGACGTGACGTCCTCCACGACCTGAGTGACGCCCGAAGCGACGGAGGCACGGAATGACCGCCCTCGAAGGCGTGAAGGTGATCTGTGTCGGACAGTTCTACTTCGCCCCGTACTGCACCATGCTGATGGCCCGTCTCGGCGCCGACGTCATCAAAGTCGAAGCACCCCAGGGTGATCCCTACCGGCGGCTGCCAGCGGTCGACGACGACGGTCACCCGATCCAGTTCCGTTTCCTCAACTCCGGCAAGCGCAACATCCGCCTCGACCTCGCCACCCCCGCCGGACAGGACGTCCTGCGCGAACTGGTCCGCAACGCCGACGTGCTGGTGCAGAACCTGTCCCCCGGGGCGATGGACCGCTTCGGCCTCGGTTACGACCAGCTCAGCACAATCAACCCGCGCCTGATCATGGCCTCCGGGACCGGTTTCGGGTCCTTCGGCCCCTACGCCGGCGAATCCGCCATGGACCTCACCATCCAAGCGCGGACCGCGATCATGAGCACAACCGGCTTCGCCGACGGAGCACCGGTCCGCACCGGACCATCGGTCGTCGACTTCATGGCGGGCACGCACATTCTCGCCGGGGTACTGGCCGCGTTGTTCCAGCGAACCCGCACCGGCCGCGGGCAACATGTCGAGGTCGCCCTCCAGGACGCCATCGTCCCCTCGCTGACCTCCAACATCGCCGGCCTGCTCAGCGAGAACACCGAGAGCCTCGAACGAACCGGCAACCGGCACGGAGGAATGTCGGTCGCTCCCTACAACGCGTACCCGGCCGCGGACGGATGGGTGACGGTGCTGTGCCCGACCGACCAGCACTGGTCTCGGCTGTGTGAGCTGATGAACGACCCGGCGGCCGACGATCCGCGGTTCGGCACGATGCCCGGGCGCTGCGACCACATGGATGAGGTGGACGCCGTCGTCGCCCGCTGGACCCGAACTCGGAGCAAGGACGAGATCGCCGCGACGTTGAAGGATCTGAAGATTCCGTGCGCGCCGGTCGTGACCCTGCCGGAGCTGTTGGAGGACCCGCACGTCCGTGAGCGCGGGGTGCTGCGCACGGTCACCGACGAGCGGGGGCCGTTCATGACCCTGGGCAGCCCGCTGTTCCTCTCCGACTCCCCCATCGTGGAGCCGACGCGGTCCGGCGAGCTGGGCGAGCACACCGACGAGGTGCTCAGCGAGGAGCTCGGCCTGTCCGCCGACGACATCGCCAAGCTGCGCCATGCAGGCGTCATCTGAGCGCCGCTCGCCAGACGGCACCGGAGGGCTCGGACACCGAGAAGGAACAGACAGACATGACCGTGGACACCCGCATCGCCGTCCTGCCTCCGAGGCAAGACCCGCCCGAAGCCCGACCCAATTCCGAGTACGTGACCCGCGTACGGCCCACGCGCCCGCGACGCGACACGGCAAAAGGAGCGACAGCACGTGAGCGCTGAACCCGATCTGAGGATCCGGCACCTGAGCCCGGCCTTCCGCACCTTCTGTGGTGAGGGCGCGCTGGACGCTCTGCCGCGAGAGCTGACGCGGGTCGGGGCACGCCGCGCGGTGATCATCTGCATTCCCGCGGTGGCGGCGCACGCCGAGGCGATGGGCCGTGTCCACGAGGTGCTCGGTGAGCGCCTCGTCGGGCAGTTCGACGGGGTCGAGGAGCACAGCCCGCTGCCCTCCGTCGAACGGGCCAGGGCCTTCCTGGCCGATCACGAGGCGGACGCGGTGATCGCGGTCGGCGGTGGGTCGTCCGTCGTCACCGCCCGTGCGGCCACGATCCTGCTGGGCGAGGACAGGGACGTACGGCAGCTGTGCACCCGGCGGGAGAGCGGCCGACTCGTGAGCCCGAAACTGTCCGCGCCGAAGCTGCCGCAGTGGGTGGTTCCGAGCTCGCCGACGACGGCCTACGCCAAGGCCGGCGCCGCCGTGCTGGATCCGGAGACGGGAGAGCGGCTCGCACTCTACGACCCGAAGTCCCGCGCCCAGGGTGTCGTCCTCGACGCGGGCATGGCGCTCACCGCTCCCCCGCGGCTCAGCTGGTCGGCCGCCCTGAACATCTTCTCGATGGCGGTGGAGGGCCTGCAGTCCCGTCGGGTCGATCCACTCGCCGACGCGCTGCTGACGCATGCGCTGCGCACCGTCGTGACCTGGCTGCCTCAGGTCCTGAAGGACCCGGACCAGGCGGCTCCGCGCCTGCAGTTGATGCTTGCGGCAATCATGAGCGGCCAAGGGAGCGATCACAGCGGCGGTGGTCTCGCACAAGCACTGTCGCACGCGATCGGACCGAGGTCGTCGGCCCCCAACGGCGTCGTCGAAGCCCTGCTGCTGCCGCACGCCATGCGTTTCAACGCGAACGTGGTTCCCGACCGTCTTGCGGCCGTCGCGGGCTACCTGGGGCTCGCCGACCGCAGTGCGGACGGAGTCATCGCGGAGGTCGAGCGCCTGCTGGAGGTCTTCGAGGTGCCTCGTCGTCTCCAGGACATCGGGGTGGCACGGGAGTCGCTCGCCGAGGTCGTCGCCCACGCCATGGACGACTGGGCCATCACCGCCGGACCGCGTCCTCCCGAGGAGCAGGACGTTCGCGACCTGATCACCGGGACTTGGTAGAGGCGGACTCCCGGAACCGCCACGACGATCACCGAAGGAAGTGCGATGACGACGACGGAGACCCCGCAGAACGCGGGAATCAGCAAGGAACTTGCCACCGGCAAGTTCACCGACGAGATGCTGACGAGCATGCGGAACCTGATCGGGACCGAACTCCGCACGGACGCGTGCGTGAACAACGAGTACGCCACCCGACTGGCCATCCTGCGATTCGCCGAGGGCATCGGCGACGACAACCCGCTGTGGACGGACGAGGAGTACGCCGCCGCAGGCCCGTTCGGCGGGATCGTCGCCCCGCCGAGCTTCATCTTCGCCTGTCTGGGCTCGGTCCAGGTCGGGTGGCGCGGTCTCGGTGGGTTCCACGCCGAGACCGACGTGACCTTCCACGCCCCCATCCGGGTCGGCGACAAGATCACGGCACGCGTCTGGTTCGACGGCTTCGAGGACCCGATCGAAAGCACCTTCGGTGGCCGCCGGATCAAGGACTACCTGCGTCAGGAGTACTGGAACCAGGACGGCCGCCTCGTCGCGAGGTTCATCTGCTCGCGGATGCGCTTCGAGCGCGGCGAGATGCAGAAGCGCCGCAGCTCACGCAAGATCGAGATCCCGCACCCGTGGACGGACGAGCAACTCGCGAAGGTCGAGGAGGACATCCTCGCCGAGACCCCGCGCGGTGCCGAGCCGCGGTACTGGGAGGACGTACGGATCGGCGACGAGCTCGACACCCTGACCAAGGGTCCGATCGGGCTCACCGACGAGATCGCCTACGTCGCCTCCGGCGCCGCTCCGATCCCGCGCCTGTCCGCGCACGGAGTCGCGCTGCGCCGGTACCGCAAGCATCCGAAGTGGGCCTTCCGCGACCCCAATACGCACGCCCTCGAGCCGGTGTACTCGGTGCACTACAACGACTACGCCGCGCGGCTGCAGGGCGCGCAGATCGCCTACGACGTCGGCATCCAGCGCACCTGCTGGCAGATCCACACCCTGACGCACTGGATCGGCGACACCGGTTCGGTGAAAGCGGTCCACGGCCAGTACCGGGCGCATGTCTACCTGTCGGACGTCGTCCGGCTGGGCGGCAAGGTCGTGGGCAAGGAGATCGACGCCGACGGCGACGCCGTGGTGCACCTGGAGACCTGGGCACACAACCAGCGTGAGCAGAACTGCATGCCGGGCACGGCGACGGTCGTCCTCCCCCGGCGCCCGGAGGAGGCACTGTGACGCGGCCAGCCGGTCCGCCGGCTGTGTGGGGCAAGGAGATCGGGACGGAGGTGGTCCGGGGCATTCCGTTCCGCACCTACCCGCAGCGTCCCCGCGACATCGGCGCCCTGCTCGCCTTCGCCGACCGCTGGGGCGATCGTCCGCACATCGTCCAGGGCGATCGGGTGGTGACGTTCACGGGGCTGCGCAGTGCGGCCGAGGCGAAGGCCGCCCAGCTCGCCGACGATGGTCTCCGGCCGGGTGACCGGGTGCTGCTGCTGGGCTTCAACAGCCCGGAGTGGATCATCAACTTCTGGGCGTGCGTGACGGTCGGGGCGGTGCCCGTGCTGGGCAACGCCTGGTGGGGTCAGGCCGAGTTGACCGACGCGCTCGAGCTGCTCGAGCCGGCGCTCGTGCTCGCCGACACCCGGGCCGCGCGGGCCCTCCCCGACGCAGCCCCCGCCGGCGGCTGGGCCTGCACCGTCCCCGAGCCCGGGGCCGTCCCCGCTGTCGCGCACCGTGGGGCCGCGCGCCACGAGGACGATCCGGCCGCCTTCGTCTTCACCTCGGGCACCTCCGGCAAGCCGAAGGCCGTCGTGCTCTCGCACCGTTCGCTGCTCGCGGGGCTGCACATGTTGCTGCACATCACCCGGCGGCTGCCTCAGCAGGTGGACGAGTCCACCGGGGACGCGGGCCTGCACACCGGCCCGATGTTCCACATCGGTGGGATCCAGACCCTGATCCGCGCGATCACGGTCGGCGACACGCTCGTCATGCCGACCGGTAAGTTCGATCCGGCCGAGGTGCTGCGGCTGATCGAGCAGTGGCGGATCGTCCGGTGGAGTGCGGTGCCCACGATGGTCTCCCGGGTGTTGGAACACCCGGACGTCCACACCCGTGACCTGACCTCGATCAAGTCGATCACTGTGGGTGGCGCCCCGGTGCACTCGGATTTCCTCGCCCAGCTGCGCGCCGGACTGCCGGGCGTCGAGCCCCGAGTGGCGACCGGCTACGGACTGACCGAGAACGGCGGTCAGGCCACCGCGGCGTCGGGAAAGGACACGACCGAGCGGCCTGGCAGCACCGGGCGCCCGCTGCCGTGCGTCGAGCTGAAGATCCTCGACCCGGGCGAGCTCCAGGACGGCGAGATCCTGGTCCGCTGCCCCACGCAGATGATCGGGTACTTCGGGGTCGATGACTCGCCCATCGACGCGGAGGGCTGGCTGCACACCGGCGACCTGGGGCACGTCGACGAGGACGGCTACCTCTGGATCACCGGCCGGGCCAAGGACATGATTATCCGTGGTGGGGAGAACATCGCTCCGGCCTCGGTGGAACAGGCCCTGGCCGGGATCGACGGGGTGGTGGAGTCGGCGGTGTTCGGGGTGCCGCATCCCGACCTCGGCGAGGAGGTGATGGCCGTGGTGGTCGTCGACGACGATCTGACGGCCGACGACCTCACCCGTGAGCTGCGGCCCCGGCTGGCGTCCTTCGCCGTGCCGAGCCGGTGGCGGGTCGAACACCAGCCACTGCCGACGACCCACTCCGGCAAGATCGACAAGAAGAGGATCGCCGCCGAGGCCCGCGCCGAACTCACCGCCACTCCAGGAGGTACCGAATGAGCGACGTAGCCGTGGAGACGGTCGCCGACCGGGTCGCCCTGCTCGAGATGCGGCGTCCCCCCAACAACTTCTTCGACGAGGCACTGCTGACCGAGCTGGCCGACGCGCTCCTCGCCTTCGACGAGGAGAGGGACGTGAGCGCTGTGGTGCTGTGCGCACAGGGCAAGCACTTCTGCGCGGGGGCCGACCTGCGTGGAATGGGGGCCGCGGGCATCCGGCGCGTCTACCGGCAGGCCCTCCGGCTCTTCTCCGGTCGCACGCCGGTGGTGGCGGCCGTGCAGGGCGGCGCGATCGGCGGCGGCCTCGGGCTGGCGCTCTCCGCGGACTTCCGCATCGCGGCCCCGGGTGCACGGCTCACCGCCAACTTCGCCAAGCTGGGCTTCCACCAGGGCTTCGGGTTGTCGGTGACGCTGCCCAGGGCGGTCGGCTCGCAGCGAGCCCAGGAACTGCTCTACACGGGCCGGTCGGTCTCGGGTGAGGAGGCGTCCGCCATTGGCCTGTGCGACGCCGTCGCGGACGACCCGCGCGAGGCCGCGGTCGAGTTCGCGGGCAGGATCGCGGCCTCGGCACCGTTGTCGGTGCCGTCGATCCGCGCCACGCTGCGCCGGTCGCTGGTGTCGGAGGTCTCCGCCGCCCTCGACCTCGAGGCGGACGCGCAGGCCGCGCTGCTCGGCACCGCCGACTTCGCCGAGGGCGTCGCGGCCTCGATCGCGAAGCGCCCACCGCACTTCACCGGTTCGTAATGACGAATGATGGGTCGGATTCGGTTAGGGTGGCGCTCGTGACCGACGACGCCACCCAACCCGAACCCGGCGGCCCGAAGAGCCACCGCACCATCGACCGGGTGACCCAAATCCTCGAAGAGGTCGTGTACCACCCAGGCATCGGGTTCGCCGAGCTCGCCCGCGCCCTGGACGCGCCGAAGAGCTCGGTACACGGCTTCATCCGCGGACTGCACACCAAGGGCTGGCTCTACGAGGCCGACCGGCGCTTCTACCTCGGGCCCGCCATCTACGGGCTCACGCTGGCGAGCGGGCACATCCGCGCCGGCCAGGTCAGCCAGGCCGACCTCGACGCCCTCCACAAGGACACGGGGATGACCGTGTTCCTCGGGGTCCAGGCCGGCGACCACCTCGTCTACATCGGCGAGTCCGGCACCGACGCCCTGACCGGGTTCGCGGCACGCAGCAACATCCGCCGCAAGCTGATCTCGACGGCAGGGGGGAAGGCCCTGCTGGCGGCCAAGGCCGACCCGGAGCGAGACGCCTACCTGCGCAGACAGCAGGCTGACGACGGCGAAGCGGTCTCCGAATTCCTCGCGGAATTCGCCGAGACAAGGAAGACGGGCATCTCGCGAAACCTCCGGCATCATGGGACGCAGATCGCCTTCGCCAGCGTGGTGCGCACACAGGCGGGCGAGAGTGTGGCCACTGCGATTCTTGTCGGGCGGACAGCGGACGTGGAGCCCCGCGAGGACAAGGTCCGGAAAATCCTGCTGAAGCATGTCGCCTCGTGGCGGCGACAGAAGACCACTGCTCGAGAACCGATCTAGCCAGGTCGGCGGCACACGCTCACTGTCCAGGGCGGGGCACGTCGGGCGCCGCTCCAGCTCAGAGTCATGACTCGGTCCCCGACTAACCCGACTTTTCCACGAGCGTCACTCCGTTGAGGGCCTGATGGACGACGTCCCGGGCGAAGTCCACGGTAAGCGTGCCGGTCAGGTGCGGCAGGAGTAGGCGGATGTAGCACGCTCCCCAGATGATGTCGACGATGACGCCGAGGTCGGCGTCGGACCGGATCTGCCCGCGCTCCTTCGCCGCCTCCAACAGAGCGAAGGCTTGGCGTCGCCGTGGGCCGAAGTAATGCTGATCGAACTGGGAGGCCAGTTCGCTGTCCGTCTGGGCGGCGCCGATCAGCTGCGCGAAGACCGGACCGGCGGGTTCGACGCCGACCATGCGCACGAAGGCGGTAATGCCACGGACCAGGTCGGCACGGATGTCGCCCGTGTCGCGCAACGCGATCTCATCACCGACCGCGTGCAGATAGCCGTCCAGAGCCAGCGCCCCGCGGGAAGGCCAGTGCTTGTAGACGGTGGCAGAGCTGACCCCGGAGTGCACGATGACCTTCTCGATCGTGAACCCGCCGACGCCCTCACGCATCAGAACCGCAGCGGCGGCCTCCAGTACCTCTGCCCGTACCTGCGCGATCGGCCGACGGCCACGGCCGCGACGCGCCGGGCGCTGCGGTGCGGTCATCACAGGCTCCTGTCATCGTGTCCGACTCCACCATCGTAGAATATGAAGCCACTCTTCATTTACGCCGTCCCAGGAAGGAAGCCCCTTGTCCTCGGCGTCCGGTTTCAACCGTGCCGTGCAGGCAGTCGCAGGATTCTTCGCCTTGCGGCCCGCGGCGGCCACGATCGCACCGAATCTGGTGTCAGCCGCCATCTCCACCGTCACAGTCGTCTGCGCCTGCCTCCTGTTCGGGCCACAACTCGGGATGGTCTCGCTCCTTGGCGCACTGACCACGTTCTGGGAGACCGGGCGGCCACTGTGGGCCCGAATCAGGAACGGTTTGCTGGTGTCGGCCGCGTTGACCGCGTCCATGTCCGCGGGTGTCCTGGTCGCCCCGTACCAGTGGGCCATCGTCCCGGCCAGCGTGCTGATCATCCTGCTTGTCTCGCTTGCCTACTACGCCTTCACGCTGACGGCCGGCCCGAGCCCGGTCATGATGTTCTACGCCGCCGTGCTCGGCACGTTCTTCGGCGCCGACCAGCGCGTTGGCTGGCAGGCGGTAGGCATCACGGCCTCAGCGGCGATCTTCACCTCCGTCCTGTTGCTCGTGCCGCTCGTCTTCGTACCGCACGCACCGGAGCGGCGCGCCGTGGTACAGGCCAGGAGTGCCGTGGCCGCCTATGAGAAACGACCGGGCGCCGACCCGGAGACACAACGAATCAGTCGCAACAACGCCTACCAAGCGGTCAGCAGTGCCTGGTTGACCCTGCGGTCCGCGTGGCCCGCCGACCGGGGCCCCCGGCACCGGGAGCTCGCCGCCGAACTGATGCAGATCAACCGCAGCCTGGCCGCGACCATTCTGGGTCGACTCGGCGTTGATTCCGCGATACGTCCGCTGACCCCGGACACCCCGCTGCTGCTCGGGCGGCCGAGCCGGCGCTTCCTGATCAGCCGTGCTCTGCGCGGCCACTCAGTGGAGTGCTTCACGTCCTGGCGGATGGCGTTGGCCGCCGGCATCGCCGGCACCATCAGCCAACTGATCGGTATAGGTCACCCGTACTGGGCGATCCTCACCGCGACCGTAGTGATCAATCAGTGGATGGACCGGGGCGCGGCCACGCGCCGCGCCGCACACCGCACGGTCGGAACCCTGCTGGGCATCGGCGTCGTCTGGGCGGTCTCCGCCCTGAACCCTTCCGTGTGGTGGTCCGTCGTCATTGTGTTGCTGTGCATGGTCGGTCAATACCTCGTCCTGCCCATGAACTACGCGTTCGCGCTGATGTTCATCACCCCGATGGCACTGCTGGCTGTCGAGGCCAGCGGTACCGGCGGCACGATGGCATCTCTCAGCTTCGACCGCTTCAGCGACACCCTGATCGGAGCCATGACCGCAGTGGCCGTCACCTGGGGCACCAGTTGGTTCTTTCCACGCCGACTGGTGCGTGCGCAGTCTCCTCGCACGGCCGCGGCACTTGCCGCTGTGGAGGACGTCAATCGCACCGGAGACCAGTTCAGCCCGGAAGGCCGGAGGGCACGCGTAGAGCTGCAGTACGAGCTCATCCACCACCTCAGCGTCCTGGAACGCGCCGTACGCGACGACCCGAGACTGGCCGACCTCGCGGATGCCGAGCATCGCTTGGCTGACGCTGGTTACGCGGCCCTGGGCCGCGCCTGGCAAGTCCGTCCGGTGTGCGTTGCCGAGAGCGCTTGAGCGCACGAGGACAGGGCTGTTCGTCGACCTCATGCGTTTTCCCGACGAAGCGGCGGCGGGCGCCCGGTGCGCTCGCCGCCGTCGTCTCGTATGCGGTGGTCAGGAAAGCTGCGACACCACTGACTTGGTCTCGAGGTAGTTCTCCAGGGCCTCCGGTCCGCTCTCGCGCCCCCAGCCCGACTGACGGTAGCCGCCGGCGGGCATGTAGGCCCCGCCGGCACGGTGCAGGTTGATCCCGACTCGTCCCGCGCGCAGCCGGCGGGCCACCGAGTGTGCCAGCGCGCCGTCGCGGGTCCAGACGCTGGAGGCGAGACCGTAGGAGCTGTCGTTGGCCAGCGCGACAGCCTCGTCGGTGTCGGAGAAGGGCATCACGCCCAGCACCGGGCCGAAGATCTCCTCCCGCATGACGGTCATCGACTGGTCGACGTCCACGAGGACGGTGGGCTCGAAGAAGAAGCCACGGTCCCCGACGCGGGTGCCACCGCTGACTACACGGGCGCCGTCCTCGATGCCACGACCGACGTACCCCGACACCCGCTCGAGCTGCTTCCGCGAGATGAGCGGGCCGAGGTCGGCGGTGGGATCCGAGCCGGCGCCCAGCCGCATCGTGCGACCGATCTCCGCCACGCCCTGGACGACCTGGTCGAACACGGACTCGTGCACGAACAGCCGCGTCCCGGCGGCGCACACCTGACCGGAGTTCCAGAAGATCGCCGACGCCGCACCCGGGATCGCCGTCTCGAGGTCGGCGTCGCCGAAGACAATGACCGGGGACTTGCCGCCGAGCTCCAACGACAGCTTCTTCATGTTGCCCGTGGCCGCCTGCACGATGAGCCGGCCGACCTCGGTCGATCCCGTGAACGACACCGTGTCGACGTCCGCGTGCTCCGCCAGTGCAGCGCCCGCACGCTCACCGACTCCGGTGACGACGTTGACCACGCCCGCCGGGACACCCGCCTCGATCAGCAGCTGCCCGAGCCAGAGAGAGGTCAGCGGCGTCTCCTCGGCAGGCTTCAGCACACACGAGCACCCCGCCGCCAGCGCCGGAGCGAGCTTTTTGGCCGCCATGCTCAACGGCGCGTTCCACGGCGTGATGAGCCCGGCGACGCCCATCGGCTCCCGCAGGGTGTACCCCTGGACGCGGCGGTCCGCCGGTCCGAGGTCCACCGTGCGGCCGTGGATTTTGTCCGCCCATCCCGCGTAGTACCGGAACTGAGCCGCAGCCTCGAGCACCATGTTCTTGGCCTGTGCGACCGGCAGGCCGAGATTCAGGCTCTCCAGTTGCGCCAGGTCATCAGCTCGCTCACGCATGAGGTCGCCGGCGCGCCAGAGTACGGCGCCGCGGTCGGCCCCGGACAGGCCGCGCCACCGCCCTTCTTCGAAGGAGCGTCGGGCCGCCACCACCGCCGTGTCGACTGCCTGCGCACCACCATCGTGCACGGACGCGATGACGCCGCCGGTACTGGGGTCGAACACCGGAATAGTGGACGTCGACGGACTCGTCCACTGCCCGTCGATGAGCATGGCGACGGGGTCGTCGCTCTGGGGCAGCTGTCGGGGCCAGGCAGTTGTGGGTACGGACATCGCTGTCGCCAAACCTTCCAGATGTCACCGCGGCCGGATTGATGGCCACGTCAGGGGTCGTCCCGATGCGGAGGAACGCGCACAGCACCATCCGGACCAGACGTGCCAGTTCCTAATTAAGAACGACCAGCCGTCATTATGAATCGCCCTGACCGAGGAGTGTCAACGTCGCCGACCGACCCGGACTCACCCTCCGAGACCGCCCGGCACGCTATTGACCGACAGTGACCGACGCGGCTACCTTCCCATGAGCGGTTCCCAATTTCAGATACCAGTTCTTATATCCGAACTCCACTGGAGCGGCCGGCGAGCCGTGCGCTCGCGGCCGACGACGGATGAACCGCTCTTCGTCCGCCTCGCCCTCAATGATGAGCACTCGAGGAGTTGGTCCGATGTCCGCACAATCTCCCCCCAAGGGGCCGGCACCTCAAGCCCTCGGGCCCGTACAGGCCCGTTCGGTGCCCGCAGCCACGGCGGCGACGCCGGTGAAGATGCGCAAGGTGGCGTTGGCCAGCTTCATGGGCACCGTCATCGAGTTCTACGACTTCGGCATCTATGCCACGGCGGCGGCGCTGGTCTTCGCCGACGCCTTCTTCCCGGCACTGGGCGAGCACGCCGGCACCGTTGTGTCGTACGCGACCCTGGGCGTCGCCTTCGTCGCCCGCCCGTTGGGCTCGATCCTGTTCGGGCACTTCGGCGACCGTCTCGGACGCAAGCGCACCCTCATCGTCACGATGTCGCTGATGGGCGTGTCCACCGTACTCATCGGCCTGCTGCCCACCGCGGCGAGCATCGGGGTCGTGGCGCCCATCGTGCTCGTCGTGCTGCGGATCGCCCAGGGTCTGGCCGCCGGTGGCGAGTGGGCGGGCGCCGCCCTGTTCACCACCGAACACTCGCCGAAGGCCCGTCGCGGCTTCTGGGCGATGTTCACCAACCTGGGCGGGGCGTTCGCGAACATCCTCGCGCTGGGGACGTTCCTGATCACCGGCCTGTACATGAGCGACGAGACCTTTGCGGCCTGGGGCTGGCGGCTGCCGTTCATACTCAGCATCCTGCTCATCGTCGTCGGTCTCTACGTCCGGCTGCGGATCGAGGAGACCCCCGCCTTCGAGGCGGAGGCCAAGCGTCGCCGGGCAGGCGACGGCCTGCCGTTCAAGGAGGCATTGGTACACCAGTGGAAGGAGGTCCTGCTCGGCGCCGGCGCGCTGGTCATGGCCTTCTCGCTCGGTTACATCGGCATCGGGTTCCTCACCAACTACGGCACCGCGACGCTGCACCTGCCGCGGCCCCAGGTGCTGGGTGCCGGCATGTTCGGCAATCTGCTGAACTGCCTGGCGATCATCGCGGGTGGCATGCTGACCGATCGGTTCGGGCGTCGGCCGGTCCTGCTCATCGCCAACGTCGCGGGCATCCCGTGGGCCCTGATCCTGTTCCCGCTGCTGGACACCGCTTCGCTCGGCGCCTTCTGGCTCGGCATGTCGGTGACCTTCCTGATCGCCGGTGTCGGATTCGGCGTCGCCGGGTCGTTCCTGTCCGAGCTCTTCCACACCCGCTACCGCTACACCGCTGCCGGGCTGTCCTACAGCCTGGCCGGCGTGCTCGGCGGAGCCATCCCGCCGCTGGTGGCAGCGAGCCTCATCGGCAGCTACGGCGGCTTCGTGTTCGGCATCTTCCTGGCCGCCTACTGCCTGGTCGGGCTGGGCTGCACGCTCGCCCTGCGCGAGACACGCCACCGCGAACTCACCGAGGTAACGCAGTCCGAGGAGAAGACCGCATGACCCTGAGCATCACCGCCGTGTCCGTCGGCCGCGCGTTCGGTCTCCCCAAGCCGTCGCTCACTTACCTACGGGGATGGGGTGAGACCCTGGACATCCCGCTCATCATGTTCGTGATCCAGGGCGGCGGCGCCCCCGTGGTCGTCGACACCGGCGCCGACCTCGACCGAGCCGCGGAGCACCACGGGATCCGGATGGAGCAGACCCCCGAGGAGCGGCCCGAAGCGGCGCTCAGGGCGCTGGGTGTGGATCCGGCGGAGGTCGGTGTCGTCGTCAACACCCACCTGCACTGGGACCACAGCTCGAACAACCACCTGTTCCCGAACGCCCGCATCGTCGTCCAGCAGCGCGAGATCGACTACGCGAGCAATCCCGTGCCGTGGCACCACCGTCAGTTCGAGCACCTGCCCGAGCTGACGGCGGCATGGCGCCGCGCCGAGGACCGGATCGACGCGATCGACGGCGACGCCGAGGTGGCACCCGGCGTTTCGGTGATCACCCTGCCCGGGCACACGCCCGGATCTCAAGGGGTCGTCGTCGCGGCAGGGACGACGCGCTACCTGCTCGCCGGCGACTGTATCGATCTCTACGAGAACTGGCCGGGCGACGCCGAGGAGGAGCCCATCCCGTCCGGCATCTTCACCGACATCGTGGCCTACGAGGACAGCCTGAAACGGATCAAGAAGCTCGGGTGTGAAGTCATCCCGAGCCACGACCCGCTTGTGGTCGAGCGCCGCGAGTTCCGCTGAACGACCCTGGTGGGGCCGACGACGACGCCTGCACCGCACGACAAGGAGGGCCATCGATGAGCGGTACGGTCGCGCCCTCAGGGGGCGCGAGATCGTGATCGAGCAGGTGGGCGGTGTGCCGTATCTGCTCGGCACCCTCGACCGGGCCGTCACCTCGGCCGCCAAGGGCTACGCGGCGGACCGGCACTCGGACGTCATCGCCCGACGGAGGCGTTCGGTAGGGCGCTCGCGCTCGTGCGGAAGTATCGCGAGGAGGTGGCGGGCATGCCCGGCGAGGGGCGGGCGGACCCGGCGGCCGCCGACCTGCTCGTCCGCTTCGCCGACACGCTGATCGAGAAGCTGACCGCCGAGCGGGACAGGCAGTAGGTCGAACGACGGCCGGTCCGGCACACCTCCTGCGGGGGTGCCGGACCGGCCGTCGGTGTCGGTGCCGCATCGCTCAGGTCGCGGCGATGGTGGAGGTGTCGAGCACGAACCGGTACCGCACGTCGCCCGCGGTGAGGCGGTCGTACGCCTCGTCCAGCTCCTTTGCCGCGATCATCTCGGTCTCGGCCTTGATCCCGTGCGCGGCACAGAAGTTCAGCATTTCCTGCGTCTCGGGCATGCCGCCGCTCATGGAGCCGGCGAGCTTGCGCCGATTGGTCAGCAGTGTGTAGGGGTCGATCCGCAGCGGCTCGTCCGGCACCCCGAGGTTGACGAAGGTGCCGTCGAAGTCGAGCAGGTCGAGATGGGCGGAGAGGTCGTAGTTCGATGGGACCGTCGAGACGATGAGATCGAACGAGTCCCGTATCGCCTCCAGGTCGCCGGTCGTGCGGTAGTCGTCCGCCCCGAGGCGCTCGGCGTCGGCACGCCGGTTCTCGGTGAGCTCGAGGACCGTCGTGTGCGCGCCGAGGGCGTGCGAGATCTGGACCCCGATGTGCCCGAGCCCACCGAACCCGAGGATGCCGACCCGCTTGCCGGGCCCGGCATCCCAGAAGCGCAGCGGCTGGTACATCGTGATGCCCGCACACAGCAGGGGCGCCGCGGACTCCAGCGGCAACGCGTCCGGGATACGGGCCACGAAGCGCTGGTCGGCGACCACGCGTTCGCTGTAGCCGCCGAGCGTGACCTGCCCGTCGCGACCGATCCCGTTGTAGGTCAGAACCTTTCCGCGGCGACAGTACGACTCCTGCCCCGCACGGCACACCGCGCACTCCCGGCAGGAGTCGACCAGGCATCCGATGCCGACCTGGTCGCCCACCGCGAGCCCGGTGACCTCGGAGCCGACCTCGCGGACGACACCGGCGATCTCGTGACCCGGGACGATCGGGTAGTGGGTGTGCCCGAACTCCGCGCGGGCGTGGTGCACGTCGGTGTGGCAGACACCGGCGTAGGCGATGTCCAGCAGCACATCCGTCGGGCCGACGTCGCGGCGCTCGATGGTGATGGTGCTGAACGGGGCGGTCGGACCGGTCATGGCCCGGGCGCGTGCGGTGATCAACGCTGACTCCTTCCGAGGGGATGGCCGTGTCCGTCCGACGGTCAGCTGATGAGCGACTGGTACTCGAGGTACTCCTCGATCCCGTACCGGCCCATCTCGCGGCCGATGCCCGACAGCTTCAGACCGCCGTGCGGAGCGCGCATGTCGATGGGAGCGCCGTTGATGCGCACGCGCCCGGTGCGGATACGCCGCCCGACCTCGCGGGCCCGCTCGGGATCGGCGGACCAGACGCCGCCGGCGAGCCCGTAGTCGGAGTCGTTGGCGATCGCGACGGCGTCATCCTCGTCGTCGAACGGGATGATGACGTTGACCGGCCCGAAGACCTCCTGCCGCGCCAGCGTGTCGTTGTTGGTGCCGCTGAATACGGTCGGCCGCACGTAGTAGCCCCGGTCGAGGTGGACCGGCGCCTCCGGGCCCCCCGTGACCAGCCGCATCCCCTCCTCCATTCCGGTCCGGATGTAGCGGCGCACGCGCTCGCGCTGGGCGTCCGAGACGACCGGTCCGAGGGTCGTCGCCTCGTCGAAGGGGTCGCCGATGACGAAGCTCGCGGCCTTCGCCGCGGCGATCTCCTCGGCCTCGACCAGCCGCGACCGCGGAACCAGCGTCCGTGAGAGTCCGCCGCAGACCTGGCCCGCGTTGCGGAAGGCGTCGGTGAGCCCGTCCGTGACGGCCTTCTCCAGGTCGGCGTCCTGGAGGATGATGTTGGCGGACTTGCCGCCGAGTTCCAGTGCCACGCGCTTGACCGACTTGGACGCGAGCTCCATCACCCGGCTGCCCGCGCGCACCGAGCCGGTCAGCGACACGATGTCGATGAGCGGGTGGGTCGCGAGCGCCTCACCGATCTCCGGGCCCGTCCCGCTGACCAGGTTGAACACGCCGTCCGGTAGCCCGGCCTCGGCAGCGGCCTCGGCGAACACGAACGAACTCAGCGGCGCGACCTCGGTTCCCTTGAGCACCATGGTGCACCCCGCCGCGATGGCGGCCCCCGCCTTGAGCGCGATCATCCGCATGGGGCCGTTCCACGGGGTGATCGCCCCTGCCACACCTGCGGGGATGCGCCGCACGATCGTGTCGTCGAACCGCTCCTCCCAGAGGATGTCCTTGATGCTCGCCGCGGCGATACGCAGGTCGTTGATGGGGGCGGCGACGTGGGACCAGCGGGCCAGCGCGATCGGCGTGCCGATCTCGCTCACGGTCGATCGCGTCAGTTCTTCGGCCTTCGCCTCGAGGATGTCGGCGATGCGGGTGAGCACCGCTGCCCGTTCCTCGAGCGAGGACCGTGACCAGGTCTCGAACGCCCGGGCGGCGGCCTGGGCGGCGCGGTCGACGTCGGTGGTGTGGCCCCGTGGCACCGTCGCGATCGGCTCCTCGGTCGCCGGGTTGACCACGGTGAGGGTCCCGGTGCCCGCCGACCCGACCCACTTGCCGTCGATGAAGATCGTGTCTCGCTCGATCACGGCTGACTCCCTCGCGCGATCACCACCGAGGCCGCCGCAGCACACACACGGGGATCGCATATACGAACCAGTGTCCCTTATTGCGACTTCGACGCTACAGTCCATCGCTACGCGCGGTCAATGCACACGACACCGAACCGCGCTCGGACCGCACCATCCAGGCGCGGCCGCGATCATGAGCACAGTCGGCTTCGCCGACGGGGCACCGACCCGCACCGGGCCGTCGGCGGTGGGCACCGGTCCCGCCCCGCTCAGCCCAGCTCGAGCGCCTCGATGAGCAACGCGGTGACGGCCTCGGGATCGGTGACCATCGCGTTGTGCGCCGTCTTCAATACCCGGTAGCCGAAGTGGGGGTCCTCGGCGCTCCGGATCCGCATACGCTCGAGTATGTGCGGTTCCTGGGACGAGGGGACGCACTCGACGAAGATCCCCGGGTGCCGCCAGGCGCGGTCGGTCGGCCCGCTCGGATCCTGGTAGGTCCTGAGCGGCTGGGCGGTCATTCGACTGTTCACCCAGGCCACGTCGACCGGGTCGGTCACGCCGTAGCGGGCTGCGTCCGCGGGCGGGATGTACCACCCCTCGCCCGTTTCGTCCGCCAGCGCGATCATCGCCTCCGCGCGCTGGGGGCCGTTGAGGTCGAACACGGACTCGCCGGTCCGCGGCACCTGGGCGTCGAGCAGGACCTGCGCCCGGACACGGTCGCCGATCCGCTCCAGCGCGCCCGTGACCGGCATGCCTCCGTAGCTGTGACCCACGAGCACCGCGTCGCGGATGTCCTCGTACTCGAACGTCGCGACGATGTCCTCGACATGGGTGGCCAGACCGACCTCGCGGGTGAGCAGGTGTGCCCGATCACCGAGTCCGGTCAGCGTCGGGGTGAACACCTCGTGTCCGGCGGCGCGCAGCCGTCGCGCCACCGGCCGCCAACACCACCCCCCGTGTCGCCCGCCATGGACCAGCACGAACTGTCGGGACTGCGATGTCACCATGGGTCTCCTCGTCACTGAGTGGGGTCGGATTGCTCGGTGGTCCAACGCTCCGGCCCGCATCCGCTACGCCGGATACGCCCTTCCTCGGCCAGCCGGATCAAATGCGCCGAGGTCTCGGCGAGCGCCGATCGCAGTGAGCGCGGAGTGAAGGCCGAGAAGTCCCGCGCCCACGACACCGCCTCCGCGACCTTCCACACCGTGTCGCACCCGCGCACGACGGCGTGCTCGATCTCCGCGAGCCGCTCGTGGTGGTGCTGACGCAGGACGTCGACGCGACGGGACAGCCGGTCGAACGGCCACTCGTGGCCCGGGAGCACCACCGCGGAGTCCGGGATCCGGTGCAGACGGCCCAGGGACGTTAGGAAGTCCCGCAGCGGATCCGGGTCGGAGCCCGGCCTGCGCGCGACGTTCGGCGTCACCTTCGGCAGGATGTGGTCACCGGTCAGCAGCAGGTTCCGCTCGCGTTCGTGGAAGCACAGGTGTCCCGCGGTGTGGCCAGGAGTGTGCACCGGGACCAGGGCTCCGCCCGTGCCGGGAACCGGGACACCGTCCTGGAGCTCCACGTCCGGCTCGATCGTCGGCAACACGGCGTCGAGTGCGCCGAGTTCGCCGTCCAGCTCGGCGAGCAGCGATCCCGGTACGCCACAGTCCCGCAGCCAGTCCGTGATCTCGGCGAGCCGCGCACGGCGTTCCGCGGCGTCGACCCGGATCTGGGCACGCTCACCCGGGTGGGCCCCGATCCACGCCGAAGTGTGCTCCCGGATACGGGAAGCGAGCCCGTAGTGGTCCGGATGCGCGTGGGTGACGACGACGCCGATCACCTCGTCGAGGTCGGCCCCCGCCCGCGAGAGACCGGCGAGAAAGGCATGCCAGGCCTCATCGGAGTCCCAACCGAGATCGACGATGACGAGCCCGTCGGGATAGCGCAGCGCGTAGGAGTACGAGTACGCCAGCGGGCTGGGGAACGGGACCGTCGTCGCCCACGCGCCGCCCGCCACCGCGAATCCCTCGATCCGGCGGGTGGGCCGCTCCTCCGGGCGACGGTATGCCTCGGCGAGCTCGGCCTGCGACGACGTCTGCATCACACCTCAGCAGTTCGCAATAATGAACGACGGATCGTTATTATGGCAATTACAGTAGGCCCCCGCCGAGCACACGGTCAATGCCGTCATGGTCTGGACCGACCCGGCTCGGCCAGGCCATGCGGACAGCCCTCGCACCGAGGCCGCCGGCGAATCCCGTTGCCCAGCCGGTGGGTCAGGGCGGGGACGGCGAGCGCCGCCACGATGAACGACGGCGGGGCAGGCCAGGGTCCGCGCCTTCATGCGCGGCACCCCGCACGGATCCTCCTCACTGGAGGAGATCGCTGAGGCAGTACACGCCTGAGAACCCGCGTCGTCGCCCGACGTCAGGTGCAGGGAGGCTGAAGAAGAACGGCCGGCCGCGTGAGGACGACCGGCGGCACTGGCCCTGGGACCCGGAGTTCCTGAGCTTCACGAGCGATCCGGCGAACACCCCCGCGAAGAGGATGATCCGAGCCGCCTGTCACGTCACCGCAACACATGATCGCGGGTGACGACGACGTCTCCACCCGCGAGGTCCATAAGTTTCCGAACTCCCAGGTCACACGGCGGTCAGATGGGCTCCCGCGCTGAAACAGTATGCAGTGACCAGGAGTCGACGTGCTTGAGGAGTGTCCTGCGCAGCTTGGCCTCGCGGCGCTTCATCTCCGCTGCCTGGCCGATCAGGATGGCCGCGGCGACGCTGTCTCCGGCTTGGTTGCGCACGACGGCAGCGAGCGCGAGCTGGGCCCCGTGGTGGCGGAGGTTTTTCGCGACACGGCTCTTGCTGATGTCGGCGAATTCGGCCAGGAACTCGGAGACGAGCTCGGCATTCTCCGACTGCTGGCGACGCAGGTAGGCCTCCCGGTCGGCATCAGGCCGCGCCACCAGCAGGGCCTTGCCGCCTGCCGTGGACAGCAGCGTGCGGCGAATGTTGCTGCGTGCCGCGAAGCCGGTGAGCGCGTCCGTGCCCGACTCTCCGATGTAGATCAGGTGGTCGCCGGCCTCAACCCCGAGGAAGACGGTCAACCCGGTCGCCTCGTGCAGCGCGTCGAGATCGGCTTGCGTCACCTGCCCAGCGCGGATGTGACCACTGGCCAGGGTGAGACCGTAGACGGCGGGGCCGAGGTAGAAACGGTGATTGTCTTCGTACAACCACCCTTTGGCCTGAAGGCCCCGGATGAAGCCGTGCACCGAACTCTTGGGGGCACCCAGCGCCCGGGCGATTTCGGCGAAGCCGATGCCCGGGTGGTAGACGACCTCCTCGAGGATCTGCGTCACCCGGTCGACGGTCCGGTGGTTCTTCGGGCCGCTGTCGTCGGAAGCTGAAGACGTGTCCGTCACGATGCCCAATGTAGCCGAGACCGACCAGGTATTCATAATTACGAACCCGCGAAGCGGAGGCCGCTTCCTGCGCAGGGGCGGTGATGACCCTCGGCGAAGTCCGCCGTGCCCAGCAGGGCGGCCTGGGCGGCGAGGAACTGTCGCGCCTGCACCACTTCGGGGAGCGGGCTGTGTTCGGCGACGCCGTCGAACTGGCTCATCCCTCGAGTTCGACGACGGCACGGCCGCGGATCCGGCCCTCATGGAGTGCCTCGACCGCGGTGTTGAGCTCGTCCAGCGAGAACCGGTCGGTGACCAGCGCGCTCGGGTCGAACCGCCCGTCACGGGTCCACTCGACGAAGGTCTCGAAGTCGCGGGCCGGATCACAGCTCCCGCCGACGCAGCCGAGGAGGCTCTTCTCGCCGTTGAGGAGATCCATGCTGTCCAGCTGGAAGGGCACCCGCGGAATACCGACGAGCACGTCGGCTCCGCCGCGGATGCCGGCTCCGCGAACACCTGGGCGCACGGACGCGAGACTGACCGGGATGTTCGCGCCGATACCGGTGCAGTCGAGGGCGTAGTCGACGCCTCGCGTCCCGTCGTCATGCCCGGTCAGCGCACGGATGGCCGCCACCGGGTCGATCTTCTTGGCATTGACCACATCGGTCGCCCCGAACTGCCGCGCGAGCTTCAGTTTGTCGTCGTCGACGTCGACGGCGACGACCGGAGAGGCCCCGAGAATGGCGGCTCCGGCGATGGCGCACAGTCCGACGCCTCCGGCGCCCCAGACGGCGACGCTCTGGCCCGGACGGACCTGGGCGCTGTTCATCACCGCACCGGCGCCGGTCATGAGCGCGCATCCGATGATCGAGCCGAGGTCCAGCGGGGTGCCCGCCGGGGCCTTGACCACATACTGCTCGTCGACGACGGCGTGGGTGCCCCAGGTGAAGGTGTTGTGGGTCCTGGCCAGGTCACCATCCGGAAAGGCGACCTGCGAGGGCACCGGAGGGCGGCCGTCGAGCGGCGTACGCGGGATCCAGGTGATGAGCACCTCGTCTCCGGGCGCCACGTGGCGGACCTGGTCGCCCACCGTGGCCACCGTTCCGATGGACTCGTGCCCGAGCAGCATCGACTCGGTCCGCGAGGGATCGTAAATCCGGTCCAGTTGGCTGTGACACACCCCGAAAGCCTTCTGCCGCACAACGACTTCGTAGGGACCAAGGGCGTCCAGCGCCACTTCCCGGATCTCCAGCTTCTGCTGCCCGGGCGGAAGGACCGCGATGCCTGCGTCAACTGCCATGATGGTTCAGCTCCTTACCTTCTGCGGTCGCTCGGATCCGTCTTCGTCGACGGCGAGCAGCCGCCGACAGGGGCCTCAGGAGGCTCGGCCTCGACGACTTCCGCATCCAGACGGGGCCATCAGCACCGAGCCGCACGGGACGAAGCAGCACTGCCCGGCATTGATCACTTGCACATCCGCAAGGCAGTCGTGCGAGCATGTCGCCGACTGGACGTATTTACGAACTCTAGTGCGTATTTACAGCCATGAGGCTATGAGTCGGGCCGGGTGATGTCAATGGGGCCGAGGGCGTTGCGCCAATCAAAAAGCCCTGCGCGCGAGCGTTGACACGCTCAGCACGGGGTCTTACGGTCAATCGCACATACGGTCTTGAGTTCTTATATACGAACCACACAGTACGACCGTGTCCCCAGCCGGCCCGCCGAGACCTCGTCCCTCCACGAAAAGGACGCGTTCATGAAGGTTGACTTCAACGGGCTCGGCGCCATGAACACCGAGATTCTCCGGATCGCGGAAGAGGTGCCGCGAACCGGCGAGTTCCTCGACTGACGCCCATCAGAACGTGCGCGGTCAACGCCGCGCCCTGTCGACGGACCGGCTTCCCCGGCTGTCGGCCCTTCTGACGCCGCGACGAAGCCGCGTCGACAACAGGGAGATGCAATGACGCACTCACAGGAACAGACGATTCCGCCAGTCGGAGCACCCCACCCGCCGGCCGAAGAAACACCTCCTCCAGGGATGAAACGAGTCGCGACCGCCAGCTTCATCGGCACCGTGATCGAGTTCTACGACTTCGGCATCTACGGCACAGCCGCAGCCCTGGTCTTCCCCCACGTATTCTTCCCAGCCCTGGGCGAGGCCGAAGGCACCGTCGCCTCATTCGCCACATACGGCGTCGCCTTCGTGGCCCGGCCGTTCGGCAGCATCCTGTTCGGGCACTTCGGCGACCGCCTGGGACGCAAGAAGTCCCTCATCGCGACCATGCTGCTCATGGGACTGGCCACGATCCTCGTCGGTTGCATGCCCACTGCCAACCAGATCGGCGTGGCCGCACCCATCCTGATCGTGGTGCTGCGCATCCTGCAGGGGCTGGCCGCGGGCGGCGAGTTCGCCGGCGCCGTCCTCTTCTCCTCCGAGCACGCCCCCAAGGGCAAACGCGGCTTCTGGTCGATGTTCCCCAACTTCGGCGGGGGCGCCGCCATCACGCTCTCCAACCTCACCTTCTTCCTGACCACCTTGCTCATGAGCGACGACACCTTCACCAGCTGGGGCTGGCGGATCCCCTTCGTCGCCAGTTTCCTGCTCGTCATCTTCGGCCTCTGGGTCCGGCTGCGGATGGACGAAACCCCGGTGTTCAAGAAGCAGATCGCACAGTCGGGCACCTCCCGGATGCCGTTCGTCGAGGCGTTCAAGCACCAGCCGCTCCAGGTGCTGCTCGGCGCAGGCACGGTGATGGTCGGCTTCGCGCTGACCTATATCGGCGGCACCTACCTGGTCAGCTACGGCACGGCGGTACTCGAACTGCCACACACCTTCGTCCTGGGCATGGCGATGGCGGGCGGCCTGTCGATCTCCGCCGGGGTTGTGCTCGGCGCGGTCCTCTCCGACCGCATCGGACGGCGCTGGGTCATCGTCGGCGCGGCCTCCGCAGCCGTCGTATGGGCACTGGCCCTGTTCCCCATCCTCGACATCGGCTCCCGCGCGGTCTTCGCGATCGGACTCCCCGTGACGATGTTCATCTCCGGGGTCGCCACCGGGCCTCAGGGCGCGTTCCTCTCCGAGCTCTTCCACACCCGCTACCGCTACACCGCGGCCGGTCTCAGCTACAGCCTCGCCGGCATGCTCGGCGGCGGTGTACCACCCCTGGTCGCGGCCTCCGTCATCGACTCCTTCGGCGGGTTCGTCTTCGGCTGCATGCTGGCCGGCGTCTGCCTCATCAGCCTGATCAGCGTGCTCACCGTCGGCGAGACACGACAGCTCGACCTCGAACGCGCCACGCCGGCAGACCCGACCTGAGGATTCGAGCGCCAAGTGGGTGACGGCGGATCAGCGCACGGTGCGAGGCGCCCGCTGTCACCAGCATCCGTGATCCGGGCGCTGGTGGCACAGGCGCCTCCGGGCGGGGTGTCGCCCGCACTCTGCACTACGACCTCACCGACGCCCTCCGCCCTCTCGTCCTCGGCGGTACCCATCTTTCCTCCCTCTGGAAGCCAGGAGGTGACTGCGATGTCGGCAAGCCCGATCTCGTGGCGTCCACCCGTCCGTCACACGGCGAACGACGCCGTGATCACCGCACCCGAAGCGCTGACCGAACCCCGCCTGGAGGCGGTGAACCGGTGACCGGATCGCCCACCCTCACACTGGCGCAGTACGCGGCCTCCACCTCGCTGGCAGCGATTCCCGAAGAGGTACGCGAGCGCGCGAAACAGGTGATCCTGGACGAGATGGGCAGTGCCCACTTCGGCAGAGAACAGCCGGCCGGCGCGCTCGCGGCGCGCTACGTCGCCGGGATGGCCGGTCCTGCGGAGTGCTCTGTCCTCGGCACTTCCCTGCGCGTTTGCGCGCCGCTCGCCGCTCTCGCCAACGGAACGGCGGGACACGCGGACGAGATCGACGGCGCGCATGTCGTCGGCGGTCACCCCGGCGCGACACTCGTCCACGCCGCGGTCGCCATGGCAGAGCGGCAGAGGGCGAGTGGCGGAGAACTCCTCAACGCCGTGGTGCTGGGCTACGACGTCGGTGTCCGGCTCATCGAAGCCTGCGGTGGTCTCTTCGGCGTCAAGGAACGACATCACCTGAACTCGGACTTTCTGCACGCTGTCGCCGCCTCGGTGGCGTGCAGCCGGCTCATGGGCCTGTCCCCGGAGCAGCACTGTCACGCGATGGCGCTGGCGACGTTCCAGGCGAACGGGCTCTGCGCGCTGTTCCAGGAGCGGCGGCACATCAGCAAGGCGTTCTGCAACGGCCAGTACGCCATGGCGGGCGTCAGTGCGGCCCTGATGGCGGCCACCGGATTCGAAGGGTGCGATGACATCCTGGGTGACCGGCACGGCCTGTTCGACGCCTGGGGAACGGACAACGCCTTGGAGACGGTGACGCGCGACCTCGGAAGGGATTTCGCCGTGCTGGGGGCGAACTTCAAGTTCTTGCGGGCCGGATACCCGATCCACTCCCCGGTCGAAGCGGCCCTGTCGCTCGTCGCACGCCACCGCCTGGACTCCGAGACCATCTCCGCGGTACAGGTGGGGATGCCGGCCCGCGCACTGCGGGTGGTGGACGACCGGCGGATGCACAGCATCTGTGTGCAGGACATGCTCGCCGTGGCTCTCCTGCGCGGAGGGCTCCGGCTCAACGAGACGTACTTCCCCTCCGTCCTCGACGATCCTGCCTTCACCAGGATGCGAGCCCGGATCACCGTGGTCGTGAATCCGCTTCTGGAGGCTCAAGCCCCCGACGGCCGGGGAGCGGTCGTCACCATCAGGACCAAGGACGGCAGGACGGTCACCGAACGCGTCGACCACCCGCGCGGCCACAGCGCGCGGGGCGGGGTCACCTGGGACGACCTGTCCGCCAAGTGGCTCCAAGCCGAGCCGGACCAGGACGTGAGTGCCTGGATCGCGGACGCCCGCAGCCTTGAATGCCTTGAGAACGTGGAGCGGTTGACCGCCTTGTTCACCGGGCGTCCGTGACCGCCGCACGCGACCGTTAGGACTGTGGGCCTCGGGAGAGTGACGCCGAGGCCCACAGCGGCGCCGGGGCGCGGAACGCCGGACGTCACTCGGGGAAATCGGTGCTCAGACTCGTCTCCTTCCACGCCTGGAGCTCCTCGATCTGAGCTTGTAGCTCATCCCCGACGACCTTGACCGCGTCACTGCCCAGCAACAACCGGAACGGCGTGTCGGCGGAGTCCACGGCCGTGATGATGGCCTGCGCGGCGCGAGCGGGATCGCCGGGCTGGCGCCCATGACTGGTGTCGTTCTGCTTGCGCCGAAGGCCCGCGGTGTCGTCGTAGTCCGCGATGACGACCCGTGACTGCTGGAGCGAACGCCCAGCGAAGTCCGTGCGGAAGGCGCCGGGCTCGACCAGGATCACCTTGATACCGAGCGGTTCCACCTCCTTGCGCAGCGCATCGGACACGCCCCCGAGGGCGAACTTGGTGGCCGAGTAGTAACCGGACCCCGGCAGCGCCAGCCGACCGGCGATGGACGAGACGTTCACGATCGCCCCACTGCGGCGCTTTCGCATACCGGGCAACACCGACTTGATCATCTCGACCGCGCCGAAGAAGTTGGTCGTGAACAGCTCGGCGACGTCCTCTTCCTCGCCCTCCTCGACAGCGGCGCGATAACCGTGCCCGGCGTTGTTCACCAGCACATCCACACCCCCGAACCGGTCCTCCGCCGCCCGGACGGCCTCTCCGACCTGCGTTGTGTCGGAGACATCGAGCGGGAGCGCGAGCGCGGTGCGGGGGTACAGCGCGGGGAAGTCCTGGACCGAGGCCGCGTTGCGTGCCGTGACGACCGCGTTCCAGCCCCGTTCGAGCACTGTCCGGGCGAGGGCGCGGCCGAGTCCGGTCGAGCATCCTGTGATCAGCCATGTGGGCATGTGAAGTGCGCTTTCTTCAGTGCGGGATGGTGTGCGCAGCATGCATCACCGTGTTACTCGGGGGACGCACGCCTCACGGGTGGCTCGCCCCCCATCCACTTTCCTCGCTTCGACCTCCTTGTGGGGGACCGAGCTGTGCCGGGTAACAGCGTTCAGGGGTGTGACAAGGCCCCCCTGCACAGGACGGAAACGCGCGGCGGCTGTCGACGATCCGTACAGCGCGATCATCGGGCCACAGGTGCCGAGTAGGTGTAGAAGCCCCGGCCGGCCTTGCGCCCGAGGTGGCCGGCCTCGACCATCCGGGACAGCAGTGGCGGCGGTGCGTAAAGCGGCTCCCTGAACTCGCCGTAGAGGGACTCCGCAACGGCCAGGGTCGTGTCGAGGCCGATGTGGTCGGCCAGCGCGAGGGGCCCCATCGGGTGCGCGCAGCCGCGCACCATGCCTTCGTCTATGTCCTGGGCAACGGCGAATCCGGACTCGAACATACGGATGGCCGCGAGAAGATAGGGAATCAGCAGGGAGTTGACCACGAATCCCGCTCGGTCCTGAGAGACGATGACATGCCGGCCCAGGACGTCAGCAGCGAAGTGGCGCATTCGATCCCATGCCGTGTCGGCGGTGACCAGAGACGGCACGAGCTCGACCAGATCGAGCACCGGAACGGGGTTGAAGAAGTGCAGCCCCATCACCTGGCCCGGCCGTGAAGTAGCCGCGCCGAGCTTCATGATGGGGATCGACGAGGTGTTGGAAGCGAACAGGGCGTCGGGCCGGAGAACGACCCGGTCCAAGGTGGCGAAGATGTCGGTCTTGAGTGCCTCGTCCTCCGGCGCGGCCTCGATCACCAGGTCCCGGTCGGCGAAGTCGTTCAGATCGGTCGTGAACGCGAGTGCGTCCACCACGGCGTCACGATCCTGCGCCGTCAGCTTGCCTCGTTCGAGGGCTCGGGTGAGGGACTGGGTGATCCTGCCTCGGCCGGATTCCAGCGCCGCGCCGTCGACCTCGTACACGAGTGTATCCAGGCCCTGGCGTGCACATACCTCGGCGATCCCAGCGCCCATCAGTCCGCAGCCCACCACGCCGACCTTGCGTATGACGGGGTCGTTCGTGCTCATCGTGCGCTCCCCCGGGTGCCGGGCAGGTTGCGGGCCATGACGATCCGCTGGACCTGATTCGTGCCTTCGTATATCTGCGTGATCTTCGCGTCGCGCATCATGCGCTCCACGGGGTAGTCACGGGTGTAGCCGTAGCCGCCGAGCAGCTGGACGGCGTCCGTGGTGACCTCCATCGCCACGTCCGAGGCGAAGCACTTGGCCGCGGCGCCCTGGAAGGTGAGGTCGCTGTCGCCCCGCTCGGACTTCGCGGCGGCGGCGTAGGTGAGCTGCCGGGCGGCCTCCAGCTTCATGGCCATGTCGGCGAGCATGAACTGGACGCCCTGGAAATCGCCGATCGGCTTGCCGAACTGCTTGCGCTCCTGGACATACCCCTTGGCGTAGTCCAGGGCGCCCTGGGCGATGCCGAGGGCCTGCGCGGCGATGGTGATCCGGGTGTGGTCGAGGGTCTTCATGGCGGTGGCGAAGCCGGTGCCCTCGGCGCCGATCATCCGGTCCGCGGGGATGCGGACGTTGTCGAGATAGACCTCACGGGTCGGGGAGCCCTTGATGCCGAGCTTCTTCTCCGGGGCGCCGAAGGAGACGCCCGGGTCGGACTTCTCGACGACGAAGGCGGAGATGCCCTTGGAGCGCTTCTCGGGGTCGGTGACGGCCATCACCGTGTAGTACTCGGAGACCCCGGCGTTGGTGATCCAGCGCTTGACACCGTTGAGGACGTAGAAGTCGCCGTCGCGCACCGCCTTGGTCTTCATCCCCGCCGCGTCCGAGCCCGCGTCCGGCTCGGAGAGGCAGTACGAGAACATCGCGTCGCCCTTGGCGAGCGGGGCCAGGTACTTCTTCTTCAGCTCCTCGGAGGCGGAGAGGATGACCGGCAGCGACCCCAGCTTGTTGACCGCCGGGATCAGGGAGGACGAGGCGCAGACCCGGGCCACCTCCTCGATGACGATCACGGTGGCCAGCGCGTCCGCGCCGGAGCCGCCGTAGGACTCGGGGACGTGCACCGCGTGCAGATCGTTCGCGACCAGGGCGTCGAGCGCCTCCTGGGGGAAGCGGGCCCCCTCGTCGACCTCTGCCGCGAAGGGGGCTATCTTCGCCTCGGCGAGAGAGCGGACGGCGTCACGGAGCATGTCATGCTCCTCGGACGGCCGGTACAGGTCGAAGTCGTTCACCGAGGACGCCAAGCCTCTCACTCCCCAAGAGTGCTAACTACCGTTAAGTAACTGAATTCTAGGGGCGAGGCCCCGGTAGGTATACGTGAGTTACCTGACAGAGTCGGCTGAGCCCGTCCCGTGGTCCCGACTATGCTCAGGCACCGCATCTGCGATCGACCGTTCTGGAGCACTGCATGGCCCTCAAGATCACTGTGATCGGCACCGGCTACCTCGGCGCCACCCACGCAGCGGCCATGGCGGAACTGGGCTTCGAGGTGCTCGGCCTCGACATCGTGCCCGAGAAGATCGCGATGCTCACCGAGGGCCGGGTGCCCATGTACGAGCCCGGCCTCGAGGACCTGCTGCGGCGCCACGTCGCGGGGATCGAGGGCGCCACCGGGCGGCTGCGGTTCACCACCTCCTACGAGGAGGCCGGGGAGTTCGGCGACATCCACTTCATCTGTGTGAACACCCCGCAGAAGCACGGCGAGTACGCCTGTGACATGAGTTACGTGAACGCCGCGGTGGACTCGCTCGCCCCGCATCTGCGCCGCCCCGCGCTGGTCGTGGGCAAGTCCACGGTGCCGGTCGGCAGCGCCGACCTGCTCGCGGCCCGGCTGGCCGAGCTGGCCCCGGTGGGGGCCGACGCGGAGCTCGCCTGGAACCCGGAGTTCCTGCGCGAGGGGTTCGCCGTCCAGGACACCCTGCACCCGGACCGGATCGTGGTCGGCGTCGCCGGCGACCGGGCCGAGAAGCTGCTCCGCGAGGTGTACGAGACGCCCATCGCCGAGGGCTCGCCCTTCGTGGTGACCGACTTCCCGACCGCCGAGCTGGTGAAGGTCGCGGCCAACTCCTTCCTGGCGACGAAGATCTCCTTCATCAACGCCATGGCCGAGGTCTGCGAGGCCGCGGGCGGCGATGTGGTCAAGCTGGCCGAGGCCATCGGCTACGACGAGCGCATCGGCAAGAAGTTCCTGCGGGCCGGGATCGGCTTCGGCGGCGGCTGTCTGCCCAAGGACATCCGTGCCTTCATGGCGCGCGCCGGTGAGCTCGGCGCCGACCAGGCGCTGACCTTCCTCCGCGAGGTCGACTCGATCAACATGCGGCGCCGCGGCCACATGGTCGAGCTGGCCCGCGAGGCCGTCGGCGGCAGCTTCCTGGGCAAGCGGGTCGCCGTGCTGGGCGCGACCTTCAAGCCGGACTCCGACGACGTCCGGGACTCCCCCGCACTCAATGTGGCCGGTCAGATACAGCTCCAGGGCGCCCAGGTCACCGTCTTCGACCCCAAGGGCATGGAGAACGCCCGGGCCCTCTTCCCGACCCTCGCCTACGCGGCGACCGCGGCCGAGGCGGCACAGGGCGCCCATGCGGTGCTGCATCTCACCGAGTGGCGCGAGTTCCGCGAGCTGGACCCGGCGGCCCTCGGCAGCGTTGTCGCCGAGCGCCGCATCCTGGACGGGCGCAACGCCCTGGACCCCGACCACTGGCGCGAGGCCGGCTGGACCTACCGCGCGCTGGGGCGCCCGCTGGCGTAGCCGTCGCCCTCCCCCGACGTAACCGTCGCCCCCGCCGGACGGTCTCCGGCGGGGGCGGCGTCGGGTCGGTTTCAGCGGCGGGGGCGGTGACCGCGTTCCTGCTGCGGGGGCTTCTGGTCGGCGCCCGGCAGGGTCGGCTTCGGGAGGTTCTCGACGTCCTTCTTGGCCTGCTCCAACTGCTCGGCCGTGTCGTCCGGCAGCTTCGGCGGCTTCGGCGCGGCGTGCGAGAAGCCGAAGGCCGAGGTGAGGTCGCCGAAGGTACGGCGGCGCCACTGGCTGATGTTCGGCTCCTCGACCCCGGTCAGCCGCTCCAGGAACTGCAGTACCGAGGTGTGGTCGAACGCCTGGCCCGCGGCCCAGCCGCCCACCGTCCACGGCGAGACGATCAGGCAGGGCACCCGGAAGCCGCCACCGATGGGCAGTCCGCCCACGAACTCGTCCACGGTCCCCTGCTTGGGGGTGGGCGGCGGGACGTGGTCGAACAGACCGTCGTTCTCGTCGTAGTTGAGGATGAAGACGGTCTTGCGCCAGACCTCCGGGTTGGCCGCGATGGCCTCGATCTTCGAGGCCACGTAGTCGGCGCCGGCGGCGGGCAGATAGTCCGGGTGCTCGGACTGGGTGCTGGTGGGGATGATCCAGGAGACGGTCGGCAGCCGGTCGTTGCGGGCGTCTTCCTCGAACGTCCCGGCGGGGCTGACCACCATGCCGCGGTCGTGCAGCGGATCGCCGGGCTTGGCATCCCGGAACTGCTGGAACTGCTCCAGCAGATTGCAGCCGTAGTCGTCCTCCTCCTGGTACACCTTCCAGCTCACACCCGCCTGCTGGAGGCGCTCGGCGTACGTCGTCCAGCGGTACGGCTGCGGGGCGGTGTTGTCCAGGATCGGGCCGCCCTTGCCGCCCGTCGGGTCGATGGTGCCCGTCATCCAGTACAGCCGGTTGGGCCAGGTGGGGCCGAAGACCGAGCAGAAGTAGTTGTCGCAGATCGTGAACGCCTCGGCGAGCGCGAACTGGAACGGGATGTCCTCACGGGTGTGGTAGCCCATGACGTACGGGCCGTTCTTGCCGTCGGCCTTACGGTGCGCGGGCAGCCACTTGTCCATGGCGCCGTTGTTCCACGCCTCGTGCTGCACCGACCAGGCGTGGCTGGTGGAGGGGATCGCCTGGGCGCTGGTGGAGTGGGTGTCCAGATGGAACGGGAGCAGATAGCCGTCCGGGTTCTCCTCGTCCGGCTGGTAGAAGACGGACTTGCCGGTGGAAAGGGTCAGGGCGTCCGGGTCGGCGAAACCGCGCACTCCCTTGAGGGTGCCGAAGTAGTGGTCGAACGAGCGGTTCTCCTGCATCAGCAGGACGACGTGCTCGATGTCGTGGAGGGAGCCGCCCTTGGCCGGGCCGGCGGCTATCGCCTGCTGCACATTCGGCGGCAACAGCGACGCCGCCGCGCCCATACCGAGCGAGCCGGCGGCGGCACCGAGAAGTCTACGGCGGGTGAAGTCGGGCATAACGCCTCTTTCTCGTTGAGCGCGTGAGAGATCGTCAGACCGCTTCGACTCTCTCGCCCGCAAGGCAACGAGGAAGAGGAGAGTTGCGTGAACGATGCATCAAGGCATCGCAAAGGCACCAAGAGCCGCTAAAGCGGCTGTTGGTGCGTCAGGTTGGTCAGTTGGTCAGTGCGCCGGGCGGCGGTGTGTCAGGCGGTGGCCACGCCGTCCAGTTGGTCGATGGTCGCGAGGGAAGGGCCGCGAGTGCTCTGCGCGGCGCGCGCCACGTCCTCGGCACCGCGCAGCGTACGGACCGCGTTCTGCCAGGTCAGCTTGGCGAGGTCGGCCGGTGACCAGCGGCGGTCGAGGAGCTCGGCGATCAGGTTCGGATAGCCCGCGACATCGGTGAGGCCCTCGGGGGTGAAGGCGGTGCCGTCGAAGTCGCCGCCGATGCCGATGTGGTCGATGCCCGCCACCTCGCGCATATGGTCGAGGTGGTCGGCGACGGTCGACACGGTCGCCAGGGGACGCGGGTTGGCCTCCTCGAAGGCCCGCTGGACCTTCATCCCGGCGGGCGTCATCTCCAGCGGATGCATCCCGTGGGCGCGCATGTTCTCGTCCGCCGCCTTGGTCCAGGCGACCGCCTCGGGCAGGACGAACTTGGGGACGAAGGTGGCCATCGCCACGCCCCCGTTGGCGGGCAGCAGCCCCAGCACATCGTCCGGGATGTTGCGCGGATGGTCGCAGACAGCGCGTGCGGAGGAGTGCGAGAAGACCACGGGCGCCTCGGTCACCCGGAGCGCGTCCCGCATGGTGTCGGCCGAGACATGGGAGAGGTCGACGAGCATGCCCAGACGGTTCATCTCGCGCACCACCTCCTCGCCGAAGCGGGTGAGGCCGTGCGCCTTCGGCTCGTCGGTCGCCGAGTCGGCCCAGGGGACGTTGTCGTTGTGGGTGAGCGTCATGTACCGCACGCCCAGGTCGTACAGGGTGCGCAGGGTGGCCAGGGAGCAGTTGATGCTGTGGCCGCCCTCGGCGCCCATGAGGGAGGCGATCCGGCCCTCGGCCCGCGCCGCCTCCATGTCGTCGGCGGTGAGGGCGGGGCGCAGGTCGGTCGCGTAGCGGTCGGTGAAGCGGCGGACGACGTCGATCTGTTCGAGGGTGGCGCTGACGGCGGTGTCGCCGCTGAAGTCCGAGCGCACGTACACCGACCAGAATTGGGCGCCTACGCCGCCCGCGCGGAGGCGGGGGATGTCGGTGTGGGTGTACGGGGTGAGGTCGGCGGCCATGTCGCGCTGGTCGAGGTCGTAGCGGACCTGCTCGCGCAGGGCCCAGGGGAAGTCGTTGTGGCCGTCGACGACGGGGTGGGCGGCCAGCAGGTCGTGGGCTTGCGCGAGGTGATCGGTCATCCTGGCATTTTCGTATGCGGCCGGGTCGAAGTCACGTGTTGGGGGCGCCTGCGGCGGGCCGGCCCCCACCCCGCCCCTTCCCGAACCGGGGCTCCGCCCCGGACCCCGCTCCTCAAACGCCGGAGGGGCTGGAAATGCGGCCCGGGCCGGGAGTCACCAGCTCGGACCGGGATGCGCCTCCCCGGGCACGGAATTCAGCGGCCGAAGCCGAAAGAGTCCGCCCCGTCCACCTTGGCCCGCAGGCGCTTGCCCTTTTCCGTGGCCTGGGCGTTGAGTTCGTCCTGGAACTCGCACATGCGCGCCTGGAGTCCGGGGTCGTGTGCGGCCAGGATCCGGGCGGCGAGCAGGCCCGCGTTGCGGGCGCCGCCGATGGAGACGGTGGCCACCGGGACGCCCGCGGGCATCTGGGCGATCGACAGGAGGGAGTCCATGCCGTCGAGGTACTTCAGCGGTACGGGCACCCCGATCACCGGCAGCGGGGTGACGGACGCGAGCATGCCCGGGAGGTGGGCGGCGCCGCCCGCGCCCGCGATGATGGCCTTGAGGCCGCGGGACGCCGCGTTCTCCCCGTAGGCGACCATCTCGCGCGGCATGCGGTGGGCCGAGACGACATCCACCTCATACGGGACCTCGAACTCGTCCAGGGCCTTGGCCGCTTCTTCCATGACGGGCCAGTCGGAGTCGGAGCCCATGACGATGCCGATCACAGGAGCGCTCATTCGGTGATGGTCCCTCGGAGGTAGTCGGCAGCGTGCCGGCCGCGCTCGCGCACATCGGCCAGGTCGTCGCCATAGGTGTTGACGTGGCCGACCTTGCGCCCGGGCTTCACGTCCTTGCCATACATATGGATCTTGAGCGCCGGGTCGCGCGCCATGCAGTGCAGATACGCCCCGTACATATCGGGGTAGTCGCCGCCGAGCACATTGGTCATCACGGTCCACGGCGCGCGCGGCCGCGGATCGCCGAGCGGGAGGTCCAGCACGGCCCGCACATGGTTGGCGAACTGGGAGGTGACGGCGCCGTCCTGGGTCCAGTGACCGGAGTTGTGGGGGCGCATCGCCAGCTCGTTGACCAGCAGCCGGCCGTCGCGGGTCTCGAACAGCTCGACCGCGAGATGGCCGACCACCCCGAGCTCCGCCGCGATCTTCAGCGCCATCTCCTGCGCCGTGCCGGACAGCTCCTCGGAGAGGCCGGGGGCCGGAGCGATCACGGTGTCGCAGACCCCGTCCACCTGGATCGACTCCACGACGGGGTAGGCGACGGCCTGGCCGTGCGGGGACCGTACGACGTTGGCGGCGAGCTCACGGGCGAAGTCGACCATCTCCTCGGCGAGGACAGGGACCCCCGCGCGGAACGGCTCGGCCGCCTCTTCCACACCGCGGACGACCCAGACGCCCTTGCCGTCGTAACCGCCGCGCACCGTCTTGAGGACGACCGGAAATCCGTCGCCCTCGCCCGCTTCCGCCGCGAACCGCGCGACGTCCTCGGGGTCGGTCACGATGCGGTGGCGGGGGCACGGCACACCGGCCTCACTCAGCCGCTCGCGCATCACCCCCTTGTCCTGGGCGTGCAGCAGCGCCTCGACTCCGGGGCGGATGACCACCCCATCCGCTTCCAGGACGCGCAGATGCTCCGCCGGGACATGCTCGTGGTCGAAAGTGACCACATCACAGCCTTGTGCGAAAGCACGAAGAACGTCCAGGTCGCGGTAGTCGCCGATGACGACATCGCTGACCACCTGGGCCGCCGAATCCTGGGGGGTGTCACTGAGGAGCTTGAATTTGATGCCGAGGGGGATGCCCGCCTCATGGGTCATACGGGCGAGCTGGCCGCCACCGACCATGCCGACTACCGGGAATGTCACCCTCCCAGGGTAACTTCCTCCGCCGACCGGCCCTGACCTGCGTCGGAGGAACCTCCAGAGATACGCACCGGACACTTGATCGCGACCTGAAGGGCACGGGGCACGGCCGCTGGTTAGCATGGGGGGATGGACGACACCGACGGGACGGGGCTGAACGATCACCATGAGTGAACGGAGCACACTCGGCGGGCTGCGCGCCCAGATGGGGCAACTGGCCCGCGAGATCGCGAAGTTCGGGGTGGTCGGCGGTGCCGGCGTCTTCGTCAATCTCGCGGTGTTCAACCTGGTCCGCAGCGTCACCGAACTGCCGGTGGTGCGGGCCAGCATCGTGGCCACGGTGGTCGCCACCGGCTTCAACTACGTGGGCTACCGCTACTTCACCTACCGGGACCGCGACAAGCAGGGCCGCACCAAGGAGCTCAGCCTCTTTCTGCTGTTCAGCGCCATCGGCCTGATCATCGAGAACGGTGTGCTCTACGCCGCCACCTACGGCTTCGGGTGGGACAGCTCGCTGCAGAGCAATGTGTTCAAGTTCCTCGGCATCGGCCTGGGCACCCTCTTCCGCTTCTGGTCCTACCGGACCTGGGTGTTCCGGACACTGCCCGCGCGGGACGCCGTCGTGCGCGCGGAAGCCTTCCTGTCCGACGCGCCGCCCGCCCAGGCCACCCGTAAGCAGCCGGTCCGCAAGTAGCGCCCGAGGGGCCTCGGGCGCCGCTCAGGAGCCCGAGGCGTCCTCGGCCTCCCGGCTGAGGAAGAGCGCGAACACCGGCGGATGCTGCTGCAGCAGCTCCAGCCGGCCGCCGTCCGCCTCGGCCAGATCCCGTGCGACGGCCAGCCCGAGCCCGGTGGAGTTCCGTCCGCTGACGGTCCGCTCGAAGACCCGCGCCCCCAGATCCGGGGAGACCCCGGGCCCCTCGTCGGAGACCTCCACCACGGCCTGGTTGCCGGTGACCCGGGTACGCAGCGCGACCGTGCCGTCACCATGCATCAGCGAGTTCTCGATCAGCGTCGCCAGCACCTGGGCGACCGCGCCCGGGGTGCCCACGGCGCGCAGCCCCTTCTTGCCCGAGCGCACGATGGCGCGGCCCTCGCTGCGGGAGGCCGGGCGCCACTCCTCGATCTGCTGCTTGACGACCTCGTCCAGGTCGAAGGCGACCGCGGAGCCGCTGCGCGGATCGCGCGAATTGGTCAGCAGCCGCTGGACGACGTCGGTGAGCCGCTCCACCTGCCCCAGCGCGATCGTCGCCTCCTCCTTCACCGTCTCCGGGTCGTCGGTGAGCGTGATCTCCTCCAGCCGCATCGACAGCGCGGTCAGCGGCGTACGGAGCTGATGAGAGGCGTCCGCTGCCAGCCGCCGCTCCGCGGTGAGCATCCGGGCGATGCGCTCGGCGCTCCCGTCCAGCACGTCGGCGACCCGGTCCAGCTCCGGCACCCCGTAGCGCCGGTGGCGCGGCCGGGGGTCCCCGGAGCCCAGCCGCTCGGCGGTCTCCGCGAGGTCGGTGAGCGGGGCGGAGAGCCGGTGCGCCTGGCGTACGGCGAGGGCGACGGCGGCGAGCACGGCGAGCAGCGCGACGGCGAGGATGATCAGCATGGTGCGGCCGACCTCGCGGCTCACCGTGGTCCGGGACGCCTCGACCCGTACGACCTCGCCCTGCTCACCCGCCTCCTCGGCGGAGATGACACTGCCCGTGGGGCGCTTGCCGATCTCCACATTGCGGTGGTCGGGCATCCTGATCACGGCATAGCGGCCGGGCTCGATCTGCTCGCGCAGCACTCTGGGGGTGACCCCCTCGCCCCCCAGCAGCCTGCTGTCGACGATGCTGACCAGGCGCACCGCGTCGGAGCTCACGCTCTCCTGGGCGCTGTTCTCGATGGTCCGCGTCTCGACGATGACCAGCGACAGGCCGAAGACCGCGATGACGACGAGCACCACGGCCAGCGTGGAGTTGATCAAGCGACGGCGCATTGCCCTACCGTGTCAGCCCTGGTCAGTTTCTTCAGCTTTTCTCGAATCGGAAGCCGACGCCACGAACGGTGGCGATATAGCGGGGGTTGGCCGCATCGTCACCGAGCTTCTTGCGCAGCCAGGAGATGTGCATGTCGAGGGTCTTGGTGGAGGACCACCAGGTGGTGTCCCACACCTCGCGCATGAGCTGATCGCGGGTGACGACCCGCCCGGCGTCCCGCACCAGGACGCGCAGCAGATCGAACTCCTTGGCGGTCAGCTGCAGCTCCTCGTCGCCCATCCAGGCGCGGTGCGACTCGACGTCGATCCGCACCCCATGGGTGGCCGGCTGCTGTTGCTGCGTCTCGACGGCACCGCGCCGCAGCAGCGCCCGGACCCGGGCGAGCAGTTCGGCGAGCCGGAAGGGCTTGGTGACGTAGTCGTCGGCACCGGCGTCCAGGCCGACCACCGTGTCCACCTCGTCCGCGCGGGCCGTGAGCACCAGCACCGGAAAGCCGTGGCCCTCCGTACGGAGCCGACGGCAGACCTCGAGCCCGTCCATCCCGGGCAGGCCGAGGTCGAGGACGAGCAGGTCGACGCCTCCTTGCAAACCGGCGTCGAGCGCGGTGGGTCCATCCTCGCGCACCTCGACCTCGTACCCCTCGCGGCGCAGGGCGCGGGCGAGCGGCTCCGAGATGGATGCGTCATCCTCGGCGAGCAGTACTCGGGTCATGGGGGTGATGGTAGTCCGCTGAGGTCGGGGCACGGGGCGCGTACGGCGCGACGGACGGTGCACGGAAGGTTGCACGCCTCCGCCGTGAGCTATCTCTCACCGTCTCCAAGAGTGTCAAGTACGTGTCGTATGGTGAAACAACGTCTGTAGCACTCCTCCGGGACCTTTGGTGACGACGACGCACCCAAGGGTCTCTGTCATGTCCGGAGCGAGGAAGGGGCCGGCACGACCGGCCCGGACCACGTCCGGCGCTCAGTCGCTCAGCCATCCCCCCATGGGCGCTGGCCCTGTCGGCAGCGCTCTCTGAGCACGCAAGGAAACCACCATGGCGTCCAGCCTGACGAAGGGCGCCACCGCGCAGGGGACCCCTGCCGGCGGCAAGACCTTCTTCGGCCACCCCCGCGGCCTGGCCACTCTCTTCATGATCGAGATGTGGGAGCGGTTCAGCTTCTACGGCATGCGGGCCCTCCTCGTGGTCTATCTGATCTCCGGCGGCCCCGACGCCAAGGCCGGCGGGCAGGGCGGCGGGCTCGGGCTGACCGAGGGCAACGCGGTGGCCATCTACTCGGTCTACCTGGCCATGGTCTATCTGCTGGCCATGCCGGGCGGCTGGTTCGGCGACCGGGTGTGGGGCCCGCGCAAGACGGTGGTCATCGCGTCCGGGATCGTCATGGCCGGGCATCTGGCGCTCTCCGTCCCCGGCCAGGCGACCTTCTTCGTCGGCCTCGCCCTGGTGGCGCTCGGCTCCGGTCTGATCAAGGCCAACATCTCGACGATGGTGGGCCAGCTCTACGACGGTCCGCAGGACCCGCGCCGGGACGGCGGCTTCACCCTCTTCTACATCGGCATCAACGTCGGTGCCTTCGCCGCTCCGTTGGTGATCGGCACCGTCGGCCAGTCGTACAACTGGCACCTGGGCTTCGCACTCGCCGCGCTGGGCATGGCGCTGGGTCTGGTCCAGTTCCTGATCGGCACCCGCCATCTGAGCCCGGAGAGCAACGTCGTCCCCACCCCGCTGGCGACCGAGGAGCGCCGCTCCTGGCTGCGCAAGGCGATGATCTGGCTGATCGTCGCCGCGGTCTTCTACACCGGCGTGGTGCTCAGCGGGAGCTGGACCCTCAACTGGGTGCTGATCCCGATCACCATCCTGGGCCTGATCATTCCGACCGGGGTGCTCATCCGGATCAAGCGCGACCGGGACCTCTCGGCCGTCGAGCAGACCAAGGTGAGCGGCTACATCTGGTTCTTCGTGGCCGCCGCGGTGTTCTGGATGATCTACGACCAGGGCGGTTCGACGCTGTCCGCCTTCGCCGAGTCCAAGACCGCGGACACGATCTTCGGGCTGCACTTCCCGTCCTCGTGGTTCCAGTCGGTCAACCCGCTGATGATCATGGCGCTGGCCCCGGTCTTCGCCTGGCTGTGGCTGTGGCTGGCGCGGCGTGACCGGGAGCCGAACACCACGCTGAAGTTCGCGATGGCCCTGGTCCTGATCGGCGCCTCGTTCTTCGTCTTCGTCGTGCCGATGGGGATGGCCCAGGACGGGACGAAGGTCAGCCCGCTGTGGCTGGTGTCGATCTACATGGTCCAGACGATGGGTGAGCTGTGCCTGTCGCCGGTCGGCCTGTCGGTGACCACCAAGATGGCGCCGGCGAAGTACGCCAGCCAGATGATGGGCGTGTGGTTCCTGGCCGTGACCGCGGGCGACTGCATCACGGGGCTGCTGTCCATCGCCGGGGTCGACCTGAGCGGCGTCGGGGTGATCACGTTGGAGGCGGCCATGGCGGCGCTCGCGGGCTTCGCGGTCTTCATGTACCGGAAGAAGGTCGTGGCCCTGATGGCCGACGTCCACTGACGTTGGCAGCGGTACGCCGTACTCCGTAGCGATACGAGGGGCCCGGCGCGGGAAACCGCGCCGGGCCCTTCGCCGTTCCGGGTGACTACTCGGTTCAGCGGGTGGTGCCGCGCAGCTTGCGCCACGGGGTGAGGGTGAAGATGGCGCCGCCGAGCAGAACGGTGGTACCGGCGATCAGGGCGAGCGCCTTCAGCCCGCCGTGGTCACTGGCACCGGTGTCGGCGAGCCCGCCGCTGGTGGCCGAACCGCCGCTGCCCGAGGTGCCGCTGCCGCCGGAGGTGCCACCCCCGGAGCCGCTGCCCCCGGTCGTGCCACCGCCGGTCGTGTCACCGCCGGTGGTGCCGCCGGGCTGGCCGGTGGTGTCCAGTTCGAGCGAGGCGCCGGGGTCCTTGGACGGGGTGCAGGTGGTGGTCGTACCGAGCGCCTTGACCGTCAGCACGCCGGGAGTGAGCGTCGACTTGCCGCTCGCGCCCGGCTTGTAGGTGCCGGTGAGGTCGGGGATCTCGATCGGATCACCGGACTTGATGGGCCCCTTGTTGGTCGGCCCCGCCACGGCGACGGTGCCCTTGTCCGCACCGCCGACCTTGACGGCCATCGACGGCTTGACCGAATCGGCGGGGATATCGGCCGGGCTGTCCATCACGGACTTGCCGAACTTCACGGTCAGCGCGAAGCTCCCGCCGCTCTTGGTGGCGTTGATCTGGACCGGGGAGGTCGCGTTCTTGTCGCCGATGGGGGTCTTGCAGGCGTAGGCGACCTCAACCTCCTTGCCGGTGTACGAATCGTCTCCGCCGCCCCCGCCACCGGTGTTCCCGCTGGTGGTGCCACTGGTCGTGCCGCTCGTGGTGCCACTGGTGGTACCGCTGGTCGTCCCGCTCGTCGTACCACTGGTGGTGCCACTTGTCGTGCCGCTGGTCGTCCCGCTCGTGGTGCCGCTCGTCGTGCCGCCCGGACCGCTGCCGCCGTCCGTCACCTTGATGGTCGCGGCGGCCTTGACGGCCTCCTTAGCCGAGCACTTGGTGTCCGTGGACAGCGGCTTGCTGACATTGATGTTGTAGCCGCCGGGCGTCAGCGTCACCTCGCCCGCCTTCGTGAGCTTCAGCTTCCCCTTCATGTCGGAGAGCTTCATCTCACCGCCCTTGGGGATCGCCGGGTTCTCCCGCGGCCCCTCCAGGGACAGGTCACCGGTCTGTGCGCCGCCCACCGTGATGGTGCCGGTCGGCAGGATGGTGTTGGCCTCCAGGTCGAGGATCGGCGGGTTCTTGGAGGCGGCCTGCACCGTCTTCCACACCACCTCGACCTCCTCCCCGACCTTGGCCGTCGCCGGTGCCGTCACGGCCACGGTCGTGGTGCCCTCCACCGGCGGCAGACCGGAGATCGGAGGCGGTAGACACTCGGTCTTGTACGAGACCTCGGCGCCCTCTGCGCTGCCCGCGCCGAGCAGCACGCCCGCACCGCCGAGCAGCAGCGCGACGGCGGCCGCACTCACTCTTCGTCGCATCTCAGGTGGTTCCTTTCGGAGTCGATCGGATCTCCTCGGACGGTGCGGAAATCTGGTGGTGCGGCGGTGCCTCCGGCGCCGTGTCGGGGGTGAACCAGGGCAGCGCCGGATGCGCGCCGTTCGCCGCGGCCGGTCCGGACGCGGTTGATCCGGACGCGGTTGATCCGGACGCGGTTGATCCGGACGCGGTTGATCCGGACGACGGGGGCGTGGATGGGCGCGGCGGTGGCGCGGCCCGGGACGTACGGGGCCGTACCTTGTCCACGACGGCCATGCCGATCCGGAAGACCGTCGCCGCGACCACCACGCACAGCAGGACCCAGAAGAGCGTGACGCCCCAGGGCCGCCCCACCGTCCACGGCTGTTCGACGAGCAGCTTGGCTCCGTAGCGCAGCGAGACCAGATAGTCGCCATGGGCCCCGGCCGACAGTTCGACGTCCAGCTTGACCTGCGTCTTCTTCCCGGGCTGGAGCGTCCCCCGCCATCGCTGCTCCTCCCAGGAGGGGGCGAAGACGCCATGCGAGGTGCCCACTTCGAAGACCGGATCGCGGGCGGGGGTCGAGCCGAGATTGCCGACGGTGACGACGAGCCGTCGACTCGGCGGTGCGCCGAACCAGGTCAGCAGCCCGCTGGACCCGTCGAGCCGGGCCGAGAGCACGCTCAGCCGCTCGCCTCCGCTCCGCTCCTTCGGCAGCGGCGCGACCGGATGCCCGGCGACCTTGAACGCCACGTCCGCGGCGGCGGCCTCACCGGTCGCGGTCGCTATATGGATGACACAGGGACAGGGTTTGGGCGGCTCGGCGACCGGCAGTTTCTTGGTGAAGGTGCCGTCCGCGCCGACGGTGACCGCCCTGCCGTCGCCGTTGGCGCAGGAGTTGGTGCCGCCGATCATGTTCTGCCCGCAGATGAGCAGCGTGAGCAGGGCACGCGGCCGCCATCGGGCGCCGGTCACGGTGACCGTGCCGCCCGTGCCCGCCTCGGCCTGGGAGACTTTCGCGGTCGGGCCCTCGGCCGCCTTGGCGCCGCCCGTAAGGGGCGCGCCGAGGGTGAGGAGGACCAGGGCGAGCACGGTGACCACGGCTGAGGGCCGGGCCGGGGTGCCTGCGAATCGGCATGCGTTCACGTGGTCGCTCCTGCCCCTGTGCTCTGCGGTTGTGGCTGCGGTCGCGGGGTGCGGGGTCGGCGCCGTCGTCTTCGCAGCAGCCAGACGCCTCCGCCGGTGCCCGCGCCCACCAGAGCCGCCGCCGCGGGGGCGAGCAGCCACCAGGGGACGGCCGTGTATCCGGCGGTCGCCGTTGCGTGCGCGCCCCCGTCCGCGGTGACCGTGAGCCGCACGTCCACCGAGTCGAGGGCGGGCGGGTGCGGCCAGCTCTCGGTGAGCCGCACCCGTTTGCCCGGCGGCAGCTCGACCGGCAGGGTGCGGGGGTCCCGGCGCAGCACCTGGCCGAAGAGCCCGTCGGCGCGTACGGCCAGCCGCGGGGTGAGCACGGTGTTGCCGCGGTTGACGAGGGCGTAGCGGATGGCCGCCCGGTCGCCGCGGCCCTGGATCGTCACGTCCTCCACGGCGAGGGCGGACAGCGTCGCGCCGCTGATCCGCAGCCGCAGCCGGACCGCGATCTCGCGGTCGCCGGAGGAGACCATGACCGCGCCGGGGCGTTCGCCGGGCACCGCGTCGGAGGGGACGGTGACGGTGAAGGGGATGTCGGCGCGGGTGCGGGGCGGCACCGTCACCCGCTGTTCGGCGAGCGCGATACGGGCGCCGTCGGCGCCGCGCAGCCGGACGGTGCGGGGGCGCTCGCCCTTGTTGGTGACCGACAGCTTGTCCTCCAGGACGGCGCCGGGCCCGCCTTCGAGGTAGATGTACGGCCGGTCGCCCGCGCCCGGTGCGCTGCCGCCCCCGGCGGCGGGAGCCGCCGACCAGTCGGGTCCGGCGGCGGCAGCCGGGGAGGCCCAGGACACCGGGCTCGCCGGGGTCACCAGGGAGGCGGCCAGCAGGGCCGGGGCACAGACGCGGACGGCTGGGCGGATGACGGCGTGCATGGCTGCACGGCTGACCGCTCGGCTCACTGCACGGATACGCGACGGCATCGGCGGCTCCTCGGCTGCCGCGAGCGTCAGGGGGTCCGCTGACGGCGGGTCAGCCAGAGCGCCCCGGCCACTCCGGCGAGCAGCACCGTGCCGCCGAGGGTGCCGAGCGCGACGGCGGAGTCCGCTGGTCCGGTCTGTGGCAGTTGGTCGTTGCCGGAGCCGCCCTGCGCACCGCCGGATCCGCCTGTGCCGCCCGTACTGCCCGTACCGCCGGTGGAGCCGGAGTCCCCGCCGCCCGCGCCCTTGACGTCCAGCGTCAGCGAGGGCTTGGGGTTGTTGCCCGGGGTGCAGGTGGTGGTCGTTCCCAGCGCCTTGATGGTGAGGGTGGAGGCGGTGAAGGTGACCTTTCCGCTCTTCTTGGGGGTGTAGGTGCCCGACAGATCACTGATCTTGATCGGGGTGTTGGCCGGGATGGCCTTGTCGTTGGCGGGCCCCGACACCGACAGCGTGCCGCTCTCCGCTCCGCCCAGTTTGATGAGCGCGCTGGGGTGCATGGCGCCCTTACCGAGCTCGACGGGGCTGGAGGAGACGCCCTTCTCGAAGGACATCGTGAGCTTGTAGGAGCCGCCGCTCGCGACGCTCTTGATATCGATGGGCGATACGGCGCTCTTGTCGCCGATCGGTGTCTTGCACTGGTAGTCGACGTCCACGGTGTCGGCGTGCGCGGCCGGGGCGGTGAGGAGCACCACGGAGCCGGCCAGGGCCGCCGCGAGCGTGAGGGCGCCGCCACGGCCGGCCGGGCGCCGTTGGTTGTGGGACACCACGAGATCCCCTCTCGTCAAGCGCCGCAGCCGAATGTAACTGACGGCACATCAGATTGGGCGCTGACGGTACGCCGGGGACCTTGCCAAGGGAAGACAAAAAGCACGCCGGATCGGCGCGAAGCGGAGAAGAGGGGTGAAGTGGCCGCCGCGGCGGCGGGGATCAGGCGGGCCCGGGGCCGGAAAAGCCGGAGGAGACCCCGGCCGTGGATGGCACGGCCGGGTCGACCACGGCCGGGCCGGCGCGGCGGATCAGCCGGGCCTGCGGGTGGACGGTGGCATCACGGTGGGGCCTGAGCCGCGCTCTTCAGCCCGGCGCGGCGAGTTCGGCCCAGACCGTCTTGCCGGATCCCTCCACGTTCCGCACGACCCCCCAGTCGAGGCACAGCCGCTGGACGATGAACATGCCGTGGCCGCCGGGCCGGCCGGCGCGGTGCGGGGTGCGCGGCGCGGGCGTACCGGTGCCGAGGTCCACGACCTCGAGGCGGAGCACCTTGGCGTTGCAGCTCACGCGCAGCTCCTCGGGGCCCTCGGCGTGCAGACAGGCGTTGGTGACCAGTTCGGAGACGACGAGCAGGACGTCCTCGGCGGCGGCCCGGTGGTCGGCGGTCGCGGCCGGAAGCCACCCCCAGTCGCGCAGCGCCTCGCGTGTGAAGTCGCGGGCGCGCGGAACGGCCCCGCTGGCCCCGATCAGAGCGAGCCTGCGGGTCTGGCGGATGGGGCCGGCGGTCGGGGGTGCCGGGGGTGCCGGTGGGGAGGCCGAAGCCGCGGGGCCGTCCGGGTCCGGGCCGCGGTCGCCCGGCGGGTACGGCCGGGTGGTGCTCATCAGCGCTTCACCTCACCGATTCACCGATTCAGGGTCAAGGGATACCTGATCTCTTCAACAGTTTCAGCCTGTCTCCTGCCCGGCCAAAGCGTGAGAACACCCACTACTTCCGCCCCACCGATGTGACGCGGGCAACGCATCGATGACCCACCGATGACACGCCGGAAACAGGAGTGATCTATGTCACTCGACAAGGGCCGCGTCAAGCGACTCATGCACCGTAAAGACGGCGTCCGCGCCCGTGATCTCGAACACTCGGGCAACGATCGGCAGCATCCCGGCCAGATGGACGCCACCGCCTTCGGCCTCGGCCTTGAGTCGTGCGCCGAGGAGGACATTGAGCCCGGTGGAGTCGCAGAACTCCAGCTTCGAGCAGTCCACCACCAGCCGGACACGTCCCCCCTCTACGCACTTCTCGAGCGGCTCGCGCAGCACTTCGGCGGTGTGGTGATCCAGCTCACCCGCCGGTGTCACGATCGCGCTCGCCCCGTGGTGCCGAACCTCGACCTGGAGCCGGCCTTTGCTGGCGCTGCCGACCATCCCGCGGTCCATCTGCGCACCTCTTCTGGCGTCTCGTTGCTTTCGATTGCGCGCATCGAACCCTACGCCTTCTACCCGGTCCTCTGGTAGCTGAACATTTCGCATAGTTCGGCAAATATGGACAACGTGGACTTGCCACTTGGTGGCTGATGCAGGTAGGCGTAGAGAGTCACATCCGCTTACGGCCCGGCTTTGGAGGCGCCGCTCACCGGAGCAGCACGTTATGGCACCGGCAGCCATATGCCGAGAACGATGGAGGAGACTATGTCACCCCGCCTCGACGACACGCGTACCGAACCCTCGGGGAGTACTCGGACCACCGTTTCGTCGGCCCCCCTGCCCGAGCAGTTCACCCCCGACGCCGACGCCCAGGCGACCGTTGGCCACCTCTTCGACGAGCTGCCGGAATTGTCCGATCTGCCGGAAATACCTCCTTATGACACGGTAGCACCGGTAGACGCGAGGGCTCTGTCGAAGACCCTTTTCGAGCGTCTCGAGGTGCTGGAGGAAGGCACCCACGAATACGCCTATGTGCGTAACACCCTGGTCGAGCTCAACTTGGCGCTGGTCAAGTTCGCCGCCTCCCGGTTCCGCTCCCGCAGCGAGCCGATGGAGGACATCGTCCAGGTCGGCACCATCGGCCTGATCAAGGCCATCGACCGCTTCGAGACCGGCCGGGGCGTCGAGTTCCCGACCTTCGCGATGCCGACGATCGTCGGCGAGATCAAGCGCTTCTTCCGCGACACGAGCTGGTCGGTGCGCGTACCGCGGCGGCTGCAGGAGCTCCGTCTCGACCTGGCCAAGGCCGGCGACGAACTCGCCCAGCGGCTGGACCGCGCCCCCACCGTCAGCGAGCTGGCCCAGCGGCTGGACATCAGCCAGGCCGAGGTCGTCGAGGGCATGGCCGCGAGCAACGCGTACACCGCGAGCTCGCTGGACGCCCAGCCGGAGGAGGACGACTCCGAGGGAGCGCTGGCGGACCGGATCGGCTACGAGGACCACGGACTCGAAGGCATCGAGTACGTCGAGTCCCTGAAGCCGCTGATCGCCGATCTGTCCGCGCGCGACCGGAAGATCCTCTCCCTGCGCTTCGTGGCGAATATGACGCAGTCGGAGATCGGTGAGGAGCTGGGCATCTCCCAGATGCATGTCTCGCGGCTGCTGTCGCGCACCCTCCGTCGGCTCCGTAAGGGTCTGATGATCGAGGAGTGACGCCTCCGCAGACGGGTAAGGGCCCGCCCCCGGCCGACCGGGACGGGCCCTTATTCGTGCGCGCTGCCGTTCGCCCTCAGGTCTCGTCAGATCGCTGCCGTTCCGTCAGATCAGGTCACGTCAGATCAGGTTGCCGTTGTGCCACACCGCCGAGACCAGCGGGACACCGGGGCGGTAGGCGAGGTGCACATGGGACGGGGCGTCCAGCAGCACCAGATCGGCGCGGGCACCCGGGCTCACCCGGCCCACGTCGGTACGGTGCAGGGCCCGCGCCCCACCGGCCGTGGCGGCCCACACCGCCTCGTCGGGCGTCATCCCCATCTCCCGTACGGCCAGGGCGACGCAGAACGGCATGGAGCTGGTGAAGGACGAGCCCGGGTTGCAGTCCGGGGACAGCGCGACCGTGGCGCCCGCGTCGAGCAGCCGGCGCGCGTCCGGATAGGTCGAGCGGGTGGAGAACTCCGCCCCGGGGAGCAGGGTTGCGACCGTCTCCCCCTGGGCCAGCGCGTCGACGTCCGCATCGGTCAGATGGGTGCAGTGGTCGGCTGAGGCGGCGCCCAGCTCCACCGCGAGCTGCACCCCTGGGCCGTAGGAGAGCTGGTTGGCGTGGACCCGCGGGATCAGCCCGCGCTCCTTGCCCGCGGTCAGGATGGTGCGGGCCTGGTCGCCGTCGAAGGCGCCCTGCTCGCAGAAGACATCGATCCAGCGGGCGTACGGGGCGCAGGCGTCCAGCATCGGGCCGGTGACCAGATCCACGTACGCGGCCGGGTCGTCGGCGAACTCGGGGGCGACGATATGCGCCCCGAGGAAGGTCACCTCGTCGGTGTGGGCACCGGCGATGGTCAGCGCGCGGGCCTCGTCCTGCGAGGTCAGCCCGTAGCCGGACTTGATCTCGACGGTCGTGGTGCCCTGGCGGCGCGCCTCGGCCACATAGCGGCCGACGTTGGCGTGCAGCACGTTGTTCGACGCGGCGCGGGTGGCGGCGACGGTCGTGCGGATGCCGCCGGCGCTGTACGGGCGGCCGGACATCCGGGCGTTGAACTCCTCGGTCCGGTCGCCCGCGAAGACCAGATGGGAGTGGGAGTCCACAAAGCCCGGAATGGCGGCCCGGCCACCGGCGTCGACCCGGTTGTCGGTGGCGGGTGCTTTGCTGGACTCACCGACCCAGGCGATGCGGTCGCCGTCGATGACGACAGCCGCGTCCCGGATCAGGCCGAGGGGGCCTTCACCGAGGGAGGGGTCATTGGTGACCAGACCGGCGATGTCGGTGATGGCGGTCGTGGTCGGCGCGGTCGTCGCAGTCGTCGCAGTCGTCGCGGTGGTCATCGTGGGGGTGTTCTCCTTCGTCGGCCGTTGCGGTGGCGGCCGGATCACCGCCCGTGCAGGGCTTCGATGGACTCGGCCAGCGCTTGCGGGACGCGCGGGACGAGCTGATGGGTGCCGTCCCGTACGACATGGCGGCCGCCGACCACGGTGTGCCGGACGTCCGCGTTGGTCGCCGCGAATACGGCGGTCTCGACGCCCAGCCGGGGCGGCGGCCCCGCCGTGCGCACCGAGTCCAGCGCGACCGTGGTGAGGTCGGCGAGCGCGCCCACCTCGATCCGGCCTGCCTCCGCGCCCCAGCCGAGCGCCGCGTGACCGTCCACGGTGGCGGCCCGCAGCAGCTGGGCCGCGGTCCAGTGGCCCCGGGCGCGGGTGCGCAGCCGCTCGTCGAGCTCCATGGCGCGGGCCTCCTCCAGGATGTCGATCACGGCATGGCTGTCGCTGCCCAGCGAGAGCGGTGAGCCCGCGCTCTGCAGCTCGGCGGCCGGGCCGATCCCGTCGGCGAGGTCACGCTCGGTGGTCGGGCACATACAGACACCGGTGGCGGCGTGGCCCAGCAGCCGGATGTCGCCGGGGGTGAGATGGGTGGCGTGCACGGCGGTCGTCTCCGGGCCCAGCACGCCGTGGTCGGCGAGCAGCCGGGTGGGGGTGAAGCCGTGCGCCTCCACACAGGCGTCGTTCTCGGCGGTCTGCTCGGAGAGATGGACGTGCAGGGGCGCCGTGCGCTCCTGGGCCCACCCGGCCACGGTCGCGAGCTGATCGGCGGGGACGGCCCGCACCGAGTGGATCGCCGCGCCGATGCGGGTGTTGCCGTCGCTCTTCAGCTCGGAGACCCGCTCGGCCCAGGCTTCCGCCGTGCCGTCGGAGAAGCGCAACTGATGCTCGTTGGGCTCGGCCCCGAAACCGGAGGAGAGATAGCAGGTGTCGAGCAGGGTGATCCGGATACCGGCCTCGGCCGCGGCCGCGATCAGGGCCTCCCCCATCGCGTTGTGGTTGCCGTAGCGGGCGCCGCCGGGCGCGTGGTGGAGGTAGTGGAACTCCCCCACACAGGTGATCCCGGCCATCGCCATCTCGGCGTAGACGGCGCGGGCCAGCTCGAAGTAGCTGTCCGGGGTCAGCCGGTCGGCGACCTCGTACATCACCTCGCGCCAGGTCCAGAAGGAGTCCGGCGCGCCCTTCCCCTGTCCCTCGCGCTGCCGGGCCGGCGCGCCCTTCGCCTCGGTCTCCGCCTCGCTCTCCGCCTGTACGACACCGCGCAGGGCCCGGTGGAAGGCGTGGCTGTGGGCGTTGGCCAGACCGGGGATCGTCAGACCACGGAGAGTGACGGATCCGGCGGGCGGGCGCGGACTCTCGGGCACCACCGCCGTGATCCGTCCGTTGGCCGCGGCCACGATCACCACGTCCGACCGCACGCTTCCGTCCACCCAGGCGTGCTCCGCCCAGTACGTCTGCGCCGTCAGTGACACGCCAGGCCCTCCAGTACCTCCGCGAGTGCGGCCACACCGGCGAGGCAATCGTCCTCGCCCGCCGTCTCCGCGGGTGAATGCGAGACGCCGGTGGGGTTCCTTACAAACAGCATGGCCGTAGGAACGGACGCGGACAAAATGCCGGCGTCGTGCCCGGCCCCGGTGGGGAGGATCGGGACCCCGCCGAGCAGGCCCGAGAGCTGGTCACGCAGGTCGTGGGCGAACTCGACGACCGGTGTGAACGACTCCCGGGTGACCCGCACGTCCACCCCGTCACGCTCCCCGCGCTCCAGCGCGGCACGCTCGATCTCGCCGACCACGGCGGCCAGGGTCTCCTCGTCGGCGGCGCGCGAGTCCAGCCAGCCGCGGACCAGGCTCGCAATCGCGTTGACTCCGTTCGGCTCGACGCTGACCTTGCCGAACGTCGCCAGCGCCCCGGCGATCCTGGCCTTCTTACGGGCCGCGAGGACGGTGTTGGCGTAGGTGAGCATCGGATCGCGGCGGTCCTCGATCCGGGTCGTCCCGGCGTGGTTGGCCTCGCCGTGGAAGTCGAACCGCCAGCGGCCGTGCGGCCAGATCGCGGACGCGACGCCCACGGCGTCGTCAGTGTCCGCCAGGGCACGCCCCTGCTCGATATGCAGCTCGACGAACGCGCCGATGCGGGCCAGCCGCTCCGGATCGGGGCCGATGGCGTCCGGATCGTATCCGGCGCGCTCCATCGCCTGGGGGAGGCTCAGCCCGTCAGCGTCGCGCAGCAAGTGCGCCTGGTCCGTGGTGAGCTGCCCGGCGGTCAGCCGGGAGCCTACGCAGGCCAGGCCGAACCGGGCGCCCTCCTCGTCGCCGAAGTTGACGATGGCGAGCGGTTTGGTGGGGTGCGCACCCCGTGCTCGCAGCTCGTCGAGGGCGGCGAAGGAGGAGACGACGCCCAGCGGGCCGTCGAAGGCGCCGCCGTCGGGGACGGAGTCGAGGTGGGAGCCGGTGACCACGGCGCCTTGGGCGGTGGGGTCGCCGAGCCAGGCCCATTGGTTGCCGTTGCGGTCCACCTCGTAGGTGAGGCCGCGGTTCTGGGCTTGCTCCTTGAACCACGTTCGGCAGTCGGCGTCGGCTTCCGTCCAGGCGTAGCGGCGGTAACCGTTTGTTGTTGTGTTGCGGCCGATGGGCGCCAGGTCGCGCCACATCTCGTGGAACGACGCGCCGGTGGTCGCGGGTGCGCCTGCCGCCGCCGGTCCTTCCGTTTCATGCGCGGGTGCGGCCCGGTGGTCGGGTTGTGCCCACCCGTCCCGCCCTGCGGGACGATTGCCCACAACCCGGCTCACTGCGCTTCCCTCATGGGGATCCTCACGTTCCGCTCCTCCGCCACCTCGTCCGCGCGGTCGTAGCCCGCGTCCACGTGGCGGATCACGCCCATGCCGGGGTCGTTCGTCAGCACCCGGCGGATCTTCTCGCCCGCCAGCGCGGTGCCGTCGGCGACCGTGACCTGGCCCGCGTGGATCGAGCGGCCCATGCCGACGCCGCCGCCGTGGTGAATGGAGACCCAGGACGCGCCCGAGGCCACGTTGACCATGGCGTTGAGCAGCGGCCAGTCGGCGATCGCGTCCGAGCCGTCCAGCATGGCCTCGGTCTCGCGGTACGGGGAGGCCACCGAGCCGCAGTCGAGGTGGTCGCGGCCGATCGCCAGCGGTGCGGCGAGCGTGCCGTCGGCGACCATCTCGTTGAACCGCTCGCCCGCCTTGTCGCGCTCGCCGTAGCCGAGCCAGCAGATCCGGGCGGGCAGCCCCTGGAAGTGGACCCGCTCCCCCGCCATCTTGATCCAGCGGGCCAGCGACTCGTTCTCCGGGAAGAGCTCCAGCATCGCCTTGTCCGTGGCCGCGATGTCCCTCGCGTCGCCGGACAGGGCTGCCCAGCGGAAGGGGCCCTTGCCCTCGCAGAAGAGCGGCCGGATGTAGGCGGGCACGAAGCCGGGGAAGGCGAAGGCGCGGTCGTAGCCCGCGAGCTGGGCCTCGCCGCGGATCGAGTTGCCGTAGTCGAAGACCTCGGCGCCCGCGTCCATGAAGCCGACCATGGCCTCCACGTGGCGGGCCATCGCCTCGCGCGCCCGCTGGGTGAAGTCGGCGGGCTTCTCGGCGGCGTACGACGCCATCTCGTCGAAGTCCACGCCGATCGGCAGATACGCCAGCGGGTCGTGGGCGCTGGTCTGGTCGGTGACGATGTCGATCGGGGCGTTCATCGCGAGGAGCTGCGGGACCAGCTCGGCCGCGTTCCCCAGCACGCCGATCGACAGGGGGCGCCGGGCGTCGCGCGCCTCGGTGGCCAGCCGCAGGGCGTGGTCCAGGCTGTCGGCGCGGACGTCCAGGTAGCGGTGCTCGATACGGCGCTCGATGGCGCGCGGGTCGCAGTCGATGCAGATCGCGACGCCGTCGTTCATGGTGACCGCCAGCGGCTGGGCGCCGCCCATGCCGCCGAGGCCCGCGGTGAGGGTGATCGTCCCGGCCAGGGTGCCGTTGAACTTCTTCGCGGCGACCGCGGCGAAGGTCTCGTAGGTGCCCTGGAGGATGCCCTGGGTGCCGATGTAGATCCAGGAGCCCGCGGTCATCTGGCCGTACATGGTCAGGCCCAGCGCCTCCAGGCGGCGGAACTCCTCCCAGTTGGCCCAGTCGCCGACCAGGTTGGAGTTGGCGATCAGCACCCGCGGCGCCCATTCGTGCGTCTGCATGACGCCCACCGGGCGGCCCGACTGGACCAGCATCGTCTCGTCCTGCTTGAGCGTGCGCAGGGTGCGGACCATGGCGTCGAAAGAGCGCCAGTCGCGGGCCGCCTTACCGGTGCCGCCGTAGACGACGAGCTTGTCGGGGTGCTCGGCGACCTCCGGGTCGAGGTTGTTCTGCAGCATCCGCAGGGCGGCTTCCTGCTGCCACCCCCGAGTGCTGAGCTCTGCACCACGCGGCGCCCGTACGGGTCGCGGTCCTGTCATGGGGCCAAGCCTCCCTGCCATCGATTGGATCGAGTTATTCACATCTTGATGCCGATGAATATGACTAGTCAATACCACGGAGCTGCGCATACACCCGGGTGGTTCAGCGGCGCGGGCTCGCGGTGGCACGAACGGCACGGTCCGGCCCTCCGGGGTAGCGTCACCGGGAGGTGTCCGCTCCGCCCGCCGAGGAGCCCTGCGTGTCCCTTCCCGCCACCCACCGCGAGGTCCGTCTGGCGGCCCTGCCCGAAGGGGCGCTCACCCCCGGTCACTTCGAGGTCGTCACCGCTCCCGTCCCCACCCCCGGCCCCGGACAGGTGCTGGTGCGCAACCGGCTGATGAGCGTCTCCGCCGTGATGCGCCCGCTCACGCGCGCCGACCCCGCCACCCTCGGCCTTCCCCGGCTGCTACACAAGGCCGGCGAGGTGATGCGGGGCCCGGCCCTCGGGGAAGTGATCAGCTCGCCCGGCACGGAACTCGCCCCCGGGACCCTCGTCCGCCACCGCGCGGGCTGGCGCGAATACGCGCTGCTCGACGCCGCGCAGGCGTCGCCCGTCGACCCCGAGGCGCTGCCGGACCCCGCCGCCCATCTGTCACAGGGATTCGCCGCCTGGCTGGGCGTGGTGCGCGGGGCTGAGGTGCGGGGCGGCGACACGGTGTTCGTCACCGGCGCGGCGGGCGGCGTGGGCTCCCTGGCCGGGCAGTTCGCCCGGCTGCACGGGGCCGAACGAGTCATCGGCTCCACCGGCTCCCGCCACAAGGCCGACCGGCTGACGCGGGAGCTGGGCTACGACGCGGTCGTCCTCCGGGGCGCCGGGCCGATCGAGGAGCAGCTCCGCGCGGTCGCCCCCGACGGCATCGACGTCCTCTTCGACACCGTCGGCGGCGAACAGCTCCGGGCCGCCCTGGCGCTGGCCCGCCGCAACGCCCGTTTCGCCCTGGTCGGCGCGCTGGCCGCGCAGCTCTCGGACGACGCGTCGGCCCCGACCGGGATCAGCACGCCGGCCCTCATCGCCCGGGGCGTCACGCTGCGCGGCATCAGCGCGATGGACCACCAGGACGCCATGCCCGCCTACATGCGCGAGTTCGGCCGGGCGCTGCGCGAGGGCGCCCTCACGTATCCGTACACCCGGCTGACGGGGATCGGCCAAGCGCCGCGCGCGCTCTGCGAGTTGGTGGCGGGCCGTCACCTCGGGGCGGTGCTGGTGGAGCTGTAGACCTGGGTGGTGTGCTGGGGCTGGTAGCCCTCGGGGCGGTGCTGGTGGGGGTTGTCGAGCGCGGTCAGTCCGAGGCCAGGAGCCGCTCCGACGTCGCCCAGAGGCGGTCGGCGCCCTCCGGGTCGAGGGCGTACGGGGCGACCCCCGCCATCATGGCGATGAGGTCCTCGGGGCGGCGGCTCACCGGCTCGGCCTCGGCGCAGTCCGCGAAGTAGCGCCCGCCGACGCCCTCCAGCAGTGGCGAGGCGGCCAGCAGCACCGAGGTGGCCGCCCCCTGCTCCGGGGTCTTCCACACCATCGCCGGGGCCGTGATGTTCCCGACGTGGCGCTGCAGATTGGTCCGGATGCCCCCGGGGCTGAGGGCGTTGGCCGTGATGCCGTCGCCCGCCCAGCGCGCGTGGGCGCCGACCGCGAAGAGCACGTTCGCGGTCTTGGACTGCCCGTACGCCTGCATCGGTTCGTACGGCCGGTAGTCGAAGTGGAGGTCGTCGAAGACGACCGGTGAGCGCAGATGCGCGGCCGAGCTGACCGAGACGATCCGCGCGGCCCCGGCCGCCGCCAGGGCGCCGTGCAGGCCACGCGCCAGCGCGAAGTGGCCGAGGTGGTTGACGGTGAACTGCCGGTCCCAGCCCTCGGGCGTACGTCCCTCGGGCAGGGCCATGACGCCCGCGTTGTTCACCAGGATGTCCAGCGGCCCGTCCCACCCGTCGGCGAACGCGGCGACCGAGACCCGGTCGGCCAGGTCCAGCGGTGCGACCTGCAGCCGCTTGTTGCCGGTGGTGGCGGTGATGTCCTCGGCCACCCGGGCCCCGGCCTCGAGGTTCCGCACCGCGAGGGTCACCTCGGCCCCCGCCCCGGCCAGCGCCCGCGCGGTCTCGATACCGATGCCGGAGGCGGCCCCGGTGACCACCGCGCGCTTGCCCGACAGGTCGATGCCGTCGACCACCTCGGCGGCGGTGGAACGGGCGCCGAAAGGTGTCGTGATGCGTGTTTCGTTACGGTCCATGCTCCTAGCGTCACCCCGCCCACCACCCCCAGCCAGGCCCCACGCATCCTGGGAGTCACAGGGACAGGCTCCAGATCGCGCCACCGCCCCCACGACCACGCGGGCCGCCCCTACGGCCACGCGGGCCGCGCCCGCGCCCCGGACGGCACGGGGCCCTCTTCGGCACGCCGGGGAGGGCAGCCGCCCGCCCGCCGCGATCAACCGGGCTCACGGCTGATCGCTTGCCCCGGGAGCGACAGGCACGGGCCCCGCCCGCGCCGGGCGCCCCACCCTCACCTACGACCTCATGCCGGACGACGGACGGGCCGCTCCCGGTGAGGAGGGGCCGCGCCCCTCCCCACCGCCCGCCGGTCCAGCCCGCCGCACAGCCGGATCCCGGGAGTCACAGGGACAGGCTCAGATCGCGCCGGGCGCCTAGCGTGGAGGTATGGCGGAGAGCGCGAATCGGCTGGGCGAGTATCTGCGGGCGCGCCGCGAGCTGGTGCGGCCCGAGGACGTCGGGCTGCCTGCCGTGGGGCGGCGCCGGGTGCCGGGGCTGCGCCGCGAGGAGCTCGCGCTCCTCGCGGGCATCAGCAGCGACTACTACCTGCGGCTGGAGCAGGGCCGCGACCGCCACCCCTCCGAGCAGGTGCTCGACGCCCTGGCCCGCGTGCTGCGGCTCGACGACGACGCCACCGCCCATCTGCACCGGCTGGCCCGCCCCGCGCCCCGCCGCCGTCGTCCGCGGCGGCCGGAGCGGGTGCCCGCCGGGATCCAGCAGCTCGTGCTGTCCTGGACGCGGAACCCAGCCTTCGTCCAGAGCCGCTATATGGACATCCTCTTCGCCAATCCGCTGGCCATCGCCCTCTCCCCGCTCTGCAGGCCCGGCGTGAACGTCGTCCGCGCGCTCTTCCTCGACCCGGAGATCCGCGAGGCGCACGGCAGCGAGGCCGCCACCGCCGGTGTCGTGGCCGGCCTGCGCGCGCTCGTCGGCCCCGATGTCGACGATCCGCCCCTCGCCGAGCTGGTGGGTGAGCTGTCGGTCAGGAGCGAGCGGTTCCGGCGGCTGTGGGCCCGCCATGACGTCAAGCCCAAGGCCGGCGCCGGTACGTCCACCTTCCAGCACCCGCAGATCGGCCCGATCCGAGCTGAGCTACGAGAAGCTGGCCGTCACCGGCACCGAGGGCCAGCTCCTGGTGGTCTACCACGCCGCCCCGGGCAGCCCCGCCGAACAGGCCCTGGCGCTGCTGTCGGGGCTCGCGGCCGACGCCGGGCAAGGCCCGCGGAGCAACCCCGGGAGCAGCCCCCGGAGCGGCCCCGGGAGCGACCCGGGGCAGTTGGTCCGCAGCCGTCCCCGGATGGTTGGCTGAGGTCATGACTTCGAAACCGGTGGCGATGGCCGCCCGGCGCGAACGGGCCGTTCGGGCCGCCGTGGAGCAGAGGCTGCTGGGCCCGGATCAGCCCGTCGTCGGGCTGCTGGACGTGGCCGGGATCCGTGCCGCCGCCGCCGAACTGCGCGCGGCCTTCGAGGAGGTCGTCACGCCCGGCACCCCCGTCCTGCACGCCTTCGCGGTCAAGGCCGCCGCGCTCGTCCCGGTCCTGCGGCTGCTGGCCGACGAGGGCCTGGGCTGCGAGGTGGCCAGCCCCGGCGAACTGGCGCTGGCCCGCGCGGCGGGGGTGACGCCCGACCGGATCGTCCTGGACTCCCCCGCCAAGACCCCGGCCGAGCTGCGCGAGGCCCTTGACCTGGGCATCGCCGTCAACGCCGACAACCCACAGGAGCTGGACCGGCTCGGTGCGCTGGTGGGGCACCGCGCGGACCCGCCCGCACCCCTGGGCCTGCGGATCAACCCGCAGGTGGGCGGCGGCAGCATCAACGCGATGAGCACGGCCACCGCGACCTCCAAGTTCGGCGTCGCCCTCCAGGACCCCGGGGCGCGCGAGTGGGTCATCCGCGCCTTCGCCGAGCGCCCCTGGCTGACCCGGCTGCACGCACACGTCGGCTCCCAGGGCTGTCCGCTGGAGCTGATGGCGGCGGGCATACGGGCGGCCTACGAACTGGCCGAAGAGATCAACGAGGCGGTCGGCCGACAGCAGATCGACGCCCTCGACATCGGCGGCGGCCTCCCGGTGAACTTCGCCTCCGACGAGATCACCCCCAGCTACCGGGAGTACGCACAGTTGCTGCGGACCACCGTGCCGGGCCTCTTCGACGGGCGGTACAAGCTGGTCACCGAGTTCGGACGGTCCCTCCTGGCCAAGTCCGGCCTGGTGCTGGCGCGGGTCGAGTACGCGAAGTCCGCGGGCGGCCGCCCGATCGCGGTCACCCACGCGGGCGCCCAGCTCGCCACCCGTACGGTCTTCGCCCCCGATGCCTGGCCGCTGCGCGTCCTGGCCTACGACGCGGAGGGCCGCCCCAAGGCGGAGACCGGCGACGGCCAGGTCCCCCAGGACATCGCCGGTCCCTGCTGTTTCGCGGGCGACCTGGTCGCACGAGACCGGCCCCTGCCGAAGCTGGCGGCGGGCGACCTGGTCGGCCTGCTGGACACGGGCGCGTACTACTTCTCCAACCACTTCGCGTACAACAGCCTGCCCCGCCCCGGGATCTACGGCTTCGACGCCACCGGCGACCAGGTGCGCTTCGCGACGGTGCGGGAGCCGCAGACGGTGGACGAGATCGTGGTCGAGAGCGGCGCGGCGCATGCGCTGGGGCTCAGCCGACTCCGGTAGCCCTCCGCGCTGCGCCCGCGACCTCTCAGCGCGTGGCCGCCGCCACGGTCCGCGAGGAGCGGCGCGCGCCGCCCGGGCCCGCGTCCCCGGCCACGATCCCCGTCGTCTGGTACGCATCCACCGTCTTGCCCGCGGGTCGCCCGCCGGAGACCCGCTCGGTGCGTACCCACAGCAGCGCATCGTTCGCGCGCTCCCAGCGGCCCAGCCACAGCGCCTTGGCCCACAGCCCGGCGCCGAGCCCCGCCATCAGCATCCCGCCCGCCGCCGGAACGGCGAAGGACGAGCCCATCGCGGCGAGGAAGGCCAACAGCAGCCACCACCGCAGGGCGCGTCGGCGCGTCCGTACGGTCACCGCGCGGTCCTGGAGGAAGACCGACTTGCTCGCGCGCGAGGCGCCGCGCGCCAACTCCAGATACCGCTTCCTACGCGCCGTGAACACCACGACCGCCGCGATCAGGAAGAGCGCCGCCCCCGCGAGCACTCCGATCCGGCGCCCGGTCAGCCCCGGCACCAGCGCTCCGATTCCCGCGGCCAGCACACCGGGCCACCACAGCCACCCCGCAGGGGCCCTCACGACCACCGCCACCCGTGCCAGCGCATACGCCCCGCGCCCCACGACCGACCTCCCTCACCCTGGCGAATCCCTGATGAAATCCCTGTCGAATCGAGGAATCTAGCCAGGATGCCTGAGAATTGGGTGAGAGGGACGGGGTCGGGACACACAGCGGCCCGGAAATCCCGCGCGCCCCGAGAGCCTTGGGCCGCCGCTCACTCCACGAACAGGCCCCGCTCCGCCGCCTTCGCGTCGAACTCCTCCAGCCGCGACTGCGCATCCGGCAGCGCGTCGCACATCGCCTCCAGCAGCACCCGCCCCAGCAGCATCGGCGCACACGCGGTGTCGAAGGCCAGGCCCGTACCGACCGCCGCGGGCAGCAGCAGATCGCTGTGGCGGGCGATCGGGGCGAAGGCGCTGTCGGCGACGGCGACCACGGTCAGGCCCGCCTCCTGGGCGTACTCCAGACCCTCCACGACCTCCCGCGGATGCCGCGGCAGCGCGAAGCACAGCAGTGCCGTGGCGCCCGCGCGCTTCGCCGCGTCGACGCGGTCGGCGAGCATCGTGCCGCCCTCGTCGAGCAGCCGGACGTCCGGATGGACCTTGCGCGCGAAGTAGGTGAAGCCGCGCGCCTGCGCGGAGGCGGCGCGCAGCCCGAGGACCAGCAGTGGGCGGGAGTCGGCGAGCAGCCGGCCGGCGCGGACGACGGGGGCCGGGTCGGCCAGCAGCGCGGCGAGATGGCGCAGATTGTCGATCTCGGACTGCACGGCCTGCTGGTACTCGTTGTACGACCCCTCGTCCGCCTCCGGCTCGGCGGGGGCGACATCGCGCAGATGCTTGCGCAGCGCCGGATAGCCGTCGAAGCCGAGGGCGACCGCGAAGCGGGTCACGGACGGCTGGCTGACGCCCGCGAGTTCGGCCAGCTCGACGCTGGAGAGGAACGGCGCGTCCGCGGCCCGCCGCACCATGCAGTGGGCGATCCGCCGCTGGGTCGGGGTCAGCCGGTGGCCCTCGAAGAGCGCCTGCAGCCGAGCGGCGGTCGAAGCACCGGAAGCGGTCGAGGCACCGGAAGCGGCCGAGGCACCGGAAGCGGCCGACGCGACCGAACCCGTCGTAGCGACCGCGCCACCCGCGCCACCCGCACCGGCCGAGCCCCCCGCGCCCACCGGCACCCCCGCCGACGCCACCGCGGCATCCTCGCCCGCCGGCGCCATCCGAGCACCGCTCACCCCGTCGCTCACCCCATTGTCCGTACTCATCGCGTCCTCCTGACCCTCGTACCCTCGTCCCTCATACCCCTGCCAGCCGGTCGAGCAGACGCGCGGCCACCGCCACATCCTCCGTCAACGGCCGGTCCTCCATCCGGGGATCGAGCACTTCCGACGCCATGGCGAAGGCGACACCGGCCGGGAGTTCCGGGTCCGGTTCCAGACCGCGCTGGCGCAACGCCCGTACGGCCGCGACCAGTTCACAGCCCAGCACCAGCCGGTAGTGATCGGCGACCCGGAGCGTCTGGCGGGCGCCGAGCGAGGCGAAGCTGGCCTGTTCCTCGACACCGCGGGAGAGTACGGCATGGCCCAGCGAGGCGGGGTGGGAGACCGCGCGCATCTCGCCGAGGGCCGCCCCCGCCGCGTATTCGAGGATCATCACGCCCGAGCTCGCGGGCGCGGCGTCGCCGAGGAAGGGGCGCAGCCGGGTGAAGTCCGGTTCGCTGAGCGCGGCGAGCCGGGCCGTGGAGAGCCGGGCGGTCTGCAGTGCGGCGAGCCGGAAGGCGTCCAGGGCGAGGGCGGCGTGCGCGGCGTAGAAGTTGCCGTGGTGGTAGGCGGCCTCGTCGGCGGAGCTGATCAGCGGGTTCTCGGTGGCCGCGTTGAAGTCGACGGTCAGCACCCGCTCCAGCGACTCCGCCGCGTCCAGCGCCGGTCCGTGGATCTGCGGCAGACAGCGGAAGCCGTACGGGTCCTGGATGCGCCCGAGCGGCGGGGTGGGCCGGGCCGGGGCGCCGAGCAGCGCGCGCATCCGGGCGGCGGCCGCGACGGAGCCGGGGTGCGGCCGGGCGGCGTGCACGGGTTCGGCGTACGCCTCGTACGACCCGCCGACCGCGATCAGCGAGAGCGCGGCCACCGAGAGCGAGGCGGACAGCAGCCGCTGCAGCTCGGCGAGGGCGAGCGCGGACTGGCCGAGGGTGAGGGCGTTGCTGCTGATGAGCGCGAGGGCGTCGTTGCTGTCGAGCACGATGGGGTCGGGGGCGCGGCGCCCCGGGGCGGCCTCGGTGAGGTCCCAGGGGTGCTCGCCGACGAGCGCGAGACCGGTCTGGGCGAGCGCGGCGAGGTCTCCGGTGCCGACCGCGCCGTATTCGTTGATCACCGGGTGGGCGCCGCTGTCGAGCCCCTCGACGAGCGCGGTGACGACGGCGGGACGCAGCCCGGCACCGCCCGCCAGTAGCTGATTGGCGCGGACGGTCATCATGGCGCGCACCTCGCGCGCGGGCAGCGGTGCGCCGATCGCGCCGGCGTGGCTGCGCAGCAGCCGCAGCCCGTGGTCGGAGTCGGCCGGGCCGACGTCCTCGGTACGGTTGGCGCCCACGCCGGTGCTCCGGCCGTAGACGCGGCCGGTGGCGGCCAGCCGGTCCGCGGTCTCCCAGGCGCGCTCGGCCAGGGCGAGCGCGGTCGGGTCGGGCGCTGTGGGCCGGCTGATGCGATCGGCCAAGCGGGCGATATCGACGACGCGTAGGCTCCGGCCGTCCAATGTGATCCGCTGAGCTGTGCCGCCTGTGCCGTCGGCCGCCGCGGCATCAGTATCCAGCATGTGAGACAACATCCAGGGCAACCCCTCTCGAAACGCCCATTCCGGGCCAGCCGCCAGGCACTTCGTCCACATCGCGAGCAGAAGTAACCGGTGATTAACGCAGACCTCTTGACTTCTATTCACTCGACTATGACTGTGCATGACTATATGCAGACAGGGCAAGGGGAAGCGGATGATCAGCTTCAAGGACGTCAGTAAGCACTACCCGAACGGCACCACCGCGGTGGACCGCCTCAGCCTCGAACTCCCGGAAGGGGGCATCACCGTTCTCGTCGGCTCGTCGGGCTGCGGCAAGACCACCACCCTCCGCATGGTCAACCGCATGGTCGAACCGAGCAGCGGCACGGTGAGCGTGGCCGGGCGTGATGTCCTCGCGGCGGACGCCGCCGAGCTGCGGCGCGGAATCGGCTATGTGATCCAGCAGGCCGGGCTCTTCCCGCACCGCACGATCCTCGACAACATCGCCACCGTCCCGCTGCTGCTGGGCTGGGGCCGCCGCAAAGCGCGGGCCCGCGCCGCCGAGCTGCTGGAGCTGGTCGGGCTGCCCACCGACTCCGGCAAGCGCTATCCGCACCAGCTCTCGGGCGGTCAGCAGCAGCGCGTCGGGGTCGCCCGCGCGCTGGCCGCCGATCCGCCGGTGCTGCTGATGGACGAGCCGTTCGGGGCGGTCGACCCGGTCGTACGGACCCAGCTCCAGAACGAGCTGCTGCGGCTGCAGAGCGAGCTGCGCAAGACGGTCGTCTTCGTCACCCACGACATCGACGAGGCGGTACGGCTCGGCGACCGCATCGCGATCTTCCGCACCGGCGGCCATCTCGTCCAGTGCGCGCCCCCCGCCGAGCTGCTGGCGAGCCCCGCCGACGACTTCGTGGCGGGCTTCCTGGGCGCCGAGCGCGGGCTGAAGCTGCTCTCCCTGTCCACCCTCGCGGAGCTGCCGCAGGAACCCGCCCCCGCCGATGGGGACCGCTGGCGGCTGGTCACCTCCGAGCGCGGTGAGCCGCTGGGCTGGCGCGACACCGAGGGGCCGGAAGGCGACCGGGCCCCGCTGCTGCCGGTGCGGGCGCTGCGGGACGGCGATTCGCTGCTCACCGCCCTGGACGAGTCGCTGGCGTCCCCCGCCGGTCTGGTGGCCCGCGTGGACGCCGACGGCGTCCTGACCGGGGTCACCGGGCGCGAGCGAATACACGAGTTCGCGGGGCGCCGCCACGCGGAGGCGGGCCGCGCGGCTGCCCTCAAGAACGCCACGGAAGCCGCCGGGGCCTCTGAGACCGCCGAAGCCCCCGAAGCAGTCAAGACCCGCGGCGAGACCGACGACGAGGGCACCCAGGGCTCCGGCGACACCCCGGCCTCCGACCCGAGCGTGACCGCATGACCGTCGACTGGGGCTGGTTCCCCGATCATCAAAGCGACCTGGTCACGCTCACCCTCGACCACCTCTCCACCGCCGTCCCCGCCGTCCTCTTCGGTCTGCTGATCGCGCTGCCGCTGGCCGTGATCGCCCACCGGGTGCGGGCGCTGCGCGGACTCCTGCTCGGGCTCTCGAACATCCTGTTCACGATCCCCTCCATCGCGATCTTCGTCCTGCTGCTGCCGGTCACCGGCCTCACCCGCACCACCGCCATCACCGGCCTGACCGTCTACACCCTGGTCGTGCTGCTCCGGAACACCGTCGAGGGGCTCGACAGCGTCCCCACCAAGGTCCGCGAGGCATCCACCGCGATGGGCGCCCGCCCGCTGCGCACCCTGCTCACCGTCGAGCTGCCGCTCGCCTTCCCGGTGATCATGGCGGGCGTACGGGTCGCCACGGTGATGGCGATATCCCTGGTCAGCGTGGCCAGCTACATCGGGTACGGCGGTCTCGGCCAGCTGTTCACCGACGGCTTCCAGCGCAACTACCCCACCCCCGTCGTGGCCGGGGTCCTTCTGTCCCTGCTGCTCGCGCTGGTCGCGGACGCCGTGCTGGTCACCATCCAGTGGCTGTGCACCCCGTGGCTGAGGAGGCGTGCCTGACATGATCGAACTGCTGAAGGACCTCCTCCGCTGGCTCACCAGCGGCTCCCAGTGGTCCGGAACCGACGGCATCGCGACCCGCCTTCTGGAACACCTCCAGTACTCCCTGCTGGCCACCCTGGTCGCCGCCGCCATCGCCCTCCCGGTCGGACTGCTCATCGGGCACACCGGGCGCGGCGCGTTCATCGCCATCAACCTCTCCGGCTTCGGGCGGGCGCTGCCCACCGTCGGCCTGGTCACCCTGGTCTTCCTGGCCAGCGGGCTGAGCATGTGGCCGGTGTACATCTCGCTGGTCGCCCTCGCGGTCCCGGTGATCGTCACCAATACGTACGCGGGCATGGCCGCCGTCGACCCCGAGGTCCGGGACGCGGCGCGGGGCCAGGGCATGCGCTGGTACCAGGTGCTGTTCCAGGTCGAGCTGCCCCTCGCGCTCCCGCTGATCATGACCGGGCTGCGGCTGGCCTGCGTCCAGGTCGTGGCCACCGCCACCATCGCCGCGTACGTCAGCTTCGGCGGGCTCGGCCGCTACGTCTTCGACGGGCTCGCCCAGCGCGATCTGGTGCAGGTGCTGGGCGGGGCGGTGCTGGTCGGCGTGCTGGCCATCGCCCTGGACCTGGCGCTGGCCGGAGTGCAACGCCTGCTGTTCCGCAACCGCCCCCCGCGCGCCCACGCGCACTGACGTCACCGACTCACTCCGGATCCGAGGAGAGCACCCCATGAACCGCAGGAAACTGCTCGGCGGCCTGCTCGCCGGCGCCTCCGTACCCGCGCTGGCCGCCTGTAGCGGCGGCGTCACCTCGCTCAAGGGCGACGGCGGCAGCGGTGGGTCGGGCGGCGGCAGCAGCCTGGGCGGCCTGGTCATCGGCACCGCCAACTTCACCGAGAACCAGCTCCTGGGCTATCTCTACGCCGAGGCGCTGAAGGGCGCGGGCATCAAGACGAGCGTGCGGCCCAACCTCGGCTCGCGCGAGATCGTCATCCCCGCCCTCCAGCAGGGCGATATCGATCTGCTCCCCGAGTACCAGGGCAATCTGCTGCTCCACTTCGACGACAAGGCCCCCCAGACCGAGGCCGGCGACCTCCAGAACGCCCTCACCGTCGCCCTCCCCAGCGGCCTGGAGGCCCTGTCGTACGCGGCGGCCGAGGACAAGGACGTCTTCTGCGTCACCCATGAGGCCGCGCAGAAGCACGGTCTGCGCAGCTTCGCCGACCTGGCCAAGCAGAACGGCAAGCTGATCTTCGGCGGCCCGGCCGAGGACAAGAACCGCGTGGTCGGCCTGGTGGGCCTCAAGGACCGCTACGGCGTGACCTTCAAGGAGTTCAAGGCCCTCGACGCCTCCGGCCCGCTGGTCAAGGGCGCGTTGAAGAAGGGCGATGTCGACGTCGCCAACCTCTTCTCCACCGACCCCGACATCGAGGCCAATGACTGGGTGATCCTCGCCGACCCCAAGGCCCTCATCCCCGCCCAGCACATCGTGCCCGTCGTCCGCTCCGCCAAGGCCGACGCCAAGGTCCGCAAGGCCCTGGCCCGCCTGGGCGGCGCCCTCACCACCCAGGAACTGGCCCGTCTCAACAAGCTGGTGAGCAACGACAAGAAGGACCCGGACCGGGTCGCCGCCGACTGGGCGGCCAAGAACGGCCTCACCAAGAAATAGCGGCAGGAGCACCCTTATGCCCGACTCTCTCGACTCCCCCGGCTCCCGCGACTCGCTCGACGCCCTCGACTCTCTCGTCGAGAAGCGCTCGATCGACGTCGTCCCGGACGCGGAGCGCCATGGCACCGCCTTCAGCCAGTTCACCCTGTGGCTCGGCGCGAACCTCCAGATCACCGCCGTGGTGACCGGCGCGCTGGCCGTCGTCTTCGGCGCGGGCGCCTTCTGGTCGATCATCGCCCTGCTGCTCGGCAACCTGCTCGGTGGAGCCGTCATGGCGCTCCACTCGGCCCAGGGGCCCCGGCTCGGCCTCCCCCAGATGATCTCCTCCCGGGCCCAGTTCGGGGTCCGGGGCGCGATCGTCCCGCTGCTGCTGGTCATCGTCATGTACGTGGGCTTCTTCGCCAGCGGCAGCGTGCTGGCGGGCCAGGCGGTCGGCGAACTCACCCATCTCGGCGACACCACCGGGATCATCCTCTTCGCCCTCATCACCGGCGTGGCGGCCGCCGTGGGCTACCGCCTGATCCACACCCTGGGCCGGATCGCGGGCGTCGTCTGCGCCCTGGCCTTCGTCTACCTGGGCATCCGGCTGCTGGACCGCACCGACCTGGCCACCCTCCTCCACGACCGGACCTTCGACTTCCCGCTCTTCCTCCTCGCGGTGTCGCTGTCCGCCTCCTGGCAGCTCGCCTTCGGCCCGTACGTCGCCGACTACTCCCGCTACCTGCCGCGCACCACCTCCCCCAAGGCCACCTTCTCCTGGACCCTGGCCGGCACCGTCCTCGGCTCGCAGTGGTCCATGACCTTCGGCGCCCTCGCGGCCGCCGCGGCCGGCCACGCCTTCGTCGGCAACGAGGTCTCCTACATCGTCGGCCTCGGCGGCGGCGCGGCCGTGATCACCTCACTGCTCTACTTCGTCATCGCCCTCGGCAAGCTGACGATCAACGTCCTGAACACCTACGGCGGCTTCATGTCGATGGTGACCAGCATCAGCGGCTTCCGCGGCAACGCCACCCTCTCCCCGCGCGGCCGGGCCGCCTATATCGCCGGGATCATGGTCGCGGGCACGGCGGTCGCGCTGCTCGGCAAGGACAGCTTCCTGTCCTCCTTCAAGGACTTCCTGCTGTTCCTGCTGACCTTCTTCACCCCGTGGAGCGCGATCAACCTCGTCGACTACTACGCCATCGCCAAGGAGCGCTACGACATCCCCGCCCTCAGCGACCCCCACGGCCGCTACGGCGCCTGGCGCTGGAAGGCCCTGTCCACCTACGCCGTGGGCGTCCTGGCCCAACTCCCCTTCCTCGCCACCCACTTCTACACCGGCCCCTTCGTCGCCCCGCTGGGCGGCGCGGACATCTCCTGGCTCGTCGGCCTCGCCATCCCCGCCGCCCTCTACTGGCTCCTGGCCCACCGCGACACCGCCCACGTCCCCGACCACATGATCCTCGCCCCGGAGCCGTCCCCCGACCGCCCGTACGCCACCGAACCCGGGTGAGCCGGACCGGCACCGCTCATCTGCCGCCCGACTCCAGGGCGGCGAGGACGCGTTCGCGCAGCGCGGCGGCCCGGGGATCGTCGTACGAGGCGAGCGCGCGCAGGGCCTCGGTCCAGTGCCGCCGCGCCTCCTCGGCGCCGCCCGCTTCCTCGGCACCGCCCGCTTCCTGGGCGCCGTCCGCCTCGTCGGCACCGCCCGCCTCGTCGGCCTCGCGCAGCGCGGCGGCGAGGCCGTCGAGGGCGAGCGCCGCGTGCCACAGGTCGTCCAGCTCCCGGTGGGCCGCCGCGGCGCGGCGGTGGAAGTCGGCCGCCTCGCCGGGCCGCCCGAGCCGCCGGTAGGTCTCCCCCGCGCCGTCCCACGCCCGGGCCTCCCGCGCCCGGTCGCCGAGGCGGCGCTGGAGCGAGGCGGCCCGCTGGAACGAGACCAGGGCGGCGTCGAACGCGCCGTTGGCCTGCTGCGCCCGGCCCAGCTCCAGCAGCCAGTACCCCTCCCACATGTGGTTGCGGTGGGTTCGGGCGATCTCCAGCGCGCCCTCGGCGGAGCCCAGCGCCTCCTCCGGCTGCCCGCGGTCCCGCTGAACGGCGCTCAGGATGCGCAGCGCGTTGCCCTCGCCGCCCTGGTTGCCCAGTCCGCGGTGCATCTCCAGGGCCCGCCGCACAAAGCCGGACGCCTCTTCGGGCCGGGCGAGCTCGTACGTCACCTCGGCCAGGTTCGCCAGCACAACGGCCTCCCACTGGGCGGCACCCAGCTCCCGGAAGACCGCCGCGGCCTGCTCGAACCGCTCCTTCGCCTCCTCCAGCCGGCGTCCCCGCAAGTGGATCAGCCCGATGTCGTTCAGCGAGAGCGCCTCCCCGAGCCGGTCGCCGGTCTCCCGACGGGCGGCGAGGGCGCTCTGGTGGTACTCCGCGCCCTCGGCGAGGCGATGCGACTGCGTACAGGCCATCCCCAGGCTCTCCAGCAGCTCGGCCTCCGCGGTGCGGTCGCCCAGCCTGCGTGCGGCGCGCAGTCCGATACGGCCCATGGCGAGCCATTCCTCGAACGGGTTCAGCAGCATGTGCACGCTGCGCAGCACCGCGGGAAGCTGCCAGGCGATCACATCGAGACCGGCTTCACCGGCGGCGCGGGTCGCGGCCAGCAGATTGCCGCGCTCCGCCTCGTACCACCGCATGGCCTCCTCGTAGTCCGCGAAGGACGCGGGGGTGAGGTCATCGCCCGGCGGATCGAGCGGGATATGGGCCTCCTGGGGGTTGATCCAGGTCTGGGCCGCGTCCGCGGAGTGCAGGTACCAGACCAGCACCCGGCGCAGCGCCGCCGCGCGCTCCTCCGGGGGCTCCTCGTGCCGCGCCTGGTCGGCCGCGTAGGCGCGCAGCAAGTCGTGGAACTCGTAACGGTCCGGTCCGGTCTGCTCCAGCAGATGGGCGCCGACCAGCACGTCCAGCAGATGCCGTATGCGGCCGGTGCCCGCGCCCCCGCCGAGAGCGGCGGCGGCCGCGGTGCCGAACTCGGCGCCCGGATGCAGCCCGAGCAGCCGGAAGAGACGCGCCGCCGCCGCGGGCAGCGCCCGATAGGACCAAGCGAACACGGTACGCACCGCCTCGGCCTCCTCGTCGTCCCCCACGCTCAGGGCATCCCACAGGGCTGACTCGTCGCGAAGGTCTCTTATCAGCTCGTCCAGCCCCATCCGCGGACGGCTGGCGGCCCGCTCCGCGGCGATGCGCAGGGCCAGCGGAAGGCGGGCGCACAGCCGCGCCAGCTCAATGAGCTGGTCCTGGTCGTCCTGGGGGCGGTAGGCGGCGGTGACGACGCTCAGCAGCGCGACGGCCTCCGTCTCGTCCAGCGTGCTCAGGGTCAGCGTGTGCGCCCCGTCGCGGACGGCCAGTCCGGGCAGCCGGCTCCGGCTGGTCACGACGACCAGGCAGCCCGCGGCGCCCGGGAGCAGCGGTCTGACCTGGCCCACGGTGGCCGCATTGTCCAGGATCACCAGCACCCTGCGCCCGGCCAGCAGCGACCGGTAGAGCGCCGCGCCCGCCTCCAGGTCCGCCGGAATCGCCGCCACCGGTACGCCCAGGGCCGAGAGGAACCGGTGCAGCGCCTCCTGCGGGGTGACCGGCGCGCCCGGGTCGTAGCCGCGCAGGTTCACATACAGCTGGCCGTCCGGGAAGCGGTCCTGCGCGCGGTGTGCCCAGCGCAACGCCAGGGAGGTCTTGCCGACGCCCGCGGTCCCGGCGAGGACACAGACCGGGACGGAGACGGATTCACCGCCGCCGTCGGTCAGGATGGCGTCGAGCCGTCCCAGCTCCTGGCCCCGGTTGACGAATCCCCGGGCGTCCCCGGGCAGTTGCCGGGGCTTGGGGCGGTCGCGGTGGCCGCCGCTGTGGAAGTGGATGCCTCCGCTGATGTCCCGGGCCTGCACCACCTCACCCGCGGATCCGGACAGTTCGGAATGCGTCCCACGATCCTCGTTGATCTGCTACTCCGGCTGTGGTGGCGGTAAATGCGCTACTTCGCGAGCGAAATACGACTCCAGGTCCTCACCGGCACCGTAGAGATCCCTGGTGAACGCGCGGCAGCGGGCGGTGGTCCCGGCATCCGTGAACCGCACCGCGCCGTCGAGAATCCCCTGGTCCGTATAGCGGATCCGATAGGTCGTACGGTCGCCCAGCGTCAAAAGCTCCGGCAGCTTTTCGGATCTCTCCAGCTCGCCGAGGTGTTCGGGGCCGACCACCCGGATCCTCTCCCCGCATTCGGCGCGCAGCCGCAGCAGATGCAGCTCCCATTGCAGGTACGGGGCGATGGGCTCCTCGACCACCCGGACCCGGTAGAGGGTGATCCGGTGGTCTTCGACCTCCTGCGAGAATTCCCGCAGATAATCGCGCTCCTCCTCGATGAGACGCAGGGATTCGTCCCAGTCGCCCCGGGCGAACGCCTCCCAGCTGGCGAATCCCGGCTCCCTGAAGCTCTGTTGACGCTCCAGCTTCCAGGAGTCCTGGCCGTCGATCGTCCACTGCCGCTCGCGGAAGTCGCGGCGGTAGGCGTCGAGGGTGAGCACTTCGCCCCGGGTGGTGTCGAGGCGAGGGCCGTCAAGTCCGAGCATCGGGGATGTCCGGTTTCGCGGCGCTCAGGGTGGAACCCGGGATGACGACGAGGCGCTCGTCCGGGGCGATGCTGGCGTCGTCGGGGAGTTTCGCCCGGTAGGCGTCGGTGAGGTCGCGGCCGATGACCGCGATGTCACCGTTGTCGAGCTGCCAGATGTCGGGACACCCGTCGCGTCCACCGGTGTTTCCGAGCTCGCGCGCCGACTTTCCTAATCGGCGCGCGAACGATGCGGACGGGTCGGCTTCCCATGCGCGGACCATCGGTCTCTCCACTCATCCGTCGTGGTCACTGAGTGTAGGAATGAGCGTCACGGATGGCAACGGCGGCCGGGAGCCGGTGGCGGGATCAGGCCGAGGGCCGAGGTCAGGCCGGGGGCAGGAGCTTCTTCTGGGGCTTGCCCATGGCGTTGCGCGGCAGGGCCTCCAGGAAGCGGACCTTGCGGGGGCGCTTGTGGACGGAGAGCTGGGAGGCGACGAAGTCGATCAGCTCCTGTTCCCCGATGCCGTCGGCGACGACGTAGGCGACGATCTCCTGGCCCAGATCCTCGTGCGGGGCGCCGACGACGGCGGCCTCGCGGACGGCGGGGTGGTCGAGGAGGGCGTTCTCGACCTCGCCCGCGCCGATGCGGTAGCCCCCGGACTTGATCATGTCAGTGGAGGCGCGGCCCACGATGCGGTGGAAGCCGTCCGGGTCGACCGCGGCGATGTCGCCCGTGCGGAACCAGCCGTCCTCGGTGTACGAACCGGCCGTGGCCTCGGGCCGGTTCAGATAGCCGTCGAAGAGGGTGGGGCCGGTGAGCTGGAGTTCGCCGATCTCGGCGCCCTCCTCGGTGGCGATCCGGGTGCGGATGCCCGCCAGCGGGGTGCCGACGTAGCCGGGGCGGCGCTCTCCGTCGGCCCGGGTGGAGAGGGTGATGAGGCTCTCGGTCATGCCGTAGCGCTCGATGGGGCGCTGCCCGGTGAGCCGCTCGAGGTCACGGAAGACCGGGGCGGGCAGCGGGGCGCTGCCGGAGACCAGCAGCCGGGCGGAGGCCAGGGCGCGGGCGGCGTCCTGGTCCTGGACGATCCGGTTCCAGACCGTCGGCACCCCGAAGTAGAGGCTGCCGCCCGCCGCCGCGTACGCCGCCGGGGTCGGCTTGCCGGTGTGGACGAGACGGCTGCCCGTGCGGAGCGCGCCCAGGACGCCCAGCACCAGGCCGTGCACATGGAACAGCGGCAGCCCGTGGACCAGGGTGTCCTCCGCGGTCCAGGCCCAGGCCGCGGCGAGCCCGTCCAGGTCGGCGGCCACCGCCCGCCGGGAGATCAGCGCGCCCTTGGGCGCCCCCGTGGTCCCCGAGGTGTAGAGGATGAACGCCGTGGACTCCGCGTCCGGCTCCGGCTTCGTCCACGCGGCCCGCTCGGCCGGGTCCACCGGGACGGTCTCGATCGGGGCCGCTATGGCCTCCCCGGTGAGCAGCAGGGTGGCGCCCGAGTCCCGCAGTATGTGGTCGCGTTCGGCCGGGCCGGAGTCCGGCGGTACGGGCACCACCGGCACCCCGGCCAGCAGCGCGCCGACCACCGCGACCACCGTCTCCGGGGTCGCGGTCGCCCGGACCGCGACGACCGGCGCACCGGCGATACGGGCCGCCACCGCGCCCGCGGCACCGAGCAGTTCCTCGCGCGAGAGGGAGCGGCCGCCGACGCTCAGCGCGTCGGGGCGGTCGCCGCCGGGCGCGGCGAGGGACGTGAGGAGAGGTGCGGTCACGGAACTGACTCCTTCCACAGCGGGCCGGGGGTACCAGGGGTGTACCTCTTCGCGCCCGCGCGTCTTTCGGGGGCTAGCCCTACCGACAAAGCGTCCCCGTGACCGTACCGTCATTAAGCATGGACGCCCGTGACCCGGATCTGAAAAAGGAACTCGACGCGGCCCTGCAGACCCGTAAGGAACTGGGTGCGGAGTACGAGTCGGAACTGGTCGACTCCTTCATGGAGAAGGTCGAGCAGCGCTTCAACGATACGGCGGACCGGCATGTCCGCCGCCAGCTCGCCGAACAGCAGATGGCGGCGGCACGCGGCACCCGCCCGTACGTTACCGGCGCCCATCCGGACCAGCCCCACGGGATGGGCATCGGCGAGCGCTTCGCCTTCGTCGGGATCTCCCTGGTGCTGGCGATCCCGCTGTCGGCGATCGGCGTGGTGAACGAGGGCCTGCCCGGCCTGCTGATCACCTGGGCGGGGATCTTCGGGGTCAACGCGGTCCACGCGGCGGGCGGCTTCTCCTGGCTGCGCCGGGGTCGGAGCCCGGAGGAGAGCCGGGAGTAGGTTTCGCGGACGCCGTAGAGCCTCCGGGCGCTTGGTCCGACCGGCCGGGGGCGCGCCCCAGGGTGACCGGGTAAGCCGCAGGGTGCCAAAGCGCGTCCGAGTGCTTGGGCTTACCGGCGAGTGAGCCGAAGGGGGGCGTCGCTGTCGAAAGGGAGAGCGCGCGCAGGGAGCGAGGAACGAGCGACCGAGCACGGTCGACCGTCGACAGCGACTTGAGCGCCCCGGAGGCGAACCGAGCCCCAAAAAAGAGGCGTGCGCGGGGACCGCCGCACCCCGGTGCTGGGCACCGAGGGCGGGACGACGGCGGTCCCCGCGGGGGACGCGGGCCGGGTCAGGGCCGGACTTCCGCGTCCAGGCGACCATGGAGGTCCGGGAGCCGCTCCGGATGTCCTGTCGCCTCATCCTGGGTGTCGGTGTCGTCCTTCCGACACCCACTAATCTGCCGGAGCTGTGTTAACCCTGTGCTGCGGGCGCGTGACACGTACGTACCACTTCCCCGAAGCCATGGCGGGCCTCCCTCGAAGGGCAGTTGGGCGCCGTTCAGGTCCGCTTGAGCCCCCCTGATGAGCCCCCTTGGGAGCCCTTACTTGACGCCGCTGGCCAGGTACGCCAGCAGGTCCTGCCGACTCACCACGCCCTTCGGCTTCCCCTCCACCAGCACGATCGCCGCGTCCGCCGTGCCCAGCACCGCCATCAGGTCCTCGACCGGCTCGCCGGAGCCGACGTGCGGCAGCGGCGGGCTCATGTGCTTCTCCAGCGGGTCGGTCAGCTCCGCGCGCCGGGCGAACAGGGCGTCCAGCAGCTCGCGTTCGACCACCGAACCGATGACCTCGGCGGCCATCACATCCGGGTGCCCGGCGCCCGGCTTGACGATCGGCATCTGCGAGACGCCGTACTCGCGCAGCACGTCGATGGCCTCGCCCACCGTCTCGTCCGGGTGCATATGGACCAGCGAGGGCAGTCCGCCCTGCTTGCCCTGGAGGACGTCGCCGACGCGCACCGAGGGGCCGCCCTCCTCCAGGAAGCCGTAGTCGGCCATCCACTCATCGTTGAAGATCTTGGACAGATAGCCACGGCCGCTGTCGGGCAGCAGCACGACCACCACATCGTCCGGTCCGAGCCGCTCGGCGACCTTCAGCGCGGCCACGACCGCCATTCCGCAGGAGCCGCCGACCAGCAGCCCCTCCTCCTTGGCCAGCCGCCGCGTCATCTGGAAGGCGTCCTTGTCGGAGACCGCGACGATCTCGTCCGCGACGGTCTGGTCGTAGGCGGTCGGCCAGAAGTCCTCACCGACGCCCTCGATCAGATACGGGCGGCCGGAGCCGCCGGAGTAGACCGAGCCCTCGGGGTCGGCGCCGACCACCTGGACCCGTCCCTCGCTGGCCTCCTTCAGATAGCGGCCGGTGCCGGAGATCGTGCCGCCGGTGCCGACGCCCGCGACGAAGTGGGTGATCTTCCCCTCGGTCTGCTCCCACAGCTCGGGGCCGGTGGACTCGTAGTGGGAGAGCGGGTTGTTCGGGTTGCTGTACTGGTCGGGCTTCCAGGCACCCGGCGTCTCGCGGACCAGCCGGTCGGAGACGTTGTAGTACGAGTCGGGGTGCTCGGGGTCCACGGCGGTGGGGCAGACCACCACCTCGGCGCCGTAGGCCCGCAGCACGTTGATCTTGTCCGTGGACACCTTGTCCGGGCAGACGAAGATGCACTTGTAGCCCTTGCGCTGGGCGACCATCGCGAGGCCCACGCCCGTGTTGCCGGACGTCGGCTCGACGATGGTGCCGCCCGGCTCGAGCTCACCGGAGCGCTCGGCTGCCTCGATCATCCGGACCGCGATCCGGTCCTTCACCGAGCCACCGGGATTGAAGTATTCGACCTTGGCCAGGACGGTTGCCCGGATGCCCTCGGTCACGGTGTTGAGCTTCACCAGCGGGGTGTTGCCGACCAGCTCAATCATCGATTCGTAGTACTGCACACCTGCTCCTGGTCCGGTTCCGCGGGATCTCCGCGTCGGGGCGGCCGCCATCGCGGCGCCGTGCTGTCAGCTTATTGCGCGCCCCCCGCCCTGCGACCCGTGCGTTGGGAGGAAGGCTGTGCGGGGCAACAAGTTGTTAGCGAGGCGTACAAAGGAGAAGGAAGCGCGTGCGCGTGCGGACGGAGGTGGCCTGGACCCATGTCGATGTCGAGGGCGAGGGTGGCGCGGCGGATCGCGGCCGCGGCGGCGTACGGGGGCGGCGGGATCGGGCTGCTGGGCGGGGTGACCGCCGTGCTGTTGCTCACTGAGGTGTCCCATGCGAAGCGGGTCGTGGGCGGGTCGGACGATCCTCCGCCGCGCGCGGACGGCCGATATGGCTTCGCCTTCGCCCGCAGGACCGGCCAGCCCCCACTGCGGCTGGCCTTTCTCGGCGACTCCACGGCCGCCGGACAGGGCGTCCACCGCCCTAGTCAGACACCGGGCGCGCTGCTCGCCTCAGGGCTCGCGGCGGTTGCCGAGCGCCCGGTGGACCTGCGGAATGTGGCGCTGCCGGGGGCGCAGTCCAGCGATCTGGAGCGCCAGGTCACGCTGGTGCTGGGGGATGCGGAGCTGCTTCCCGACGTGTGCGTGATCATGATCGGCGCCAATGACGTGACCCGTCGGATGCCGCCCGCCAAGTCGGTGCGGCTGCTGTCGGACGCGGTGCGCAGACTGCGCGAGAGCGGCTGCGAGGTGGTGGTGGGCACCTGTCCCGACCTCGGCACGATCGAGCCCGTCTATCAGCCGCTGCGCTGGGTCGCGCGGCGGCTGAGCCGACAGCTTGCCGCCGCGCAGACGATCGGGGTGGTGGAGCAGGGCGGGCGCACGGTCTCGCTGGGCGATCTGCTCGGCCCCGAGTTCGCGGCCAATCCGCGCGAGCTGTTCGGCCCGGACAACTTCCACCCCTCGGCGGAGGGGTACGCCACGGCCTCGATGGCCGTTCTGCCGACCCTGTGCGACTCGCTGGGCCTGTGGCCCGAGGAGGCGGCGGAGACGCTCGACGAGGGCATCCTGCCGGTCGCCACGGCGGCGGCCGAGGCGGCCGCCGAGGGTGGCACCGAGGTCACCGCGGCTCGCGGGCCCTGGGCCCGGTTGCTGCGGCGCCAGGGCCCCGCCAAGGAGCCCGCGACCGTGTCCGGCTCCCCCGACACCTCGTCCCCGACCTCCCCGCCCCCTTCGGGCTCCTGACCCCCGCCGGGCCCAGCTCCCCTTGGGCTGGGGCCCCAGCCCACCCGGGCCTGCGGACCCCGGGCCACCCGGGGTCTGCGACCGCAGCCCACCCGGGCCTGCGGGCCCCGGGCCGGGCTGCCACGCCATCGCCGGACTCCGGCTGCCACGCCGCCACGGCGGCGGCCCCTCCTCGGGCTGCCGTGCCCTCCCCGGGGCGGGCTGATCTGCCCGGCCGGGCGCGCCCTTCGCCTCGCGCCTTCGGCGCAATTGAGCAGCGGCGGCAGAGGTGCCCGGCCAAGCCCTCGCCGCCGACCGCCAGGCCGCAGGGGCGAGAGCCAGTCGCGGCTCCTGCGGCCGCACACCGGCTGCCGTGCCCCTCCGGGGCGGGCTGATCTGCCCGGCCGAGCGCGCCCTTCATCTCGCGCCTTCGGCGCAATTGAGCAACGGCGGCGGACGTGCCCGGCCGAGCCCTCGCCGCCGACCGCCGGGCCGCAGGGAGCGAGAGCCGGTCGCGGCCCCCGCCAACAGGGCCCAAGGCCGACGCCGGACAGCAGGCAGTGCCCAGCCGAACCCTCGCCACCGACCGCCGGGCCGGTGGGGGGCGAGAGCCGGTCGCGGCTCCCGCCGGCGGGGGTCAAGGCCGATGCCGGACAGCAGGCGGGGCCGGGCCGGGGCCGCGCCGTCGGCGGCTGGGGCGGTGGCGGCTTCCGTGGGCCGGGGCGAGGCCCATGCCGGGGGCAGGGGGTGGGGTACCCCTCTGGAAATCGCTTGATGGATTAGTTGCTTCAGGTCAAGTACTTGGCGCGCCGGGGGCAGGGGCACCCGGCCCCGGAACCTCCCGCTCGTTCGGGTAGCGGGCGCGCGGCCCGCGTTCGGGGCCCGGGGGCCGCTGGGTCCTGGAGGCGGCACCCGGGCGCGTATCGGCGCCCCGTAGGGCGCGAGGGAGAGCGCCGCGGGCAGGGCGAACCCCGGGGCCGCTGAGCGTACGCTTGGAAAAAAGAGTTCCGCGTCACAGCCCGCACCCCGTGACCCTGCCGATACGTACGGGTAACTTCCCTCAGAGTCCCACCCGCACCCCCGCCCCCATGGAGCCGTGATGCCCGAAGCAGTGATCGTCTCTGCAGCCCGTTCTCCCATCGGCCGCGCCTTCAAGGGATCGCTCAAAGATCTGCGCCCGGACGACCTCACCGCCGAGATCATCCAGGCCGCGCTCGCCAAGGTCCCCGAGCTCGATCCGCGCGAGATCGACGACCTGATGCTCGGCTGCGGGGCGCCCGGCGGTGAGCAGGGGCACAACCTGGGGCGGGTCGTGGCCGTGCAGATGGGGATGGACCACCTCCCCGGCTGCACGATCACCCGCTACTGCTCCTCCTCCCTCCAGACCTCGCGGATGGCGATGCACGCCATCAAGGCGGGCGAGGGCGACGTCTTCATCTCGGCGGGCGTCGAGATGGTCTCGCGGGCCAAGAAGGGCACCTCGGACGGGCTGCCGGACACCCACAACCCGCTGTTCGCGGACGCCGAGGCCCGTACGGCCACGCGCGCCGAGCAGGGCGGCGAGGGCTGGCACGACCCGCGCGAGGACGGCCTGCTCCCCGATGTGTACATCGCCATGGGCCAGACCGCCGAGAACCTGGCCCGGCTCAAGGGAGTCACCCGCGAGGACATGGACGAGTTCGGCGTCCGGTCCCAGAACCTCGCCGAGGAAGCCATCAAGAAGGGCTTCTGGGAGCGTGAGATCACCCCGGTGACCACCCCGGACGGCACGGTCGTCAGCCAGGACGACGGCCCCCGCGCGGGCACCACCCTGGAGGCCGTGCAGGGCCTGAAGCCGGTCTTCCGCCCCGACGGCCGGATCACCGCGGGCAACTGCTGCCCGCTCAACGACGGCGCCGCGGCGCTGGTGATCATGTCCGACACCAAGGCGCGGGAGCTGGGCGTGACCCCGCTGGCCCGGATCGTGTCGACCGGCGTCTCCGGCCTCTCCCCCGAGATCATGGGGTACGGACCGGTCGAGGCGTCCAAGCAGGCGCTGGCCCGCGCCGGGATGTCGATCGGCGATATCGACCTGGTGGAGATCAACGAGGCGTTCGCCGCGCAGGTCATCCCGTCCTACCGCGACCTGGGCATCGACCTGGACCGGCTCAACGTCAACGGCGGCGCGATCGCCGTGGGCCACCCCTTCGGCATGACCGGCGCCCGGATCACCGGCACGCTGATCAATTCGCTGCAGTTCCACGACAAGCAGTTCGGCCTGGAGACCATGTGCGTCGGCGGCGGCCAGGGCATGGCGATGGTCATCGAGCGCCTGAGCTGAGCCGGGCTGAGCCGGGCGGCCGAGTCCGGCCGAGCCGCCGGGCTGAGCCGGGCCGGGCCGAGGGGCCGAGCCGCCTCGCGTCTGAGACACTGGTTTCGATCGAGCCGTGACCGAATCTCCCCCAGGATGTGACAAAGGTCCTGGGGGAGAGCCGTCTGCCCAGCTCAGCACGGGTGACCAAAGGCCCTTCCGGTACCGAATTCTGTCCATTTGGTGATGGTATGCACTGACGTCGAGAGGCGATAAGCCTCAAGCTGAGGTAGGAATTCGGGGGATCAACAGCCAACCGGGAGTACGTCAGTGAGCCCCACGACTCTTGCCCTCCTCCTGGCCGCGGTGACCGCCACGGCCGTAGGGGCGGCCGCCCTGCACACCGCGCGCGGTATGCGCCGGCAGATCTGTGAGCTGCGCGCCGAGCTCGCGGCCACCGTCGCCGCCGGCGCCCAGGCGGGCAGCGGCGGCGAGGAGAACGGTGTGACGGTGCCCGCACCCCGCGCCACCCCGGCCGCCGAGATACGCGCGGCCGTGGCCGAGGCGCTCGCCGAGGAGCGGGAGCGCGAGCTGGCCGAGGCGCGGGCGTTCTGGGCCGCCCAGGAGGCCAGGGACTCCGCCGGAACGGCCGACGCCCACTCCCTGCTGGGCGGGCCCGGCGGGTACGGCGAGGACGCCGTACAGGACGCGCAGCTCTTCGTGCCCCGCCAGGCCGATCTGGCCGGGCTCGAACCGCTGCTCGGCCTGGACGCGCTGGGCCCCGAGGCGCTGGACTCCGCCGGGGACCAGGAACCCGAGGTCGAGGCCGAGGTGGAGCTGGAGCTGGGCGTCGAGCCGGAGCCGGCGGTCGAGCCCAGGGAGTCGGCCGAGCTCGCGGCGGCCCGCCGACGCCATCCGTCCCACCCCGACTTCTCCCCGTCGTCACCCGTGGCCGACCACGACCGTACGGTGACCCGGATCACCGAGCTGGCCGACGCCCGCACCCCGCTGTCCGATGTGCGCCCCGGGCCCCTCGGCACCCTGGATGTCTACGTCTTCGCCGACGGCACCACGATCTGCATGACCCCGGGCCACCGGGAGACGGCCGAGCGGCTGGCGGACGCGCTGCGCGAGGGCACCACCCCGGTGCTGCTCGGCGGCTCGGGCGTCTCCGGTGCGTATGCGCTCACGTTCGGTTGCGGCGAGGACAATGTGTACGTTCTGGCCGACCGCGTCATCGCCTCGCTGTGAACCCCGGTACGAACCCGCGGTAAGCCTCGGCGACCGGCGCCCTCAGACCCCGCAGCGCCCGGCCGTCTCCACCACGAGCGCCACCGCCTCGGTGACCCCCTGCGCCGCCTGGCCGCCCCCGGAGCCGCCCGGCGCACGCTCCAGCGCGTGCACCAAGTCATGTCCGGCCACCGCCACCTGGTCGGCGACCACGAACAGCCCCGCGTCCGGCATGATCCGCGGCGGGGTTCCCGGCTCCTCCAGACGCTGTGCGCGCGCCGACAATTCCCTGGCCAGCGCCAGTCCTTCGGCCGCCGCGCCCGCGCGCAGCCGGGACCGCGGAAGGGCCCGCAGCCGGTCGGCGAGCCGGTCGACGGCGGTCATGAGGGGGGTCGTATCGTCCACGCTCCGAGCGTATGCGCCACTGAGGGACTGTTGCCAACGGGCGAACACTCAGGCACGGTGAGCTGAAGGAAACCCGGGCCATGGACCCGGGGGCCGGCATGGAAGCGTCCGGAGGCGCCGATGTCCCAAATCTTCTCCGACGAGACTCACCGGAACCTACTCTCCCGCATCCCCCAGTGCACGGGCCGTGAAGTTGCCGACTGGCTGCGCACGGTCGACGATGGCCCCGCTTTCTTCCGCTTCGAGGAGAAGGTGAGCTGGTTGCGCGGCGAGCACCAGCTCGCCTACGGCCATGCGAAAGCCATCATCCATGAACACGACTTGAGGCGTGCGGCACGCAAGCTGCTGTAGCCGCTGCCCGGAGGCAGAAGCGTGTATGACAGACCCACCGAACCGGGCGGCTTAAGCCGCACAGGAAGAAGGGCCCGCGGAGGTCATCGCCTCCGCGGGCCCTTTCAGGTGCGCCGGGTCCGAGCCGGTGGTGCGGACGGGGCCCGCACCACCCGACGCTAGTCCCTGAAGATCGAGATCAGCCGGAGCAGCTCCAGGTAGATCCACACCAGCGAGAGCGTCAGCCCGAAGGCCGCCAGCCAGGACTCCTCGCGCGGAGCGCCGTACTGGACGCCGTCCTCGATCTGCTTGAAGTCCATCGCCAGGAACGCCGCGCCGAGCACGACACCGACGAGGCCGAAGACGATGCCGAGGCCACCGCTGCGGAAGCCGAGGCCGTCCCCGCCACCGATGGCGGCGAACAGCAGGTTGACCGCCATCAGCAGCACGAAGCCGATGGCGGCGGCGAGCACAAAGCGCTGGAATCGCGCGTTCACCCGGATGAGACGGGTCTTGTACGCGACGAGCACACCGACGAACACGGCCATCGTGCCGAGCACGGCCTGCATCGGGATGCCGGACCAGCGCTCGTTGTACACCTGGCTGATGACGCCGAGGAAGAGGCCCTCGAAGAGGGCGTAACCCATGATCAGCGCAGGCGAGGCCGTGCGCTTGAACGCCTGGACGAGACCGAGCACCATCGCCACGAGCGCGGCGCCGATGCCCACGCCCACCGGAAGCTGCGCGATCCACGCGGCCGCGGCGGCGACGATGACGGTGCCGAGCGTCATACCGGTGCGCATGACGACGTCGTCCATCGTCATCCGGCCGGTCTGCAGCGGGCCCGCCGGCGGCGCGCCGTACATCTGCTGCAGCTGCTGGGGGGTCAGATTCTGCTGGTCGCCCGCCGCATAGGGGTTCGTGGGCGCCTGTGTCTGCGCGTACGGATTGCCCTGACCGGCGACGGGGCTCCCGGCCTGCGGTGCCGCGCCGAAACCGGCGTAGCCGCCGCTGCGGCTGAACCCCCGTCGCGAGAAGACCGGGTTGCTGCTCCTCATCTCACTCCTCCATGGCCGCCGGGCGCGACCTTGACTCAAGAGTAATAGGTAAGCAAAGAAAGCACCCTAGTGCCCAGGGAGGATCTTTTCACGCAGGGAGAGACCGCGCGAGGCCCCTGCGGGCCCCGCGCACACACATTGGGCGACCATCCACACACGCTGAGTGCGCCCACCGGATCTGAAGGTGCCCGGAACCGGACTTGAACCGGTACGCCCGCGAGGGGCAGCGAGGTTTAAGCTCGCCGTGTCTGCATTCCACCATCCGGGCGGCGGTTCCCCCTGGGCCGTACGGAGCGCATACGGCCCTCCCCTGGAAGAGAGCAGCACGAGCCTATCCGGGGACATGCCCCCGCACAGTGAATCCGCGGACCGAGGTTGTCTTATTTTATTGGCAACTGAGGGTGCATCAGCAGCGGGGCGGGGTACCCGAAGATGCCGACGGCCATTGGACCTGCCGATATGCCCTGAACCCCCATTAACTGGGGATTGACGCAATCTCGACGCCCCGCCCGGGGTGTCTTCTCCTCCTCAAGGAGGACTCCGCCACCACCACCTACATCGCGAGACCCCCCGCAGAACCGGAGCACGGGCTGATCCCGTCCCCCTTCACAACCGGAACCATGGAGTGACGTCCCGCCCACTCCCGTAGAGCACGACAGGAGTCATCCACCGTGACCACCACCCCCTTCGGCGTCGAAACCGCCTACCGCACGTCAGCGGCGGCCGCCCGGGCCACCGATCTCTCCAAGGTCTACGGCGAGGGCGAGACCCAGGTCATCGCCCTGGACTCGGTCTCCGTCGAGTTCCGCCAGGCGCAGTTCACCGCGATCATGGGCCCCTCGGGCTCCGGCAAGTCGACGTTGATGCACTGCATGGCGGGTCTCGACACGATCTCCAGCGGCTCGGCCCGGATCGGCGACGTCGAACTGACCACGCTCAAGGACAAGAAGCTCACCCAGCTTCGCCGCGACAAGATCGGCTTCATCTTCCAGGCGTTCAACCTGCTGCCGACGCTGAACGCGCTGGAGAACATCACCCTCCCGATGGACATCGCCGGTCGCAAGGCCGACCAGGCGTGGCTGGACCAGGTCGTGGCCACGGTCGGTCTGGCCGGGCGGCTCAAGCACCGGCCCAACCAGCTGTCGGGTGGTCAGCAGCAGCGCGTCGCGGTGGCCCGCGCCCTGGCCGGCCAGCCGGAGATCATCTTCGCCGACGAGCCGACCGGAAACCTGGATTCCCGCTCCGGCGCCGAGGTCCTGGGCTTCCTGCGCAACTCGGTGCGGGAGATGGGCCAGACGATCGTGATGGTGACCCACGACCCGGTCGCCGCGTCCTACGCCGACCGCGTGGTCTTCCTCGCCGACGGCCGGATCGTGGACGACCTGCCCAACCCCACCGCCGACTCGGTCCTCGACCGCATGAGGCGCTTCGACGCCAAGGGCCGTACGAGCTGACGCGGGGCGCGCCCGTATCCGTACGCCGCCTCGCACTCCCCTCCCCACCCCTCAGGACTGACACTCATGCTCCGTACAGCCCTGCGCAATGTGCTTGCGCACAAGGCCCGGTTGCTGATGACCGTGCTCGCCGTGATGCTCGGTGTGGCCTTCGTCGCCGGCACCCTGGTCTTCACCAACACCATCTCCGACGCCTATCAGAAGAGCTCCCAGAAGGGCTTCAAGGGCGTCGACGTCGCCATCGCCCCCGACAAGAAGGATGACGACTCCGCCAACCCCGGTGATGCCCCCCGGCTGAGCCAGCAGGTGCTCGACAAGGCCGCCAAGGCGCCCGGCGCCGACTCCGCCTTCGGTGTCGTGAAGGGCAACGCCGCCCTCGCCGACAAGAAGGGCGACCTGCTCGGCGGCGGCTTCTCCAACGTCGGCGGCAACTACTACCCGGGGGCCGACGGCAAGGACCCCCGGTACACGATGACCGAGGGCCGCGCCCCCAAGACCCCGGGTGAGATCGCGCTCGACTTCAAGACCGCCGAGCGCGGCGAGTACAAGGCCGGGGACTCCATCCGGGTGTCCGTCGACGGCCCGGTGCGCACCGAGAAGGTCGTCGGCGTCTTCACCACCGACGACGGCAATGTCGCGGCCGGCGGCACCCTCGCGCTGTACGACACGGTCACCGCCCAGAAGCTGTTCGCCAAGCCCGGGCAGTTCGACGAGATCGACGTGAAGGCCGCCGCGGGCACCTCGCAGGCGACGCTGAAGACCGCGCTCGACAAGGTCCTGCCCGAGCAGGCCAAGGCCACCACCGGCAAGAAGCTCGCCAAGGACCAGGCCAAGGCGATCGAAGAGGGCATGAGCAGCATGCAGACCGCGATGCTGGTGTTCGCCGGGATCGCGCTCTTCGTCGGCATCTTCATCATTGTCAACACCTTCTCCATGCTGGTCGCCCAGCGCACCAAGGAGCTCGCCCTGATGCGCGCGGTGGGTGCGACCCGCCGTCAGGTGACCCGCTCGGTGCTGATCGAGGCCACCTTCGTCGGCGCCGTCGCGGCGGTGGTGGGCCTCGCCGCCGGTGTCGGCATCGGCGCCGCGCTGCGCTCGGTGCTCAACTCCTCCGGGGCCAACGTCCCCGACGGCCCGCTGATCGTCGCGCCGACCACCGTGCTGGTCTCGGTGCTCGTGGGCGTCGTGGTGACCGTGCTCTCCGCCTGGCTGCCCGGCCGCCGCGCCGCCAAGATCCCGCCGGTCGCCGCGATGAACAGCGTGCACGCCGCGCCGACCACCCGCGGTCTGGTGGTCCGCAACACCATCGGCTCGCTCTTCGCCGCGGCCGGTATCGCCCTGGTGGTGTCCGGTGCGGGCATGAGCGGCAGCGACGGCCAGGGCCCGATGGCGTTCGGTGCGGCCGTCCTGGTGATCGGCGTCTTCATCCTCACCCCGCTGCTGTCCCGCCCGCTGATCGCCGCCTCCTCCCCGGTGCTGCGACTCTTCGGGATGCCCGGCAAGCTGGCCCGGCAGAACGCGGTGCGCAACCCGCGCCGTACCGCCGCCACCGCCTCCGCCCTGATGGTCGGCCTCACGCTGATCACCGGTATGACGGTGATCGCGGGGAGCATGCAGAAGGGCATCGACAAGATGGCCGCCGACGGGCTGAAGTCCGACTACGTCGTCAGCATGGGCGGGACCACCCCGCGGCCGATGTCGCCGGATGTGTCCAAGACCCTGGCCAAGGTGCCCGAGGTCACCGCGATCAGCTCGCTGCGCTCCTCCCCGGCCCGGGTCGCCGGTGACAGCGACACCCTGACGGGCGTCGACCCCAAGGCCATCAAGGACCTGGTGAACGTGGACTTCACCGAGGGCTCGTTCGGCGCGCTCGGGGGCACCAAGGTCCTCATCGACGACAAGATCGCCGATGAGAACCACTGGAAGGTCGGCTCCACCATCCCGGTGACCTACGAGGACGGCAGCAGCGGCCGGCTGACCGTGGGCGGTGTCTACGAGGGCAACCAGATGATCCGCGGGGTCATGCTCGACAACGCCACGGTCACCCCGCATATGACGACCGTCGCCGACTTCCAGGTGATGCTGAAGACCAAGGGCGGCGCGACGCAGGACACCAAGGACCTGCTGAAGAAGACGCTCGGCGAGAACCCCGCGATCAAGATCCAGAACAAGCAGGACACCTCCGACGAGATCGCCAGTGCCTTCACCCTGATGCTGAACATGCTCTACGGGCTGCTCGGCATGGCCGTGATCGTCGCGGTGCTCGGGGTCATCAACACCCTGGCGATGTCGGTCTTCGAGCGGTCCAAGGAGATCGGCATGCTGCGGGCGATCGGCCTGGACCGGGCCGGCATCAAGCGGATGGTGCGGCTGGAGTCCCTGGTCATCTCGCTCTTCGGCGGGGTGCTCGGCCTCGGCCTCGGCGTCTTCTTCGGCTGGGCGGCCGGTGAGCTGATCGCCACCGAGCTGCCGAGCTACGAGCTGGTGCTGCCGTGGGCCCGGATGGGTCTGTTCGTGCTGATGTCCGCGCTGGTCGGCGTGATCGCCGCGCTGTGGCCGGCCCGGCGGGCCTCCAAGCTCAACATGCTGGCGGCCATCAAGGCCGAGTAGCGGCGAGCCGATCGGCGAACCGCTACCGGACGTCCCCGTCCGCCCCCTCTCCGGGGCGGACGGGGACGTCCGCGTTTCAGCCGCGCCAGTCGCGGGCGCGCAGCGGCAGCCCCGAGGTCCCGCTCTCGGGGGTGCGGACGGCGAGGATCTGGTTGACCCCGATCCGGTTGCGTTCGAAGGAGAGGGCGGAGGCCGCCATGTAGAGCCGCCAGACCCGGGCCCGGCCCGGGCTGGTCAGCCGCATGGCCTGCGGCCAGGACCGCTCCAGGTTGGCGACCCAGCCGCGCAGCGTGAGCGCGTAATGCTCGCGGATGGCCTCCACATCGCGTACCTCGAAGCCCGCCTCCTCCAGCTGGGTGACGGTCCGGCCGACCGGGGCGAGCTCACCGTCGGGGAAGACATACCGGTCGATGAACTCGTCCACGTGGTAAGCCTCTTCGTCCGGCTGGGGGCGCCGGGCGATCTGGTGGTTCAGCAGCCGCCCGCCGGGCCGCAGCAGCCGGTGCAGGATGGCGGTGTACTCGGCGTAGCGCACGGAGCCCACATGCTCGGCCATGCCGATGGAGGAGATGGCGTCGTAGGGCCCGTCCGGAACCTCGCGGTAGTCCTGGACCCGGATCTCCACCTGGTCGGTGAGCCCGGCGTCCGCGATGCGCTTACGGGCGTACGCCGCCTGCTCCTCGGAGAGCGTGACGCCGACGGCGCGCACCCCGTACTCGCGCGCCGCGTGCAGCACCATCGAGCCCCAGCCGCACCCCACGTCCAGCAGCCGCTGGCCCGGTTGCAGGGCCAGCTTGCGGCAGACGAGGTCCAGCTTGGCGCGCTGGGCGTCCTCGAGCGTCGAATCCGGGGTGTCCCAGTAGGCGCAGGAGTAGACCATCGAGGGGCCGAGCACCAGTTCGTAGAAGTCGTTGCCGACGTCGTAGTGGTGGCTGATGGCTTTCTTGTCGCGGCGCAGGGAGTGCAGCGGACCGAAGCCGGTCCGCGCCTCCTCGCGGGGCGGGGTCGGCGGCAGCCCCGGTCCGGCGAGCGCGATCAGCTTCCCGGCGGCGGTGCGCAGCGCGGGGTCGCGCAGCGCCTGGATGGCGGTGCGGAGCCGGGACCGCGGCGCGGTGGCGGGGCCGCGCTCCCACAGCAGCCCGGACAGCCGGTCCAGGGCGTCGTACAGATCGCCCTCGACATCCAGGTCACCGGCGACCCAGGCGCGGGCCAGGCCCAGCTCGCCCGGCCGCCACAGCAGCCGGCGCAGCGCGCGGCGGCGCCGGATGACCAGGGTGGGGGCGCCGGGCGGGCCCGTCTCGCTGTGGTCCCAGGCGCGGACGCGGATGGGCAGGGGGTCTCCCAGCACCTCCTCGGCCAGGGTGGCGATCCGCCCAGCGGCGTCGGACATGTCACACCTCCGTGATGGCGAGTCAAGAAGATTCACTCACCACGTAAACACCATGGAACCCGCTTTACAGTCCCGCCGACACGTCTGGAATCGGTAAAACAGCTGCAAAAGGCGGGCCATCGGCGGGCAGACGAAAGGGCGTCCGCCCCACGGATGGCGGACGCCCTCGGCGTCAGATGTGCGGGTCCGGCCCGGAGGTCAGGACGCCTTGGCCTTCTCGGCCGGTGCCGACGGCTTGACCGCGGCGGCGGCGCTGACCGGGGAGGCGGCCTCGTAGAACTCCTCGCGGGGGTTCTCGATGGCACCGAGCGAGACGACCTCGCGCTTGAGGAACATCCCCAGCGTCCAGTCGGCGATCACCCGGATCTTGCGGTTGAAGGTCGGCATGGCCATGCCGTGGTAGCCACGGTGCATGTACCAGGCGAGACGGCCCTTCAGCTTGATCTTCATCTTGCCGAAGACGATCATCGCGACGCCCTTGTGGAGGCCAAGGCCCGCGACGGCACCCTTGTTGGCGTGCTTGTACTGGCCCTGCGGGAAGCCCCGCATGCCCGAGATCACGTTGTCGCCGAGGACCTTGGCCTGGCGCAGCGCGTGCTGGGCGTTCGGCGGGCACCAGGCGCCCTCGCCGCTGGCGAGGTCCGGCACCTGGGCGTTGTCGCCCGCGGCCCAGATGTAGTCGGTGCCCTGGACCTGGAGGGTCGGGGCGGTGTCCACATGGCCGCGCGGGCCGAGCGGCAGGCCGAAGCGGGCCAGCGCCGGGTTGGGCTTGACGCCGGCGGTCCACACGATGGTGTTGGAGTCGACCTCGAGGCCGTTCTTGAGGACGACATGGCCGTCGATGCAGGAGTCCATCGAGGTCTTGAGGTAGACCTCGACACCGCGCTTCTGGAGGTGCTCCAGACCCCACTGGCCCAGCTTCGGGCCGACCTCGGGGAGGATCTTGTCGGCGGCGTCGACGAGGACGAAGCGCATGTCCTCGCGCTTCACGTTCGGGTAGTACTTGGCCGCGTCACGGGCCATGTCCTCGATCTCGCCGATGGTCTCCGCGCCGGCGAAGCCACCGCCGACGAAGACGAAGGTGAGCGCCTTGCGGCGGATCTCCTCGTCCGTGGTGGAGTCGGCCTTGTCGAGCTGCTCGAGGACGTGGTTGCGCAGGCCGATGGCCTCCTCTATGCCCTTCATGCCGATGCCGTTCTCCGCGAGACCGGGGATCGGGAAGGTGCGGGAGACCGCGCCGAGGGCGATGACCAGGTAGTCGAAGGGCAGCTCGTACGTCTCGCCGACGAGCGGCTGGATGACGGCGACCTTGCGGTCCTGGTCGATGGTCGACACTCGGCCGGTGAGGACCTCCGCCTTGGGGAGCACGCGCCGCAGCGGAACCACGACGTGGCGCGGGGAGATGCTGCCGGCCGCAGCTTCGGGGAGGAAGGGCTGGTACGTCATGTACGAGCGGGGGTCGACGACCGTGACGGTCGCCTCGCCGTACCGCATCTTCTTGAGGATGCGGCGTGCCGCGTACAGGCCTACGTACCCACCGCCTACAACGAGGATCCTGGGACGCTCCGTGGTGCTCATGTTTCGAGTATCCAGCACCCCCCGAGGGGGACCTCGTGAGCCCCTTCACAAGCATGGTGACAGTATCTGCTACACTCCGCCGCCCCCGTGATGGATGCCATATCGGCAGAGGGGAACCACAAGGCGGATCGGCACGTTCCCGCCCCCTCTGAGCAGGGCTTGTGGTTGAACTCGGGAGTAGACCAAGCGGTCCGCGCCGGGGCCCGCGACACCCCGCTGACACCTCACGATCCGGTCAGCGACGGGGCACGGCCACCGAAACCGCCCCGGAGGGCCGCATCGGTCGGCCACCAGGCGCCTTTTTCATGTGAAGAGTTTCACGAACTTTCTCGGAGGCGGTTCACGGAAGGCCCCCGAAGGGGGTTCCGTGGCCGCTCATACGTTATTCCGCCCGCTCAGGCGATGCTCCAGGCGATCCCGTCGAGGATGTCATGTTCGCTCACCACGACCTCCTCGGCGCCGGTCCGTTCCATGATCGAGAGCAGGATGAGGGCCCCCGCGCCGATCACATCGACCCGCCCCGGGTGCATCACCGGAATCTCCGCCCGCTCGGCGTGGGTGGAGCCGAGCAGCTTCGCGGTGATCTCGCGGACCTGGTCGACGGTGATCCGCGAGTGATGGATCGCGGAGGAGTCGTACTCCTGCAGACCCAGCGCGATCCCGGCCACGGTGGTGACCGAACCGGCCAGCCCGACCAGTGCGTGGCCGTCCGCGGGACGGCAGGCACGGGTGAGCGGCACGGTCCGCTCGGCGAGGTCCAGCGCCGCGTCCACATCGCCCTTTATGGCGGCGAGCTGATCCTCCGTCGGGGGATCGGTGATCTGGCCGTCCGCCACCAGATGGCGCTCGGTCAGCCGGACGCAGCCGATGTCCACACTGCGGGCCGCCCGCACCCGCTCGCCGCCCTCGACGAACTCCGTCGAACCGCCGCCGATGTCCACCACCAGATACGGCCCGGCCACATGATCATGGCCCTTGAGCTCCTTGGTGGCCCCGGTGAAGGAGAACTCCGCCTCCTGGTCCCCGGTGATCACCTCGGGTTCCACGCCCAGGATCTCCACGACCCCGCGCACGAACTCCTCGCGGTTCTCGGCGTCGCGGGAGGCGGAGGTGGCCACGAAGCGGATGCGCTCGGCGCCCAGCTCACTGATCACCTCCGCATACTCGCGGCACGCGGCGAAGGTGCGCTCCAGGGCCTCGGGGGCGAGCCGGCCGGTGCGGTCCACGCCCTGGCCCAGCCGGACGATCTTCATCCGGCGGTCGAGTTCGATCAGCTCCCCGGTGGCCGGATCGGCGTCGGCCACCAGCAGCCGGATCGAGTTGGTGCCGCAGTCCACGGCGGCGACGCGGGTCATGCGCTCCCCTCCCGGCTCGCGCCCTCGGCCCCACAGGGGCTCACACACGGGCCCTTGCGCCACCACTCCGGCAGCATCGCGAGCGCCTCGTCCCCGAGCGGATTGACACCGGGCCCGGCCGCGAGGGCGTGGGCGACCAGGACGTGCAGGCACTTCACCCGGTCCGGCATCCCGCCCGCGCTGGGGAAGCCCTGGAGCACCTCGATGGCGTCACGGCGCGCGATGTAGTCCTCGTGGGCGGCGCGGTAGGCGGCGGCGAGCTCGGGGTCGGTGGCCAGCCGGGCCGTCATCTCCTTCATCACGCCCTCGGCCTCCAGCGTGCCGATCGCGGACGCGGCGCGCGGACAGGTCAGGTAATAGAGGGTGGGGAAGGGCGAACCGTCCTCGAGCCGCGGCGCGGTCTCCACGACGTCCGGATTGCCGCAGGGGCAGCGGTGCGCGATCGCACGCAGACCCCGGGGCACGCGGCTGAGCTGCTCCCGTACGGCGTGAATGTCCGCGTCGGTGGGCGCGGTGGGCTCCGTCTGGGGCGGGGGCGTATCCATGAGTGGGAAAGTTCTTCTTCTTCGTTTCGATTCGTCACCGGGTGCGACCGGCGGCCACAGCGCGGCGCCTCAGCGGCGCGCGCTGCCCGCCCCCGCCGCGTCCGCCGTGTCCACGGCGTCCCAGAGGTTGGAGTACCAGGGGCGGCCGGCCGCGCCCTGGTCGGTGGAGCGCTCGGTGGAGCCGCTGCCGTCCACCACGCTGTAGCCGGTCTCCCCCGGCATCAGGAAGTGCAGCCGCTCCCGGGCCTGCTGCTCGGTGTAGGCGGGGTCGCGCAGCCGGGCCTTCCGCTCGCGCAGCTTCTTCACGTCCTCGCGGGCTCGCTGGGCCTCGCTCCGCTGCTCGGCGATGTCGGAGCGCTGGGAGATGTACTGCCGCATCGGGTAGGCGAGCGCCACCACCAGGGAGCAGACGACCAGCGCGAGCAGGGCCGCGCGGCCGGTCAGCCGGCCCCGGCGGCGCTTGGTCCGCACCCGGTAGACCCGGGCGGCGGCGTGCTCGCCGAGCGCCTTGAGCCTGGTCGCGGTGGAGAACCGTTCGCGATCCGCCGGCACGTCGCCTCCCCGGAGATGACTTCGCTTGAGTGACGCGTAACGCCGTCCCCGGTCACGGTACGGGACCGCGGCCGGGGACGGGTGTCAGACGTGTCTGCTACGTGAGGTCGTACGCAGGTCAGCCCTTGAAGCGCGGGAAGGCCGAGCGGCCCGCGTACACCGCGGCGTCGTCGAGGATCTCCTCGATGCGCAGCAGCTGGTTGTACTTGGCCACCCGCTCGGAGCGGGCCGGGGCGCCGGTCTTGATCTGGCCGCAGTTGGTGGCGACGGCCAGGTCGGCGATGGTGACGTCCTCGGTCTCACCGGAGCGGTGCGACATCATGCACTTGTAGCCGCTGCGCTGGGCCAGCTCGACGGCGTCCAGGGTCTCGGTCAGCGAGCCGATCTGGTTGACCTTGACCAGCAGGGCGTTCGCGGTGTCGCTGTCGATACCGCGGGCGAGCCGCTCCGGGTTGGTGACGAAGAGGTCGTCGCCGACCAGCTGGACCTTGTCGCCGAGCTGCTCGGTGATGGTCTTCCAGCCGTCCCAGTCCTCCTCGTTCAGCGGGTCCTCGATGGAGACCAGCGGGTACGCGGCGACCAGCTCGGCGTAGTACGAGGTCATCTCGGCGGCGGTGCGGGACTTGCCCTCGAACTCGTACGACCCGTCCTTGTAGAACTCGGAGGCGGCGACGTCGAGCGCGAGCGCGATGTCCTGGCCCGGCTGGTAGCCGGCCTTCTTGATCGCCTCGAGGATCAGGTCGAGGGCCTCACGGTTGGAGCCGAGGTTCGGCGCGAAGCCGCCCTCGTCGCCGAGGCCGGTGGACAGGCCGCGCTCCTTCAGCACGGACTTCAGGGTGTGGTAGACCTCGGCGCCCCAGCGCACGGCCTCGGAGAAGGACTCCGCGCCCACGGGCGCGATCATGAACTCCTGGATGTCCACATTGGAGTCGGCGTGCGACCCGCCGTTGAGGATGTTCATCATCGGGACCGGCAGCAGATGGGCGTTCGGGCCGCCGAGGTAACGGAAGAGCGGGAGGTCGGACGCCTCGGAGGCGGCGTGCGCGACCGCGAGGGAGACGCCGAGGATGGCGTTGGCACCGAGCGAGGACTTGTCCGGGGTGGCGTCCAGGTCGAACATCGCCTGGTCGATCAGACGCTGCTCGGTGGCGTCGTAGCCGACCAGCTCGGGGCCGATCTGCTCGATGACGGCGAGGACGGCCTTCTCCACGCCCTTGCCGTTGTAGCGGTTCTTGTCGCCATCACGGAGCTCGAGGGCCTCGAAGGCGCCGGTGGAGGCGCCGGACGGAACGGCGGCACGGCCGGTGCTGCCGTCGTCGAGGCCGACCTCGACCTCGACCGTGGGGTTGCCTCGCGAGTCGAGGATCTCGCGAGCTACGACGACGTCGATGGACGGCACGAGGTTCTCCTTCGTATGGGTCTGCGGTAGCAGCACGAGCCTAACGGGCCGGGAGGGCTGCACCCCGCGTTCGCCCGCCCCACGAGACGAGGGCGTGACACAAAAAGCCAGATTCCGAATCACATATCCAGATTTCTGGTGAATCGGGCAATGAGGGAGCCCCGATGGGGCGCGCCATAGAGGCGGCACGCCCGACCGGGGCTCGTCTCAGGGGTTCTCGCGCGGCGGCCTCAGGCCGCGGCTGCGACCGTGACTCAGCCGAGGTGCAGCTTCTGGCCCGGGTAGATCAGGTCGGCCTTCTCCACGATGTCGTCGTTCAGCTTGAAGAGCTTCTTCCAGCCGCCCTTGACGTGGTGCTCCTTGGCGATCTTGCCGAGAGTGTCGCCGGACTTGACCTTGTACTCGCCGTCACCCTTCTTGATCGGGCCGCGGGGCTGCTCACGCGTGGCGCGCTCGGGCGCGGTGTGCGGCTGGGCCTTCGGCTGGGCAGGCTGGGCGGCCGGAGCCGACTTGGTGGAGGCCGACGGCTGGTCCTGCGAACCGGAGGGCGCGGACGGCGCGGAGGGCGCGGACGGGCTGCCGCCGGAGGTCAGACCCTTGCCGCAGACCGGCCAGGCGCCCTTGCCCTGGCTGCCGAGGACCTTCTCGGCTATCTGGATCTGCTGGCTCTTGCTGGCCTTGTCCGCGGTGGGCGCGTAGGCGGTGCCGCCGTACGCGGCCCAGGTGGAGCTCGAGAACTGCAGGCCGCCGTAGTAGCCGTTGCCGGTGTTGATCGACCAGTTGCCACCGGCCTCGCACTGCGCGACCTGGTCCCACTGGGAGCTGGTGGCGGCGGAGGCGGAGGTCGCCCCGATGAGGGGCGCCGCCACGGCGGCACCGGCGAGACCGGTGAGCGCGGCGATACGGGTGGCCTTGGAGGGACGGCGGTGCTTCCCGTTGGACTTCAGCATCGTTGGTTCGTTTCCTCACCGACGCCTACGAGGTGAGCTGTCGGGTTCGGACGTGAGTTGCCCGGCCGGTCGCGATGATCGCTCCCGGCTTCACCCCTAGCCGACGAGCCCGTGTCCACAGGCCACTCGGCACCTACCTTGGGTCCCCCGCTCCTGCCTTCGGCGCTGACGCGTCGGATTCCCCCCGACCGCCGGCAGGATTCGGCGTGACGATCGACGGTGCCCGCGGTGGCGAGCGGAAAGACGTTAAACACACCTCCCGAGAACGTTCAAACACCCCAATGGCAGCGAATGGGGCTGTAATTGATCTCACCCGGCCCACATCGGCGCAGGTAGGGCCGGGTGAGGAGAGAACGGACACGAGGTGCGCCCCGGAAATTGTGACGAGATGTATGTCTCACCGGAACCAGATCGGGCAATTCCCCCCGAATCACTGCTCCCTGATGGCGAGGTCAAGTCGCTGACCAGGGATGATCAGGTCGGGGTCGATTCCGATGAGGTCCTCGTTGCTCTCGTAGAGCCCTTCCCAACCTCGGGACACATTCCGGTCCTCGGCGATGCCTGACAGATTGTCACCGGGGCGAACGGTGTAATCGTCGTCCGTGGGGCTCTGGTCGCGGTCCGCGGCGTCGCGCGAGGCGTGGCGTCCGGAGGGCTGCCCGTCCGCCGAATCGCCGTCCTCGGCCCGCTCCCCGGCATCCGGGGAGCCGCGGTGGCGGCCGGAGGGCGAGGGGTCGGCGGAGGGATCCGCCGAGGATCCCTTCGAGCCGTCCGACGCCGAGTCGTCCGAGCCGTCCGAGGCCGGGTCGTCCGAGGCCGAACCGTCCGACGTCGGGGTGTCCGAGGCCGAACCGTCCGACGTCGGGGTGTCCGATGCCGAGCCGTCCAGTCCGTCGGGGGACTTGGAAGTGTGGGGGGCCTCCGGCTTCTCGGTCGATCCGGACGAATCCGGCTTACCGGCGCCGTCGGACGTCCCCGAACGGTCCGACTCCGGGGAGGAGGAGCCGTCCCGCTCCCGGTCCCCCGCCTCGCCCCGGCCCGCCCCCGGGTCCCGGGTGGCCGTGCCACCGGGGTCCACATCGGGGGCGCCGGAGCCGTCGGTGAGCCCCGCACCCAGCGCACAGCTCGGCCAGGCGTCGGGACCGCGGTCGCCGAGGATCGACTCGGCGACGGATATCTGCTGGGAGCGGCTGGCCAGGTCGGGGCGCGGGGCGTACTCCGTACCGCCGTAGTCCTTCCACATGTCGAGGGTGAGCTGCAGTCCGCCGTAGAAGCCGTTGCCCTCGTTGGCGCTCCACATACCGCCGCTCTCGCACTCGGCGACCTGATCCCAGGTGGCGGTCTGGGCGGCCTGTGCGCCGGACGCCCCGAAGAGGGGCAGGGCGATGCTCGCTCCCGTGACCCCCGCCGCGACGATGATGGCCGGAGCCTGACGGGGGCGACGGTGTCGACCATTACCGGAACGCATGCGATTGCCCTCTCTATGGCGAACTCGGTTGCCGGTGAACATAGCGAGGGCACTCGATCATCACAAGTCGATGTATCCCAGGTCACGCCACGGTCACACGACTGATCATTCGTCACCAATGTCCGTACGTACGGGGCTTGGCAGCCTCAGCGGTCCGCGGAATTCCAGGTCACCGGGAGCGTGCGCAGCCCGCGCATGATGAGCCCGCCGCGCCACCGCAGATCCTCCGGCTCCGCCGCGAGCCGCAGTCCGGGCAGGCGCCGCAGCAGGGTGGCGATCGCGGTCTGCGCCTCCAGCCGGGCGAGCGGGGCGCCGAGGCAGTAATGGATGCCATGGCCATAGCCGAGGTGCTGGTTGTCGCGGCGGGTGAGGTCGAGGACATCGGGCGCCGCGAACCGCTCGGGGTCCCGGTCGGCGGCGGCGAGCACCACCAGCACCGGCTCCCCTTCGGCGATGTGCTGCCCGGCGAGGGTGAGCGGCTCGGTCGCGAACCGCCAGGTGGCGATCTCCACAGGCCCGTCGTAGCGCAGCAGCTCCTCGACCCCGGCGGCCAGCAGCCGCTCATCCCCTTCTTCCAGGGCCCGCTGCATGACGGCGCGCTGCTCCGGATGGCGCAGAAGTGCGTAGACGCCGTTGCCGATGAGGTTGACGGTGGTCTCGAAGCCGGCGAACAAGAGGATGAAGGCCATGGCCGCGGCCTCGTTCTCGGTGAGGTGCTCACCGTGGTCACTGGCCCGGATCAGCCCCGAGATCAGGTCCTCCCCGTCCTCTCCTTCCCTCCGCTCCACGAGCTCCAGGCGCTTGCGGTGGATCAGCTCGCCGAGATACGCGCGGATCCGCTTCACGGCGCGGGCCACTCCGCCGCGCGGGCCTCCGCCGTGCCGGATCATCGCGCCGGCCCAGTCCCGGAAGTCGTCCTGGTCCTCGCGCGGCACCCCGAGCAGATCGCAGATCGCATAAATAGGGAGAGGGAAGGCGAACTCATGGATGAGGTCCGCCTCTCCCCTTTCCTCGAAGGCGTCGATGAGCTGATCGGTGAGGGTCTGTACCCGAGGGGTGAACGCGGCCACCCGGCGCGGGGTGAACGCCTTGGAGACCAGGCGCCGCAGCCGGGTGTGATCGGGAGGGTCGATATTGAGCAGATGTGTCATCAGGTCGGCACGCTGTTCGCCGGGAATGCCCACCTTGCCCTTTGCGTGGGCCGCCGCACTGTGCCGCTGGGGGTTCTTGGAGAGCCGGGGATCGGCCAGCGCCTTCCTGGCATCTGCGTAACGGGTCACCAGCCAGGCGTCGACACCGCTGGGCAGCGTGGTCCGGTGCACCGGGGCGTGCTCGCGTAGCCAGGCGTACGCAGGGTAGGGATCGGTGGCGAACTCCCAGGTGAAGAGGGTGGGAGCGGAGCTGTCACGGGGCTGTTCCGACACGCCCCGACGATACCCGTGCGGAGTCGCCCCCTCCGGCCTGTCGGAAGTAACGGGCAACAAGAGAAATAAGTGAATAAGCAGAACAAAGAGAATAAGAGAGTAATGACCGGGATGAATGTCTAGCGGAATTCCCCATTCATCTCCACACACCCTTCACCACCCATGCACAGCGCGGGTCGAATGCCCGGATATCTGATGGCTGCGACCGCCGTTCGGTGGTTGCCCGCGCCGCCCCGATACGAACCCCCGGGACATGCCCTGACGTCGGTCAACGCGGTGAACTGGCGGTGTGGCTGAAAGGACGTCAGGTGAACGAATGGGACTGGGGCACATGCACGGGGCCCAGTGATACCGGTGATACGATCACCGCGCTTGCCAGGCGAGCCAAGGGCGCGTAAGACACACGGCGATCCGGCACATCAGCCGAGAGGATCCCCACTCTGAGGAGCATTATGCCGCCAGTTGGGCATATGGAGCCGTCCCGGCGCACCGATGCCTGTGCGCTGCCGTCGGCAAGACGAGTGCGATGTCCCCGGAACCCGCGGGCGCCGTACGGGCGCTGACTTACCGCTGCTCAGGCACATTCCAGACGCATAACGCACCACACCTCCCTAAAGTCCCTGGCGGTCTAGTCGTTTAAAGAGAGTCTTAATGACGCAATATCTACAGGATCCAGCACTCTGGGCCCTGATCGCTGGCACGCCTCTCGCCGCAACCGCCATTATTCGCGGGCGAAAGGCGCGGGCGAATCTGCGCCAGGAGAAGGCGGAGCTAGAGAAACGCGCGGCCGACCTCGAGAACAATTACGCCGACGCGGTACAGGAGGCGCACAACCGCGCTGAGGAGGCCACCAAGAGCGCGCTGAAGTCTGCTATGCGTACGCTTCAGGGCCTCGCCAACGAGCAGCAGTTGGCCATCTCCAAGACGCAGGACAAATACGGCGAGCATCAGCTTCTCCAGGACCTCCTGGAGATCGACCACATGAACTCGCAGTTCGGGCGGCGTGCGCAGTCCATCGCGGTGCTGTGTGACGGCTGGCTGGGCCGGCAGCGCGCGGTCGCGTCGGTGTACGACGTGGTCCGCAGCGCCAAGGGCCGCATCCGTCACTACACCCGGGTGGAAATCCGCTCACAGAGCAACTTCGCCCTGGTCAGCCGGGCCGTGGAACCGGTCGCGCTGGCGCTGGCCGAGCTTTTGGACAACGCGACCAGTTACTCCGCGCCCGACTCGCCGATCGACATCACCATCCGCACCGTCCCCAAGGGCGTCTGCGTCATCATCGACGACGCCGGTGTCGGTATGAACGAGGAGGAGAAGAACCGGGCGGACAAGCTGCTCTCGGCCACGCACGCCACCGGTGTAACGGGACTCGGCAATCCGCCGCAGTTCGGTTTCGCGGTGATCGGTGTGCTCGCCGCGCGCTACGGCTTCACGGTGTCCGTCGATTCGGCCTCTCCCTACGGTGGTGTACGCGCGGTCGTGCTTCTCCCCGAGGACCTTCTGACCAATATGCCCGAGCCGGAAGAGCAGCCGACGACCCACGTTCCCGCCGAGGCCGAGCAGCCGCAGCCGAGTGGTTCCACCATGACCGGTTCCACCGTCAGCGGTTCGACCGTGAGCGGTGCCACCGCCGGGGGCCTGCCCAAACGTCGCCGTAAGGGCTCGATTTCCATCGTCCCCAGAGCGGACTCCACCAGTGCCCCGGCCCGGACGAGCGAGGAATCCGCATCGATCATGGGCGCGTTCCAGCGCGGCACGCAGTCCGGACGCTCAGCAAACCCGAACAGGGAAGGGCATGATCCTCAGTGAACAACGACCTGTCATGGATGCTTGAGAGCGCCCTGGAAGTACCAGGGGCTCGTCATGCGATCCTGGTCTCCGCCGACGGTCTGCTGATGGCCCGTTCTCAAGAGGTCAAAAAGGACGAGGCCGACACCGTCGCCGCGGCGATGAGCGGCATCCAGTCGCTGAGCCGCACCATGGCCGGCTTCTGCGGTGGCTCCCATATGACATGGCGCCAGACCCTGGTCGAGTTCGACGGTGGCTGGGTCTTCCTCATCTCCGCGGGTGAGGGCGCGTATCTGGCGGTCTCCTCCGCCCCGGATGTCGACATGGCCGACATCACCTTCCGGATGCAGCAGCTTGTCGGGCAGCTCGGCAAGGCGCTGTCCACACCACCTCGCGAAAACACCGGAATTCAGGCATGACGGCACCAGGCGAGCAGGAGCCCCAGTCCGCTCAATTAGTGCGACCGTACGTCATCACGAACGGTCGCGGGCTTCCGGAGAATGACCAGTTCAACCTGATCACGCTGGTCACCGCGTCCGAACAGAGACCCCCCAGTCAGCTCGATCCGGAGAAGCGCAGCCTCTTGGAGCTGTGCGCGGGTGGTTATCTCTCGGTTGCCGAGATAGCGGGGCATATGGGGCTGCCGATCGGCATCGTGAAGGTCCTGCTGTCCGATCTCTCATCGGACGGATACCTCATCACCCGTGCCCCCGCGCCTCCCGCGCAGCTTGTCGACGTTTCGCTCCTTCAGGAGGTGCTGGATGGGCTCCAGGCCCGTTTCGGATGACGACGTCTATCTGAACGAAGCGGTGCAGATCGCGGCCAAGATCCTCGTCGTGGGGCATTTCGCGGTCGGAAAGACGACGTTCATCGGCACCATGTCCGAGATTCCTCCGCTGCGCACCGAGGAGCGGATGACTCAGGCCGGAGCCCACGTCGACGACCTCATGGGCACCCGGGGCAAGACCACGACCACCGTGGCCATGGACTTCGGACGTCTCACGCTGAGCGAGAGACTTGTCCTGTATCTCTTCGGCACGCCCGGACAGGAGCGCTTCGTCCAGGTGTGGGAGGACATGACCCGAGGCGCTCTCGGGGCACTGATCCTCGTCGATCCCGAACGCATCAAGGAATCCTTCCCGGTGATCGACCTGGTGGAGCACTACGGACTTCCCTATGCGATTTCCGTCAATCACTTCGACGGCACGCCGACCCGCCCCGACGCAGAATTGCGCGAGGCGCTCGATCTGCTGCCCGAGACCCCCATCGTCACCTGTGACGCACGTGACGAGAAGTCATCGGCCAATGCCCTGATGGCGCTTGTCCGTTACCTACAGGAACGTACCCGCTAGGAGCACCTGATGAACACGCAATCGGATTTTTCGGCGGTACCGCCACCCGGCTGCCCCGCCCATGGCAGTGGCAAGCGGGTGCCGCTGTACGGGACGGAGTTTGCCGCCGATCCGGGTGCCTATTACACGTATATGCGCTCGTACGGCCCGGCCGCACCGGTCGAGCTCTCCCCGGGTGTCGAGGCCACGCTGATCACGGACTACTCGGCGGCGCTTCAGCTGCTGCAGAACCCCGACACCTTCCGGAAGGACTCGCGCCGCTGGCGCGATTACAACGAGGGCAAGGTCACCCGGGACAATCCGGTCGTCCCGTTGCTGGAATACCGGCCGAACTGCATGTTCACCGATGGCGCCGAGCATATGCGACTGCGTCAGGCGGTGACCGACAGCCTGGCCCGGGTCGATACGCATCGACTGAGCCGCCATGTCGAGCGCGTCGCGGACTACCTGATGGACCAGTTCATCTCCCGCGGCTCGGCCGATCTGCTCAATGACTATGCCAAACTGCTGCCGCTGTTTGTTTTCAATGAGCTCTTCGGATGCCCGGCGGAAATTGGCGACCGGGTCATCTTCGGCATTTCCGGGATCTTCGACGGGATCAATGCGGAGAAGGCGAACGAGGTCCTCGGCCAGAGCGTCAGCGAACTCGTCGCACTGAAGCGCAGGCAGCCCGGGGAAGATGTCACCTCCTGGCTTATGCAGCACCATGCCCAGCTGACCGATGAGGAAATGGTTCACCAGCTGGTGCTGCTGCTGGGCTCCGGCGCCGAGCCCCAGCGGAATCTCATCGCCAACGCGCTTCTCCTGCTGCTCTCCGACGAGCGGTACGCGGGTGCTGGGCTGCTGGTCGAGGACGCCCTCGACGATGTGCTGTGGAACAGCCCGCCGATGTCCAACTACGCCCCCCATTACCCGGTTTCCGACGTGGACTTCGCCGGAACCCGGCTGCGGGCGGGCGATCTGGTGATGGTCTCCATCGCGGCGGCGAACACCGATCCCGCGCTGTCCGCCTCCCGCCAGCAGCTCAGCAAGCGGGCGCACCTCGCCTGGAGCGCGGGTCCGCACGCCTGCCCGGCCAAGGACACCGCTCAGCTCATCGGTGTGGTGGCCATCGAAAAACTGCTCAACCAGCTGCCCGATATTGAACTCGCGGTGCCCGAGTCGAGCCTGACTTGGCGCCCCGGTCCGTTCAACCGCGGGCTGACCGCACTGCCTGCCCGATTCACTCCGATACGTACGGACAAACAGCCCGTTGCACAGCAACAGATCCCAATGGGCGACCATCGCGGCCACGCCCAGAACAAGCAGGAGAAGGGCGGCTTGTGGAGTTCGTTCCTCTCGTGGTGGAGAGCGTGATCCACGCCACATCCGGAACCCATTTCATACCGCATGAATGTTCAACTGAACGGGTAGGCACTATCGCGCAAATTTTGTTGGCCCATTCCTAAGAGGAGCTGTCGTGAGGTCTCCCGCCGCCGACGACACCACTGTCGGTCGACGATCCGCGGTTTCACTCATATCCCGACTGCACCACCCCCGCGGCCAATCGAACACCTACCCTAATTTCGCGGAAGCACACGCGATGGGAGCCGAGATACCCGCCCCTCGGGGCGGGTATCTTCTCGTGGGGCATGACCGCCCGATTACCCCGCCGCACAAACCCAAACAGCCGTTCCTCTCGATTCAGCGGGAGGTTCGATGAACGGTTTCAATTCGAGTGAGGCACTGCTCGGCGACCTCGCCACAGGCCAGCTCACCCGGCTGTGTCAGGTGGCGCGGCTCAGCGAGGCCGATACGGCCGCCTACACAGGGGTACTGATCGAGAGTCTGGGCGCCTCGGCCGGACGGCCGTTGGCGCTGCCACCCCCGTCACGGACCTTTCTGTCCGACGACCACAGCCCCGTGGAGTTCTCCCTGGCCTTTCTGCCGGGCCAGGCTCCGGACCTGCGGGTCCTGGTGGAACCGGGCTGCTCCCGGGGCGACGACCTCGCGGAGAACGGCCGGGCCGGTCTGCAGGCGATCCACGCCATGGCGGACCGCTGGGGGTTCTCGACCGACCAGCTCGACCGGCTCGAGGACCTGTTCTTCCCCCACTCCCCCGAGGGCCCGCTGGCCCTGTGGTGCGCCCTGGAGCTCCGCCCCGGCGGCGTCCCCGGGGTCAAGGTCTACCTCAACCCCTCGGCGAACGGCGCCGGCCGGGCCGCCGAGACCGTACGCGAGGCGCTGGCCAGGCTGGGCCATCGGCAGGCGTTCGACTCGCTGCCCCGGGCGGACGGCTTCCCGTTCTTCGCCCTGGACCTCGGCGACTGGGACGCCCCGCGGGTGAAGGTCTACCTCAAGCACCCCGGTCTGTCCCCCACCGAGGCGGGCTCCCTCCCCCGGATGTCGCCCGCACCGGGCCGGGAGCGGCTGGAGGAGTTCTTCCGCACCGCGGGGGACCTCCCCGCCGCCGACGGCCTCACCGCCGATGAGGACGCCGGCCGGCTCACCGGACGCCCCGCCCTCACCTGCCACTCCTTCACGGAGACGGCGACCGGGCTGCCCAGCGGATACACCCTCCACGTGCCCGTCCGCGACTACGTCCGGCACGACGGCGAGGCGCGCGAGCGGGCGGTCGCCGTGCTGCGCAGCCATGACATGGACAGTACAGCCCTCGACCGGGCGCTGGCCGCCGTGAGCCCGCGCCCCCTCGGCGACGGGGTGGGCCTGATCGCCTACCTGGCGCTGGTCCACGAGCGCGGCCGGCCGCAGCGGGTGACCGTCTACGTCTCCTCCGAGGCGTACCGGACCCGGCCGCCCCGCGAGACGGTCCCCACCCGCGACCGGGTGCGGGCACGGCTGTGACATCCGCCGAGACACGGAACAACGAAAAGACAGGAGCAGCGGTCAGCGTGGAGCCGTACAGGATCAAGGTCGTCGAACCGATACCCTTCACCACCCGGCAGCAGCGCGAAGAGGCGCTGCAGCGTGTGAACTACAACCTCTTCGATCTGCGCGCCGAAGAGGTGACCATCGACCTGCTCACCGACTCGGGCACCGGAGCGCTCTCCGCCGCCCAGCTCGCCGCGGGGATGGCCGGCGACGAGTCCTACTCGGGCTCCCGCTCGTTCTACCGGTTCCACGAGACGGTCACCGAGCTCACCGGTTACGCGCATATCCTCCCCGCCCACCAGGGGCGCGCCGCCGAGCGGGTGCTGTTCACCACCCTGCTGGAGCGCGGCGACCTCGTGCTGTCGAACACCCACTTCGACACCACCCGGGCCAATGTCGAGCTGAACGAGGCCGAGGCGCGCGATCTGCCGTGTCCCGAGGCCAAGAACCTCGACAGCACCGAGCCATTCAAGGGCAATATCGACCTGGAGGCGCTCGCTCAGACGCTGTCCGGGCCCGACGGCTCCCGGGTCGCCGTGGTGGTCATGACCATCACCAACAACGGCGGGGGCGGCCAGCCCGTCTCCATGGACAACCTCAAGCGGACGGCGGCCCTGTGCCGTCAGCACGGCGTCCCGCTCTTCCTGGACGCCGCCCGGTTCGCCGAGAACGCCTGGCTGGTCACCCGCCATGAGGAGGGCTACCGCGACCGCACCCCCCGGCAGGTCGCGGAGGAGGCGTTCCGTCTGGCGGACGGCTGCATGATGAGCGCCAAGAAGGACGGCATCGTCCACATCGGCGGCTTCATCGGCACCAACGACCCGGAGCTCGCCCAGAAGTGCGAGCTGCTCCTCATCGCCACCGAGGGGTTCGCGACCTACGGCGGTCTGGCCGGACGCGACCTCGACATGATGGCGCAGGGGCTGACTGAGGTGACCGAGCCGAGCTACCTCGCCGAGCGCGCCGAGATCGCCTCCCACCTCGCCCATCGGGTCCGCGCCGCGGGCGTGGACATCGTCGAACCGCCGGGCATGCACGCGCTCTACCTCAACGCCGGGCGGTTGCTGCCGCACATCCCGCCGCACCAGTACCCCGGCCACGCCCTGGCCTGCCAGCTCTACCTGGAGGGCGGCATCCGCTCGGCCGAGCTGGGCTCGCTCTACCTCGGTGAGGAGGACGAGCACGGGAACCCGATCAAGAGCGCGCCGTACGAGCTGGTCAGGCTCGCCCTGCCGCGCCGGGTCTACACCCGCAGCCACTACGACCACGTGGGCGAGACGCTCGCGAAGATCGCCAAGAACGCGGACCAGGTGTACGGCTTCCGGATCACCGACCAGTCGCCGATCCTGCGCCACTTCCGCGCCACGCTGGTGCCGGTGCCCATCACGGGCTGACCGCGCCGCACGACAGGGGCACGGCCAAGGGCCCGGCACCGGACACCACCGGTGCCGGGCCCGCGTCATGCGCCCGTATCGCGCGCCCGCGTCATGCGCCCGCGCCGCGGTGGGCGACCCGTACCCCGGCGCCCTGTGGCCGGGTCCCCGGCGCCCCGTGGCCGGGTCCGCGCCTCAGCCCTTGCCGAACGAGCCGCTGCCGCCCTCGGTTCAGGTCGGCCGGCCCTCGGCGCCGCCCTTGCCGGAGTCCCGCGTCCCCGAGCCGCCCAGCTCGGACGGGAACCGGCGGCCACGGTCCCGGTCCAGCTCATCCGGCTCGCGGTGCTGGGTCACATAGCCGACGCTGCCGTCGTCGTCCTGATGCCCCGGGCCGTGGCCCGCCGCCCGTGCCTCGTGGTCGGCCTCCTGGGCCTTCTGCCAGGCACCGGCGCGGGGCTGCGGCTGCTGGGGCGGGACCGGTTCACGGGCCCGTAGCCGTATCCCCCACCACACGGCCCCGAGGCACAGGATGACGACCACCAGACCGACGATGAACGGCCCGGTCCCGATCAACAGGCCCCGGGTCACAGCGAGATCCTCGGTGTACGTATCCATGGCGGCCGGGTACCCGGACCGGCCCGGATATCACTCCGGCCCCATGGGCGTCACGCCCTGCCCGCGTCACCGCGCCGCGTCACCCGCGCCGCGCCCCCGCCCCCGGATCACCGCGCCGCGTCACCGCCCCGCGGAGCCCTCCGCCGCCCGTATCGCGTCACGGTAGGCACGGGCCGCCGCGCGCAGCGCCGCCTCCGGGTCCACGCCGTCCGCCTCGGCGCGCACCGCGAGCGCCAACAGCTCATAACCGACGCCCGCCCCGTCCGGCAGGGCCACGTCGAGGGCGGCCGTACGGGCGCGAGAGGCCAGCTTGGCGGTCAGCGCGAGCGCGGGCTGACCGAGTGGCACCCCTTCGGTGACCGAATCGCGTTGCTTCTCGGCCGCCTTGGTCCGCAGCCAGTGCCTCTGGACGTCCTCGGCGGTCTCGGCGGTCTCGTCGCCGAAGACATGCGGATGGCGGTGGATCAGCTTGTCCACGATGCCGCCCGCCACATCGTCGATCGAGAACGGGTCCTCGGGGTCGTCCTGGGCGATCCGGGCGTGGAAGACGACCTGCAGCAGCACATCGCCGAGCTCCTCCAGCAGCGCCTCGCGGTCGCCCTCCTCGATGGCCTCGACGAGTTCGTACGCCTCCTCGATGCCGTACTTCACCAGCTCCTCGTTGGTCCGGGTGCCGCTCCACGGGCACTCGGCGCGGATCCGGTCCATGACCTGCACCAGATCGAGCAGCCGCGCGCCCGGCAGATCGTAGGAACCGGGCAGCAGCTCCAGGTCCGGCATCGCCTCACGGCCGGATCCGGCCAGCCGCGCCAGCCCGTCGGTCAGCTCGGACTCGCCCTCGGCGGAGGTGAGCACGACGGCCGTGCGGCCGCCCTTGGCCACGCAGTAGTCGACCAGCTCGCGCGCGGCCGGTGAGCCCGGCTCCACCTCGACGCCCGCCTCCCGCAGATACGGGAGCTGCGGATGGCCGGGATCGCCGGAGAGCACCCGGTCCGCGCCGTGCAGCGCCTGCCAGGCGGGCCAGGACAGCAGCCCCGGCGCCACCCGGTGGGTGGTGGTGAGGAGGACGATGCGGCCGGTGGGGGCGGCGGCGTGGGCGGGGACGGGCGAGTCGGCTGCGGTCACCCTTGCAACGTAACTTACGCCTGCTCCGGGGTGCCGCCGGAGGTGCGCAGCCATGCCTCCCTGGCGAGGACGGCGGTGCCCTGGGTGTTGTCCCACTTTCCGTAGCGGGGGTTCACCTTGATGTCGAGCGCCTTGGAGGTCTGGGCGAACACCTCGTTGACCTTGGAGGTGCCCAGTTTGCGCAGCAGGGCGTTGCGCGTGAGGTCCATCCGGACGGCCTCGTCGATCCCGCCGGGCGCGATGCCCTGCTGCAGATACAGGGCGCGCAGGGCGGTGGCCCCGCCGCTCTGCCCCTCGGCGGCGGAGCGGGCGCGCTGGATCTCGCGGCGGGTGAGGCTGATCCCGTTGTCCTTACCGGCCCGCTCGATCACCCGGAACTGGATCATCCGGATCAACGTGTCCTGGCTCAGCCGGCCGCTGCCCGCGACCATTTGAGCCGCCCTCGGATCATGACGCTGCGCCTCCCGGACGGCCTTGACCTGCCCCTGGAGCTCGGACACGGTGATCCGGCCGCCGTCCATGACCGCCGCGGCGCCGGGCCGCGGGGCCTCGCCGCACGCGGTGAGCAGCGGGGCGGAGAGGAGGAGCGCGGACGCGGCGGAGACGGAGAGCGCAGTATGGCGGCGGATCATTGAGCCTCCCGGCAGAGATCGTGCGGCGCGACAAACGATCTGGCGTTGATCGATGGTATGGAGTCGGCGCGGCCTAGGCCACTGCTTGGACAACGATTCACGGCGGTCTTGGTCAGCCTCCGGCCGCCATCGGCCGGTGCGGGCCTAGCGGCCGCCGGAGCGCGCGGGCAGTTTGGCCGTGGGGCAGCCGCCCAACACCCGCTTCATCGCCCCCTTCTCGGCCTCGGTCACCCACAGCCCGTACGCCTTCTTCACGGCCACCTGATGCCCCACATAGGCACAGCGGTACGCCTTGTTGGGCGGCAGCCAGGTCGCCGCGTCGCCGTCTCCCTTACGGCGGTTGGCGGACGCGTCCACGGCGATCAGATTGAGCGGATCGTTGGCGAACGCCAGGCGCTTGTCCCGGTCCCACTTCTGGGCGCCCTTCTGCCAGGCGTCCGACAGCGCGACCACATGGTCGATGTCCACCTTGCTGCGGCCCCGGACGAACCGCACATCGCGGCCGGTGTACGGATCGTCGGTGAGCGTGCCCGAGGCGACCAGGCAGTGGCCGTCGCGGAACCTCACGTCCTTCAGGTCCCGCTTGAGGATGTCATCGCGGGTCCCGCAGCCGTTGTCGTCGGTGTCCACCCACGAGCTGCCGAACTCACTGCGCTCATAACCCGTCTTCGGCGCACGCCCTTTGACTGTGAGCGAGGACACAGCCGCGAGGGCCGATCCGGACGCCGCGGGCCCGCTCGAAGCGCCCCCGCTCTTGCCGCCACCCTTGCCGCCGCCCTGGTCACCGTCCTGGTCACCGGCCTTGCAGCCGCCGACCGCCAACAGCGCGGCCAGCACCGCCACAGAACTCCGCATCGGTATGCGAAACCGTCCCTGCAACCTTCCCGCCCCCTTCGCGTATCTTTTCGCACAGACCGCCCACACGATAAGGACCCTGGATGGACACGGCCGCAACCGCTCCGCCCGGCACCGGCGCCGAGAGGGCCACCGCCGTCACCACGGGGCGTACCCGGCTCGTCGCGCGAGCAGGTTTACTGCGGCATCCGCGGGCCGATCCGTACTGGCTGGCCCTCGCCCTCTTCGCCGCCTTCACGGCGCTGTCGGTCTGCCGCTTCCGCCGCATGGCCACCATGTCCTGGGACCTGGGCATCTTCGAGCAGGCGATACGGGCGTACGCGCACTTCCAGGCCCCCATAGCCGATCTCAAGGGCCCCGGCGCCAATATCCTCGGCGACCACTTCAGCCCCATCACGGCGCTGCTCGGGCCCGTCTACCGGCTCTTCCCCGGCCCCGTCACGCTGCTGGTCGCGCAGGCGGCGCTGTTCGCCGTCTCCGCCGTCCCCGTCACCCGCGTCGCCGCCCGGCTGCTGGGGCGCGGCCGGGGGCTCGCGATCGGCATCGCCTACGGGGTCTCCTGGGGCATCCAGCGCGCTGTGGACTTCGACTTCCACGAGATATGTTTCGCCGTTCCGCTCATCGCCTTCTCCCTGGAGGCGGTGATCCGGGGGCGCTGGTATCCGGCGATGCTGTGGGCCGCCCCGCTGGTCTTCGTCAAGGAGGACATGGGCGCCACCGTGGCCGCGATCGGCGCGGTCGTGTGGATCCGCGCCCGGCGCGACCCCGAGCGCGGCCCCCGCGCCGTTCCGCTCGCCGTCGCGCTGATGGGCTTCGGCGTCATGGTCTCGGCGCTCGCGCTCGGCGTCGTCATCCCCGGCTTCAACGGCGGGGGCTCGTACGACTACTGGGACAAGGTCGGCAACGGCGGTGAGCAGACCGGCACGATCCCCTTCGGCACCGCGCTGCGCACCCTGCTGTGGATCCTGCTGCCGACCACCGGTCTGCTGGCGCTGCGCTCCCCGCTGCTGCTGGCCGCCGTGCCCACCCTCGGCTGGCGCTTCCTCTCCCACGACGACCACTACTGGGGCACCGACTGGCACTACAACGCGGTCCTGATGCCGGTCGTCCTGCTGGCCCTGGTGGACGCCCTGGACCGCACCCGCGCCACCCAGCGGCCCTGGCTCGCCTCGTACGCCCGCCAGCTACCCGCCGCGGTGTGCGGCGCGGCCCTGGCGCTGTCGTCCTCCATGCCGCTGTACAGCCTCACCCAGGGCGCCACCTACGACAAGCCGCCGCAGGCCGGTGCGGTGGAGCGGCTGCTGGACCGGATCCCGGACGGGGCGACGGTGGAGGCCAACGTCGGGCCGATAAGCCGGCTCACCAGCCGCTGCCGGGTGCTGTGGGTCGGCGCCACGCGGGACGTACAGCCGGACTACATAGCCCTGCAGGAGCCGCCGGAGCGCACCGTGCGGCAGGTGGTCGACTACGCGGGGCAGCTCCACCCGGACACGCGGTACACGCCCATCGGCTCCACCTCGGGCTACTTCGTCCTCAAGCGGGGCTGAGGTCCTCAAGCGGGGCCGCGGCTCAGCTCATGGGCTTCGGCGCGATGAGGGCGAACGGCGCCCCCTGCGGGTCCTTCACCAGGGACATCCGGCCCGCGACCATGTCGTACGGCGGGCGGAGGACCGTGCCGCCCTCCGCGGACACCTTGGCCGCGGAGCGGTCGGCGTCCTCGACGGCGAAGTAGACCAGCCAGTGCGGGGGCACCTCCGCCGGCGTCCCTTCCCGCAGCGGCTGGAGCCCGCCGACCGTGCGGCCGTCGACGGAGAGCGCGAAGTAGCCCTCGGCGCCCTCCATCGGGGTCGACTCCAGGCCCAGCGCCTCCGCGTAGAAGGCCGAAGCCGCCTCCCGGTCGGTGGTGTTGAGCTCGTTCCAGATCAGCGTGCCCGGCTCGTTGACGAGGCCCGCGCCGGAGAAGCCGAGCGGCTGCCAGACGCCGAAGACGGCCCCCAGCGGGTCGGCCGCCACCAGCATCCGCCCGAGGTCCATCACATCCATGACCGGCAGCAGCACGGTGCCGCCGGCCCGGCTGATGGCCTCCGAGGTGGCCTGGGCGTCGGCGGAGCAGAAGTAGGTGGTCCACACGGTCGGCGGCGGGCCCTCACCGGACATCGACTGCGCGGACATGGCCCCCGCGACGGGCTTGCCCTTCAGAGTGCACATCGCATAGCCGCCGGTCTCCGGAGGGCCGACCTCCGCCTCCCAGCCGAACAGCCCGGAGTAGAAGTCCAGGGCGGCCCGTTGGTCGGGGATCATCAGATCGATCCAGCAGGGCGTTCCGGGCTGATAGGACGTGACTTCGGGCATGGGGCCGCCTCCGTATCGCCACCTCCGGCCGGGCATGGCCGGATGGGATGGCCCCCTTCGGCCCATTCTCCTCCGGCCGGGGCGGCACGCCACTCGACGGGGATCGCCACCGCGCGCACCGATCCATGACCGGCCGTGCACACGGCTTACCGGCCGTTCCCGAGTCTGCCGTGAAACCGCCGGGCGGCGGCCGGCCCGAAGGCCGACCGCCGCCCGGCGGTGGTGAGAAGAGGGTGTGTCAGGCGCCGCCGACGGCGCTTCCGGCCACCCACTTGCTCCAGTCCATGTTCCATCCGTTGAGGCCGTTGTCCGGCTGGATGGTCTTGTCGTTGGAGTTCTTCACGACGACGACGTCGCCGACCTGGGAGTTGTCGTAGAACCAGGCGCCGTCCGTGTTGGCGTCGCCCGCTCCCTTGGTGTCCGACAGGCCGACACAGCCGTGGCTGGTGTTGACGCTGCCGAAGATGGACTTGGCGCCCCAGTAGTTGCCGTGGATGAAGGTGCCCGAGGTGGACAGCCGCATGGCGTGGGGCACGTCCTTGATGTCGTACTCGCCCTTGCCGTCATCGTCCGTGAAGCCGACCGTCGCGCCGTTCATCCGGGTCTCCTTGAACTTCTCGGAGATCACCATCTGACCGTTGTAGGTCGTGTTGTCGGGGCTGCCGGCCGAGATCTTGATGGTCTTCAGCAGCTTGCCGTCGCGGACGACCTTCATCTCCTTGGACTCGGCGTCCACCGTGGAGACCTGCGAGTGACCGATCTTGAAGTTGACGGTCTTCTCCTGGACGCCCTTGACACCGGGCGCCGCCTCGACGCCGTCCAGGTCCAGCTTCAGGGTGACGGTCGAGTCGGCCTTCCAGTAGTCCTTCGGGCGCAGGTCGAGCCGGTTCCCGTCGAACCAGTGGCCGACCACCTGCTGGCCGCTGCTGGAGGTGACCTTGATGTGCGACTCGACGTCCTTCTTGTTGGTCACCGCCTTGTCGAACCGGATCGACACCGGCATGCCCACGCCGACCGTGGAGCCGTCCTCCGGCGTGAAGTTGCCGATGAAGCTGTTGGAGGGCGAGACGGTGGTGAAGGACGAGTTCTCGGTCGCCTTACGGCCCTTGGAGTCCTCGGCGGACGCGGCGATCTTGTACTGGGTGGCCCGCTCCAGCTGCCCGCTCGGCTTCCAGGACGTCTTGTCGGGAGATATGGTCCCGGCCACGGTGTCGCCGGTCGCCGCGGACGTCATCGTGACGGAGCTGAGCTTGCCCCCGCTGACCGTGACCTTGGTGTCACTGTTGATGCCCGCGTTCGTCGCACCGGCCTTCGGCGTGATCTTGATGTGGGCGTCCGACGCGTCCTTGGCCGCTGCCTCGTCGACCTGCGACTGCGACTTGTTCCCGTCGTTCTTGGCGTCGTCGCCGCCGCCATCCCCGCCGCAGGCGGCGAGAGTGAGTACGCCGCCGAGCACGGCGGCCGCGGCCACCAGCCCCTTACGGCGCTTGCCGTCCGTCATCACACGCTTCTCCATTTGACCTGGATCTTGATCTGGACCCCAGAAACCCCGGACCTGCCTGAAAAGAACGCCTGTACCTTTTGGCCGGTTCCACGCACAGTAAAACTGTGCGCAAGGCCACTTAGCAAAGACACCGGACAAGCCTAAGACCCGCCGGCACCCGGACCCGTACGGCTCAGCCGTCTTCGCCCCGGATTCGCCGCCCTGAGCCCCCTCGGTGCCGCCCTGAGCCGCCGCGTGCGCCGCCCTGGGGGCCGCCATGGGCGCCGCCGCCGGCTCAGTCGTCCTAGTCATCCTCGTCCAGCTCGGCGAAGGCCCCGGACCACTCGGCGGCGCGAGGATCGTAGTCGATGTGCTCGCTGCTCCAGGACGCCTGGGCCAGTTCGACCCCCGGCACCTCCTCCACCATCTCGAACGGATCGACCAGATACGCCAGCGCCTCGGCCTCGTCCGACTCCACCATGCGGCGCGCATGTCCTCGCTCCTCCGCGGCCAGGGACTCATCGCCGTCGATCCGCTCGTACGTCGCGCGCCGCAGCTCGTCCGGATCGGTGATCTCCACCACGAGCTCCACGCGAAGCCGGACAAACCGGGATGTCTCGGTACTCGTCATGCGACGGAGGTTAGGGGTCCTACCCGTCTCGCTTCCGCACGACCCGCAGTTGTCACTACGATCGGCGCACGGGGTCAATTTGCCGCAGCCTCAAGGAGGATGCCGTTGTCCGCACGCCGACCGCTGCTGACGGCCGCCGCTGCCGGTTCGCTGCTGTGCGCCCTGTGGTTCGTTCCGTCCGCCAACGCCACGGTGGAGGACCCGGGGTCGTCGTCGGCGCCCTCGCAGACCTCGCCCGGATCCGGGCCCAGGACCGAGGCCGTGCCCGACGGGGATCTGGCCGACACCGGCAGTGTGGACGTCACCCCGTATCTCTTCGGCGGCACGGCCTTCCTGGGCCTGGGCGTCGCGATGGTGACGGCCTCCGTACGGCGGACCCGCCCGGAGGCGTACTGACACCGCCGGCGCGGCGCGTTCGGTCCGGGCGGACCGCTCAATCCACTTGAACTGTTCAGTCCAGGCGACCCGTCACCGACTCCACGGCATCGATCAGCTCTCCGGATCGTACGAACGCGTCCGCCGCCGCCAAGTCGGGCGCCAGATAGCGGTCCCCGCCCGGTCCCTCGACGCCCGCGCGGCGCACCGCCGCCAGCACCGCCCGGCTCGCGGGCGCGGGCTCCAGCCCCTCGCGCAGCTCGACGCCGCGGGTGGCGGCGACCAGCTCGACGGCCAGCACGCGGGCCAGGTTGTCCACCGCCGTACGCAGCTTGCGCGCCGCCGACCAGCCCATCGAGACATGGTCCTCCTGCATCGCGGAGGACGGGATGGAGTCGACCGAGGCGGGCACCGCCAGCCGCTTCATCTCGCTGACCAGCGCCGCCTGGGTGTACTGGGCGATCATCAGCCCCGAGTCCACGCCCGGGTCGCCGGCCAGGAAGGGCGGCAGGCCGTGGGAGCGGTTCTTGTCCAGCAGCCGGTCGGTGCGGCGCTCGGCGATCGAGGCGAGGTCGGCCGCCGCGATGGCCAGGAAGTCCAGGACATACGCCACGGGGGCGCCGTGGAAGTTGCCGTTGGACTCCACCCGCCCGTCCGGGAGAACGACGGGGTTGTCCACGGCGGAGGCCAGCTCGCGGTCGGCGACCAGCCGGGCGTGCGCGAGGGTGTCCCGGCCGGCGCCCGCGACCTGCGGGGCGCAGCGGATCGAGTACGCGTCCTGGACGCGCGGCGCGTCGTCCTGGTGGTGCCCGGTGAGCCCCGAACCCTCCAGCACCCGCAGCATGTTGGCGGCGCTGGCGGCCTGCCCCGGATGGGGGCGGATGGCGTGGAGCTCGGGCGCGAGGACGCGGTCGGTGCCGAGCAGCGCCTCCAGCGAGAGGGCGGCGGTCACATCGGCGACGGTGAACAGCCGGGCGAGATCGGCACAGGCCATGATCAGCATGCCGAGCATCCCGTCGGTGCCGTTGAGGAGCGCGAGCCCCTCCTTCTCGCGGAGCTCGACCGGCTCGATGCCGTGCTCGGCCAGCAGCTCGGCGGCCGGCCGCACGGCCCCGTCGGGGCCCTCGGCCTCGCCCTCGCCCATCAGGGTCAGCGCGCAGTGGGACAGCGGCGCGAGGTCCCCGGAGCAGCCCAGCGAGCCGTATTCGTGCACCACGGGAGTGATCCCCGCGTTGAGGATCGCGGCCATCGTGCCGACCACGACGGGCCGGACCCCGGTACGGCCGGACGCGAGCGTCTTCAGCCGCAGGAACATCAGCGCCCGCACGACCTCGCGCTCGACCCGCGCGCCCATGCCGGCGGCGTGCGAACGGACGATGTTGCGCTGTAGCTGGGCGCGGAGCTCGGGGCTGATGTGGCGTACGGCGAGCGCGCCGAAACCGGTGGAGACGCCGTAGACGGGCTCGGGCTTGGCGGCGAGATCGTCGATCACCTGCCGTGAGGCCGAGACGGCGTCGAGTGCCGCCTCGGAGACCTCGACCCGGGCGGCGCCGCGCGCCACGGCGATGACATCGTCGGCGGTCGTTCCGGACGTCCCCACGACCACAGAGTGCATATCCATATTCAGGCACCCTAGAGAGTGAATCGCCCCTTGTCACCCCGCTGGCCCTTCCCCCACCGGAGCCCGATCTTCTAGCCCCTCCGGCGATTGAGGAGCGGGGTCCGGGGCGGGGTCCGGGGCGGGGTGGGATACGGAGCGCGTCGTGCGCCCTAGCGGCGGCCCCGGAAGCGGCGCCGCTCCGGCGGGTGCGCAGCAGACGTGTCGGCCAGCCGAATCACCGAGTCCTCCGTCTCTCCATCCCGCCCCGCCACCACCGGCTTCAGCGAGCGCGCCGCCTTGGCCCGATACTGCGCCGCGTCCGCCAGACGGAAGAGGCGGCGGGCCGACGGCACGGGCCCGATCGGATCGCCCGTGGAGGCGATCCCGCAGGCGACCCCCTCGCCCATCTCCAGCTCGGCGGCCCGGCGGCACAGCTCATCCGCCACCCGGACCACCTCGTCCGCCGGGGGGCCGACCCCCAGCAGACAGAACTCATCGCCGCCCAGCCGCGCCACCAGCGCCCCGGGCAGCATCGCGCCGCAGAGCGAGAGCAATGAGCCAAACCGTTCCAGCAGGCGATCGCCGACCGCATGGCCAAGAGTGTCGTTGACCCGCTTCAGGCCGTTGAGATCGCAGACCACCAGGCTCACCACCGTGCCGTCCGCGTGATACGCCTCCAGCGCCTCGTCCAGCCGTATGTCCACCGCGCGGCGGTTGCCGAGGCCGGTCAGCGGATCGGTGAAGGCGAGGCGGCGGGCCTCCTCCAGGCGCTCGGTCTGGGCCAGCCCGGCGGCGGTCACCGAGGCCAGCACGGTCGCGAAGTCGGCGTCGTCGCGGTCGAAGACGGGACGTCCGGCCGCCCGGGCCACATACAGCTCGCCCCACGCCCGCCCGTGCAGCACGATCGGGGCCACCACACAGCTCCCCCGGCCGCGCCGCCGCAGGGCGGCCGCCCTCCCCCAGCTACCGCTGGCAGGCGCCCCCTGGTGGCCGGGCGGGGCCGCGCCGGGGCGTACGCCGTCCGCGGTCTCGACCCAGGCGTGCGGCTCCCCGCCCGCGGCCCAGTGCTCATGCAGGAACTCGGCGATCTCCGGGAAGTCGTGCACCGGATACGACTCGTCCTCCGGCAGCGGCTCCTCGCCCGCCATCAGCTCGCCCACGTTGACCAGCACCCGCAGCCGCCCCCGTGCGCGCTCCCACACCGAGATCGCCGCGAAGCCGCCGTCGAGGGCGCGGCGGGCCACCTCGGCCGCCGCGCTCACCGACTCCTGCGAGGTGTGCGCCGCCGCCATCTCCTGGGCGAGCCCCACGACGGCCCGCAATCGTCCATCGGCCCCGACGGGCCGTCCGCCGATCTCCCCGTTGTCCGTCACGACGGCCTCGCATTCCTCACGGCCATGCATCGTTCGCTCTGCTCTCCAGCGTAAGAACGTCGAGAACAATCCGCTGCGGGCCGTTCACCCCGGGTATCCGAGCGAACGGTCACCCCCGGTGACCGCGCGCTCGCCGGGCCGGGGCCACTCCCCGGACCCGGTCGGCTTCCCCGGTCCGGGATCCCTACTCCCCCGGCCCCCGGCCAGTCCGGCGGACGGCGGACGTGCTTCTCACTCTCCGGACGGCCCGGCCGGTCCGGCCGACCCGCTTCTCACTCCCCCGGCCAGTTAGGCGACCTCTTCTCGTTGAACGCGGCAACACCCTCCGCGCGATCGCCGGAGAAGGCCACCGTCCGCCACGCCGCGTCCTCGACCTCCAGACCGGCCCGCAGATCCAGTCCCTGCCCCAGCCGCAGCGCCTTCTTGGCGGCCCGCACGCCCACCGGGGAGTTGGCGGCGATGCCCCGGGCCAGTTCCAGCGCCTCGGCCCGGTCCTCGCCCTCCGCCGCCAGCCGGTCCACCAGGCCCAGCTCATGGGCCTCCGCGGCGGCCACCCGCCGTGCGGAGAAGATCAGCTCGGCGGCGCGCGCGGCGCCCACCCGGCGCGGCAGCAGCTGGGTGCCACCGCCGCCCGGGATCACCCCGACCGACACCTCGGGCAGCCCCACCACGGCGGTGGGGTCGGCGACGATCACGTCGCAGGACAGGGCCAGCTCGAAGCCGCCGCCCAGCGCATAGCCGTGCACCGCGGCGATGGCGGGCATCGGCAGCTCCAGCACCCCGGTGTAGGCGGCGCGGGAGACCGGCCGATGCCGCAGCATCTCGGCGTCGGAGAGCGAGTTGCGCTCCTTGAGGTCCGCGCCCACGCAGAAGGCCCGCTCATGGGTCGAGGTCAGCACGACGGCCCGGACGTCACGGTCCTCGGACAGTGCCGCGCAGGCCGCCGTGATGCAGCGCGCCATCTCGGAGGAGACGGCGTTCATGGCCTTGGGCCGGTCCAGCACCAGCTCTGCCACGAAGCCGTCCTTACGGACCGCGACCCACTCCCCGTACCGCTGCTCACTCATCACGCACTCTCCCGGTTAACGACCGTGAACCCAATGCGGCGATCATTTCAGCTCCCCGGGGTGTGCGGAACCTGTGAGCCGCCCGGACCGGGCCTAGCGGGCCCGCCGCCACCGGTTCAGGAAGCCCAGCAGGATCGACTGTTTCTGCCCGTCCTCCCCCTGCTGCTCCAGGTCCGTCCCCTCCAGGGGCTCGCCTCCGGACACGGACGCCCCCTCGGTGGCGAGCGGCAGCGAGAGCGGCGGGATGGGCGGCGGCGGGGGCGCCCCCTGCGGCATCCCTTGCGGCATGCCCGGCGCCTCGTACCGCTGGTCCTGCGGATCCCGCTCGCCGGGGCGGGCGGCGGGCGGGCCGGGGCGCCGTCCCCCCGGCCTGGCGACGGGGGCGAACCGCACCGGCAGGGAGACCACCCCCCGTACGAAGATCCCGGACAGCCACTTCAGCTCCTCGACATCCCCGGCCAGCGCGAGGTCCGGGATCCGGTCCAGCAGCTTCTCCAGGGCGACGGAGGCGATCAGCCGGGCCGAGCTCCGGCCGGGGCAGGCGTGGGGGCCCGCGCCGAACGCCAGATGGGCCCGGTTGCCCTGCTTGTGCGGGGACCTCAGCAGGGCGTCCCGGTTGGTCGCCGCGAAGCTGATCATCACGGCGTCGCCCGCGCGCAGCCGCTTCCCGGCGAGGTTGGTGTCATGGACCGGGAAGTAGAGCCCCATGTTGGCGAGCGGCGGGTCGGTCCAGAGCACCTCGTCCAAGGCGTCCTCGACGAGCATGCTGCCGCCCATCAGCTCGCCCGAGAACCGCTCGTCGGTGAGCAGCACCCGCAGCGAGTTGCCGATCAGACCGGGCACCAGCCCGGTCACCATCCCGATCAGCAGCAGAAGCTGCTCGACCAATTCCTCATCGGTCAGCCGCGCCGGATGCGCGATCAGCCAGGACGTGATGTCGGCGCCCGGCTCGCGCCGCTTGAGGCCGATCAGCTCGCGCAGCGCCGCGGCCGCGGCCCGGTCCCCGCCCGCGGGATCCGAGCCGTCGATGAACGCCACCACGCCCCGCAGCAGCGGGTCCATGGCCTGCTGCGGGAAGCCGAAGAGCTGGCTGGTCACGAGCACCGGGACCAGTGCGCAGTACGTCCCGATCAGCTCGGTCTCGCCCGCCTCGCAGAACTGGTCGATCAGCGAGTCGGCGATGCGCTCGACATAGTTCCGCAGCGCACCGGAGTCGATCCGGCCGGTGCAGTCCTCGATGGCGCCGCGCAGCCGCCGGTGCTCCTCACCGTCCACGAAGTCGGCCTGCGGCCGGGGCCTGATGACCTGCGGGGCGAAGCTGGTCCCGGGCAGCACGCCCTCGTTCCTGGCCCGCCAGTGACGGGGGTCCTTGGAGAAGGTCTCGGGGCGCCGCATGATCTCCAGTGCCGTGTCGTACCCCAGGCACAACATGGCCGGGACGCCTCTGTCCAGCTCCACCGGCGCGAGCTGGCCGTGGGTCTCGCGCAGGCGCCGGTAGACCGCGAAGGGGTCTCTTCCGAACTCGGGCGCGTGGAGCGGCTCGGCACCGGCCCCCTCATGGGCGGGGCAGCCCGGCGGAGGTAAGGCGCCCGGACGCTGAGCACTCGAATCGTAAAGCGGGGTCACACGTGCTCCTGGACACCGCCGGGCCCACCCCGCGGGCGGACGCGGACGGTGCTACTTCGACGACAGGACCTGGGATCCACCGAGTGGATCTTGCGGACGTAGGCTAGCCCAACAGGCCCGGATCCGCGCCCAGTTCAACGATCCGGCCGAAGCCACCGAAGGGATCCGGACGAACGTCGCCCGCCGCGGGCAGCCCGGCGGCGCCCCGGGGTCATACGCGACGGCCACCCGGGATCATGCGCGACGGCTCAGCAGCCACGGCTCCACGACCCCCAGACCACGCACCGGCCGCTGCCACATCGGCTGGAGCGCGAACCGGTACGAGGGCGGCTCCTCGCCTTCCTTCTCCGCCGCGGCGGCCGCCTCCGCGGCCTCCGCCTCCGACACCGGGGCGTCCCCGGTGCGGCTCAGCTCCTCCGCGAACGCGCCGTCCACCAGGACCGCGTTCTTGGGGGCTATGGACGTCAGCCGGCTCGCCAGGTTCACCGTCGTCCCGAACACGTCGCCCATGCGGGTCGTGACCGTGCCGAAGGCGATCCCGACCCGCAGCTCCGGCATCGTCTCGTCGTGCGTGAGCGTCTCGATCAGGCGCAGCCCGATCTCGGCGGCGATGCCCGCGTCGTCGGCCGCGTAGAGCACCTCGTCGCCCAGCGTCTTGATCAGCCGCCCGCCGTGCGCCGCCACCAGGTCGGCGGCCGTGGTCTCGAACGCCTCGACCAGCTCGCCGAGCTCCTCCTCCTCCAGCCGCCGGGTCAGCCGGGTGAAGCTCACCAGGTCCGCGAAGCCGACCGCCAGCCGACGGTCCACCATCTCCGCGTCGTCCGCCGCCTGCACCACCCGGCCGGTCGCGGCCGCGAGCTGGCGCCGGTAGACGTAGACCAGGAACTCCTCCAGCTCCGGCAGCAACAGCTCGACCAGCGGATACGCGATCTCGGTCCGGGTCATCCCGGTCTCCTGGGGATCGGTGAGCCCCTCCAGGAACGAGTCGATCTGCCAGTCGGCGAGCCGGGCGCTGGTCTGGCCGGTGGACCGCGCCACCTGGATGGCCATCGGCTCGCTCAGCAGCCCGGCCTCCACCAGACCGGACAACCGGCGCAGCGCCAGGACATCGGCCTCGGTCAGCGCCTTGGCCTGGCCGATGTCGGCGAAGCCCATGGCCCGCCAGAAGCGGGTGGCCAGCTCGACCGAGACGCCCGCGCTGCGGGCGGCCTGGAAGGGGGTGTAGCGCCGCTCGGCGCCGAGGATGAGCTGCTCCAGCCGGAGCGCGATGGGATCCGGCTGGTCCTCATCCTCGGGGGCCTCTTCGGGGGCCTCCGCGGCGGCGCTCTCCCGCGCCCCGGTGTCCCGTACGGCCCCGTCCGGCGCGGCGGCGTCCCACGCCTCGCGCTCCTCGGCCGTGCCGGAACCCGCGTCGTCGGCGGTCACCGCCCGCCCCCTGTCAGATCCCTGCGCACTGCCCTTCCGTTCCCTCTTCCCGGTTGGGGTTCCGAATCGCCCACAGCCGCCCCGAGCTGGAGCGACCGCGACCACGATACGTCAGGTGTGCCGTAGCTCACTCTCCACGGCAGGGGTTCATTCCTCCCTCGGTACGGAGCGTAGATGCACGATGTCCCCGGCGGAGACCGGCTCCTGAACCCCGCCCTCGGTGGCCAGAACCAGCCGTCCGTCGCCGTCGACCGCGACCGCCTCGCCGACCCGCTCCCGGCCGCCCGGAAGCTCGGCGCGCACCTGCCGCCCGAGGGTCGCACAGCCCGCCGCGTAGCTCTCCTGGAGGCCGCTCGCGCCGGGGTCGCCCTCGAAGCGGCACCACTCCCCGTACCACTCCGCGATCGAGCGCAGCACCGCCCGCAGCAGCGGATCGCGGTCGGTGGAAATCGCGTCGGCCAGGGCCAGCGACCCGGCGGTGGGCACCGGAAGCTCATCAGCGCGTAGCGAAACGTTCAGCCCCATGCCGATGACCACCGCGTCCCCGGCTCGCTCGGCGAGGATCCCGCCGAACTTCCGCTCCTCGCCCGCGACCGTCACCAGCAGGTCGTTCGGCCACTTCAGCGCGGTGTCCACGCCCGCCGTGCGGCTGAGCGCCCCGGCGCTCGCGACCCCCGCGAGCAGCGGCAGCCAGCCCCAGCGCTCCGTGGGCACGCCGGCGTCGGCGGGCCGTAGCAGGATGGAGAAGAAGAGCCCGGACCTGGCCGGGGCCGTCCAGGCGCGGTCGAGCCGACCGCGCCCCGCGGTCTGCTCCTCGGCGACGAGCACCGCGCCCTCGGGGGCTCCGGCCCGGGCCCGGGTGACCAGATCCGTATTGGTCGAGCCGGTCGCCTGCACCACCTCGAACTCGGTCCACAGCCCACCGGGGAGCACCAGCCCCCGGCGCAGCCCGGTGGCGTTCAGCGGGGGCCGCTCAAGATCGGACCAGCGACCGGGCCCGTCACCTGGGCTCCCTGAGGTGTCAGAAGGCGTCATGAGGGCCAGCCTAGGGTCAGGAGGTGTGGCCAACGACGCAGTGCCACCAAGCGGTGCCGCCGATACGCTACGTGCCGGTAGCCCAGCCGGCGCAACAGCCGCCGAACGGTCCGTAACCACCGAACGTCCATAGGCCCCACTGATCACGATTCCGCCCCCTCACCCCGTTTCCACCGCTTCCCCCGATTCCCCCCGACCCCGAAGAAGCCCGCCGTATCCAGAAGTCCGCCGTATCCACCCCCAGGACGAGCAGGAGCCGCATCCCGATGTCCGAGCCGGAGATCGCCCCCGAGATTCCAGACCGTCACACCACCGCGGGGAAGCTCGCGGATCTGCAGCGCCGTATCGAAGAGGCGACCCATGCGGGGTCCGCGCGCGCGGTGGAGAAGCAGCACGCCAAGGGCAAGCTGACCGCGCGCGAGCGCATCGAC
>NZ_JAGFNO010000023.1:0-198805 GCF_017592595.1 Streptomyces sp. NEAU-YJ-81 | reverse complement strand
AGTTGTCGTCGCGTCCACACCTGCGGACGACCCGGCTTGATGCCCCGCGGCAGCAGCGGCTCAAGCCGGGCCCACTGGCCGCTCGTCAGATCCCCACGTCCCACAAGACATGATCATCAACGAACAAGATCAACTTTCGCAACAGACCCTAGTCGGCTGGTCGATCGCCCCGGAAGGCAACTGATATCGATCAAGCGCATCGGCACCCGGGATACCAGACCTATCGAACAAACTGCCCGCTGCGTAGCAGATCGGTTGTCGACCGCGCAATCCGTGTGACGCCGACGGCGGCGAATTCGCTTGTGGTGCCCAGGTCCATGGTGACGGGTCACGGCCGACTCTACCGTTCCGGCCACGTCTGGTGCTTCCGGCGCACAGCGACGCGTCGGTGGCCACAGGAACACCGGGAGCGCATCAACCGAAGGAGCACTTCCATGCCAGTCCCCCCACGCCAGGCACTGCCACGGAGTCGATGGAGCCGTATCGCGGCCCGGCTCCTCCCCATCGCCGCCCTCGTGCTCGGAGCCGTTCTCACCGGGCCCGCGCCCGCCGCGAACGCCGCGGTCACCCTCACCAAGGTGGGCAACTTCGACTCCAATCCAGGCGCGTTGAACATGTACGTGTACAAGCCGGCGTCGCTGCCCGCGAACGCGCCCGTGGTCGTCGCGCTCCACGGGTGCACACAGAGCGCCCAGGTCTACGCCGACAACTCTGGGCTGCCCGAGCTCGCGGACCGCGACAAGTTCGTCCTGGTGCTCGCGGAGACCACCTCGTCGAACAACCTCACCAAGTGCTTCAACTGGTTCCAGGCCGGTGACAATCGGCGTGACCAGGGCGAGGCCCTGTCGATCCGGCAGATGGCCGACCACGCCGTCTCGGCATACGGCGGGGACTCCAAGCGGGTCTACATCACCGGACTGTCCGCCGGCGGTGCCATGACCTCGGTCATGCTCGCCACCTACCCCGATGTCTTCTCCGCCGGCGCGGTCGTCGCGGGCCTGCCCTACAACTGCACGAAGAACAACAGCCCTTACCAGTGCATGAACCCCGGGCTCGACCTCGGTCCGGGCGAGTGGGCCCAGCGGGTGCGCGAGGCGTACCCGTCGTACGAGGGACCGTGGCCGCGCACCGCCATCTGGTACGGCGACCGCGACACGACGGTCGTGCCGCGCAACGCCACCGAACTGCGCGATCAGTGGACGGCGTTGCACGGACTGTCCCAGACGCCCACCCGCACCTCCAGCATCGGCCCCAATGCCACCCAGCACGACGAGTACGTGACATCCGACGGCACGGTGGCCGTCGAGGTCAACAAGGTCCCCGGCATCAACCACGGCACGCCGGTCGACCCCGGCACCGGCGCTGAACAATGCGGCAGCACCGGCGCCCCGTACTTCCTGGACTCGATCTGCTCCAGCTACTGGATCACCAAGTTCTTCGGTCTCGGCGGCTAGGGGCACTGTCGCCGACAGCGGCTGCTCCCGCTCGCACACCCCGCGGCTGTCGTACTCGGCGAGGTGAAACGGCCCGTCATGGTGTCCGGCACCCCCGTCCGGGCCGCCGCCATGGCGGGCCCACACATGTCCCGTCTGGTGACCGTGCCTCTAGCCTCCGGCTCGTTCACCACTCGACTCGGAGGAGAATCGGATGTCTCCACCCCGCACAGCCTCCGCCCCACCCCGCGGACGGCCCGGACGGCGTGCCGCTCTCGGAGTACGGTCGCTCGTGGGCGCCTGTTCGCTCGCAGTCGCATCGGTCGCGGCGGTGCCCGCGGCCGGCGCGGAGGGGACACCGGGCGGCCGCTGCTCCGGATACGCCCTGCCGCACGTACCGGGTGCGGCCCGCCAACAGGCCGACTGCCTGGACGAGTTGACCACAGCCGGAACGGTGGCCTCGGGCCACACCGATCCGGCCGACTTCGCGGGACTCACCCCCAAGGACCTGCCCACACCGAGCGGCGTTCCCGGGATCCAGATCGACGGCTACTTCCCCGACACATCGGCCACCAACACCAACCACGGCTGGAACCACGACACGCAGTTCGTCATCCGGCTGCCCGACCACTGGAACGGCGGTCTGGTGGTATCCGGTACCCCGGCCAACCGCGAGCAGTACGCCAACGACCGCGCGATCTCCGACTGGGTGCTCTCCCGCGGCTACGCCTTCGCCGCCACCGACAAGGGCAACACCGGCCCCACCTTCTACCGCGACGGCCGCAGGCCCGCTGACGCCGTCGCCGAGTGGAACAAGCGCGTCACCCAGCTCACGCGCGCCGCCCGAGCCGTTGTCACTCAGCGGTACCACCGGCCTCCCGTCCGCACCCTCGCCACCGGTATGTCCAACGGCGGCTACCTGGTGCGCTGGCAGCTGGAGAACCACCCCGAGCTGTACGACGGGGGAGTGGACTGGGAGGGCACTCTGTGGCGCTCCGGCGGCCCCAACCTGCTCACCTTCCTGCCGCCCGCGCTGCGCGCATACCCGGCGTACGCCGCCGGCGGGGCCGGAGCCGAGGACGCCTGGAAGACCATGCGCAAGGCCGGCTACCCGGCGGGCTCGGAGTTTCTGTGGCCGTACCACCACAAGGTCTACTGGGACCTGACACAGCGCATCTACCGCGAGGAAGCCGACCCGGACTTCGACGGAGCGACCGAGGCGGGCACCCCCTACTGCGCCCCGGGCACCCCCGGCTGTGACGCCGACTACGACTACGCCACCCGGCCGCCCGCGGTCCACCGCGCTGTCGACCGCATCGCACTGACCGGACGCATCGGCAAACCGCTGATCACCCTGCACGGCACGCTCGACGCGCTGCTGCCCATCAGCAAGGACTCGGACGTCTACGCCCGTATGGTGCACCAGGCCGGCCGGGGAGCGCTGCTGCGCTACTACCGTATCGAGGACGGCACGCACGTCGACTCCCTCGTCGACGCCTACCCCGACAAGCTCCGCCCGATAGTCCCCTGCCACCGCTCCGCCTTCGCGGTACTGGAACAGTGGCTGACCGGAAAGGGCCGCCCCCCGGCGGACCACACCGTTCAGCGCCCGGCCGACGCGGATCCCGCGACACTGCTCACGAGCTGCCCCCTGGACTAGCGGAGTCGCCGGCGGAGCAGGCGCGGGTTCACCCGGGCCCCGTCAGTTGCGGAACGGCCCCGTCACCTCATAGGTGATACCGCCGGACGAGCTGCCGCTGGTGCCGCGCTGGCTGGAGAAGTACAGCCGCCTGCCGTCCGGCGAGAACGCCGGTCCGGTGATCTCCGAGCCCGACTGGCCATCGACGCGCAGGAACGGGGCCACCACGTCGTCCGGGGTGATGACACAGATCTCCATGTTCCCGCCGTCCTCGGCCACGAACAGATCGCCGGAGGAGGTCCCGGTCACGTTGTCCACACCGGTCAGCGGGGCCGTGCCGCCGGTCACCAGCGAATCGTCATAGGCCAGTTCGATCGTCTGGGCAGCCGCGTCGTACTGCCACACCCGGTTGTCGCCCTTGGTGGTGAACCAGCAGATGTCGTTCGCGTAGTAGCACCCTTCGCCACCGTTGAACCGCTTGGCCCCGGCCACCTGGTTGCGGGTGGCGGTGGCGCCGGTCGGATCCGGTACGGCCGCCCAGGTGACGGGGCCAGTGGTTCCGGAACCGGCGACCATGACCTCCAGCCTGCCGGAGGACAGGTCACCCCACGTCGCCGGCGTGAAACGGTAGAAGCAGCCGTCCGTGACGTCCTCGGTCAGGTAGAGGGTCCGGCGGACGGGATCGGCCGCCGCCGCCTCGTGCTTGAAGCGCCCCATCGCGTCGCGCCGCACCGCGGCCTTCACGCCCCATGGGTCGGTCTCGTACACGTAGCCGCGGTCGACCTCCTCACAGGACAGCCAGGTGTTCCACGGGGTCTTGCCTCCCGCGCAGTTCTGCCGGGTACCGGAGAGGACGCGGTAGGCGCCCGTGACCGTCCCGGTCGAGGAGAACGTCACCGCGCTCGCCCCGCCCGACGGGTTGATCTCCGAGTTGGAGACATAGATCCAGCCGCTGCCGTCGGCGTAACAGGCCCCGCCGTCCGGGGCGTCGTGCCAGGTGTACGAGGTGCCGGCGACCGTCTGCCGGGAACGGGCGATGACCCGGCTGGTGAACCCGGCGGGAAGCCGTACGCCGTTGGCGTCCGGCGAGCCGAGCGCCCCGTACGGGCCGGCGCCCGGCTGCGCCGGTGCGGCGTACGCGGCGCCGCGCCACAAGGTTCCGCCGAAAGCTGCCGAGGAGCCGCCGATGACGGTGGCACGCAGGAGGGTGCGACGTTTCACTCTCGCTCCAATGAGTGGCGTGACCATTCCACGCCGCCGGCCGACGGCGGGGTCCCACGGTCATGGACTCTAGACAGGCAGCCAGTAGCTGGAACTGACGGGATTTGGACAACATATGACGCGGACGTGGAGGGGTCTATACATCGGTTGGCTGATGCCCTTCATCACCTCGAAGTCGTTGGACGAGTCCAACTCACCTGCGGATATGGGGCCTTCTGAATTCTGATACGTCGGAGGTCTTCCCCTGGCGTTCATACGGCCTGCACCATGCCGAGTAGTTCACCACCACAGATGGGAGGCACATACGTGACCCCAACAACAGGGAACGGGATCTCTCGAAGAGGTGTGATCGGCTCGGCGGTGGCGCTCGGGGCCGCAGGCCCGCTGGGCGGATCCGGCACCGCCTGGGCCGCGCCCCGGGGGGCCGGCGAGGCGGGAAGCCTGTCCGAACGGCTGGCCAGAGCCGCCGCCCTGCGGTGGCGGCGGATGCCCGACGACTGGAAGGACGGTCCCTTCCTGGCCAACGGCCTGCTCGGGGTGAACGTCTACCGGGGCGCCACGGCCAACTCCGTGAAAGTGATGGTCAGCCACAATCAAGTACAGGACCAGCGACCCCAGTGGGCCGCCACATACGGCTACTCACGGCTGCCCATCGGACATTTCGACCTCACCCTCGCCGGCGAGGTGACCGGTGTCGACTGGACGCTCGACATCTGGGACGCCGAGCTGACCGGCACCATCACCACCACCCGGGGCAGCGTCCGCTTCTCGATGCTGGTCCACAACGCCCGTACCGCTCTGCTGATCTCCACCCGGCCGAGCGCGGGCGAGGAGAGCGCGGCCTGGTCGTTCACCTGGATGCCCGCCGCCTCGCCCCGGACGAAGGGCAAGCCCGCCGACTACACGGGCAACCCCGACCCCCGCACCGGCTCCACGGGCGACACCCACTACGTCGAACAGCCGCTGATCGCCGGCGGCGGCTGGGCCACCGCCTGGCGGGAACGGCGCGTGGGCACCGGCAGGCTGCTCGCCGCGCACATCGTCTACCGCTATCCCGACGACCTCGCGAAGACCACCGAACTCGCCGTGGCCGAGGTGGCGCGCACCCTGGCCGAGGACCCGGACGAGCTGGTGCGCGCGCACCGCGGCTGGTGGAACCGCTTCTACCAGCGCAGCCTGCTCTCCGTGCCCGACAAGCGGATTCAGGACTTCTACTGGATCCAGCTCTACAAGGCCGCCTGCGCCACCCGCGCCGGAGGACCCTCGATGTCCGAGTGGGGACCCTGGTACCCGGAGACCGGAGGGAGCTGGACCGCGGTCTGGTGGAACCTCAACGTCCAGATCGCCACCTGGCTCATCCAGGGCTCCAACCACCTCGAACTCGACTCCGTCACCTCCACCTTCAAGGAGTTCGAGAAGAATCTGCCGCTGTCCCTCCCGCCCGAGATCCCGAACGAGCAGATCTACGCCCTGTCCCACCCCTCCGACTGGACGCTGCGCCCCGGCGCCCACACCGTCGGCGTCCCCGGCACCTCCACCAAGACCGACAACAACGGCAACCTCTCCTGGGCCATGCACAACGTCTGGCTCAGCTACCGCCACACCATGGACATCCGCATCGTGCGCGACGTCCTCTACCCGATCCTCGTCAAAGCGGTGAACTACTACGACCACTTCCTCTACGAGGGCGGTGACGGCAAGCTGCACCTGCCGCTCACCCGGTCCCCGGAGTACGCGGACGCGGTGGACTGCACCTACGACCTCTCCCTGCTCCGCTGGGGCTGCGCCACGCTCCTGGACTGCCTGCGCATCCTCCGCACCGACAACCCGCGCGCCGGGCGCTGGCGGGAGATCCTGCGGCGTCTGGTCGACTACCCGCGCGACGCGACCGGCGTCACGATCGGCGCCGGCACACCACTGGCCGACTCCCACCGCCACTTCTCCCACATGCTGTGGCTGTACCCGCTGCACGAGCTCACCTGGGACCGGCCGGCCGACCGGCACATCATGCGGACCACCTTCGACCACTGGACCGAGGACCGCAGCCTCTGGGCGGGGTACAGCTACGCGGCGGCCTCCTCGATGGCGTCGCGGATGGGGCGGCCCGAGGACGCCCTCGACTTCCTCACCACCTTCACCGGGAACCTCTTCGACGAGTCCTACATGGACTGCTACATGACCGCGAACACCATGTACGCGGAGGACACCAACCTGGGCATCGAAAGCCCTCTGAGCACGGCCCAGTCGGTCCTCGACATGGGTATACAGAGCCATGGCGGCGTCGTTCGGGTCTTCCCCTCAGTGTCACGGCGCTGGCCGGACGTCTCGTTCCAGGCACTGCGCGCCCAGGGCGCGTTCCTCGTCGACGCGGACCGCTCCGGCGGCAGGACCCGGTGGGTGCGGGTGCACAGCGAGGCGGGCGCGCCACTGGTGCTGCAACACGGCATCGCCGGCGCCATCGACGTACGGGACGAGCGCGGCCGCCGGCTGCGGTACCGGGAGACCGGACCCGGCCGTATCGAGATCCCGCTCGGCCGGGACGGGACGGCCGTCATCGCCCCGCGCGGCGCCCACCCGGATCTGCGACCGCGTGACGTACCGGCCGTCGGCGACGCGAAGCCGTGGGGACTGCCGGACTGAACCGGGGTTCCCCTCCCAGCGGCCCGGGGCGACGCCTCACGCCCCGGGCCCGCTGACCCTCGTGCCCGGCCCGGACATGGCGGTCGTGCCCCGGCGCGCCCTTGTGGCCGGTGCGGTACAGCCTGCGCAGGGAGGTGTCAGGTGAGCAGCCACATGTAGGACGAGGTGAGGCCCGAGGCCAGCCAGAACGATCCGGAGGCGATCCCGATGATGATCAGTACCGCCAGCGTGCTGTCTATCTTTTCCACCCGCGGGGACGGACGCCGGGGCTCCAGGTCATGTGAACTCACCCGTCCACCATATATGGCAAGAAGTGGGTGTGTGTGGCAGCTTGTTGAGGACCCTGACAAGGCGAAGTGATCGGAGCCCGAATCGACCGGCGGCATCCCGGATCATCAGCCTCGTCCTCGAACCCGACAAACCCGCCGACGCCGGTACGGGTACCGGCGTCGGCGGGGAGGCCGCGAGCGAGACCCGAGCGGCTGCGCGATCGCGCGACCGGGCCGGAGTGCTAACCGAGGTTCCACCTGCCCACGCGCTCCTCGTCGAGCCCTGTCGCGTCCATCTGGTACGTCACGGCCGTGATCTTCGCGCCCTCCGGTACTTCGAAGATCACCCACCCGGCGGCCCGCTCGCCCGGCTGGAGGATCAGGGAGAGGTCCAGGGACTCGCCGACGGTGGGGGACCCGGGCTTGCCGAAGTACTTCTTCCCCGTCGAGTCGATGACCTTCGCCCCGTTGTACCCGGCGTCGTGGTAGGTGCCCGTGCCCGTGCCGACGATCGAGAACTCCGCCGCGACCAGGCGCTCCCCGGGGGGAGCCTTGAAGTAGGAGATCTCCGCCTGGGCGCGGTCCACGTACCTCTTCAACGTGAAGTCGGCCCGGACCGTGCCCGTGGTGTCCAGATTGCCGGCCAGTCCCTCCAGCGCGAGAGTGTCGCCGAGCTTGCCGACCGGCGGCCCCGCGCTGCTGGGCGCGGCATCCGGCGCCTGCTCCCCGCCGGGTTCGGCCGGGCCGCTGGGGCCGGTGTTCTTCGTGGGTCCGGCCTCGCCGTTGCCCCCGTCCGAACCGCCGCATGCCACAAGGGTGGCGGTGAGTGTGACGACCGCCGCGGCGGCCGCGATGGAACGGTGCATGGAATTCCCCCGTACATCCCGTTGAACCGGATCGGTTCGGCGACGACTGGAATCCTGGTACACAACGGCGTACGTGGAGTGCCGGTCGTGTAACCGAACGGCATCAAAGGGGCCCGGGGCGCCGGTGCGGCCGTCAGCCGGACCGTGGACGGTCTCCATCGGACCTGGAGTGGTCCGCCTCCTCCAGTACGGTCACCAGTCCGCCTCCCTCAAGGGGTTCGCCGCACGCGGCGCAGACGACCCGCGTCTCCACATCGGCGCCGCACGTGTGCAAGAACCGCGGTGCGGGCGGCGGGTCCTGCAGGTGCCGGATACCCCATTCCCGGAGCCCGATCAGCACCGGTTCCAGCGCCTGTCCCGCAGCCGTCAGGTGGTACTCGAAGCGGGGAGGGCGGTCCTGGTACCGGCGGCGCTCCAGGATCCCCGCGGCCTCCAGGGACCTCAGCCGCTTGGTGAGGACGTCCCGCGGTGCTCCGGTGTTGGCGCGGATGTCGGCGTAGCGCCGGACGCCCATGAACGCCTCGCGCAGCACCAGAAGCGACCAGCGCTCTCCTACGAGGTCGAGGGTCCCGGCGATGGGGCAGGCGCGTGGCTGGACATCGGTCATGCCGCGATCCTAGTCGGTTTGTTTTCCAAACTCACTACGTTTAGCATCGACGCTGTCCACGCGCGGAGGCCCTCGATGAACCACAAGCACGCCGGAACCGGCCCACTCCTCGTGACGATCTTCGTCTTTCCCGGGGTCCGGCTGCTGGATGTGACCGGTCCGATCGAGGTGTTCGCTTCGGCGAACGAATTCGGCGGCCGCTACCGGCTGAACATGGTGTCGGCCGACGGCAACGAGGTGACGACCTCGGCGGGCACCCGCCTCGGCGCCGATATGGCCGTCGAGGACGTGCACGAGACCAGCGATGTTCTGGTGATCCCAGGGGGTCCGGGCTGGGACAAGGCGATCATGGACGACGCGCTGCTGGACATCGTGCGCAGGCTCGACGCGCACTCTCGTCGCACGGCTTCCGTCTGCACCGGCACGTTCCTGCTGGCCGCCGCCGGCCTTCTGGACGGCCGCCGCGCCGCCACCCACTGGCGCCACGCACGGCAGCTCGCCCTGCGGTTCCCCACCGTCCACGTCAAGCCCGACGCGATCTTCGTCCAGGACGGCAGGATGATGACCTCGGCCGGCGTCAGCGCGGGCATCGACCTCTCACTGGCTCTCGTGGAAGAGCACTGGGGGGCCGAAGTGGCCCGCGCCGTGGCCAAGGACATGGTGGTCTTCATGCAACGGCCCGGCGGACAGTCCCAGTTCAGCGTTCGTGCCCGTGCTCCGCACACGCGCCAGGAGATGCTGCGCCGGGTGCTGGACGCCGTCTCGGAGGACCCCGGCGCCAACCACACACTGTCCGCCATGGCTCGCCGGGCCGGCGTCAGTCCCCGCCATGTGACCCGGCTCTTCTGCGACGAGGTGGGCACGACACCGGCCCGGTACGTGGAGCAGATCCGGCTGGAAGCGGCGCAGGCGATGCTGGAGACCGGCGACGATCCCATGGCTGTGATCGCCCGCCGCACCGGATTCGGCTCCCCCGAGTCGCTGCGCAGAGCGTTCGTACGGAATCTCAAGGTGACTCCGGGCGCGTTCCGGGCGCGGTTCCACACCACCGGAGTGGCGGACGCCGAGGCACCTGCGGTGCTGACCGGGCCGGCACTCGGAGCGGACACAGCCGGCGCCGTGACCGGCCCTCGGGGCGCGTGAGCTCAGGCGCTCCCAGCGGCGCGGGGATGTCACGGCCGGGTACGGGATCCCCCCCGCCGGGCGAGGGCCCTCCCCGGTGGGTCCCGATGTGAGGGTGTTGTGGCACGTGCTGGTATGCGGCAGGAACGAGGGGCCGCCATAGCCTCGTGAGGCCAACGGGTCGACGGACTTGGCCGCGACCCGGATCTGTCGGGCTCGGGCCACCCGGTCGGCCGGTTCACGACGGTGATCCCCAAGACGAGGAAAGAGGCGTTTCACGCCGTGACACCCCACCCCAGCAGTGCCCGAGCCGTCCCGACCGAGCGTGCGGGGGACCCAGGGCTCCCCGTCCTCGGGTCCCCCGCGCCCACGGCGAACGTAACAGACCGTCGGCTGCTCGGCCCCAGTTGGTTCGCGGCCGTCATGGGCACCGGCATTGTCGCCAACGCGGCGGTCACCCTGCCCCGGAGCTTCCCCGGACTGCGGGGCGCCGCCACGGTGGTCTGGTTGGGAGCCGGTCTGCTGCTCGTCGTCCTGACGGCCGGCTACGTACGGCAGCGGGCACTGCGGTCGCACGCCGCCGATCCGATGCACATGCAATTCTTCGGCGCGCCGGCCGTGGCGCTGCTCACGGTGGGCGCCGGGGCGCTGCAACTGGGCCCGCGGGTGATCGGGGCGCGGGCCGCACTGGACGTGGGCTGCGTGCTGTGGTCGCTCGGTACCGCACTCGGTCTTGCCACGGCCTGTGCGGTGCCGTATCTGATGGTCACCCGGCATCGCTTCGCACCGGACGCGGCGTTCGGTGGCTGGCTGATGCCGGTGGTGCCGCCATTGGTCTCCGCCACGACGGGCGCGCTGCTGGTCCCGCACATGCCTGCGGGGCAGCCGCGGCTGGCCCTGCTGCTGGGCTGTTACGCGATGTTCGGGCTCGGCCTGGTGGCGGCGCTCCTGGTGTTGGCCATGGTCTACAGCCGCCTGGTGCACCATGACGCGCCCACTGGTGCGATGGTGCCCACGGTGTGGATCGGCCTGGGGGCGCTGGGCCAGGTCGTGACCGGGCTGGGTGCGCTGGCCACGGCGGCGCCGGGCGCGCTGCCCGCGCCGTATGTGCGGGGCGCGGCAGTCGTCGCGCTGCTGGGCGGAGTCGCGGTCTGGGGCTTCGCCGTGCTGTGGCTGGTACTCGCCGCGGCGCTGACCCTACGGGAGTTCCGTGCGGGGCTGCCCTTCGCGCCCACCTGGTGGTCTTTCATCTTCCCGCTCGGCGCCTTCGTCACCGGTACCGGCGCCCTCGCCGCCCGTACCGGCTCGCCCCTGTTCACCTGGCCTGCCGTCGTCCTCTACGCGCTGCTCGTCGCCTCCTGGGCCGTGGTCGCCTGCCGCTCACTGGGCCACGCCGCCGCGCGCGTGGGCAGGCCGAAGAGCCGGGCGTAACCCGGTGCCGGTCGCGGTGCCGGTTGCGGTGCCGCTCAACGGAAAGCCGCCGCACAGGTCTTGACCTACTCCGCGCGCCACCCGCAGAGTGCTCGGTAATGCGCATAGGTAATGCGCATTACCACTCGGTGGGGAGAAGGAATCAAGCGTGGAGCAGTCGAGGAAGCGGGCGAAGCCGGGGCGGAATCCGGGCTCGGTCGGCCGTACGTCACGCCCGCGGCAGGCGGAGGTGGCCCAGCTCGCCGGAGTCTCGCAGGCCACGGTCTCGCTGGTGCTGTCGGCCCGCACGGACGGCAAGGCGGCGACGATCTCCGAGGAGACCCGGGAGCGCGTCCTCGACGCCGCCCGCAGCCTCGGCTACGTGCACGACCCGGCCGCGCGACGGCTGGCCGCCGCCCGCAACAACCTCCTCGGCGTCTTCAGCTTCACCGCGACGTTCCCGACGGACGTGCAGCACTCGTACTACCCCTTCCTCGTCGGCGTCGAGCAGGAGGCGGCCGCCCGCGGCTACGACCTGGTGCTCTTCACCGGGTCGAGCGCGGGCGGGCCGGACGCGCTGAGCCGGGTGCGGCTGGCCGACGGCTGCCTCTTCCTCGGCCGCCACGCGCCGGGCGCCGAGCTCAAGCGGCTCGTGGCCGACGGCTTCCCGGTGGTCCACCTGGGCCGCCGCGAGGAACTGGAGGGGCTGGCCTGGGTCGGCGCCGACTACGTCAGTGCCAGCCGCGCCGTCGTGGAGCATCTGGCGGCGCTGGGTCACCGGCGCATCGTCCTGGTGCGCGAGGACGACGACGCCCCGGCGTCCACGGACCGTCAGCGCGGCTTTCTGGAGGGGCTGGCGGCCGTCGGCGCCGACGCGGGCCCGGAGGCGGTGCTGCGCTGCGCCGACCCGGCGGGCGAGGTGACGGCGGAGCGGGTGCGCGCGCTGGTCGAGGACGGGGTGACGGCGTTCGTCGCGGAGGAGACGGACACCGGAGCGGCCTGGCGCGCGCTGGACGCCGCCGTCCGGGAGGCGGGGCTCGGCTGCCCCGGGGACGTCTCGCTCGGGCTGCTCGGCGGCCCGCCGCCGGACGTGGCCGCGGCACCCGTGCCCATGGGGTTCGACGTGCCCCGGCACCAGCTCGGCGCGGCCGCCGTCCGGCTCCTCGCTGCCCTCGTGGCCGGCGAGGAGACCCACGAACCGCTGGTGGCCTGCGCGTTCCGTACCGGCGAGACGGCGGGTCCGCCCGGCCGACGGCCATGACGCCCCCTGACGCACACCGCAGTTCGGACACCACAGTTCGGGCACGACCCCAAGGAGCAGCGTGATAGCGGAACCGGACATCCTGATCGTCGGTGGCGGCCTCGGCGGAGTCGCCGCCGCGCTCGGCGCCTGCCGGGCGGGCCGACGTGTGGTGATGACCGAGGAGACGGACTGGATCGGCGGTCAGCTCACCGCGCAGGCGGTGCCGCCGGACGAGCACCCCTGGGTGGAGCAGTTCGGTACGACGGCGTCGTACCGGGCACTGCGCGAGGGAATCCGCGCCTACTACCGGCAGTGGTACCCGCTGCGCGCCGAGGCGCTGGGGCTCGCGGAGCTGAACCCGGGAGCCGGCCGGGTCAGCAAGCTGTGCCATGAGCCGCGGGTGGCGCTCGCCGTCCTCGAGGGCATGCTCGCCCCGTACCGGGCCGCGGGCCTGCTGACCGTCCTGACCGAGCACCGCGCCGTGGCCGCCGAGACGGACGGCGACATGATCCGCGCGGTGACCGTGCGCGACCTGCGCTCCGGTGGACGGACCACGTTCACCGCCCGGTACGTCGTCGACGCCACGGAGACCGGCGAACTGCTCGACCTCGCCGGTGTGGAGCACGCCAACGGGGCCGAGGCACAGGACGAGTTCGGCGAGCCGCACGCCCCCGCCGAAGCGCGGCCCGAGAACCAGCAGGGCATCACCGTGTGCTTCGCGCTCTCGCACCACGAGGGCGAGGACCACACCGTGGAGCGGCCCGAGGACTACGACTTCTGGCGTTCCTACCGGCCCGGCTTCTGGCCGGGTCCGCTGCTCGGATTCGAGGCGCCCGACCCGCGCACCCTGGAGTCCGTGCCCCGCACCTTCGTGCCCAACCCGGACCTCGACCCGCTCGCGGTCAGCGCCGACCAGAGCGCCGACGCCGGGGACAAGGAGCTGTGGGGATTCCGCCGGATCCTCGCCCGCGGACTGCACCGGCCGGGCGCCTTCGGCTCGGACATCACCCTCGTCAACTGGCCGCTCAACGACTACTGGCTCAAGCCTTACATCGGCCAGGAGGCCGAAGCCCTGCACGAGGCGCGCCAGTTGTCGCTGTCGGTGCTGTACTGGCTGCAGACGGAGGCACCGCGGGCGGACGGCGGTACCGGCTTCCCGGGGCTGCGCATCCGCCCGGACGTCACCGGCACCGCGGACGGTCTGGCCAAGGCGGCCTACGTACGCGAGTCGCGGCGCATCAAGGCGGTGACCACCGTCGTCGAACAGGACGTCGCGATCGACGTGGTCGGTCCCCATGGCAGGACCCGCTACCGCGACTCGGTCGGGGTGGGCGGCTACCGCATCGACCTGCACCCCTCCACGGGCGGCGATACGTACATCGACGTCGGTTCCGTGCCGTTCGAGATCCCGCTCGGCGCGCTGGTGCCGCGCCGGGTGCGGAACCTGCTGCCCGCCGGCAAGAACATCGGCACCACCCACATCACCAACGGCTGCTACCGGCTGCACCCGGTCGAGTGGAACGTCGGCGAGGTCGCGGGCGCGCTCGCCGCGCACTGCCTGGACGAGGGCGTGGAGCCCCACCAGGTGCAGGCTGAGGACAAGCGGTTCGAGGAGTTCGGCCGCCTCCTGGACCGGGCGGGTGTGCAGCGCCGCTGGCCCGACGTCCGCGGTTACTGACCCCGTCCGACAGCTCTTCCGGCCCCCCGTCCCGTACCACGCGAAGCACGTCAACACACAAGGAGGTGCCCCGCCATGACTCCAGACCGCCGCATCCGCGTCGGCATCGACGTGGGTGGCACGTTCACCGATGCCGTGGCGGTCGACGCCGCCGCGCTCACGCTGGTGGGCCAGGTGAAGGTGCCCACCAGCCACCATCACGAGGACGGTGTCGCCCATGGCATCGTCGAGGCGCTCGAACAGCTCCTGGCGAAGGTCGACCGGACGGCCGGGGACGTCGTGTTCCTGGCGCACGGCACGACCCAGGCCACCAACGCCCTGCTGGAGGGCGATGTGGCCACGGTCGGGCTGATCGGGATCGGCGGCGGGCCCGGCGCGGTGATCACCCGGCGGCTCGCCGCCTTCGGCAAGCTCGAACTCACCCCCGGCAAGCGCCTTCCGCTGGTGTACGCGCATGTGGCCGATCCGTCCGCGCAGGCCGAGGTGCGCGCGGCCGTGGAGCGGGTGCGCGCCGAGGGGGCCGAGGTCCTCGTCGCCACGGAGCCGTTCGGGGTGGACCGGCCCGAGGGCGAGCAGGCCGTGCTCGACGTGGCGCGGCCCACGGGGCTGCCGCTGGCCGCGGCCCACGAGATCACCTCGATGTACGGGCTGCACAAGCGGACCCGGACGGCGGTGGTGAACGCCGCGATCCTGCCGCGGATGCTGGCGACGGCCGATCTGGTGGACGCGTCCATCACGAAGGCCGGGGTGACCGCGCCGCTGATGGTGATGCGCTGCGACGGCGGCGTGATGTCGCTGGACGAGATGCGCCGGCGTCCGCTGCTGACGATCCTGTCGGGCCCGGCGGCAGGCGTCGCCGGGGCGCTGATGCAGGAGCGGGTCAGCGAGGGCGTGTTCCTGGAGACGGGCGGCACCTCGACCGACATCAGCGTGGTGCGGCGGGGGAAGGTGGCGGTGCGCCACGCGACGATCCTCGGCAAGACCTCCTATCTGAGCGCCCTCGACGTCCGCACGGTCGGGGTCGGCGGCGGTTCCATGGTGCGGGTCTCCCGCGGGCAGGTGGCCGGCGTCGGGCCGCGCAGCGCGCACATCGCGGGCCTGCCCTACGCCTGCTTCGCCTCGCTCGAGCAACTGCGGGACGCCCGGGTGGCGATGGTGCGGCCGATGGCCGGTGACCCGGACGACTACGTGGTCCTCGACGCGGCGGGCGGCCGGTTCGCGGTGACCATGACGTGTGCGGCGAACGCGCTCGGACGGGTCGGGGAGGAGGACTTCGCACGCAGCGACCAGGAGGTCGCGCGGGCCGCCCTCGCCCCGCTGGCCGCCACGCTCGGCACGGATGTGGCCGGTGCGGCGCGGTCGGTGCTCGACGCGGGGACGGAGCAGGTCAGGTCGGTGGTGGACGCCATGATCCGCGACTACCGCCTGGACCGCGACACCGCCCTCCTCGTGGGCGGCGGCGGGGGAGCGGCGGCGGTGACCCCGCATCTGGCCGCCTCCGCCGGGCTCGAAGGGCGCATCGCCCGCCACAGCGAGGTCATCAGCCCCATCGGGGTGGCGCTGGCGCTGGTGCGCGAGCAGGTCGAGCGCATCGTGCCCGGCGCCACCCAGGAACAGATCCTCGCGGTACGCGCCGAGGCCGAGCGGGCCGTCGTCGCCCAGGGCGCCGCCGCCGACGGCGTCGAGGTGGAGGTGACCGTCGACCCGCAGACCAACACCGTGCGGGCGGTCGCGACGGGCGCCACCGAGCTGCGCACCCAGGACCGAGCACATCGCGCCGATGCCGACGAGCGGCTGCGCGCCGCCGCCACCAGCCTCAAGACACCCGAGACCCGTGTGCGGACGCTGGCGGGGACGGACGCGTACACGGTCTACGGCACCGAGGTGCGGCGCCGGTTGCGGGCGGACCGCCATCCGGTGCGGGTGGTGGACGCGGACGGTGTGGTGCGGCTCGGCGCGGCGGACGCGCGGGTGGAGACCATGACCGTGGAGGGCTCCGGCGAGGCGCTCGCCGCACTGGTCCGCGACGCGACCTCCTACGGTGACGGAGGCGTACGGGCCCCGGCCGTACGGCTCCTGGTGGGCGGCCGGATCGCGGACCTCTCCGGTGTCCTGGAGCCCGAGGCGCTGCTCGCCCTGGCCCGCGCCGAACTGCGTCCGCGCGGCGCCGGGGAGCCGGTCGTCGCCGTCGTGGAGTCGCGGACATGAGCGGTGACCTTGACGTGGACCTCGCGGTACGCCTGCTCGGCGGGACACCCACGCACGAGAACCGCGACCCCGTGCTGCTGCGCCACTGGGCGGTGGCGGCGACGGAGTTCGGCCGCCGGATGACCCCGCGGGCCGAGACCGTGCGGGTCGTCGAGCGGGACGGCGGGCTGGCCGCGGGGCTGCTGGCCCGCTACCGGTCCCGGCCGCCGGTGGTCGAGGTGTACACCGACACCGTCGAGCGCGCCGAGCGGCTGGTCGCCGAGCGCGGCTGGCGCCACTGGTTCCCGGAAGGGTCGGTGCGCGCCGCCGCCCTCGCCCACGAGCAGGCGCACGCCTGGCTCCACCACACCGCGGTGCGCGCCGAGTTCAAGCGGGCGCTGGGCCACACCGCACTGCGGTTCGGACGGCGCCGCCTGTACGCGTACGTCGCGGGCGCGGACGAGGTCGCCGCGCACGCCTACGCCCACGCCGCCTGCGGCCTGGGCCGCAGCCCTCTGCTGCTCACGGAGGCGCTGGCCGCCGCCGTGTCCTGGGAAAGCGAGAACTGATCGATGGGTGTCGTCATTCTGCTCGTCATGGCGGCGGGAGTCGCCGCCATGCTCACCCGCAAGCTGCCCACGGCCTTCGCCCTGGTGCTGCTCGCCGTGGTGATCGCGTTCTTGGCGGACGCGCCGCTCACCGGCAAGGGCAGCGTGCTCGACACGGTGCTCCAGGAGGGGGCGCCCGCGCTCGCCGCCACGATGATCGCGATCCTGCTCGGCTCGTGGCTCGGCAAGCTCCTGGAGGAGACCGGTATCGCGGGCACCCTGGTCCGTAAGATCGTCGAATTCGGCGGCGACCGGCCGGTGTTCGTGGCGCTCGGTGTGCTCGCCGTGTCCGCGGTGGTCGGCACCGTGACCGGATCGGCGCCCGCGGCGATGCTCGCCGGTCTGATCGGCATCCCCGCGATGATCGCGGTCGGCATCCCCAAGGTGACCGCGGCGGGCACGGTCCTCATGGGGATCGCCGTGGGCGTGCCCTTCGAACTGCCGGTGTGGCAGTTCTTCTCCACCGCCCTGGACCTGCCCGTCGACACAGTGCGCGGCTTCATGGTGAAGCTGTTCCCGTTCGCGCTGGTGGCCGCCGTCGCCTACGTCCTCGTGGAGTCCCGGCGCCGCGGTGTCGAGCACACCTGGTCCCTGAAGTCGGCGCAGGCCCGGCCCTCGCGCGCCGACCGCCGCCGGCGGCTCGGCGACGCCCCCTGGTACGCCCTGCTCACCCCGGCGGTCCCGCTCACCCTCGCCCTCGGCCTGGACGTGGCCATCATCCCCTCGCTCCTCGGCGGAGTGCTGTACGCGCTGGTGACGACGACCCGGCCGCGGGAGATGAACCGCCGCCTGCTGCGCACCCTCTACGGCGGATTCGAGGTGGCCGCCCCGCCCATCACCCTCTTCGTGGCGATCGGCATCCTGCTCGCCGCGGTCAAGCTGCCCGGCGCCGTCGATGCCCTGCAGCCCCTCGTCAAGTCCGTCAGCCCGCAGAACACCGTCCTGTTCATCCTCGTCTTCACCCTGCTGGTGCCGCTGTGCCTGTTCCGCGGCCCCCTGAACGTCTTCGGCCTCGGCGCCGGCATCGCGGGCGTCCTCGTCGCCACCGGCATCTACCCGGCCGTCGCCGTCCTCGGCATGACCGCCTCGTACAACCAGGTCTTCGGCGTGTCCGACCCGACCAGCACCCAGACCGTGTGGAGCGCCCAGTACGCGGGCGTCTCCCCGCACCAGGTGATGCTGCGCACCCTGCCGTACGTGTGGGCCGTGGCCTTCGGCGGCCTGTGCGTCACCGCCTTCACCGAGCTGTGACCGAAGCCGGCCCGCCCCACGCCTCGACCGACCCGCGCGGCCACCCCACCCCGTAGCCACCGAACCCCCGGCCATCGAACCCGCAGTATCCGACCCAAGGAGCCGATCATGCCCGAGCCGCAATCCGGCCTCGACCGCCGTATGTTCCTGCGCGCCACCGCCGTGTCCGGCGCGGCGCTCACCGTCGGCGGGCTGGCCACGCCGTCCGCCTCGGCCGCGCCCGGAGGATTCCCGAACTACACCTACGTCCGCACGCTGCTCACCCCGTCGAAGCTGAAGTACAACCCGACGGGCGAGATCATCTTCCCCACGATCCGCGGGGTCTACGACAAGCTGGCCAACCCCCTGGGCCGGTACTACCTCTACTACGCGCCGCACGACGCGCCGGGCGGCATCTGCCTGGCCTACGGGAACTCCCTGGAGGGCCCGTTCACCGAGTACCCGTCGAACCCGATCGTGTCCAACAGATGGGACCCGCACTACTCGGTCAGCCACGTCTCCTCGCCGCATGTGCTGTGGAAGGAGGACGTCAAGGAGTTCTGGCTGTACTTCCACGGCGAGAACACCACCACCCGCCTCGCCCGCTCGAAGGACGGGATCCACTTCACCTACGACAAGGTGGTCCTGAGCACGTCCATGATGCCCGCCGGCACCACCGAGACGTCCTACGCCCGGGTGTTCCAGTACGACCTGCCCTCCCGCGGCGCCCACTACGTCATGCTGTTCATGACCAACAACACCACCGACCACCGGGACATCGGCTGGGGCTGGTCCGCGGACGGCCGCAACTGGACCTTCGCCCAGACGCCGCTGGTGCGCCACTCGGACGTCGGCGCGGTCAACGTCGGCGGTCCGCACCTGCTGACCCGCGGCGGCTCCGCGTTCGTCGTCTACAACAAGGACAAGGCCAGCGGCGGAGACCTCATGATCACTGAAGTGGGGGCGGACTTCTCGCTCCGCAAGCACCTCGGCGTCTTCTACAACTCCCGCTCATCGGCGCCCGAGAACGGCCGGGCCGCCGCCCCCTCCTTCGGCACCGACGGCGGCGTCCCGTACATGATCTACGAAGCGGGCGAACGCCTCGCCGGATCCATCGCCATGGCCCGCGGATAGACACGGTCCCCGCCGGAACCGGGTACGCACCGCACGACCATCCGCCCTCCTGAGGAAGACAGTCCCGCATGGCGCTCTTCGACCTTCCACGCGAACAGTTGCACCGCTACCGCAGCGCCTCCGCCGAACCGGACGACTTCGACGCGTTCTGGTCCGCCACACTGACGGAGGCCCGGCAGCACGACCTCGACGCCCGCTTCGAGCCCGTCGACACGGGCCTTGTCACCGTGCGGGTGTACGACGCCACGTTCGCCGGCTTCGGCGGCCACCCGGTGAAGGGCTGGCTGACGCTGCCCGCGCAGGTCGCCGAGCCGGTGCCCCTCGTCGTGGAGTTCGTGGGATACGGAGGCGGGCGGGGACTGCCCCACGAGCACCTGCTCTGGGCGTCCACCGGCCGGGCGCACTTCGTGATGGACACCCGCGGCCAGGGCAGCGGCTGGGGCGGCGGGGGAGGCACTGCGGACCCGGTGGGCGCCGCCCCCGCCTATCCGGGATTCATGACCCGCGGGATCGACGCGCCCGAGAACTACTACTACCGGCGGGTGTTCACGGATGCCGTGCGGGCGGTGGAGGCCGCCCGCACGCATCCGCTCACCGATGCCTCCCGTACGGCGGTCATCGGGGAGAGCCAGGGCGGAGGGATCTCCATCGCGGTGGGAGGGCTGGTCCCCGACCTGCTGGCGGTCGCCCCGGACGTGCCGTTCCTGTGCGACTTCCCGCGCGCTATCACCCTGACGGACTCGGCCCCGTACCGGGAGATCGGGCTGTTCCTGCGCACGCATCGCGGTCGCACCGAGGAAGCGCTCCGTACCCTCTCCTACTTCGACGGCGTCCACTTCGCCGCTCGCGGCCGGGCCCCCGCGCTCTTCTCCACCGCCCTCGAGGACCAGACGTGCCCGCCCTCCACCGTGTTCGCGGCCTTCAACGCCTGGGCCCACGAGGAGAAGTCCATCGAGGTGTACGACTTCAACGGCCATGAGGGCGGCGGGCCGTACCAGGCGGCGGCGAAGCTGAGGTGGCTCGGGCCCCGGATGTGACACGGGCGGCGGCCCGGACCGCCGCACGACCCCCGAAACGGCTGGTGGGCGGCCCTGCCCCACCGGTCGATGAGCCCTGCCCGGAAACACCCCGGCCGCACGGACGGCCCCCGCGAAAACCGGTGAACGGCTGACGTCACACCCGTTGACGCGCGGACCGGGACCGCCGAAGAATGTGCGGCACCCCTGCTCTGACAACGTTGTCCAGCCTGTGAGGTATCGCCCCGTGTCGTATCAAACCCTGCCCTTCGACCGCCGCCGCTTCCTGCACCTCGCCGGTCTCACGGGCGCGCTGGCCGCCCTGCCCCCGCTCACCTCAGCCGCGAGCGCCCACGCGGAGCACGGCCGCACGGATCCGCCGCCCGACACCGTCGCGGCCACCTACCTGCGGGTCCTCCTGGACCACACCCGGTGGTCCGAGACGCAGTGGGACCAGGCCCAGGGCCACTACCGGGCCAAGGACTTCGGGTTCGCCGTGGTCCTCGGCAACGCGGTCCTGCTCACCCACGGCACCTACGACGCGGCGCGCGCGGGCACCGACCGGGAGACCCTCGAGCGGCGCACGCTCGCCACCATCCGTCACTTCGCCGCGTCGAACCGGCTCACCGGCGGCGACGAGTGGGGCCGCACGCTCTTCTTCGACACCACCTTCCAGTCGTACTTCGTCCTCGCCGCCCGGCTGCTGTGGAAGGACCTCGACACCGAGACACAGCAGAACGTCGAGACCATCGTCCGCGAACAGGCCGCCTACACCGTGTCGTTGGGCAGCGGCGACGACCCGGCCTCGGGCGACTGGACGCCGAACGGCCTGAGTGGCGGACACGTCGGCGACACCAAGCTGGAAGAGATGGGCCTGTACGCGCAGACTCTCGCACCGGCGCTCGCGTGGGCCCACGACGACCGCCGCGCGGCCGACTGGGCCACCTGGTACGGCGTCTGGTCGCGCAACGAGGCGGGGCTGCCGCCCGCCGACCTCGCCAACCCCGCCCGCGTGGACGGCGTCGCCGTCTCCGAGAACACCGCCCGCAACCTGTACGACACCTTCATCGTCGAGAACCACGGCTCCTTCGGCCCGCACTACCAAGAGGAGCTGTGGCGCACCTCCGGCCGCAACGCCGCGCACTTCCTGGCCGCCGGACGCCCCCTCCCGCAGGTCCTCGCCCGGCAGCCGAACGCCCAGCCGCTGTGGCGCACCCTGCTGGGCGTCATGAGCGACGCGGGCGAACCGCTGATGCCGATGGTCAATGACCGCGAGCACCTCTACGGCAGGGACGTCATCCCGCTCGCCTTCCTTTCCCAGGTGATGCGCGACCGGGCCGCGGCGCGCGCGGAGCGGGAGCTGGCGTCGCGGCTGGAGGCGTACCAGCAGTACCCGCCCGAGCACCGGTTGGCGAAGTTCTCGGGGGAGCCGAAGTACGAGCCGGAGGCACGCGCCGAGATCGCGATCAGCTACCTGCTGCATGTGTGGGCGGCGGCGTCCGGGCGGCCCGTGGAGGCGCTCTCGCGCGAGGAACTGTTCGCGCGGGCCTGCGGTGTCACGGACTTCGGGACCGGCCCCGGACTGGTGTCGCACCAGTCGCGCACCGCGTGGGCCGGTGCCGTGACGAAGCCCGGGTTCGTGAAGTTCGCCTGGCAGCCGGGGCACGACGACTGGCTGTTCCGGCTCAGCGGCGCCACCCCGATGTTCCTGCCCGCCACCGACGCGCGGGTCCAGGGCCGTACCGTGCGCGTATACGAGTCCCTGCGCGACGGCTTCGACGGCAGCGCGACGCTCCTGCGCCTCGACGGTGGCTGGGCCGGATTCGCGACGCTCCCGACGGGCGCCGTCGTCTACGCGAGCAGCGGCACCGCCGACGCGGAGGGCCACCTCGAGGTGCACAACCTGACGATGCCCGGCATGCCGGGGCTCGACGGCGCGCGCACCTACCGCTTCGAGGAGGGCGAGGCGACCGTCCGCGCCCGCGACGCCTCCACCGGCACACCCGCCGGACGGGTCGACGACCTCGGCTTCACCCCCACGACGGTGCGCCACGTCCGCATGCTCGGCGTGCGGCCCGACCCGGCCTACGGGTACTCCCTGTACGCCTTCGAGGTACGCGACGGAGCCCAGGGCGCGGACCTCGCGCGCGGCGGGTCCGCCACCGCCTCGTCGGCCGACGCCGGGAAGGGCGCGCCGCTCGCGGTCGACGGCGACGCGGCCACCCGCTGGGCGGTGTCGAGGGCCGACCGTCCGCGCGCCGACAGCTGGCTGGCCGTCGACCTCGGCGCCGAGCGCCGGGTCGACCGGGTCACCCTGCGCTGGGAATCGGCGGCCGGACGCGCCTACCGCATCCAGGGCTCCACGGACGGCCGGGAGTGGAAGGACCTGGCGACCGGGCCGAGGCCGGCGGTGAGCAGCCGCGGTGGCTGGCTGGACGTCGAGGGACGCGCCGGGCTCGTGGTGCGGGACGGCCGGAACCCGATCGGCGTCTACGACGACAAGATCGTCCTCGGCGACGGCCCGGCGGCACCTCTCCTTGTCGAGGGCTTCCCCGGCACGTCGGCCGGGAAGCTGCGCGAGATTGCCCGGGGGACCGCACCCACGGCGGAGCACACCGAGGTGCGCACGACGCTGACGGACGGCCACCTGACCCTGTTCAACCTCTCCGGCGAGTCCGTCAGGACGCGGATCACGATCCCGCGCACCGGCACCGACACGGTGGTCTTCGAGGGCACGCAGCGGCTGACCGCCGACGGCACGTCCTTCGAGGCCGCGCTGCCCGCCGCCACGGCGGTCGTGCTGCCTCCGCGCTTCACGCTCACCCCCCTCACGAGCCGACGCCTCCCGTCGGGGCTGCGGGTCCAGGTCGTCGACGGCGCGACCGTGCGCCTGTCCGGGGCCTCCTGCACCCTGCGCGTCCGGGCCCAGGGGCGCAGCCAGGTCGCCGTCGTCAGAGCGGGCCGGACGATCACCGTCGTCCTGGCCGGCGCGGCCGCCCATCCGCACGACGACCTGGCCCTTGGCAGGACCATCTTCCCCACGAGCCCGCTGCCGGAGGGCATGTCCGACCCCGCGGCGGCGGTGGACGGCGACACCCACACGGCGTGGACGCCGGGCACGCGCGGCCGCATGGTCGTGGACCTCGGCGCGGCCCGCCCGGTCCGCCTGGTGGAGACCGAGTGGACGGCGGGCGGGGCGCCGGGCGCGAAGATCGCCTTCAGTACGGACGGCATCACCTACCGGGACGCCGGGACCCTCACCGGCCGGGGCCGCGTGCGCCGGCTGACCGCCTCCACGACGGCCCGCTACGTCAGCCTCGAGGTCGACGGGGCGGCGCCTGCGGCGGTCTCACGCCTGCGACGCCTGACGGTGCGCTGACCGCTCCGTGCCCGCCGGCAGCTCGACGGTGCGCGGGTGGCGGGCGGTGAGGTTCATCGAGGAGAACGCGCCGTCGTGGATGCGCAGATCGAGCCGGTCGCGGTGGAGGACGGCGCCGCTCCGGCGCCCCGGAATATCCGGGTTCATTGGATGCGCACGGCACCTGTCGTCATTCGTTGGCGAGCTCAAGCGTGTTCGAATCCTGCGTGGCCGAACAGCGCCTCCCAGACCGGCGGGCAGCCCGCACCGCGGTCGACTCCGGCGGTTCCTGGCGGTGCAGCGTGCTTGCCGGTAGATGCCCGTCCCGGCGACTGCGCAGCGGGGCGGGGACGGGCATGTCGTGGCGCGGGACCCGGTCAGCCAGGGGCGATACGGCTGAGGTGCTCCCAGGACCGGTACAGATCCGCTCGGGCCTGGCCCATCTCCAAGACGTGATCAAAGGACTGGCTGCCGACTATCAGCCGTCGGGGCGGGTCCGGCAGTGCGGCCAGCTCCATGATGACCGGGGCAGCGGTTTCCGGCTCCGGGCCGACGGCGTCGCCCCACATCGCCTCCATCTCGGTTCGCAGGGGCTGATACTGCGCCAGGGGTTCGGTGGTCGTGGTGCCGGTGGTGAACAGGCCGGTGTTGTAGCCGCCCATCTGCACGTTGGTGACCTTGACGCCGAACCCTTCGACCTCCATCGCCAGTGCCTCGCTGACCGAGTCCAGCGCGGCCTTGCCTGCGCCGTAGAAGCCGACGGTGGCCATGCCGCCGCCACTGCCCATCGAGGTGACCTGGAGGAGCCGTCCCCCGCCTTGGGCGCGCAAGTGAGGAAGGACCGCCTGAGCCACCCACACAGCGCCGAAGAAGTTCACATCCAGATTCGCCCGGATCTGTTCCTCCGTGGCTTCCTCCACCATGCCGTAGAGCATTCCGCCTGCGTTGTTGACGACAACGTCCAGTCTGCCGAACGCGGCTGCCGCACGCTCCACCCCGTCGAACACACCCTGACGGTCGGCGACATCCAGCGAAAGCGGGACCAGGTGGCCGGGGTACTTCTCGGTCAGTTCCTCCAGGGGCCCGACGTTGCGGGCGGCAGCCACTACTCGGTCGCCGCCTGCCAAGGCGGCCTCGGTGAAGGCTCTGCCCAGGCCGCGGGATGCACCGGTGATGAGCCAGACTCTTGCATTCGCCACGGCGCCTCACTCTCAGTAAAGGAAACGGTTCGTCTCGATTCGTTTTGAGTCTAGGGCATCACTCGAAGTCCAGCAATACGGATCGTCTCGTTTTGTTTTAGGGGTAGGGTGGACGCATGCCTGACGAGAAGGGGCCGGACCACTCCCGGCGCAAGGAACGGTCGCGGCGGGCAATCCTCGCGGCTACCCGCGCCCTGGTCGCAGAGGAGGCGTACGAGAAGGTCACTGTCGAAGCCATCGCTGCCCGTGCCGGCGTCGGCAAGCAGACGATCTATCGGCGGTGGCCGTCGAAGAGCGCGGTCGTCTTCGCCGCCGTTCTGGCTCTGAGTGAGGATGCGGACGGGCAGTCGGTCGCGCTGCCGGACACGGGCGACCTTCAGGCAGACCTCAAGCTTGTCATGCGTGCCACGGCGGAGGAGTTCGCCGACCCGTCCTTCGACAGGCTGATCCGGGCCCTCAATACCGAGATCGCCAATGATGCCGTGCTGGCGGCCGAGTACCGCGAGAAGCTGGCCCAGCCGCTGGAAGAAGCGAAGAAAGCACGCTTGCGCAGCGCCCAGGAAGTCGGCCAGCTCGACGCCGACGCCGACCTCGACCTGGTCCTCGAAGTGCTCTACGCCCCCCTCTTCCAGCGGTGGCTGCACCGGAGCGGTCCGCTGACCGCCGTATACGCCGACTCACTTGTCGACGCGACCCTCAGAGCTTTCGGCCCCTGAAAAGGAGTGGATCCACACCCGCAGAGCTCGGCCCGGTCGGCTCCTGCCCCCTGAGCGCCCGTCTCCAAGCGTTCCAGCCCGGAGACGTAGGTGGTGACTCCGGGACCGGACCTTTTGATCGCACGGGCCTGCGGCTATCCGTGAACTGTCCAGCTCCCCGGGCGACGGCTCCGTGGCGAACCGGCCGTAGCGGGCCTCTTGCTCAGCAGACAGGTATTCAACAGGCATGCCGAGGACCGTAGACCCCGCTGACCAGGCAAAACGGGCACGTCACCGAACCGGAATCAAGATCGCTCCGCTACCGCTGATTTCCGTTCGGATGCTCCCCGAGGGCCTATTCGGTTGCCACGCCGGCCAGAAGCTCCGCCGTGCCTTCGGGCGCCTCCACCGGGAAGTGGTGGCTGCCCAGGTCGACGGGCACGATGTCGAAGCGGTCCCCATAGCGGTCGATCGCTTCCCGCGTCACCAGGTCACGTATCGCGAACACGGTGATCGGCTGCTTTGTCGCGCGCAGCGCCGCGTCCATGTCCCAGCGCATCAGACCCTCGATGGAACGCAGACCCGCGGGCTGCCGGACCGCGACCATCTTCTTGAAGTACGAAGCCTTGAGGGCTGTGTCGGTCCCTGCCGGCGAACCGGCCTCGACGAGACCGTGCACCCCTCCGGCGAAGTCCTCACGGAACATGCTCAGCATCGCATCGGTCTGCTCTTCGCTCAGCGCGGGGAACAGGGACAAGTAGTGCAGCGCGTCGAGTGCGACCACACGCGAGACCGGGTCGGGGAGTAGTCGCCCGACCTCGACGGCGACGGCCCCGCCGAGGGAGTGCCCGGCCACGACGCACGTGTCCACCGACTCGGCTTCCAGTACCGCCGCCACGTCGCGAGCGAACTCTTCCATGGTCCAGACGTCCCGCGTCGACCGCGACTCGCCATGCTCGGCGAGGTCGATCGCGAGAACGCGGTAGTCCTCGGGCAGATGGTCGGTCACCGCGTCGTAGTCGCCGCGGTTGCACGCCCAGCCGTGGATGAGAGCCAGAGTCGGCCCTCCGGCCGGACCGCTGGCCGTGTACCGGATCGTCGTGTGGTCCGATCGCTGAACCTCGAGGTTCTTCCTGGTCCTGCTTGCGTTCGTCACGGTGTCTCCTTGTGCTGTTCCGGATGGTAAACGGGGTATCGGTTCAGTGGCATGAAACGGCGGTCGCGGGATCCGCCGCGGCGACGGGAGCCTCAGCCGCAGGGGCCATGGCGGCACGGCGCTCCGCCCGTATCTGGTTCAGGCGCAGGATGAGGGCAGTGGCAGCGATCACCGCGATCGCCAGCGCGTAGATCCCGGTGGCGGTCCTCACTCCCAGGGCGGTGACCGCGATTCCGCCGAGGACGGAGGGCACACTGTTTCCCAGATAGGCGATGATGTTCGCCAGGGCGAAGACCTCGCTGCGCTCGTGCGGCTTGGCGATCCGGGCGAAGGTGCCGAACGTCGCCAGCACCGAAGCGCCCATGCCGAGACCCGAAACGACGGTGCCGACAGCGGCAAGCCAGGCGAGGTCATCGGCGACCCCGGCAAGCGATATCAGGGTGCCGAGTCCGAGCAGTGCGGACGAGGGGGCCAGCAGCGAGGGCGCGGGACGGGAGCGGAGCAGGAAGACCGCGAGCGCTCCGGTGCCCGTCAGGAGCGTCACCACGACGCCGCCGATCAGATGGCTGCGCAGCCCCAGCAACTCGGCCGCGACGGACGGGCCGAGCGAGAGGTACATCCCGGCCAAGGCCCAGCCGGCGATCATCGCAGGCACCACCGGGACGATGTCGGCGCGCAGGTGCGCGGGCATCGCGACCCGCGGGCGCAGGGAGGCGACGGCCCCCGGCCGGCGGAGCGACGTCTCCGGCATGAGGGCGACGACCACCGCCGCCAGCGCCATTGCGCCGAACAGCAGTGTGTAGACCAGCCGGGTCGGGGCGGGGCCGAACTCCACCAGCACACCGCTGCCGAGGGCACCCAGAGCGAGCCCGGTCAGGGGAGACACCGAGGTGATGACGCCTGCGCGCCCGCGGGCATGCGACGGCTCGAGATCGACAAGGGTGGCGCTCAGGGTGGTCGTCGCCGCCCCGGTCGCGATGCCCTGCAGCACCCGGGCGGCGGACAGGACGAACACGTCCCCGGCGACGTAGAACAGGACGAGTGCGACCATCTCCAGCCCGATCGCCGCGGCGAGCACCGGCCGGCGGCCGAGATGGTCCGACAGCGCTCCCACGACGAGCAACGAGCCCAGCAGGCCGACCACGTAGAGGGCGAAGACGACGGCCAGCACCCACGCCGTGAAATGCCATTGCTGCCGGTAGACCGCGTAGAGCGGGGACGGTGCGCTGGAAGCGGCCAGGAAGAGGACGAGGATGGCGCCCACGTAGGGGAAGGCACCCTTCCGCGGTGCGCGGTGCGGATCCCCGGCGGGCGGTCCGGCGGTGACTGCAGGTGGAGCAGGCATATGGATTCTCGCAGTGATCGATGCGTTAGTGGCTTCACGCTACCGTAAACGCATTGATCGCTGCATTCAAACGCAGTGATCGATGCCATACTGGTCATATGTCCACTCGCGTCGCCCCTCCGCCCCACACCGGCAGCCGGCCCGGCGGCCGCTCCGCCCGAATCCGCGCGGCCGTCCACCGGGCCGTCGAGGAGCTGCTCACCGACGAGGCCGACGAACTGCTGACGATCCCGGTCGTAGCGGCCCGCGCGGGCGTGCACGCCACCACGGTCTACCGCCGCTGGGGCTCCGTCGGCGAACTGCTCACCGACGTCGCGACCAGCCGTTTCTCCGGCGATATCGTGGTGCCGGACACCGGAAGCCTCCGCGAGGATCTGGAGCGCTATGCGTCCGACCTCGCCAAGGACCTCAACGACCCGGACACGCTCCCTCTGGTGCGCGCCACCATCGGCACAGCCGGAGATCAAGGCGCCAGCGCATGCACGGGCGAACGCCAGCAACAGCTCCAAGCCATGCTCGAACGGGAACAGGCCCGGGGCAATCAGACCCCCACCGTCGAACGCGTCACGGACGCCGTGATCGCCCCTCTCTACTACCGGGCGGTCTTCACCGACCAGGCCCTCACCCCCGAATGGACACGCGGCCTGGTGTCACACCTGCTGCCGGACTGACAACACCCACACCCCCTCATCCGATCAGCCCAACGAGGCGCCTCAGCATGTTCTGGTCGAAGGTGGCCGACGGCCGGCCCCGGGCCAGGCAGAGGGTTCAGCCGCAGCAGACCCCCGGGCTGCGCCTCCCTATGCGCAAGGCGCATGCCGAGGCCGCTGTGCGGGCCTCGGACCTGGACTGGACGATCCTCCAGCCCTCGATGTTCGCCCAGATCGTCCTGTCGATATGGGGGAGGGCTCCGGCCCGGCAGGTGGGTCGCCGACTCTCCGTCCCGGGCCTCGGACATGCGCGCCATGTGGGAGGGCTACGACCGGCATGGCCTGCGCGGCAACCGCAACGTCCTGCGGATGCTACTCGGCCGTGAACCAGCATCCTTCGAGCAAGCGGCCGCTGCGTTCGCGGCGCGAGGCTGAGTAGGAGCGCGGCGATCCCGAGTTGGCGCCGGACATGCGGGTGGCGTTCCGGCGCCCCGCACCCGCCTGCGCTTGGGCCACGCTCGGGGGCAGGTCGCGAGGTGGTGGCGGGACGCAGCCGTTCCCGCAGAGCTTCGCGGAATCAACCAGCCGTCGTGCAAGGCGGCCGCCGCCTCATGTGAGGATGTGTCAATGGCATTGCTGAGGAAGCGCGGGAGGCGGAGGGGCGGGCTCGTGGCCGCGGCGAGTGCGGCGCTGGCGCTGACCGCCTGCGGCCCGGGCGGCTCCGACGACGGGGACCACGGGGACCACGGGGACTACGGGGACCGCGAGGCGAAGTACAAGCGCGTCATCGAAGACGCTCACCCGCGCCCCGCCAATGTCATCGAAGCGGCCGGCGCACCCACCGGCGTCGTCCGCGCGGACGACGGCTCGCTGCTCCTGACGTACAACGCCGGCAACGTCGAGGACGACGAGGGACCGGCCGCCACCGCCTGGCGCATCGTCGGCCCCGACGGCCATACGGTCGCCGAGCACGCGGAACACGCGGACGCGGAGGCAGCGCCGACCGCGTTCAAGGGGGTGCGCGGGGGCTTCGTGCGGGTGCCGGGGGAGGGAGCCGAGGGAGCGTACGCCCTCGATGTACGCGGCAAACCGCACAAGGTCATCAGCACCGAGACCCCGTTGCGCACCCGCCCCGGCGACGTCCTGCTCGCCGAACTGGAGCCGACCCTCATCTACCGCCCCGCCACGCGCACCGTGGCGCCCCCGGCCGGAGTGCTGGACGACGCCATCCGCTTCGACATCGACGAGCGAGGCACGGCCTGGAGCCTGGACCAGCCCCTGACCGAAGACCCCAACCGCGTCGTATGGCAGCACGACGGTCGCATCCTTGGCTCCACGGCCGTCCCGAAGCCGTTCACGGGGGGCATCCTCGCCGCGCGGGGCGGCACCGTGGCACTGTCCCTCACCCGGGGCGGGGGCGTACGCGGCCTGTTGGTGACGACGGACGGCGGCGAGCGCTGGCAGACGGTCCTCACCGGCGGCATCCCCTGGAGAGACCTGAAGCGTGGCCCGGAGGCGCTGGTCCTGGAGGTGCTTGCGGACGGACGGCTGCTCGTCGGCGAGGAAGGCGGCCGTTACTGGCTCGCCGATGACCGCATCAACAGCGCCTTCCACGAACTGAAGACGCCGGCGAAATTCACGTCGATGACCGTCGACGGCACGACCCTCTACGGCATCGCGGACGCGACGACGGCGACGTACGACCTGGTGAAGGGCGAGGGGCTATGGATCTCTCGCGACGGTGGACGCGAGTGGCGGCGCTACGAGCAGCGCGGGTAGCGGCGCAACGAGCGCGTGCACGCATCCGCAAGCTTCCCAACCGCCACCCCGGCGCACGAGCCGCCGCCCCAGCCGGGATGACACTGACCTCGCCCGACGAACAGATCCCAGGCCCGCACCGGTGGCGCCACCTTGCCGGAGTGGCTGCTGTCGGCGAAGGAACTGCCCGGCCGATACGGTGTGCACACCGCGATCGGGTGGGCCGCCGACGGTCCGGATGCCGAGGCGTCCGGACCGGAGAACACCGGCGTCGGCACGCCCAGGTGTCAACGGGGCGCTGACACCCACCGCTCCTGCGCCGCCCACCCGGGCACGGTCGAGGCCGAGCCGGACACGGCGGTCCGGTGCCGGCTGTGACGGGGTGCGGCACGAGCGGGGCCGTGGTGAGTGAGCGGGTGCGCACCTTCGCTGGTCTCGGGCAGGCTCAGCAGGCCGCGTCGACGGAGCTCAGCTTGTTGTCGTGGGCAGGGTTGAGGTTGCCCTTGAATCCACCCGGCATGGTTCCCAGCCGCCCGGTGTAGGTGCCGTCGTAGAGGACGATGGGGGTCGGTGTCCTGTTCCAGGCCGACGTCGCCTTGCCGTCGAGGTAGTCGGGGAGATGGTGTCGTCCGCAGCTGGGGACGGTCCAGAACAGCCCTTCGCCCTGGAAGTGCTGGAAGAAGCACGTGCCCGCCCCACAACGGTCGTACGCGTCCTGCGCGATGGCGTCGCTGCTGGTTCCGGTCACCCTGTACAGTCCTTCGACCCCGGCGACTTCGGTGAAGCGGGTCTCGGATGCGCTTGCGGCGCTCGGTCCGGCAAGTGTCGCTGCGAGCGCGGCGACACCGGCGGACAAAGCTAGCAATTTCCGCATGGATGTTCCCCCTTTTGGCTAGGAGTGTGGTGCTGATGTGGCGCAGCAATCCAGCTGTGTTCAGTTGAACGAGGGGCGGAAGGCGCGGGGGCCGCGGTAGGGTGCCGGCGTCCCCCTGCCTTCCCCCGGTTCCCTCACACACATCGTGGCGCGCGCCGTCGGCCGCGAGTTGGCGATGCGTGCGGGGTTACTTGTCGCTCAGCGCGGCCCGCCGCGTATCCGGCAGACCGCGCGGCGCCACCTGCCGGAGCTCTCTGGGCGCCACGCCGTACGCGGCGCGGAACGCTCGGCTGAAGTCCGCTGGGCGCAGAAACCCCCACCGGGCGGCGATGGCGCTGATCGACCGTCGTCGCAGCCGGGGGTCGGTGAGGTCGGCGTGGCAGCGTTCCAGGCGGCGCCGGCGTATCGAGGCCGCCACGGTCTCCCCTTGCTGCCGGAAGAGCGTGTGCAGGGAGCGCACGGAGAGGTGATGGTGTGCCGCGATATCCGCCGGTCCCAGGTCCGGATCGCCGAGGTTGTGGTCGATGAAGGCGTTGACGCGGGCCAGCAGGGCCTGTTGGCGGGTCTCGGCGGGAAGGTCGTCGTAGGCTCCGAGGTGCTGGGCCAGACAGGCGCCCGTCAGGTCGAGTGCCATCGCCCCTAATCGGCTCAGATCGCACGGGTCGCAGTCGCGGCCGTAGGCGTCCAGTGTGGTCATGAACCGGGCGAGAATCGCTCCCATACCGGTGCGGGCCGACAAGGGCTGGGCGAGGAGCCGGTGGACCTTGTCCGGTGGCAGCGGCAGCTCCTCGCGCGGCAGCTGCATGATGACCGACTGGACGTGACGGCCCTGGTCGGGCACCGCGCCCTCGAACGGGTGCGAGACATCCCAGAGCACCATGTCACCGAGCACCAGCCCGGAGTCCTGGCGCCGCTGGCTGACCCACAGTGGGGCGCCGGAGACGAAGGTCAGCTGGTACGTGCCCGGGTCGGCCCGCCGGATGTCCGCCCAGGTGCGTCTCAGGTGCGCGGGCGGGCTATGGAACGCGACCACCCGTACGGAGCCGAGATCCAGTACGGAGGCCCTCGCGGGAAAATCGACAGCGGCCTTCGTGCTGCTGAGAGTGAGAGGGGCCAGCTCGTGGGAGAGCAGATCGGCCCAGAAGGGGAACCGGTCCTGCGCGGGCAGATCCTTGTTCGATACGTTCAACCACATTCCGCACCCCCGGAATCACCGTACCGACGACCGCGTCGCCGCCGCGGACCAGGCGGCCCCACGATGTACCCGATGGTGTACCTACTGAGGCTGTCGTCTCGATCGGGTCGCGGTCGTGGCGACCGGGAGGCTGCCCGGCCTGATGGCCAGGATTCCCATCAGCCCGTGGTCTGTCCTGGCGAGAGTGCGAGGCGCTGCGGTGTGCCGAGCCGGTGGCGATGGGAGCGGGCGCGCACGGCGCTCGCCGAGGTGGGCCTGGACGGGAGCCGGATAGCCGCCGACCTCGCCGTGGAGTTTCCGGCGCCGCGCCGGCACGGCACCCCCGAGTCCGTCATGCTGTGCGAACGACTGCTTGCCCGGCTGGGTGTCGAGGTGCCCTCCGGGCAGCAGGGGATCGTCCGGGAGCCGGGTGGTAGCCGCCTCGTCAGCGCTGATGCGCTGACGAAGGCGCAGGTCGCCGGGGTTCCGCACGATGAGACACCTAAAGGTGTCCATTGACAGCGGCTTCTGCGGTCGCGACCATAAGGGGTATGCACTCGACGCATCCGGGCGTGCTCTGCCGCTACGTGGACTACCTGCGCACCTCCAGCGCTCTTTGTCGCTGAGCGGCGATTTTCACCGTCCCTGGGAGCGCTCGGCACCTTGTAGGTGACCGCTTCCCGCCACCGGCTCGGCCCGGAATTCCTCCTCAACTCCCGTGAGCCCGGGCGTGATCAGCCGCCCCCGGATCGACAGACCTTGCTCCGGCCGTCCCCGGAGCCGTGCGCGGTGTTCGTAGGCGCGGTGTTCAGCGACGGGCCGCGGCCCCGCCGGTGACGGTCCGCGTCCGCCGCGCCGATCACCACGCTCCCGGGGATCGGACCACCGCGGGCGCCGCACCCCGTACGACCACGACCGCCGACGCGACAGCCACTCCGGAGACCCCGTGACCTCCACCACCGACCGGACCCACCGCTCCACAGCCCTGCCGCCCCTGGACTTCGACCGGCTTCCCGAGCTCACCGCGGCGCTGGCCGTCCGCGCTCCCGCACACGACCGCGACGCCTCCTTCCCCACCGAAGGGGTCGCCCTGGTCCACGAAGCCGGGCTGCTCACCGCCACCGTCGCCACGCGGCACGGCGGGCCCGGGGCCGGGCTCGCCGACACCGTCCGCATCCTGCGTGCCCTCGGCGCCGGCGACCCGGCCGTGGCCCTGGTGGCGGCCATGACTCTGTTCGTCCACGCCGCCGAGGCCCGTACGCCCGCCTGGCCGGCCACCGTCTACGCCGACTTGCTCGCCGCGTCGGCCGCGGGCCCGGCCCTGGTCAACACCCTGCGCGTCGAGCCGGAACTCGGCAGTCCGATCCGCGGCGGGCTGCCCGCCACCACCGCGCGGCGCGACGGTCGCCACTGGCTGCTGACGGGCCGGAAGATCTACTCCACGGGGGCGATCGGGCTCAGCCGCATGCTGGTCTTCGCGCGCACCGAACCCGGCGACGGGGAGCCTGTGCGCGTCGGCACCTTCATCGTCCGCTCGGGCAGCCCCGGGCTGACCGTGGAGCCGACCTGGGATCACGTCGGTCTGCGGGCCAGCCGCAGCGACGACGTCGTCCTGGATTCCGTACCGGTCCCCGCCGACGACGTCATCGGCCTCACCGAGCCCGGCGACACGCCGGGCGCCCGCCCGGACCCGGTGACCGGGGCCTGGAACGCCCTCGGCCTGACCGCGCTGTACCTCGGCGTCGCGGGCGCCGCCCGCGACTGGCTGACCGGCTTCCTCCACGAGCGCGTGCCCACCGCCCTCGGTGCGCCGCTTGCGACCCTGCCCCGCTTCCAGAGCGCCGTCGGCGAGATCGAGACGGCCCTCATCGGCGCCGACACGCTCGTGGACGCGCTCGCCGCCCGCGTCGACGCGGGCGACCCGGAGGCCGCCGAACGGGCGGGCGTCGCCAAGGTCCTCGGCACCCGCGCCGCCATCACCGCCGTCGACCAGGCGCTCACGCTCACCGGAAATCACGGCCTCACGCGTGCCAACCCGCTCCAGCGGCATTACCGGGACGTGCTGTGCAGCCGTGTGCACACCCCGCAGGACGACTCCGTCCTCACTGCCACCGGCCGCGCGGCACTGGCCCGCCGGTTCACCGCCACCGCGTCCAACCCACCTGCCCCGAAAGGCAATTGACCCATGACCCCACGCTCCCCATCGCCCGCGTCGTCGGTCGAGTTCATCGGCATGATCGAGACCGAGGAGGCCCGATGACCACCGCACCCACCGTGCCCGCCGCCACGGTGCACAGCTGGCAGCCACCCACCGGAGTCCTGCCGCGGGGCACCCTCCTCGTCCTGCCCGGCCGCGGCGAACACGGCGGCACATACGAGCGCTTCGGCCGCAGACTCGCGGCGGACGGGTATGTCGTGCACGCCCTCGATACAGTGCCGGAGCACACGGCGCGGGAGGTGCTGACCAAGGTGGCGGCGGCCGCGGGTGAACGCCCGGCCGCGCCGATCGTCCTCATCGGCAGCGACACCGGCGCCCTCCAGGCCCTCCACGCGGCCGCCGACACCGATGCGCCGCTCGCGCCGGCGGGCCTGATCCTCGCCGGAACCGCGCCGACGACGGATGGACCCGCACCGGCCACCGGCGCCACCGGCGCCACCGGCGACGACCAAATCGTCGACTGGGAAGCCGAGTTGGCGGCGCGCACCGCTTGCCCGACCCACCGCGAGAAGATCACCGACGACCGGGAGTTCGTCCGAGGGCGCCTCTTCGGCCCCGTACCGGCGCATCTGCTCCCCGACACCCGGCCCGACCTCCCCGTCCTGGTCCTGCACGGCGAGGCGGACCCGATCTCTCCGCTGGAGCAGGCCCGCGGCCTGGCCGAACGACTGCCCCACGCGACCCTCGGCGTACTGCACGAGGGCGTGCACGACGTGCTGAACGACGCCACTCACCGCACCACGGCGGCCACCATCGTGCTGTGGCTGGAACGCCTGCGCGCCGACCGGGAGATGAGCCCGCTCCTCACCCTCGAAACCGGCGCCCACCCCGCACATTCCTGACCGTCCGGCACCGCCCCCTGGGAAGGTAATCAGCATGACCGTGTCCACTGGCCGCCCCGCCACCGAACCGGCGACCGCCCCCACCGGAGCCGACAACGGCGACATACTGCGCCGCACCCTGCGCAGGCACGCGGCCGGCGTCACGGTCATCACCGTGCCGGGGCCCGCCGGGTTCACCGCGACCTCGTTCACCTCGGTCTCACTCGACCCGCCCCTGGTCTCGTTCTACCTCGGCGCCGCCGCCTCGACCGCCGGCGCCGTCCAGCGCGCGGACCGCTTCGCCGTCCATGTGCTGGGCGCCCACAACGCCGCGCTCGCGGGGCAGTTCGCCCGCAGTGGCACCGACCGCTTCTCGGGTGTCTCCTGGCAGGACGCGGGCGACGGTCTCCCCGTGCTGGACGGAGTACCGGCATGGCTCGCCGCCCGCGTGACCCGGTGTGAACAAGTCGGCGACCATCTTCTCGTGATCGGCGAGGTGCAGTCCGGAGGCGGTCCTGCCGAGGGGCCCGCCCTCGTCCACCACGACGGCGCGTTCGCCACCGCCGTCAGCCTCACGTCGTTGACCGCCATGTGACAGGGAGCCGCACCATGCCGTTGACCTCGAAGCCCCTACGGAAGCTGGGCTTCCTGACCATAGGGCTGTTCGACGAGGCCGACCCTCACCGGGGCCATGAGTCGACACTGCAGATCATCGAGATGGGCGAACGGCTGGGCTTCGACAGCGCCTGGGTGCGCCACCGGCATCTGCAATACGGCATCTCCTCCCCGATGGCCGTGCTGGCGGCGGCTTCGCAGCGCACCAGCCGCATCGAGCTGGGCACCGCGGTCATACCCGTGGGATGGGAGAACCCGCTGCGGCTGGCCGAAGACCTGGCGACAGTCGACATCCTGTCCCGGGGCCGCCTCAACCCGGGGGTCAGTGTCGGTCCGCCGAACCACTACGACCAGGTCAAGGGCGCGCTCTACCCCGACACCGCCGACCTCGAGGACTTCGGCCACGAGCGGGTGCGACGGCTGCTGGACTTCGTACGCGGCGAACCGGTCACCGACTTCAGCGGTGTCGAGGGCTTCGAGGTCTTCTCCGACCGCGTGCAGCCGCACTCCCCGGGGCTCGGTCGCCGCATGTGGTACGGCGGTGGCAGCCTGCGGTCGGCCCAGTGGGCCGGTGAACACGGAATGAACCTGCTCACCAGCAGTGTCGTGAAGGCGGAGGAGTCCGAGGACTTCGCCGAGATCCAGCTCTCGCACATACAGACCTTCCGCGCCCACCACCCCGACGGCGACTGTGCCCGTGTCTCCCAAGGGCTTGTCGTCATCCCCACCGACACCGCCTCGCCGGACCAGCGCGCGAAGTATGAGCAGTACGCCCTGCGACGCATGCCGCGCACCGCCACGCCCCAGGGACCGGCGCGCATGATGTTCGCGCCCGATCTCGTCGGCACCTCCGAGGAGATCGCCGAACGGCTCGCCTCGCACGCCGCTTTCCGGGAGGTCGACGAGGTGGCGTTCGCCCTGCCCTTCACCTTCGACCACGAGGACTACGTCCAGATCCTCACGGACATCGCCACCCGGCTCGGACCGGCACTGGGCTGGCAGGCGGCCCCGTAGCGCGCATCACCTCCACGCCGCCCGACGCGGGCGCGTCACAGCGGGCGCAGCACCCATGACCAGTGGTATGTGCCGGGGGCCAGCCGGTAGCGCGGGAGGGTGTCCGGGCCGCAGGACGCGGTGCCCAGGCCGCGGTGGGCGGCGTCGAGCTGGACCACGCACCGCGGCCTGGGGACCAGCTCGTCGTGGTGGGAGGCGGCCGCGAGGTCGGCCGCGCGGTACCGGGTGACCGAGACCTGACGGGGCGCGTCCAGCCGTACGCCGAGACCGGTGCCGGTGTCCGACAGCAGTGCGAAGCGGCGTACGCCGGACCGGCCGCCGCTCTCCTGGGGGCGCAGATAAGGGGTGAACAGGCTGTCCACGCGGGCCCGGTGGTGGCCCACTGGGCCGCCCGTCCGCCGGTCCGGGTAGGTCTCCCAGGGGCCCTGGCCGTACCACTGAAGGTGGTTCAGCCCGGCCACCGTCTCGAAGACCGTGCCCACGCGCGCGACGTCGGTCAGCCCCTCGGGGAGGACGGCGGTCTCCTCGATCAGCAGGCCGTCGTCATTGAGGAGGCCGAAGACCTGCTGGTGCTCGACGGGCCCGGCGCCGGTCGGGTAGACGGAGCGCACGCGGACGCGGCCGTCCGTCCGGTCGACCGAGACGGGTTCGCGGACGAGCCGGTCGAGGCCCAGCGCGCGCCAGTGGTCCGCGGCGCCGCCCAGCAGATCATTGTCGGTGGGCGCCCGCCACAGGCTCAAGGCGGGCGGGCAGGTCAGCAGCGGATGGCGCAACAGCCCTTCCGCGTCGACGTCGGGGGAGTGGGCGGACACCGCCACGGACGTCGCCACGGACACCCCCGCCAGTGGCGCCGGGGCGGGGCGTTCGCGCACCTGGATCTGGGGTGCGCACACCTCGGTGCCGCGCGGCGCCCAGGGCTCGTCGTGGCGCGTGGTCACCTGCAGCGTCAGCCATGCCTCGCCGCCGCCGGCGGCGCCCGCGGCGGGCAGTTCGGCCAGCAGCCCGTGGGGCAGGGGCAGGTCCGCCGAGGCCCCGGGCGGGAGGTCGGGCAGTGCGGCCGGGGCGGTGCGGGTGCCGCCGTCCTCGACGGACAGCCGCCACTCGGCCGTCAGCCAGGACACATCGCGGAAGTGCTGGGCGTTGGTGACGCGCGGCGGGCGGCCAGGATCGCTCCGTGCCAGCCGCAGCGGGGCGGCGATCTCGCGATGCTCGTACATGGCGGGTTTCGGGGTGCGGTCGGGGAAGACCAGACCGTCCGCGCAGAACGCGCCGTCGTTCGGCAGATCGCCGAAGTCCCCGCCGTACGCCCAGCGGTAGCCGTCGGCGGCCACCCCGTGGGCGTAGGCGCCGGACGCGGCAGGGCCGGCGGGGCGGCCCGTGGCCCGGCGCTGGAGGATGCCGTGGTCCCAGAACTCCCAGATGAAGCCGCCCTGGAGACCCGGGGTGGTCTCGATGGCCGCCCAGTGGTCGGCGAGGGTGCCGTTGCTGTTGCCCATGGCGTGCGAGTACTCGCACAGGATGAGCGGCTTGGTCTGCTCGCCGGAGGCGGCGTGCGCGGTGATCTCGTCCAGTGACGCGTACATCGGGCACAGGATGTCGGAGGCGATGTCCGCCCCGGACCAGTCGGTCTTGGCCGCCCCCTCGTACTGCAGCGGACGGGTCGGGTCGTAGCGGCGCAGCCAGCCCGCCGCCGCGTCGTGGTTCGCGCCGTAGTCGCTCTCGTTGCCCAGCGACCACACGATGATGCACGCGTGGTTCTTGTCCCGCAGCACCATGCGCGAGACCCGGTCCACGAACGCGCCCAGATAGCGGGGGTCGTCGGCGATCTCGTGGGCGTGGTCGTGGCTTTCGATGTCGGCCTCGTCGACAAGGTAGAGGCCCAGCTCGTCGGCGAGGTCCAGCAGCGCGGGGTCGTTCGGGTAGTGCGCGGTGCGGACGGCGTTGAAGCCGAAGCGCTTGATGGTCTCCAGGTCGGCGCGCATGTCGCCCGGGGTGACGGTGCGGCCGGTGAGCGGGTGGAAGTCGTGCCGGTTGACGCCACGGATGAAGACGCGTTCGCCGTTGACCAGCAGGTCGTTGCCCACGATCTCGACGGTGCGGAAGCCCACGCGGTGGCGGGAGGTGTCGGCGATGGATCCGTCGGGGCGGTGCAGCCGGATGTCGAGCCCGTACAGCTCGGGCGTCTCGGCGGACCAGCGGCGGACGTCGGGCACGGTCGCGAGGAGGCGCGCCTCGCCGAGGAAGTCCGAGACCCGGTCCTCCCGGACGCACCAGGCGGCGTACTCCTCGTCGGGGGTGAGTTCGCCGACCCCGTCGAGGTGTCCGGACACGCGCCAGCCCGCGGGCAGTGGCCCGTCCGCGTGGCGCACCTGGACCTCCACGCGCAGCCGTCCGTCGGCGGGGGCGCTGATCTTCACGTCGGCCAGATGCAGCGGATCGGTGGCGTAGAGGAGGACGGGGCGGGTGATGCCGCCGTGCCACCAGTGGTCCTGGTCCTCGATATGCGAGGCGTCGGACCACTTGACCACGGTCAGCCGTACGGTGTTGGCCGCCCCGGTCCGTACCGCGTCGGTGATGTCGAACTCGGACGCGAGATGCGAGTCCTTGCCGATGCCCACGGCCCGGCCGTTCACCTCGGCGATCAGCACGCTGGTCGCGGCGCCGACGTGCAGGATGACGCGGCGCCCGGCCCAGTCGGCCGGGATGTCGACGTCGCGCTCGTGTACGCCGGTGGGGTTGGCGGCGGGGGAGTGCGGCGGGATGTCGGGCCAGGGCATCCGCCAGTTGGTGTACTGCGGCAGGTCGCCGGTGTCCTGAGTGGTCCAGGCGCCGGGCACCTTCAGATGCCGCCAGTCCTCGGACGGGGGCACCTCCGGCGCGGGCAGTAGCTGGAAGCGCCAGTGGTCGTCGTCCAGCGAGATGGCGCCCGCCCCGCGGTCCACGGCATGCATCGGCAGCCGTCGCCAGGAGGTGAGTTCGGGCGACTCCCAGGGACGCAGGCCCATCGGGCGCGGATACGAAGGAGGCGGGTCCAACGGAGGCGGGTCCATCGGAGGCGTGTTCGGCGGACGCGGATCCATCAGCGGATGGCCCCCTTGGCGAGGTCCGCCATGATCTGGCGGGCGCCGATGAAGAACACGACGAGCAGCGGGATCAGGGCGAGCAGCGCGCCGGCCATCACCATGCCGTAGTCGGTGGTGCCGTTCACGCTGTTGAGCTGCGAGAGGGCGACCTGGAGCGTCACATGGTCCGGGTTGATCAGGGCGATCAGCGGCCAGGCGTAGTCGTTCCACTGGGCCATGAAGGTGAAGATGCCGAGGAAGGCGAGGCCGGGCCGGACCACGGGCAGCGCCACGTGCCAGTACTGGCGGAGGAAACCGCAGCCGTCCAGCCGGGAGGAGTCCATGAGTTCGTCGTGGATGGAGCCCTTCATGTACTGCCGCATCCAGAAGATCCCGAAGGCGTTGGCGGCCGCCGGGATGACGAGCGAGGTGAGGGAGCCGATCCAGCCGAGCTTCGCCATGATCACGAACTGCGGGATGGCCTGGAGCTGGGCGGGCACCATGAAGATGCCCATCATGATGACGAACAGCGCCCGGCGGCCCGGGAAGTGGAACTTCGCGAAGACGAAGGCCGCGAGCGAGTCGAAGAACAGCACGAGGAAGGTCACCGAGACGGCGACGACCAGGGTGTTGAACATCGACCCGAAGAAGTCGATCTTCTGGAAGAGATGGTGGACGTTCTCGTCGAAGTGCGACCCAGGCAGCAGCTTCGGCGGGTACTGGAAGATCTCCGTCGACGAATGGGTCGACATCACGATGGTCCAGTAGAACGGGAAGAGCGAGACGAGCACACCGGCGATCAGCGAGATGTGCAGGGTCAGCCCTCTGGCGCGGGTACCCTTCATCAGGTTCCTCCGTGGATACTCCGCCGTTCACGGCGGTAAGGAAACGGACTCCTGCGGAGCAGGGTGAGGAGCGGGATTTCGCCGCCAGGGCGAAAGACCGTGCCCTGACCCGCAGCTTTGATCTTCACTTGCAGTCCCGCTAGCTTGTGAGTGTGACCACGGCATGTGTGAAGCGGGCGTATCGGTACCGCTTCTATCCGACCGATGCGCAGGCAGCCGAGCTGTCGCGCACGTTCGGGTGTGTCCGGAAGGTCTACAACCTGGCGCTCGCTGCCCGGACCGAGGTGTGGGCCCGGTAGGAGCGCGTCAACTACAGCGCCACGTCGGCGATGCTGACGGCGTGGAAGAGGACCGAGGAACTGGCCTATCTCAACGAGGTCTCCTCGGTCCCGCTCCAGCAGACGCTGCGGCACCTTCAGACGGCGTTCACCAACTTCTTCGCCAAGCGGGCGAAGTACCCGCGCTTCAAGTCGCGGAAGACGTCCCGGAAGTCCGCCGAGTACACCACCAGCGGCTTCCGCTTCCGTGCCGGGAAGCTGACGCTGGCGAAGATGGCCGAACCACTGGACATCGTGTGGTCCCGCCCCCTGCCCGAGGGAGCGAAGCCGTCCACGGTGACCGTGTCCCAGGACGCGGCGGGCCGCTGGTTCGTCTCGGTGCTGTGCGAGGGCCCTGGCGTCCAGCAACTGGCCGCCACGAGTGCGGCGGTCGGTATCGACGTCGGCCTGGACCACTTGCTGACCCTGTCCACCGGGGAGAAGATCGCCAACCCCCGGCACGAGCGCCGTGACCGTGCCCGGCTTGCCCTGGCCCAGCGGCGCCTTGCGAAGAAGGCCAAGGGGTCCGCGAACCGGGCGAAGGCCCGGAGCAAGGTCGCCAGGGTCCACGCCCGGATCGCCGACCGTCGGCGTGACGGGCTGCACAAGCTGACCACTCGTCTCGTGCGTGAAAACCAAACGCTCGTGATCGAGGACCTGACCGTGCGGAACATGGTCAAGAATTGGAGTCTGGCCCGCGCCATCAGCGATGCGGCATGGTCGGACTTCCGGAGCATGCTGGAGTACAAAGGCGCCTGGTACGGGCGGGAAGTGATCGTGGTCGACCGCTTCTTCCCCTCCTCCAGGCGGTGCTCCGTCTGCGGCGCCCTCGCCGAGGCGATGCCGTTGCACGTCCGCACCTGGACGTGTGGCTGCGGCGCCACCCATGACCGTGACGTGAACGCCGCGAAGAACCTTCTGGCTGCCGGACGGGCAGTGTCGGCCTGTGGAGCCGGTGTAAGTCCTCAACGGAGAACTCCGGGCGGGCGGTCGGCGACGAAGCAGGAAATCCATGGGGCGACCGGTGGAATCTCCCGCCTCTAGGCGGGAGAGCGTCAAGCCTTTCACGATGGTCTCTCCCTCTACTTTTTCCCGCGCTGTACCAGGCGCCAGTTGACGATCGAGAAGATGGCGACGACCAGGAAGATGCCCCAGGCGATGGCCGCGCCGTAGCCGAAGTCGTTGTTGTCGAAGCTCTGCTGGAAGAAATAGAGGACCATCGTCTGGCCGGAGTTGCCGGGGCCGCCCGCGAAGGTGGAGGTGTTGTTGGTGTTGGCCAGCAGCACCTGCGGCTCGGTGAAGCTCTGGAGTCCGGTGACGGTCGAGACGACCAGCGCGAAGAGGATGATCGGCCGCATCATAGGGACGGTGATCCGGAAGAAGGTCTGCACGGGCCCGGCGCCGTCGACGCGGGCGGCCTCGTAGAGCTCGCTCGGAATGGTCTGGAGCCCGGCGAGGAAGATCAGCGCGTTGTAGCCGGTCCACTGCCAGGTCATCAGCACGGCAATGGAGATCTTGATGCCCCAGTCCGTGTTCAGCCAGGCCACTTGATCGAGTCCGAGTCCCTGCAACACGGCGTTCGCGAGGCCGAAGTTGGTGGAGAAGATCGAGGTGAAGATGATCGCCACGGCGACGACCGAGGTGACGTTCGGAAGGAAGTACGCGAAGCGGTAGAAGTTCTTGAACCGCACCGCGGAGTTGAGCATCACCGCGGTCACCAGCGCGATGAACAGCATCGGCAAGGTGGCGATCGCCCAGATGATCAGAGTATTGGTGAGGGAGTTCCAGAACTGTGAATCGCTGAGGAGATAGCGGTACTGCGACAGGCCCGCGTACTCCATCGAGCCGAGGCCGTCCCACCGGTGGAAGGACAGATAGAGCGAGAAGCCCACCGGGATCAGGCCGAAGCACAGGAAGAGCAGATAGAAGGGCGAGATCGCCAGATACAGCCGCCAGTACCCGAGCACGGAGCGGGGCTTCGGGCGCGCGGCGGCGGATCTGACACCGTCGTCGGCGGGCGCGCCGAGCGTGGGGGCGGCACCTACTCCGGTCATGTCAGCACTCCCAGGTGGTCCGCTATGCGCCGGCACTTGGCCATGGCGTCCTTCCACGCCCGGCGGGGATCCTTGCCCAGGGCGTTCACATTGCGCAGTTCGTCGGAGACCGCTTGGTCCAGGGGGTAGTCGTACGGGCTGTGGTAGGCGATCGGAATCTTCTCGGCCGTGGGGCCGAAGACATCGATGGTGGCCTGGCCGCCGAAGAACGGGTCCGGGGCGCGCATCGCCTTGTGCTGGTACGAGGCGGGGGTGGACGGGAAGAGCGTGGCGTCGGTGAAACCGCGGGTCTGGTTGTCCGCGTTCAGCAGCCAGGTGACGATCTCGAAGGCCAGCTCGGGCTTCCGGCAGGACTTGGTGATCGCCAGGAAGGAGCCGCCGTTGTTGGCCGGGCCGCCGGGCAGGGCGGCCACCCGCCACTTCCCCTTGGTCTTGGGCACGTTCAGCTTGAGGTCGCCGGCCACCCAGGAGGCGCCGATCTGGCTGGGCAGCAGGCCGTTCTCGATGGCCGCGTTGGCGTCCGGGGTGCCGGACTGGTACCGGGAGCACAGGCCGCGCTCGTACGCGTCGATCGCCATGTTCCAGGCCCGCCGCACATGCTCGTGGTCGCCGATGAAGCGCCGTTCCTTGTCGACGTACCGCAGGGTGCCCTGCGCGATCATGTACTGGTAGATCGTGAGCGCGTCGATGACCATATGCGCGCCGCGGACCTTCTTCTTCAGCCGCTCACCGGCCGCCAGGTACTTCTCCCAGGTGTCCATCTCCTTGCCGACGTCCGCCGGATCGGTCGGCAGCCCCGCCCGGTCGAACACCTCGGGCATGAAGTAGTGGGCGACCGGGCCGGTGTCGATGGGAAAGCCGATCATGCTCCCGTCGGGAGCGATGCCCTCGGCCCACTTCCAGGGCAGGTACTGGTCCTTCAGCTTCTCCGCGCCGAGCGTGCGCAGATCGATGAACTGCTCCGCGTTGGGAAGGTACGAGGCCATGTCCTCGCCCTTGAGACCGGTGATGTCGGGTATGTAGGCACGCCCGGTCATCGTGGTCAGCAGCTTGGATTTGAAGTAGCCGCCGATCTGGGCGGGTTTGAGCGAGACATCGGTGAAGCGCTTTTTGGCGTCCGCCACGACCTTGTCGCTCAGCCCGCCGGTCCAGTACCAGAGGGTCATGTTCCGGCCGGTCGATCCGTTCGGTACCGAGCAGCCTGCCGTGGTGCCGCCGAGCGCCGCGGTCGCCGTGGTGGCGAGGCCCGCGTACAGCAGTGCTCTTCGCGAGAGGTGCACCGCTCCCACCGCCTTTCGGGTAGTACGCACTGCGATTACAGGGTGTGGGGGGTGACGGGTGTGGTGTGCGGGGCGGGGCCGGGGTCCTCGGGGATGCGGTCCGCCAGGAATCCGTAGGTGCGCCGCAGCGCGGGGTCGCGGCTGCCGGTGGTCCGCCACCACTGGTCGACGCCGTGCCAGCCCGGTGCGGCGAGCGCGCCGCCGTGCCGCGTGACGGACAGGCCCGCGGCCAGTCCCGCGAAGCGCAGCCGGTCGGCGAGCGGCCAGCCGGCGAGGGTCGCGGCGGTGAAGCTCGCGCCGAAGACGTCCCCGGCTCCCGTCGCGTCCACGACATCGATGTCGAGCGCGGCGACCTCGGCGGCCTCGCCCGTCGTCTGGTCGACGGCGAGGGCGCCGTGCGGGCCGCGCGTGACGACGGCGACCGGCACGATATCGGCGAGCTTGCCGAGTGCGGCCCGCGCGCTGTCGGTGCGTGTGTAGCCCATCGCCTCGCCCTCGTTGGGCAGGAAGGCGTGGCAGCGGGAGAGCTGGTCGAGCAGCTCGCCGGACCAGGCCCCCGTGGGGTCCCAGCCGACATCCGCGAAGATCTTGGTGCCCGCGGCGGCGGCCTTCGCGATCCACGTCTGGGGCTCGGTGCCGAGGTGCGCGATGGCCGCCCGTGCCCCCGGGGCGCTCGCCATCAACTCGTCCTGCGGATACGGGGGTTCCTCGCCGTGCGTGATCAGTGCGCGGTCGTCTCCCTGCGCGAGCGAGACGGTCACGGGCGTGTTCCAGCCGGGTGCCGTGCGCGAGAGCGCGAGGTCGACGCCCTCCTGCCGGGCGAGGATGTCGCGGCAGTACGCCCCGTAGAAGTCGTCCCCGAAGACGGTGGCCAGCGAGGTGGCGAGGCCGAAGCGGGCAGCGGCCACCGCGAGGTTGGCGATGCCGCCGGGGCCGCAGCCCATGCCCTTGGTCCAGATCTCCTCACCTGGTGCCGGCGGGCGGCCGAGACCGGTCATCACGAGGTCGTAGAAGAGCAGACCGGTCACCAGGACATCGGGTCCCGCAGCGTCGGGAGCCCGTTCCCCGGGCGGGGGAGGTTCGGCCACGAGCTCCTCCTCTCGTCAAAAGTGTGCAGAAGTGCAGCGCATTGCAGAGGATCGTGCGGGCTCTGCGCAAAAATGGCAAGAGGGGTGCACGCAGATGCATAGAAATGATTGAGATTGACGAGTAGGCTGCTCGCCGTGCTGGCTGAACGACGACATCAGATGATCCTCCGCGCCCTGCGGTCCGGGGGCCCGGCGGCCGTGACCGACCTATCCGAACAGCTCGGCGTCTCCGCCGCGACCGTCCGGCGCGACCTGCTGAAGCTGGAGGAGGAGGGACTGCTCACCCGCGTCCACGGCGGCGCGGTCGCAGAGGAGGGCGACCAGCCCTTCGCGGAGGTCGCCGGGGTGCGCGTGGCCGAGAAGGACGCCCTGGCGGTGGCGGCCGCGGACATGATCGAGGACGGACAGTCCGTGCTGCTGGACATCGGCACCACCGCCTACCGGCTCGCCCGGCAACTGCACGGCCGACGGCTGACCGTGATCACCAGCAATCTGGTGGTGTTCGAGGAGCTGGCCGACGACACCGCCGTGGAGCTGGTGCTGCTCGGCGGAGTGCTCCGGCGCGAATACCGCTCCCTGGTCGGATTCCTCACCGAGGACAACCTCCGCCAGCTCCACGCCGACTGGCTCTTCCTGGGGACCAGCGGCGTCCGTCCCAGCGGGCAGATCATGGACACCACGGTCATCGAGGTCCCGGTGAAACGGGCGATGATAGCGGCCAGTGACCAGGTGGTGCTCCTCGCCGACGCGGGCAAGTTCCCCGGCACCGGCATGACCAAGGTCTGCGGCCCCGAGGATCTCGACGCAGTAGTGACCAACGCCCCCTCGGACTCGGCCACGTGCTCGGTGTTCGAGCAGGCAGGAGTAAAGGTGGTGCGGGTGTGAAGCTGACCATTCTCGGCGGCGGCGGGTTCCGGGTGCCGCTCGTGTACGGAGCGCTGCTCGCCGACCGCTCCCCGGGCCGCGTCACCCATGTCACCCTCCACGACCTGGACGCCGCCCGGCTGGGCGCCGTCGCCCGGGTCCTGGCCGAACAGGCCGCGGCCGGCCCGGGAGGCACCGCCCGGCCGGAGGCCGGGGGAGCGCCCACGGTCTCCCACACCACCGACCTCGACGAGGCGCTGCGCGGCGCCGACTTCGTCTTCTCCGCGATCCGCGTCGGCGGCCTCGAAGGCCGCGCCGCCGACGAGCGCGTCGCCCTGGACCACGGTGTCCTCGGCCAGGAGACGGTGGGCGCGGGCGGCATCGCCTACGGGCTGCGCACCGTCCCCGTCGCCGTCGACATCGCCCGGCGGGTCGCCCGGCTGGCCCCCGACGCCTGGGTCATCAACTTCACCAACCCCGCGGGCCTGGTCACCGAGGCCATGTCCCGCCACCTCGGCGACCGGGTCATCGGCATCTGCGACTCGCCGGTGGGCCTCGGCCGCCGCGTCGCCCGCGCGCTCGGCGCCGACCCGGACCGCGCCTGGATCGACTACGTCGGCTTGAACCACCTCGGCTGGCTGCGCGGCCTGCGCGTCGCCGGGCGCGACGAACTCCCGCGTCTGCTCGCCGACCCCGAGGCTCTCGGCTCGTTCGAGGAGGGCAAGCTCTTCGGCCCCGAGTGGCTCGCCTCCCTCGGCGCGATCCCCAACGAGTACCTGCACTACTACTACTTCAACCGGGAAGCGGTACGCGCCTACCGCGAGGCCGAGCAGACCCGCGGCGCCTTCCTCCGCGACCAGCAGGCGCGGTTCTACGAGGTGATGGAGCAGGGCCACGCCCCCGCGCTCGCGACCTGGGACCGCACCCGCGCCGAGCGCGAGGCCACCTACATGGCGGCCAACCGCGAGGCGGCGGGCGCCGGCGAGCGCGACGAGTCGGACCTGGAGTCCGGCGGCTACGAACAGGTCGCCCTCGCCCTCATGCGCGCCATCGCCCGCGACGAGCGCACCACCCTCATCCTCAACGTCCGCAACCGCACCACGCTGGGCGCGCTCGACGAGGACGCCGTCATCGAGGTCCCCTGCCTGGTGGACGCGAGCGGCGCGCACCCCGTCTCCGTCGACCCGCTGCCCGGCCACGCCACCGGCCTGGTGTGCGCCGTCAAGGCCGTCGAGCGCGAGGTCATGAACGCCGCCGACAGCGGCTCGCGCGCCACCGCAGCCAAGGCGTTCGCCCTCCACCCCCTCGTCGACTCGGTCGCCGTCGCCCACCGCCTCGTCGACGGCTACACCACGGCACACCCCGGCCTCGCCTACCTGAACCGCCCGTAGGAGCCCTCGCCATGCATGACGAACGCCGCCGCATCGAGGACCGCGTCCAGCGCGTCCTCACCCAGCGCATCCAGCCCGCCGCCCACTCGGCCTCCGTGCCCTTCACGATCGAGGCATGGCAGGCGCCCGACGAACCGGTGCCCTTCGCCGAGGCGGCAGGCGCGCCGTACGAGCCCTTCACCACCGGGACCCCATGGGGCCCGCCCTGGGGCACCACCTGGTTCAGGGTGCACGGCGAGGTCCCCGCCGCGTGGGCGGGCAAGCGCGTCGAGGCCGTCTTCGACCTCGGCTTCGTCGGCGACTGGCCGGGCAACCAGGCCGAGGCACTGGTCCACACCCCCGACGGCGCCCCGCTCAAGGCGGTCAACCCGCAGAACCAGTACGTGCCGGTGGCGCACCCCGCCGAGGGCGGCGAGCACATCTCGTACCTCATCGAGGCCGCCTCCAACCCCGACATCCTCGCGAACGACTTCAGCCGCCCCACCCCGCTCGGCGACAAGCTCACCGCGGGCCGCGCCCCCCTCTACACCTTCGGCCGCGCCGACCTGGCCGTACTGGACGAACAGGTATGGCACCTGGGCCTGGACCTCACCGTGCTGCGCGAGCTGATGCTGGAGCTGAGCGAGCACGACCCCCGCCGCCACGAGATCGCCCACGCCCTCGACCGCGCCCTGGACCGGCTGGACCTGGACGACATCTCCGGCACCGCCACCGACGTACGCGACGCCCTGCGCGGTGTCCTGGAGCGCCCCGCGAACGCCAGCGCCCACACCCTCTCGGCCGTCGGCCACGCGCATATCGACTCCGCCTGGCTGTGGCCCATACGCGAGACCAAGCGCAAGACGTCGCGCACCTTCTCCAACGTCACGGCGCTCGCCAAGGAGTACCCGGAGTTCATCTTCGCCTGCTCGCAGGCGCAGCAGTACGCCTGGGTCAAGGAGCACTACCCCCAGGTCTGGGACCGCATCCACGAGGCCGTGCGCAACGGGCAGTGGGCGCCGGTCGGCGGCATGTGGGTGGAGGCCGACGGCAACCTGCCCGGCGGCGAGGCCCTGGCCCGCCAGCTCATCCACGGCAAGCGCTTCTTCCTGGACGAGTTCGGCATCGAGACCAAGGGCGTGTGGCTGCCCGACTCCTTCGGCTACAACGCGTGCTTCCCGCAACTGGCCAGGCTGGCGGGGAACGAGTGGTTCCTGACCCAGAAGCTCTCCTGGAACCAGACCAACAAGCTGCCCCACCACACCTTCTGGTGGGAAGGCATCGACGGCTCCCGGGTCTTCACCCACTTCCCGCCGGTGGACACCTACAACGCCGAGTTCTCCGGCCAGGAGATGGCCCACGCCGTACGCAACTACCAGGACAAGGGGCGCGGCACCCGCTCCCTGGCACCCTTCGGGCACGGCGACGGGGGCGGCGGGCCCACCCGCGAGATGATGGAGCGGGCGCGCCGGCTGGCCAACCTGGAGGGCTCCGCGAAGGTCGTCATCGAGCACCCCGACGACTTCTTCGCCGCCGCCCGGGCCGAATACCCCGACGCCCCGGTGTGGACCGGCGAGCTCTATCTGGAGCTGCACCGCGCCACCTACACCTCGCAGGCCCGCACCAAGCAGGGCAACCGGCGCAGCGAGCACCTGCTGCGCGAGGCGGAGCTGTGGTCGACGGCCGCCGCGCTGCACGCCGACCGCCCCTACCCGTACGAGCGTCTCGACCGGCTGTGGAAGACGGTGCTGCTCCACCAGTTCCACGACATCCTGCCGGGCTCGTCGATCGCCTGGGTGCACCGCGAGGCGGAGGCGGAGTACGCGCGGGTGGCGGCGGAGCTGACCGAACTCACGGCCCAGGCGGTGGCGGCACTGGGCGGTGCCGCCGCGCCCGGATCCGGTGCGCGGGTGTTCAACACGAGCCCCCGCCCGCGCGCCGAGGTCGTCGCCGTCCCCGCGGGCACGGCCGAAGGCCAGCCGCTGGCGGACGGCACCGTCGCCGTCTACACGCGGGTGCCGGCGTCCGGCGCCGCCCCGCTGACCGCGGCCCAGACCCCGGAGCCCGTCACCGTCACCGGCGGCCGCGTCCTGGACAACGGCCTGGTCAGGGTCGAGTTCGCCGAGGACGGCACGCTCGCCTCCGTACGGGACCTGGTGGCCGGCCGCGAGGTCCTGGCCCCGGGCGCCGCGGGCAACCTCCTGCGACTCCACAGCGACCTGCCCAACTACTGGGACGCCTGGGACATCGACAAGCACTACCGGCAGCGCTGGACCGATCTGCTCGACGCCGACGCGGTCACCGTCGCCGAGGAGGGCCCGCTGCTCGGCGCCCTGCGCGTGGAGCGCGCCTTCGGCAAGGACCGCCGCTCGCGCATCGTCCAGACCATCACCGTCCGCGCGGGCAGCCGCCGTATCGACTTCGCGACCGAGATCGACTGGCACGAGGCCGAGAAGATCCTCAAGGCCGCCTTCCCCATCGACATCCACGCGGACCGGTCGACCGCCGAGATCCAGTTCGGCCATGTCCACCGCCCGACCCACACCAACACCAGCTGGGAGGCGGCCCGCTTCGAGGTGTACGGCCACCGCTGGGTGCATGTCGCCGAGCCGGGCTACGGCGTGGCGGTCCTCAACGACTCGACCTACGGGCACGACGTGGCCCGCACCACCCACGAGAGGGGCGAGGGCACCGGCGGTACGACGACCACCGTCCGGCTCAGCCTGGTGCGCGCCCCGCGGGTGCCCGACCCCGAGGCCGACCAGGGCATCCACCGCTTCACCTACGCCCTCCTGCCCGGCGCGACCATCGAGGACGCGATCGCCGAGGGCTACGCGCTCAACCTTCCGCTGCGCGTCGCCGACTCCGGCGCGGCCGTGGCGCCGCTGGTCACCACGGACGGCCCGGCCGCCGTCGTCGAGGCGGTCAAGCTCGCCGACGACCGTTCGGGCGATGTCGTGGTGCGGCTCTACGAATCGCTCGGCGGCCGTACCCGCACCACCCTCCGCCCCGGCTTCTCCCACACCGGCGCCACCGTCACCGACCTGCTGGAACGCCCGCTCACCGAGGTCCAGGACGCGCCGAGGACCGATGCGGACGGCAACGTCACGGTGAGTCTGCGCCCGTTCCAGATCCTGACCCTGCGGCTGAAGCGGAGCTGACGCCATGGCCATGCGACCGTGGTTCCCCGACGCGAAGTTCGGGATCTTCATCCACTGGGGCATCTACGCCGTGGACGGCGTGCAGGAATCCTGGTCCTTCTTCGAGGGCGACGTCCCGCACGAGACGTACATGGCGCAGCTCGACGGGTTCACCGCGGCGCGGTACGACCCCCGCGCATGGGCCGCCCTCTTCGCCCGCGCCGGAGCCCGCTACGCCGTGCTGACCAGCCGCCATCACGACGGCGTCGCCCTGTGGGACACCGCCCTCGGCGATCTGAACGTGGTCCGGCACACCCCGGCCGGCCGCGACCTCATCGCCCCGTATGCCAAAGCCCTGCGCGAACAGGGCCTGAAGGTCGGCCTCTACTACTCGCACAGCGACTGGAACCACCCCGACTACGCCTCCACCCGCTACGAGGGACGGCCGCCCGAGCAGGAGAACAACCCGTACGCCGAGGTCCCGAAGGAAGAGGAGGACCTCGACGCCTGGGCGCGCTACCTCGCCTACCGCGACGGCCAGGTGAACGAGCTCACCACCCGTTTCCGCCCCGACCTCCTGTGGTTCGACGGCGAGTGGGAGCGCACCGAGGAGCAGTGGGGGATCCGCGAGCTGGCCCGGCTCATCCGCGCCGAGGTCCCGGATTGCGTGCTGAACGCGCGCATGCTGAGCGAGGGCGACTACGCCACCCCCGAGCAGGGCGTGCCGATCGAGCCGCCCCCCGGGCCCTGGGAGCTGTGCCTGACCTTCAACGACTCATGGGGCTTCCAGCACCACGACCACAACTACAAGACGACGACCCAGCTGATCCGCTACTTCACCGAGACCATCGGCGCGGGCGGCAATCTGCTGCTCTCCGTGGGCCCGAAGGAGGACGGTACGATCCCGGACGAGCAGGTCGAGCGCCTCGAAGGAATGGGCGCCTGGATCGGCCGCCACGCGGACGCGGTGTACGGCACCGCCGCGGGCCTGCCCGCCGGGCACCACTACGGCCCCAGCACCCTCGCGGCCGACCGCCGCACCCTCTATCTGACGGTCTTCGACATCCCGCGCTCGCCCATCGGCGTACGGGGCCTTAAGACCCCCGTACGCCGGGTGACCGTCCTCGGCACCGGCACCGAGCTCGGCCACCAGGTGATCGGAGGCCTTCACGAAGTCCCCGGCGTGCTGTGGATCGACCCGCCCGAGGCCGCCGACCTCGACGACCACGCCACGGTCCTCGCCGTCGAGCTCGACTCCGAGCTGGAGCTGTACCGGGGGCACGGCAGGTCCTGAAGGGGAGGTACGTCAGCCGACGGTGATGACGATCTTGCCCGGGGTTCCACCGGCGGCCAGGGCACGCTGCGCCTCAGCCGCGTGTTCCAGCGGGTAGGTGGCGCCGATCCGGATGTGGAGCTTTCCGGCCTCGGCGAGCTCCACCAGCGCCGTGAGGTCCGCGCGGTCCATGCGGCAGAAGACCGGAGTGACGCCCGGTGCACCGATGTCGGCGATGGACGCCACGCGTGCGCCGGGTGCCGCGGCGTGTGCTGTCGCCGTGAGCAGGCCGCCGCCGACGGTGTCCAGGACCGCGTCCACGCCATCGGGTGCGAGTTCGCGGACGTGTTCGGCGGCACCGTGGCCGTAGGTGACCGGTTCGGCCCCGAGCGTGCGCCGTCAGAACCCTGCCTACCAGGAGCAGTGCCCGCCGATGGGGCTTGACGAGATTCTCGACCGGGTGACGGTGGGGCGTCTCATCACCGTCGTGGGATCCGCGGCCGGCGAGCGCCTGACGCGAGAGGTGTGCGCTGTCCCCGTGACGGACCTGCCCGTTACGACGCTGGCCCTGGGCTGGCTGGAGCACACAGCCCGGCCGGAGATCACCGCCTTCGTCCGGGCCGCGCAGCGCATCGCGGTGGATCATGCGCGGTTCCTCGTCGGGGCGGCCTGACCCGACCGGAGGCGGCTCCTACGTGGCGCTCGAAGGCCCCACGGCGAGGTCGCCACGCGCGCTTCCGCGCTGTCGCCGGTAGTTCCCGGGAGTCATTCCGCTGGGCCGGCCCTCGCTTCCGAGGAAGTGGCCGAGGTCGTCGCGTTCCTCGTCTCGGGGCGCCTGCTCCACACGGCGCTTGACGCAGGACGGCCCGTTGCCCGCCGTAGCCACACGCTTGTTTCGGCCGCGTGGAAGGATCAGCCCATGCGGTCACGACTGGCGTTCGGGGACGAGTTACGGGCCGAGCTGGGATCACCCAGGAGCTCTCGCAGGCTGGGCAGCAGCCCGCGCTCGCGGGTGTGGCGCGTTGAGTTGCCGGGGACATCGGCGGTGGTGAAGCAGATCGTCGACGGCCCCGATGCCGACGAGCGATACGCCCGCGAGGTGGCCGCCCTGCGGCTCGCCGCCCGAGCCGAAACGCCCATCGTGCCCGCGCTGCTTGCCACCGATTCCGGCGAGCGGGTGCTGGTGCTGGAGCATCTGGATCACCGACGCCCGGCCGGCGACTGGATCGTCGGCTACGCGGCCGCTCTGGCGCGGCTGCACGCCACCGCCCGTCCGGAGGATTCCGGGAAACTTCCGCGATGGCAAGGCCCGAACCGGGCCGACATCGACTCCTTCCTCGGGCTGGCCGTGGCGCTCCAGGTTCCTGTTACCCCCGGTGTTTCCGATGAACTCGATGACCTCGTGAACCGACTCGACCAGGCACCCGGCCATGCCCTGCTCCACGGGGATCCCTGTCCCGGGAATGACCTCCACACCGCCACGGGGATCAGATTCATCGACTTCGAGCAGGCGTCACTGGGCAGCGGTCTGATGGAGCTGGCCTATCTGCGTATCGGCTTCCCGACCTGCTGGTGTGTCACTTCGGCGTCCGAGTCGCTGCTGGAGCGGGCCGAGCGCGCCTACCGCACGGCGTGGCGCACCGCGACCGGTACCGAGACCCAGGACGGTCTTGCCGACGCGTGCGCCGGTTGGCTGCTCCGCGGCGACGCGCTGGTCGAGCGGGCACGCCGCGAAAGCGATGACCATCTGGCCCGGATTCCGCAACGGGACTGGAAGTGGGGCACGGCGACAGCCCGGCAACGGCTCGTCCACCGGCTCGGTGTCGTCAGCAAGTTGACCGCCGATCACACCTCTCTGAGCGGCGTGGGCCGCCTCACCACCGGCATGCGCCAACACATGCTCACTCGCTGGCCGGCACTTCAGCCGGTCCCGACAAAGCGACCGTAGAGCCCGGTCGGCGCCCCGGTCGGCGCCCCGGTCGGCGAGGTCGGGGCCGGGACTTCCCGGACCGGGCCCGGTGGAAGCGCCGAAACCTCGTACGTCCCATGCGTCTCGGAGATCGGCGTTTCGGCCAACCATCGGTACCGCACGGCGGCGCTGCCACGGCGACCGCACACTCGCCCCCTTGCGGCTCAAGGGCTCCAGCACGTCCGGAATCGAGCGCGTTCGATTCCCTCTCCGCGTCGTTATGCCGTGCACTGCCGAGCCATCCAGGCGCGGCACCAACCCCCAGGAGGGATGCAGGTGACGATGACCGACACCTCGACCGCACACGCGAAGACGCCACCTCCTCCACCCCCGGCCACCATCACCTTCGAAGGCCAGCACGGCAAGAATCCGCTGGCCGAGGCCAATTTCAGGGCGATGTGCCGGCGCCTGCCCGCCGTGCTCGGGCACACCGCGCGGATGGCCTGGGCCGTCGACAAACCCGGCGTCGTGCTCCTGCTCGTCTGCCAGTTCCTCACCGGCGCCGCGGCCGCCATCGTCCTCACCTTCACCGCGCAGGCCATGACCCACATCCTCGGCACCGGCACCGTGTCCGAACGCCTGCACGCCGCCCTGCCCGCCCTGATCGTCGTGACCGCCGCCGCGGGCCTTGGCCGAATCAGCGGCGCACTGTCCTCCTACGCCGACGGGCGCATCACCCCCCTGCTGATGACCGAGGCGGACGTCGCGCTCGTCTCCGCCGTATGCCGCGTCGAAGCCTCCGCGTACGGCGAGGACGGATTCGCCGACCGGCACGAGGCCGCCGAGGTCGGCGTCACCCGCACCCGGATGATGGTCCAGGACGCACAGCGGTTGATGGCCGCCCTGGTCCGCATGATCGCCGCGAGCGGCGTCATCACCGCGCTCCACTGGCTGATGCTCCCGCTGCTCCTGCTCGCCGTGCTCCCGGCCGGCGTCGGCGCCGTGCTGTCCGCGCGCGTCGACTACGAGACCCACTACCTCAACGTCGGCGACCGCAATGTGCGCTCCATGATGCGCTGGTGGGCCACCTACTCCCGCTACGGCGACGAGGTCCGCGCCAACGGGATGACCGGCTACCTCATCTATTGGTACCGCGCCCTGTCCGACCGCATCGACCAGCGCGTCCTCACCGCCGCACCCCGCATGCTGCGCATCACCCTGGCGACCAGCACCCTGGGCGGATTCTTCCTGCTGTGCACCTGGGCCACCCTCGCGTGGCTGGCCACCACCGGCCGGGTCGCGCTCCCGGTCGCGGCCACCGCGGTGGTCGCCGTCCAGACCACGCTGGCCGCCCTCTCGCAGTTCGTGATCCACGGCGCGGCGATGTTTCACACCTCCCTGTACCTCGCCGATATGCGGTCCTTCCTCGACATGGCCGACGAACGTGCCCCGAAACGAGGCGAGTTGACGATTCCGGAGCGCGTCGACGAGATCAGGCTCGACGAGGTGGTCTACCAGTACCCCGGCAAGGAGGAACCCGCCGTCGACGGCGTCTCGCTCACCCTGCGCCGCGGCGAGATCCTGGCCATCGTGGGGGAGAACGGCTCGGGGAAGTCCACCCTGGCCAAACTCATCACCGGCATCCTGCTCGCCGACAAGGGCCGCGTCCTGTGGGACGGCACCGACCTGGCCCAGGCGGACCCCGACGCGGTGTGGAAGCGCACCGCGCTGGTCCCGCAGAACTTCGCCTGCTGGCCCCTGCGCGCCCGCGAGAACATCACCCTGGGACAGCCGAAGACCTTCGACGACGAACCGGTGTGGCAAGCCGTCGACGCCGTCGGCATGCGGGAGGCGGTCGAGAAACTTCCCCGGCAGCTCGACACGCTCCTGGCACGTGAACTCTTCGGCGGGGCCGAGTTGTCCGGCGGCCAGTGGCAACGGCTCGTGTGCGGCCGCGCCCTGTACCGGCGGACACCGCTGCTCATCCTTGATGAACCCACCTCGCAGATGGACCCGCGAGGCGAGCACCAGATCTTCCTGGAGATCAAGCGCATTGCCGCCGAGCGCATGACCATCGTCGTCACGCACCAGCTCGAGAACACCCGCCTGGCCGACCGCATCCTGGTCATGCGCGAGGGGCGCGTGATCGAGCAGGGCGGATACGAGGAGCTGTCCGGCGCGGGGGGCCTGTTCGCCGAGCTCGTCGCCCTGGCCAAGGACCGATGAGGTGAGGAACCCCCGGCGCGCCGGCGTGTACGGCGCGCCGGGGGCCCATCGGAGGCAGGGCTGGCGAGATCCCCGGCAGAGCTGGTGGGCCTCCTCAAGCAGACCCGCCAACCGGGCGGGCTCCCGGTCCGGTCCGGCATGGCGTCAGGCACGAAGGTGCGATCTGCGCGAACACTGGTGAACCTCGGACGAGGAGGAGAGACCGTGGACGACCTCCACGCTCAGGAGGCCCGGAAGGCCACATCGGTCGGCAAAGGCGTCCATGGCGCCCCCGCCCAGTCAGGGGTCATTGGCATCGGGCTCGCCGCCGTGCTGACGTTCGCACTCGCGGAGGGCTCCTGGGAGTGGTTCGCGGCATACATCGGAGTGACGCTTCTCGCGGTGATCCTCACCTTCCATCGCCTGCCACCGTGGACGCCCGGCCTTCGCTCCACGTACGTATCGAATCTGGTCGCATACTCCCTGGTGGTGGGCCTGTGCGCCGCGATCGCGCTGGCCCCGGTGCTGCAGCGCTCGGCATGGCTCTTTCCGATGTCAGGCACCCGCAGCGGGTGTCAGCGGCTGGGCCAGTACGCGAGCCTGCGGACGGAGGCCTCGCTGGCGAACCTCGCCGGTCGCGACCGTGCCGCCCTGGCTTACGCGCGGGACAGCCAAAGCCATGAGGCCATCGCCGACTGCCTGGCATCCACCACGACCCGGTGGCTGCCGCTGTACGGACTCGGGGCGGCCGTGCTGGCGGGCCTGGGCGCATGGTCCTTCGGCCACGCCAGGGCGCGGAGGGAATCGGACCTGGCCACCTGACGCCCTCGTCGTCGGGACTGAGCAGGCGGGACAGCTCCCCCCCGCAACCGCACACTGTCAGGCCGGGTCAGCCCCCGGGCGGGTGACCAGGCGGCCCCGGACCTTGCCGTGGCGGAGTCGGTCCAGGCCCTCGTTGAGGTCGGCGAAGGGGATCTCTTCCACGATCGGGGTGATCCGGCCCTCCGCGATGAAGCCGAGGACCTGGCGGTATTCGTCCTTGCTGGCGCCGTAGGAGCCGCGGAGTTCCACGCTTTTGCGGACGAGGCTGCCGTTGGAGAAGGTCGTGGTCCTCGTGCCGAGCCCGACGACGACCACGCGGCCGAGGCGGCGTACGGCATCGATCGCGTCGGACGTGGTGGAGCCGACGCCCGCGAAGTCGACGATGGCGTCGGGTCGCAGGTCCGCCAGCGCGGTGACGTCGGTGAAGCACTCGCGGGCGCCCGCCGCGCGGGCTGCCTCGAAGGTGTCGGGGTTGATGTCCACGCCGTAGACCGTGGCCCCCGCGATCACTCCCGTACGGACGCCATTGAGGCCGAGGCCGCCCAGGCCGACGACAGCGATCACATCCCCCGGTTTGGCCCGAGCCTCGGTGCGGACCGCATGGTAGGCGGTGACGACCGAGTCCGTGGCGACGGCCGCATCGACCGTGGAGACGTTGTCGGGCAGGGGGACGAGGGTGGAGGCATGGGCCACCAGGCGTTCGGCGTAGCCGCCGTCGACGCCGATGCCCGGCGCGTAGGACGCCTTGACCTCCGGGTGCGCGATGATCGCGACGGCCACGCGGTCGCCTGTCGCATAGCCCTCCACCCCCTCGCCGAGGGCGGAGACGGTGCCCGCGACCTCGTGGCCGAGCGTGAAGGGCGGTCGGACGATGGGCTCGATCATGCCGTCGATCACATGGACGTCGGAGTGGCACAGTCCGGCGGCCTCGACGTCCACCACGACCCAGCCCGGGCCGGCTACCGGGTCCGCCAGTTCGGCACCCTGCAGCGGGGCGCCCTTCGCCACGTACCGGAAGGCCTTCATCGACTACTCCAAAGTTCAGCTGGGACGAACCGCCGCCGCAGCCTACCGCTGTGTCAGTTCCCTCTGATGGGCGGGCGGTTGGCCTTGGCCTGGGCGGAGATGCCATTGGTTGCGGGCATACGCGTCGGCCAGGGCTCCGAATGATTCCTTGGGTTCCCAGTGCCAGGGAGAATTCGGATCCGCCGGGCGGTCCCGGATCACTTTCACCAGGCTGTAGCCGGCCATGTCCAGGTCGAGTTGCTGCTCGCGGCGGTGTGGGGCGTCGGGCGTGAGGAAGGTATAGGCCATGGCCGCGTAGAGGTTCATCGACTCGAACACGCCGAGCACGTCGGTGAGGTATGCGGCCTGGGTGTGCTCGCTGCGCACCAGTCCCTTCTTCACCTGCGGTGGCGTCGTGGCGTAATCGACGACGTCCCAGGCCATGCCGCCCAGGCGCGGTGCACCCTCGAAGGTGCAGGAGCCGAACTCGGTGATCGCGAGCGGCTTGCCGTGACGCTGGTACGTGCGCAGCTCGCGGACGTGCCCGGAGCGGTTCGGATACCAGCCGTAGTAATCGATGCACACCAGGTCGAACAAGTCCCAGTCCACGTCCTCGTCCTGCGCGGCGCCATAGGACAGGGGGCCGTGGAAGACCGAGCGGCCGACGGCGGCGGCCCGTGCGGTGAAGCGGCGCAGTCGCTGGGCCGTTTTCACCGGGTCGTAGTTGCCCTTGACCAAGTTGTCGATCCGTTCGACCGCGGTGGCGCCGGGCACGATTCCGGGAACGAACAGCATGAACTCACAGCCGACGTTCAGGTGCACCCGCACGCCCTGCCTGCGCAGCCGTTCTGCGAACCGTCCGGTCTCCGCGAGGTGGTCGAGGATGTCGTGGGCAGGCACGTCCCCCAGCGTCGGCTCCAGCCAGACGTGCAGACCGTTCTCGGCCGCCTCGGCCGCGGTGCGCGTGAGGCGTTCGACGCCATCGCCGGTGACTTTCACCGTGTCGGCATGCAGCTCGCGGCGGATGGACCGCAGATCGGCCCGGGTACGAGCCGCGCTCCATCCCGTCGCCGGTGTCTCGCCCTGCCCCACTTCGTAGACGACTCCGCGATAGCGCACGCCGCCCACCCTTGAGTCCCCAGCCCGCCCCCGATCGGCCGTGGCATGCGGCCTGTCTCGCCACCCCGTCGCGGCCGCCTGCCCGGCGGGCAGTGCCGCGCCGACTGCGACGGCCCCCGCCAACCGCAGAAACCTCGCCCTGCTGACCTGGGTTGCACCCATCTCGTTCTCTCCCGTCTTCCGGATGGAAGCAGCCTGCAGGACCACCGGAGCGGGCACCATGCGCCGATGGTCTACCAGGAGACAGAACGAAAGACCGGCCGCCATCGCCGAAGGAACGAGCCTGACCTGCCCTTCCGGGCCAGGACCCGGGCGCCGAAGTGACAGGCGGCGCCACCCGCCTCTGCCACATGGCCAAGGCCAATCCGGCCGATGGGCCGATACTGCCGCCCTCCGTGGTCCGCATACCCTCACCCCTATGACCAACGGCCTCGACCCCGTCCTCCCGGCCGGGCGCACCTGGCGCGACTGGGCGGTGGACGCGGTGCTCTTCTGCGCGGCCGTCTTCCTCGGCATGGTCGTCCTCGGCGTGGTGAAGGAACAGGGCGAGCTGTCGGGCCGGGCGGCGGAACTGGACCCGCTGCTGGGGCTTGTGGCCTGCCTCGCGCTGTGGTGGCGGCGCCGTTTCCCGCTCGCCGTGGCCCTGATCGGGCTGCCCGCGGTGGCGCTGTCGACCAGCGCGCTGCCCGCGGGCGCGGTGATCGTCACCAACTTCACGCTTCGCCTCCGCTGGCGGCAGGCACTGCTGACGCTCGGTGCGTACGTGGTGTGCATGGTGCCCTCCGGCCTGCTGCTGTACGGGCGGGGGGCGGACCTGTTCGTCGATGCCGTGTTCTGCCTGGCCTACCTCCTGGCCACCTTCGCCTGGGGCCATGCCCTGCGTTCCCGGCGGCTGCTCCTCCAGCGGCTGCGGGTGGACGCCGAGCGGGCCCGGGCCGAACACGAGCGCCGGCTCGCCGACGTCCGCCGCGGCGAACGCCAGGCCATCGCACGTGAGATGCACGATGTGCTGGCGCACCGCATCTCCCTGCTCTCCGTGCACGCGGGCGCGCTGGCCTACCGCACCCGGCAGGCGCAAGTCGGTGCCGGACCCGCGCTCAACAGCGTCGAGGTCGCCGAGAGCGTCGAGGTGATCCGGGGGAACGCGCACGAGGCCGTGGAGGAACTGCAGGAGGTGCTGCACCTGCTGCGGGCGGAGGGCGGTGGCGAGCCGGTGTCGCTGCTGCCACGGATCGAGGACATCGGCTCTCTCGTCGCGGATGCCCGCGCCACGGGGCAGCCGGTGGACTTCCGCCCCGAGCTGACCGCCGACGCCGTCCACGAGCTGCGGTGGCAACTGCACCGCACCGTCTACCGCGTGGCCCAGGAGGGCCTGACCAACGCCCGCAAGCACGCGCCCGGCGCACCGGTCAGCGTGTGCCTGGCCGGTGGTCCGGGCCGCGGCCTCACCGTGGAGGTCCGCAATGAGCTGCCCGCCTCTCCCGGCGCCGACGAGGTGATCCCGGGCACCGGCGCCGGTCTGACCGGGCTCGCCGAACGCGTCCGTCTCGACGGCGGCACCCTCGACCACACGGCTGCCGACGGCACCTTCACCCTGTGCGCCCGGCTACCGTGGTCCGCGAGGTGACGCCATGATCCGAGTGCTGCTGGCCGACGACGACCCCCTGGTACGGACCGGGCTGAAGATGATGCTGCGCGGGGCGGACGGCATCGAGGTCGTGGCGGAGGCGGCCGACGGTGCCCAGGCAGCCGCCGCCGTCGGCGAACACGAGCCCGATGTGATCCTCATGGACATCCGGATGCCCGTCATGGACGGCCTCGAGGCCACTCGCGCACTCACCCGCGACGGCACGAAGGCCCCGCAGGTGATCGTGCTGACCACCTTCGACGAACACCGCCTGGTCCTGGAGGCGATGCGCGCGGGCGCCGCCGGGTTCCTCGCCAAACACACCGCGCCCGAGGAGATCGTCGCCGCGGTACGCCGGGCCGCTCGCGGTGAGCCCGCACTGTCGCCGTCCGCCGCGCGCGCTCTGATCGAGCATGCGGCGGCCGGACCGGACGACCGGGCCGAACACGCCCGGCAGCGGTTGGCGTTGCTCACCGCACGGGAGCGCGAGGTTGCCGAGGCGGTTGCCGAGGGATTGTCCAACACCGACATCGGCACCCGCCTGCACCTGTCCCTCGGCACGGTCAAGGCCCACCTCTCGAGCGCCCTGGCCAAACTGGACCTGGACAACCGCGTCCAGCTCGCGCTCCTCACCCACGACGCTCATCCGCGGCCCTGACCGGGGCGAGCGGATCGTGGGCGCGGCGCTCGCCGCGCACTGCCTCGACATCACGCACGCCAAGGACCTGTTGCCCGCACGCCCGGACCGCGTCATCTGCAGATTGCGGCGGGTCAGACGTAGAAGCGGGACAGGCTCTGCACCACGGCCGCGGGCTTCGTGCCGCCGTCCACCTCGATCGTGCCGTCGACGGTGATCTGGACGCCGCCGGGTACGTCCTCGACCGAGGTGAGCCGGGCGGCGAGCCGCAGGCGGGATCCGGCCCGCACCGGCGCGGGGAAACGCACCTTGTTCAGGCCGTAGTTGACCTTGGTGGTCACGCCCCGCACGTCCAGCAGTTGGGTGAAGAGGGGGATGAACAGGGACAAGGTGAGGTAGCCGTGCGCGATCGGCGCGCCGAAAGGGCCCTGAGCCGCTCGCTCCGGGTCGGTGTGGATCCACTGGTGATCGCCGGTGGCCTCGGCGAAGGTGTCGATGCGGTCCTGTGCGACCTCGATCCACTCGCTGGTGCCGAGGTCGCTGCCGGCGAGCTTCTTCAGTTCGTCCAGGCCGTTGACGGTGATGCTCATGAGTCGGCTTTCTGTTGAGGGCTTGGGGTGCCGTAGTGGTGGCGGACCCGGGACTTGAGGAGTTTCCCGGAGGCGGTGCGCGGTAGTTCGTCCGCGATGACCACGGACTTGGGGATCTTGTACTTGGCGAGCCGCCCGGACAGTGATGCCAGCACCTCGCCCGGATCGAGTTCGGTGCCCGCTGCCGGGACGACGACCGCGCGGGGCACCTCGCCCCATGTGTCGTCCGGTACACCGATCACCGCACACTCGGCGATGCCCGGGTGGGTGAGGAGAAGGTCCTCGATCTCGGCGGGATAGATGTTCTCCCCACCAGAGATGATCATGTCCTTGATCCGGTCGACGATGTACACGTATCCGTCTTCGTCGACCCGGGCCGCGTCCCCGCTGCGGAACCAGCCGTCCGCGAAGGCGGCCTCCGTCTCCTCGGGCAGTTCCCAGTAGCCGGACATCACATGTGGTCCGCGCACCACCACTTCGCCGGTCTCGCCGGTCTCGCCGGTGTCGACCGGGGTGAGGTCGGGCCGTACGACCCGTACGTCGCTGAAGAAGTGCGGTACGCCCGCCGAGCCCGCCTTGCCGGCGGCGTGCTCGGCGTCCAGGAAGAGTGCGCCGGGCGCGGCCTCGGTCATGCCGTAGCCCTGGAGGAAGGTGAGCCCGCGCTTCTGGTAGGCGGCGATGAGCGGGGTCGGCACCGGTGATCCGCCGCAGGTGAGGATGCGGAGCGAGGACAGGTCGGCGTCGGCCCAGCGGGGATGCCGGGCCATCTGGTCGAACATCGTCGGCACTCCGAACATGAAGGTGATGCGGTGCCGTCCGATCAGGTCGAGGGTCGTCTCCGGGTCGAAGGCCTCCACCAGGACGCAGGTGCCGCCCTTGAGCAGTACCGGCAAGGTGATCATGTTCAGGCCGGCGGTGTGGAACAACGGGGCGGATACCAGGGCGCGTTCGTCGGCGAACAGGTCGTGGTCGACCAGGACATTGACGGCGTTCCAGGTGACGTTGGCGTGGGTGAGCATCGCGCCTTTGGGGCGGCCGGTCGTCCCCGAGGTGTACATGATGACGCAGGCGTCGTCGGGGGTGACCGGTTCGTCGATCGGCTCGGCCGACGCGGCTGCCAGGGCCTGTTCGTATGCGTCGCCGATCTCGAGGTAGGTCCGTATCTCGGTGCCGGTGGGCAGTGCGGCGACGAGCCCGGCGTGTGCGGGGCCGTGGATGAGGGCCTTGGCGCCGGAGTCGGCGAGCTGGTAGGCGATCTCGGGGGCGGCGAGGCGGGTGTTGAGGGGGACGAAGACGGCGCCGAGGAGGCCGGCGGCGAACAAGGTCTCCAGATAGGCGGGGTGGTTGGGGCCGAGGTGGGCGATGCGGTCGCCGCGTCCGATGCCTCGGGCGCGCAGGGCGTGGGCGAGGCGGGTGGTGCGTGTGTGCAGGGTGCGGTAGTCGGTCGACCGCTCGCCGTGGATCAGGGCCGTGCGGTGCGGGGTTTTGCGGGCCCGGCGTGCGGGCCACGACCCCAGTCCCTCGTTGCGCATCTGGCACCTCTCATGGTTGCGTCAGCCCGAGCAGGCGGGCCGCGTTCTCCTTGAGGATTTTCGGCTTGACCGCGTCCTTGATGGAGAGCCTCTCGAAGTCGGCCAGCCATCGGTCAGGGGTGAGCACCGGGAAGTCCGAACCGAAGAGGACCTTGTCCTGCAGCAGCGTGTTGGCGTACTGCACGAGCTGCGGCGGGAAGTACTTCGGGGACCAGCCCGACAGGTCGATGTGCACGCCGGGCTTGTGGGTCGCCACCGCCAGGGCCTCGTCCTGCCAGGGGAACGACGGGTGCGCCAGGATGATCTTCAGTTGCGGGAAGTCGGCGGCCACATCGTCCACATGGAGCGGGTTGGAGTATTTGAGGCGGATGCCGCCCCCGCCGGGAACACCGGCGCCGATGCCGGTCTGGCCGGTGTGGAAGAGCGCGATGGTGCCGGTCTCCTCGATCACCTCGTACAGGCCGTACGCCACCGAGCGGTCGTTGGGAAAGAAGCCCTGGACGCTGGGATGGAACTTGAAGCCCTTCACGCCGTACTCCTCGACCAGCCGCCGGGCCTGCCGCACGCCGGCCTTGCCCCGGAAGGGGTCGATGGAGGCGAACGGAATGAGGGCGTCCGCGTTGGCGGCGGCGGCCTCGGCGACCTCCTCGTTCGGGACGGGCTCGGTGCCGGTCGCGGACTCCGCGTCCACCGTGAAGATGACGGCGGCCATCCGCCGCTCCCGGTAGTAGGCGGCCGTCTCCTCGAGTGTGGGCTTCCGGTTGCCCTCGACCTTGAAGTAGGCGGAGGAGGCGTCGTGCAGGTCGTCGTCCAGGGAGGAGTGGCCCTTGGCGGACACCTCCGCGTGGGTGTGGACGTCGATGGCGACCAGATCCTGAAGGTGCATCACGCCTCCGGAATCTTCGGCGCGGGGATACCCACCGTCTGCGGTTCGGCGCCGACCGACGTGGGCCAGGCATCGGCCAGGGCGTCGGAGGTCCAGCCACCGTCGGCGTAGGCGACCCGGATCTCCTGCAGATGCGACCAGAGCGCCACTTTGTCGCCGCCGATGCCGATGCACTGGCCGGTGATGCCGCGGGCGGCGTCGGAGGCCAGGAAGGGGACGAGGGCGGCGCAGTCCTCCGGTGTGCCGAATCCCTCTCCCTTGCGCAGGAAGTCCGGCAGTGGTTGGCCGTTCCTGAGGGCCTCCGCATACGGGGCGAGGGCAGGGATGGTCTCGGTCATCGCGGTGGCGGCGACCGGCACGATCGCGTTGACGGTGATGCTCGCGCGGGACAGTTCCATGGACCAGGTGCGGGCCATGGCGGCGATTCCGGCCTTGGCGGCGGAGTAGTTGGTCTGGCCGAAGTTGCCCCGCTGCCCGGCCGGGGAGCCGACGAGGACGACCGTGCCGCCTTCGCCCTGTTCGCGCAGGCGTACGGCGGCGGCGCGGGCGCAGGTGAAGGTGGCCCTCAGGTGGGTGGTGATGACCGCGTCGAAGTCCTCGTCGGTCATCTTCCACAGCACCTTGTCGCGCAGGATGCCCGCGTTGGTGACCAGGACGTCGAGTCGGCCGAACTCCTCGACGGCACGGCCCACCAGCCGGTCGGCGGCCTCGGCGGTACCGACGGGGACCACCTCGGCCACGGCGGTACCGCCGGCCTCGGTGATGGACTTGACTGCCTGTCCGGCCGCGTCCTCGTCGACGTCGTTCACGACCACGGACGCGCCGTGGGCGGCGAGGGCCTGTGCGTAGGCGAGGCCGAGGCCCCGGCCGCTACCGGTGACGACGGCGACCTTGCCGGTCAGATCGATGGTGGGCACGAGCGAGTCCCTTCGCATGGGGTGCGCCGGTCCGGCGCGGGGTGCGGCATCGAGATCGAAGCTAAGCACAATAATTGTTGACGTCAACAGTTGTTGTTTGCCTCGGGTGCGTCATGCTGGACTCTGCACACGAGACCAACCCTTCCGGGGAGCCGAGACCGGCGCCCCGGGGCCGAGACCAGGGAGCCCGCCATCACCCGCCGGCACACCGACGACCCGCACCCCATCGACGCGGACGAACCATGGATGCGGGCACTCCACGCGGACACGGGCTATCTGCTCTACCGCCTGGGTCTGCGCTCCGGTCAGCTCTTCAACACCTTCCTCCAGGAGTCGGGGCTGCGGCTGCGGCACTACGCCGTGCTGCGCTTCCTCGCCACCTGCGAAGGCGCCTTGCAGCGAGAGCTCAGCACCCGGCTCGGCTATGACCCGAGCGCGATCGTCGGCCTGGTGGACGACCTGGAGAAGCTCGGCTTCGCCGAGCGCCGCCCCGCCCCCGACGACCGCCGCAGTCGCATCGTCGTCCTCACCGAGGACGGCCGCGCGTTCCTCCAGGACACGGATCAGGCGGGTCAGGATGTGACCGACGAACTGCTCGCCCCGCTCGCCCCCGCCGAGCGGGAGACGCTGCACACGCTCCTGCTGCGCGTCGCCGGGAACAGGCTCGCCTGATGCTTCGCCCGCCGGGCGTCGGGCCACGACCGCCGCCCGGCCCGCCGACGACGTGAGGGCCGGCGGACCTAGGTCGGACTCACCGAGCGCTCGGAGGCGATCCTCCGTGACGGCGAGCGGCGCATCGGTTGCCCGTACGGCACCTGCCGACGGACTGGCCCGCGGCCCGGGCGGAGGAGACATTCCGCGCGGGTCACGCCCTGTTGGAGGCGCCCGCCCGGGACGCGGCGCGCCGGCTCGTCGAAACGGTTCCGGCGTAGCCGCTTTCATGTGGGTCACACCACGGCGCGGCTCTCAAACGAAATGGTGCATTGCGTTGATGTAGAGCGCGAGCATCGCGCCGGACAGCCTCATGGCGCGTTTCTCGACGGTGCTCAAGGTGAATGAGGAGGGGGCCTCGCCGGTCGGCCCGCTGTGCTGGGACGCCTCGCCCTGGGCGGTGGTGTCGAAGAGCCGGTCGGCGGCCGCGTCGTCCTCGGGTGTCCAGCTGATGGCCGTCGACGCGTAGGCGACCATCAGGCCGAGCACCGGGCTGCGGCCCACGGCCCGGCAGGCCCGCGCGCCCAGCGGGATCATCACGATGCAGGCCGAGTCGCTCATGATGTGCGCGATCATGGAGCCGAACGCGATGGAGAACGTCAGCCACCACACCCTGGCCTCTGGAGGGAACGAGACTCCGGCACGGTAGAATGCCGTCATATTCTCGCAGTGGAATTGTCCGGAGATTTATATGGCTGACCTGCCCAGGATATTTGAGGAGTAAAATTAGTGCCCCAAGGTCAGAGTTCCGCACCGCGTTACAGCGTTGGTCAGGAAGTTATATTTCAAGCGGCTTTGACCTGTTTTTATCGTCACGGATACGATGGCACCTCTGTGCGTGACATCGCCAAGGCGTCCGGCACTACGCCTGCGGCCATGTATCACTACTACGCTTCCAAGCAAGAGCTGCTGATGGACATCATCGGCCGCTTCATGGAGCAGTCGATCGAGGTTACCCGGGCGGCCATCGAGGCGGCCGGAGACGATCCTGCCGCGCAGCTGTTCGCGGCTGCGCGCTCCCATGTGCTGTGGAATGCGTCAGACGTGATGTCGAGCTTCCTCGTGAACAGCGAGATTCGCAGCCTCGAACCGGACAACCGACGCCTCAACATCGCTCAGCGTGACAAGCTGCAGCGCATGTTCGACTCCGTGGTGGCCCAAGGCGTCGCAGCCGGTGCCTTTCTGACCCCGTGGCCCAGGGAAGCCAGTCGAGCCGTGGTCACGATGTGTACTGCTGTTGCCAACTGGTACAAGAGCGCCGGGGAACTTTCGCCGGAAGAGATCGCAGACCGTTATGGATTCCTGGCCTTGTCGCTGGCGGGCGGCCAGGCTGATTCGGTCTCCTCCTGAAAGACTTTTCCCGCTGACGCCGAGGGGCGTCCGCCTTTCCGCGTGATAGCCGACCCGTACCCCTGCGACCGGTGATTTTCCCGGTCCACCGGACGGGGCACTCAGGCGTGCCGACACAGTAGCAGACGCATTGCCGGGCCTCCCCCCGGCAGTGCGGGCTCCTGATCCCTCGTGGTTTGCCCGGGGGAGGGGGCGATGCGGGGCATCCCCTGCCACTCTCGAAGCGGTTGCGCACCTACCTCCTGAACGATCGTTTAGGGCTTTTGGCGAGAAGCTATTGCCTAAACGCTCGTATAGGCCCTACTGTGCGGCGGGCGTTCAAAGCGACGCGTCATGTGGCAACCGGAGGGATGCATGGATCATCAGTGGACCGCACACTTCATCGCCGGGGAGTGGGAGCACGAGGAGGGTGAACGACCGCCGATCCTCGTGGAGAACCCGGCCACCGAGCAGGTGATCGCCTCGGTTCCCGCGGGAGACGCGGCGCACGTCCACCGGGCCGCCGTCGCTGCCCGCGGCGCGTTCTCCTCGTGGTCGACCCGGACCATCGAGGAGCGCGCCCAGGTGCTGGACGACCTGGCCGATCTCCTGGAGGACCGGCGGGAGCTGATCGCGCGGACGGTGGCCGAGGAACTGGGTGCCCCCATCAAGCTGGCCCGCCAACTGCACGCGACACTGCCGGTGCACGACGTCCGGGAGACCGCTCGTGCGCTGCGGTCGATGGAATTCGAGACCGAGCTCGGCAACTCTCGTGTCTACGCGGTGCCGGTTGGTGTCGTGGGGGCCATCACGCCCTGGAACTATCCCGTCCACCAGGTGGTCAGCAAAATCGTTCCGGCGATCGCCGCCGGATGCACGGTGGTCCTCAAGCCGAGCGAGGTCGCTCCCCTGAGCGCATTGCTCCTGGCGCGGATCATGCAAGAGGCAGGTCTTCCCGACGGGGTACTCAACGTCGTCAACGGAGCCGGACCCGAGGTGGGCCAGGCCATCGTGGAGCACCCTGGGATCGATGCGGTGTCGTTCACCGGTTCAGAGGCGACCGGGCGCGCTGTCGCCCAGCAGGCCGCGCTGACCCTGAAGCGCGTCACACTGGAGCTCGGTGGCAAATCGGCCAACGTCATCCTCGACGACGCCGACCTCGCTACGGCCGTCAAGGTCGGCGTCGCCAACTGCTTCCTCAACTCGGGGCAGAGCTGCAACGCCCTGACCCGCATGCTGGTGCCCCACGAGCTGCTCTCCTCGGCAGAGGAGATCGCCACTGCCGCGGCCACGCGTTATGCCCCGGGCGACCCGGCGGATGAGCGGACCAGGATCGGCCCGCTGGCCAGTGCGCGACAGCGCGACAGTGTGATCCGCGCGATCGAGACCGGCCTGGCCGACGGCGCGAAGCTCATCGCCGGGGGACCCGAGCGGCCGGCCGGCGACGCGCTGACGTCGGGTTACTACGTGCGGCCCACGATCTTCACCGACGTGGACCCCGACTCCTTCCTCGCCCAGGAGGAGATCTTCGGCCCCGTGCTCGCCATCATCGGCTACGGCGAGGAGGAAGAGGCGGTCGCCATCGCCAACAATTCCCGTTTCGGGCTCGGCGGCGCGGTGTGGTCGGCCGACGCCGAACGTGCCCGCGCCGTCGCGCGCCGTATCCACACCGGACAAGTCGACATCAACGGTGGCGCCTTCAACCCCGCCGCACCCTTCGGCGGAGTGAAGAACTCCGGGTACGGGCGCGAACTGGGTCCCGCGGGCATTGAGGAGTTCCTCCACCGGCAGTCCCTGCAGTTCTGAGAAGCCGGAAGAACGGAGCCGCGCAATGGAGCTTGAGCCTGACGTCCCGGGCCGGGACAGCCAGTGGGTGGATACGGGACGGGCCGTCGCCACCACGATCCGCAGGACGTATCCGGACACCACACCATGGTCGCGCGATCAGTTGCTGGAGATCTTCGGCAAGCTGAGGTCGACGGGGTACCTGGGGTCGACGATCCCGAAGGAAGCGAATGGAGCCGGCCTCGCCCTCGGTCAGTTCGCGTCGCTGACCGAGGGAATCGCGAGTGCCGTGCCTTTCCTCTCCAACCACAGCGTCCAGCGGTTCATCACCGCCGCCGGCAGCCCTGAGGCGAAACAACGAGTGCTGCCCGGCCTGCTCGAGGGGACCAGCATCGGGGCTGTGGCGGTTACCGAGCCGCGCGGTGGCAGCAGCATCAAGAACCCCGCCACCACGGTGGCTCCGGGCCGAGGGGGGCTCGTCCTCACCGGGCGCAAGGACTGGGTCACCCATGCGATGACGGCGGACACCGCCGTCGTCCTGGCGGCGGACGAGCAGGGCCGTTCCGTACGGGTGCTCGTCGACCTGGCGGCCCCGGGTGTGGAGCGGCGTCCTCTCCGGACCCACGGCTTGTGCCATCTCACCTTCGGCTCGCTCGAGTTCCACGGGGTGGAGGTGGAGCGCTGGCGGATTCTCGCCGAAGACGGCGCGGCAGGAGCGAAAGCGGGCTTCGGGGTGGCGCGCGTATTGGTCGCCGTCCAAGCCGTGGCAGTGGCCTTCGAGGCACTGGCCAGGACGACACAGCATCTGACGACCCGCACCGCTCGCGGCTCACGGGTCGCCGACCTGGACCTGACCACCCATCGAGTGGGGGGTATCGCGGCTGAGCTGCTGGGCGCGCGGTTGCTCGCCTACCACGCCGCCACCGCCCTCGAGACCGGGCACCCCTCTGCCGCCGCACTGGCCAGTGGAGCCAAGGCACATGCCTGCACCACCGCTGTGCGGGCGTGTACGGAACTGCTGTCCATGTGCGCCGGACATGGACTGGACACCAGCACCGGAGTCGCCGCCTTCCGCGACGACGCGGAGATGCTCGCCACCGCCGACGGAACCGGACTGGTCAACAGCGTCCTGTGGGGGGCTCATGTCAAGGACCACCTCGCCGGGTCCCGCTGAACAGAAGGAGAAACAGTGTCGTCTTTCCAGATAGTCGCCCTGATGGTGGTGGCCTACATCATCGTCATCGCAGCGGTGAGCGTCATCGCCCGTAAGGCCGGCGCGACGTCGGAAGGCTTCGTCCGCGGTGGCCGGGTCTTCCCCGCAGCGGTGATCGGTCTGTTCATGGCCTCCGAAGTCGTGGGCACCTCGGCCAGTATCGGGACGGCCCAGGGAGCCTACGCTGACGGTATCTCCGCTGCCTGGAACCTCGGCGCTCTGGGAATCGGGTTCATCGTCTTCGCCGTGCTGTTCGCGAAGCGATTCAAGCAACTCGACGAGGTGACCATCTCCGGCGCCCTGGAACGGGCATACGGAGCGGGCGTGCGGCGAGCGGCTTCGGTGACCATGATCGCGTCACTCCTGCTGGTGGCCACCGCGGCCTATGTGAGCGGCGGAGCGATGATCTCGACGCTGCTCGGGATCGACGCCGGCTGGGCCGTCGTGATCGTTGGTGTGCTGTCGAGCGTCTACGTGGTGATCGGCGGTATGCGCTCCGTCATCTACACCAACCTGATCAACGTCATCGTCAAAGTGGTAGGGATCGTTGTCGTCGCGGTGTCCGCGTACTTCGCCGCGGGGGGCTACGAAGGCATCCAGGTCTCTTTGCCGTCGCGGATGCTCGACTGGGACGGAGTCGGCTGGAATCAGATGGGCGCCTGGCTCGTCGCCGGCGGCGGCGCCATGTTCGCGACCCAATACGTGGTGCAGGCGATGACCGCGGTCGACGACGAGGGCAAGGCGAGGAACGCCGGCCTGTACACCAGCCTCGTCCTGATCCCTTACGGCGTCCTCGCGGCGTTCATCGGTGTCTGCGCGGCCGTGGTGCACCCCGACATCGACAGCCTCCAGGCACTTCCGTCCATGGTCGTCGACCTCAGCCCGTTTCTTCAGGGCGTTGCGGTCACCGGACTGATCGCGTCAGTGTTCGGCCTCATATCCGCCCTGACGATCGGCTCCTCCACGCTGCTGCTGAAGGACTTCTACCAGCCGTACTTCAATACCTCGGGCGACGAGAAGAAGGCCGTGCGATTCGCCCGGCTCGCCACCCTCGGCTGCGGGCTGATCCCGGTGGCGGCGGCGCTGTTCGCGTCGGATGTGCTCGGCGTGACGTTCCTCGCCAAGGCACTCCGGGCCTCCCTGGCCGTCTTCGTCGTCCTGATGTTCTTCCGACCGTCGTACGGCTCCCGGCAGGGTGCCCTGGTCTCCCTCTGCCTGTCCTTGCCCGCCGTCGTCGGCTGGTATCTGGCGGGCGACCCCTTCGGCATCGACAACGCCTACATCGCCATCCTGACCCCTCTGTTGGTCATGACGATCGCCCAGCTCAGCGGACGAGGCACCAAAGCGAGCACACCCATCGCCCACACCCCCGCGGCGGCGGCCTCCGTATCGGCCGCCGGCTCGTTCCGGGAAGGGCGCGCACGGACACGGTGAGAACCCTGACGAAGACCGACGAGGAGATGATGGTGCCCACTTTGGTGACCAGCGACATCGACAGCACCGGGGTCGCCCTGGTGACGCTCAACCGTCCCGAGAAGCTGAACACGATGACGGGTGACCTGCTGGAACAGGCCCACAAGGTGTTCTCCGCACTCGCGGAGAACCCGGCAGTCAAGGTCGTGATCCTCACCGGAGCGGGCCGGGGTTTCTGCGCGGGCGGAGACCTCGCCGAGGGCCCGGGGGGCGCGGTCACCGGATCCCTTCGTGGCGCCTCCGCCGCCGCCCAACTGCGCGGCTACATGGAGACGGCCGCGCTCCTGCACTCGATGCCGGCGGTGACCATCTCCGCGATCAACGGTGCCTGCGCGGGGGCCGGACTGTCCTGGGCCTGCGCGACCGACCTGCGGTTCGCCGCGGACCGAGCCCGCTTCAACGCCGCCTTCCGGGGCGCCGGGCTGTCCGGCGACTTCGGCGGGACCTGGACCCTGCCGCGGATCATCGGGATCGGACGGGCGCGGGAGAAGTACCTGCTGTCCGAGCCGTTCGACGCCCAGGAGGCGCTTCGTATCGGGCTGGTCTCGAAGGTCTGGCCGGCTGAACAGCTCCTGGAACGCGTCCGCGCCGTAGCCGAGGAACTGGCGGCCTCCGCACCGGTGGCCCTGCGCCTGATGAAGCAGAACCTCGTTGAGAGCGAGTACGTCGGCTTTGCGCAGGCGTTGGACAACGAGGCGGTCAGGCACTCCCGCTGTGCCGAGACCCAGGACGCCGCCGAAGCCGCACGGGCATTCCTGGAGAAGCGGCCCGCTGTGTTCGTCGGCAAGTAGGACGACAGGCGCCAAGCCGGCGGCACGGTGCCCCCACCCGCCGCCCACCAGAACGGAGACACCGACCGTGAAGGTCGACTTTCCCACGGATGGTCCAGCCGACGCAGGCCGGCGCGGGCCGGCAGACCGCCTTCCCTTCCGGGGAGTGCGCGTCATGGACGTGTCGGACACCATCGCAGGTCAATTCGCCGCCCGACTGCTCGCCGACCACGGGGCAGCCGTCACCCTGCTGCGCCGCCCGTCGACACTCGTCGGCGCGTCCTCGGCCATGGATGTGCATCTCAACCACACCAAGTCGGTCCAGCCCTGTCCCACGGACGGCTGGGAGAGCGCCCTGGGACAGTGCGCGCGGGACGTCGACGTCGTGGTGGTGTCCGACCACGGCGAAGCCGCGATCGCCGCCGGCCTGGCCCCGCACGCACTGGTCGCGGTCGCCACCGACTTCGCCGACCAGGGTCCCTACCGCGACTGGCACGGATCGGAACTCATCCACCAGGCATTGTCCGGATCCATGCACTACACGGGCCTGGCCGGGCGCCCACCGCTCTACGGCACGGGCAACCGCGCGTACATCGCGGCCGGTCTCTTCCTCTATGTGTCACTCGCGGCGAGGCTGCTCGCTCGTCCGGCCGTCGGAGCCGCGGGGGAGATCGTGCGGGTCGCGGTGCATGAGGCGGCGGCGGCGATGGAGCAGAACTTCGCCATCCAATGGGCTTACAGCGCGACGATCGCACAGCGAGGCGAGCTGAACCGGCCCAAGGGCCGCATCCGCTGTGCGGACGGTTGGATGACCGCCTTCGCCATGGAGGGTCGGCTGAGCGAGTTGCTCACCGCCGTGGGCGCCGACGATCTGGTGGATTCACCGCTGTTCTCCTCATGGCCCGACTTCATGCGAGACATCCCGTCAGCTTTCGCGCGGATCCAGGAGCGGGCACGAGGCCGTAGCCGAGAAGCCCTCCTCCAAGCAGCACTGGACCACCGGCTGGTCATGTCCCCGGTCCGCACCCCGACCGAGCTCAGAACCGACCCGCAGCTGTTGAGCAGGGACTTCTGGCGGCACGCCGAATTCCAGGGCCGAAAGCACCTCGTGCTGGGCCCGCTGTGGCGGCCCGCGAGCTATGAGCCGGGAACCGCACACGGCACCAGCGGCGGCGTACCGGCCGCCCTCCCCACGCTCGACCGGCATCCGGGCGGGACGGCGGAACCCGACGAGCGGCCTTTGCGGGGTACGCGCGTAGTGGACTTCACCACGGCCTGGTCGGGGCCACTCGCCACCCGTATTCTCGCCCTGCTGGGCGCGGAGGTTCTCAAGGTGGAAAGCGCCTCCAGGATGGACGCCTGGCGAGGCCCCGCCGACGCCCCCACCGCCACCGAGTTCTACCCGAACGGCGAGCCCGGTGACCGCCCGTACAACCGCAACGCGTGGTTCAACGCCCAGAACCTGGACAAGAAGTCGGTGCTGCTGGACCTGAAGACGGACATCGGCCGCCGACAGGCCCATGACCTGTGCCGGGAGAGTGATCTGGTGGTCACCAACTTCACCCCGGACACCATGAGACGCCTGGGGCTCGGCTTCGACACACTCCGCGAGATCAACCCCTCCGTCGTCATGGTCGAGATGTCGGGCTTCGGCACCACAGGGCCGCTCCGGCACCACCGTGCCTACGGACAGACGATGGAGGCGATGGCCGGTATCACCGCACTGATCGGATACGACGAGGAATCCGGACCGCTGGGGTCAGGCTCCGCGTATCTCGATCCCATGGGCGGGTTGGCGGGCGCGGCGGCCGCCGTCACCGCGTTGGCGCACCGGGACCGCACACAGCAAGCGCAGTACGTCGAGGTCGCTCAGCGCGAAGCGGCCATGTCCTGGATCGGCGACATCATCCTGGATTCCCTCTCCACGGGGGCTGACCCGGTGCTGCGGGGCAACGCGATCCCCACCGCCTTCCCTCACGACGCGTTCCGTTGCGAGGGCGAGGACCAGTGGATCGCTATCGCTGTGCACACGGCGGACCAGTGGTCCGCGCTGTGCTCGGAACTGGGCTGGACCGACTGGGCCCGCGACCCGTCGCTGGCGGAAACGACGGCGCGGAAGGCCAAGGCGGAGGAGATAGAGCGGCGCCTGTCGGAGGCGACGCGCGAACACGACAAGACGCGCCTGGCCACGCGTCTCCAGCGGGCCGGTGTCCCCGCCGCGCCCGTGCAAAACGGCCGGGACCTGTTCGAGGACCCACAGCTCAGGCATCGCGGGTGGTTCGCCGCCCTGACACATCCGGAGGCAGGGACACACGAGTACGCGGGCCTGCCCCTGGAAGCGGCAGGACGCCTCCTCCAGCCGTCGGCCGCCGCGCCACTGCTGGGCCAGCACACGGCCGACGTCCTGGGGTCCGTACATTCGGCATGACCCGGAGCCCGGAAGACGGGCCCATCCCGCGCCCTCGAGACGGCCGGGATTCTCGCGTCCGAGGGGATCGAGCCGGACGTCATCGATCCATCGGGGCTCATGGAGCCAGGACGAGGGATCGGCACGCCGCCGGAGTCCCCCAGGCATCACGGAGGGCGCGGGCTTTGCGGATCCACAGGGACAGATCCAGCTCCTCGGTGTAGCCGAGCGCGCCGTGCACCTGAAGGGCTGTGCGCGAGGCGGCGTAGGCCGCCTCGCCCGCGGTCACTTTCGCCGCCGCGCACTCCCGGCGGGCGGACGGGGCGTCCGAGCCCAGGGCCAGGGCGGCGGAGTGGACCAGAGGCTGGGCGAACTCCAGCGCGAGGAGAACGTCCGCCAGACGGTGCTTCACGGCCTGGAACGAGCCGATGGCGACTCCGAACTGAGTGCGCTGTGCGGCGTACGCGACGGTATGGTCCAGCAGCGCGCGGCCGAGCCCCAGGGCCTGGGCGGCCGTTGTCAGGGCCGCCACATCCGTGGCGTACGAGGTCGCTGCCCGCACCGTGGGCCCCTCGACGAGGACCGTTGCGCCCGTCGGGCGGAACAATCGGCGGGCCGGATCGGAGGAACGCTGTAGCGGGCCGCACCCCGCTGCCAGCCATACGGTGTCGTCCTCGACGACGAACACGGCGTCGGCCGTGTCCGCGTCGAGGGCGTAAGGGCTCCCGGCATCGGGCGCGCACAGGGATACGAGCGCCGCGCCGGCGGCGATCCGCGGCAGCCACGTCTCGGCAGGGGCGCGGTCGCCGAGCCGGTCGAGGAGGGCCGCCGCCGCGACGGTTTCGACCAGCGGGCCCGGTACGGCGTGGCGGCCCAGTTCGGTGAAGGCGACGCTCAGTTCGACAGGCAGCAGGCCCAGGCCCTCGTGCCGCTCCGGTACGGCGAGGCCGAAGACTCCCGCCTCGGCGAGCCGGCTCCACAGGGTGCGGCCGGGGCCCGGGTCCCCGGCCGCCCAGGACCGTATCGTGCTCGGTGTGTCCGACGAGCCGAGCATGCCGTCCAGGGTCTTCGCGAACGCACGCTGCTCGGTGTCGAGGAGGAACCGCATTACCGGCGTCCTTTCGGCAGGCCGAGCAGCCGCTCGGCGATGATGTCGCGCTGGATCTCGTTGGTGCCGGCGTAGATGGGGCCCGCGAGGGAGAAGGTATAGCCCTCTGCCCAGCCACCGTGTGCCGGCGCGTCCGCGGCGTCATCGGCGAGTTCCCCGTAGGGGCCGAGCAGGTCGAGGGCGGTCTCGTGGAGCGCGATGTCCAGCTCCGACCAGAAGATCTTGTTGAGACTGGACTCCGCGCCGATCGACTCTCCGGCCGCGATCCGCGAGACGCTCGCGTAGGCGAAGAGTTCATACGCGCGGGCACCGATCATCGCGTCGGCCACCCGGTCGCGCAGGGCCGTGTCCGCCGGATCGGCCTCATCGCGCCACAGCCGCACCAACCGGTCCGCGGCGGCCGTGAAGCGGCCGGGGCTGCGCAGGGTCAGCCCGCGCTCGCTGCCCGCGGTGCTCATCGCCACGCGCCAGCCCTCACCCGGCGCTCCGATGACGTCCTCGTCGGGCACGAAGACATCGTCCAGGAAGAGTTCGGCGAAGGCGGGCTTGCCGTCGAGGCGTCCTATGGGCCGCACCGTCACGCCCGGCGCGTCCAGGGGGAACATCAGATACGTCAGCCCCCGGTGCGGCTTGTCCGCCGCCGGATCACTGCGGAAGAGGCCAAAGGCGCGGTCGGCGAAGGCGGCCCGGGATGACCAGGTCTTCTGACCGCTCAGGCGCCAGCCGCCCTCGGTGCGCTGTGCCGTGGAGCGCAGGCGAGCGAGGTCGGAGCCCGCCTCCGGCTCGGACCAGGCCTGAGCCCAGATGACCTCGCCACTCGCCATGGGCGGCAGGACACGGGCGCGCTGCTCCGGTGTGCCGTGCTCGAAGAGGGTGGGGGCGAGGAGGTTGATGCCGTTCTGGCTGACCCGGCCGGGTGCGTCCGCCGCGTAGTACTCCTCCTCGAAGATCAGCCATTGGAGGAGTGAGGCACCCCGGCCGCCGTATTCCTCGGGCCAGGAGACGACCGACCACCGGTCCGCGAAGAGGGCGCGCTCCCACTCCCGGTGGGCGGCGAACCCCTCCGCGGTCTCCAGGGAGGGCGGGCGAGAGGTGGGCACATGTGCGGTGAGCCAGGCGCGGGCCTCGGCCCGGAAGGCGTTCTCGGCGGCGCTGAAGTCGAGATCCATCAGGTGCCGGCCTCCTTCATCGCGCGGATGTCCATGCCGCCCGGCGCGTCGGGGGCGGTCTGCGCGTTGTGCGCGTGGGCGAGATGGTGCAGTCCGAAGACCGGGTCCAGCCCGGTGTGCAGGCCCTGAAGGTCCTCGGCCTGGTTGACGGCGCGTTTGGTCAGCGCCGGCCCCAGGCGTGGCATGCCGGCGATGCGCGTCGCCCACTCCATTTCTAACAAGTGTTTGGTAGATTACCGTACGGCCATAAGCGCCGTCGAGGTTCGAGGAGGCCCATGTATGACTGCAGTCGGCCCGCCCCCGTATGTCCCCGGCCATGCCCTCCTCGACGGCCGTACCGCCGTGATCACCGCGGCCGCGGGCGCCGGGATCGGTGGGGCCACCGCACGGAGATTTCTCGACGAGGGCGCCCGCATCGTCATCGGTGACGCCCACGCGCGCCGGCTGAAGGAGACGTGCGACGCGTTGTCCGAGGAGTTCGGCGTCGACCGGGTCGCGGGCCTGCCCTGCGATGTCACCGACGAGCGGCAGATCACGGACCTGCTCGACCTCGCCGAGGAGCGGCACGGGCGCCTCGACATCGTGGTCAACAACGCCGGGCTCGGCGGCACTGCCCAGCTCACCGAGATGACCGACGAGCAGTGGGACACGGTCCTCGACGTCACCCTGAACGGCACCTTCCGCTGCACCCGCGCCGCACTGCGCCGCATGAAGGCGGCGGGCGCCGGGGGTGTGATCGTCAACAACGCCTCGGTGGTCGGCTGGCGCGCGCAGGCCGGGCAGGCCCACTACGCCGCCGCCAAAGCCGGAGTCATGGCGCTGACCCGCTGCGCCGCCGTGGAGGCGGCCGACTACGGCGTGCGGGTCAACGCGGTCGCCCCGAGCCTGGCGATGCACCCGCATCTGGTGAAGGTGACCACGGCCGAATTGCTGGCGGAGCTCACCGAGCGCGAGGCGTTCGGCCGCTATGCCGAGCCCTGGGAGGTCGCCAACGTGATCGTTTTCCTGGCCGGCGACTACTCCTCGTACATGACCGGCGAGATCGTCTCGGTCAGCAGCCAGCGGGCGTGAGACGACAATGGCAGGGTGCCGAACACAAGGAAAACCAGCGTGCCGGGGACCGGCAAGAAGAAGCCCGCGATGAGCCCGTCGCCCGCGCGGCGTGCCGAGCTGCTCGCGGTCGCGGCGGAGGTCTTCGCCGAGCAGGGCTACAGCGCGACAACCGTGCGGCAGATCGCGGACGCCGCGGGAATGCTCGCGGGCAGCCTCTACTACCACTTCGACTCCAAGGAGTCGATGCTCGACGAGATCCTGTCCGGCTTCCTGGACGAGCTGTGGGCCGGATACGACGCCGTGCTTGAAGCGGATCTCGCCCCCCGGGCGACCATCGAGGCCCTGGTCACCGAGTCCTTCCGGGAGATCGACCGGCATCGCGCCGCCGTGGCGATCTACCAGAAGGAATCCCGACAACTGTCCGCGCAACCCCGCTTCACCTACCTCGCCGCAGCGCAGGAGAAATTCGAGAAGGCGTGGCTGGGGACGTTGGAACGCGGCGTCGCGGCCCACGCCTTCCGTGCCGACCTGGACGCCCGGCTCACCTACCGCTTCGTAAGGGACACCGTCTGGGTCGCCGCGTCCTGGTACCGGCCCGGCGGACAGCACAGCCCCGAGGAAATCGCCCGCCAGTACCTGTCGATGGTGCTGGACGGGATCGCCGTACAGACATAGAGACCTCGCGAAGGAGCAGCAGCCATGCCCGAGGCATTCATCGTCGAAGCAGTACGCACCCCGGTCGGCAAACGCGACGGCGCTCTGTCCGCCGTGCACCCCGCCGACCTCGGCGCCCATGTGCTGAAGGCGCTGATGGAGCGCTCCGGCGCCGATCCCGCCGCCGTCGAGGACGTCGTCTTCGGCTGCCTGGACACCGTGGGCCCGCAGGCCGGGGACATCGCGCGCACCTGCTGGCTGGCCGCCGGGCTGCCGGAAGAAGTACCCGGGACCACGGTGGACCGCCAGTGCGGCTCCTCCCAGCAGGCCCTGCACTTCGCCGCGCAGGGCGTGCTCTCCGGTACTCAGGACCTGGTGGTCGCGGGCGGGGTGCAGAACATGTCGATGATCCCCATCGCCTTCGCCAGCCGCCGGGCCACCGAACCGCTCGGCCTCGACGACGGCCCGTACGCGGGCTCCGAGGGGTGGCGGGCCCGCTACGGCGACCGGCCCGTCAACCAGTTCTACGGAGCGGAACTGATCGCCGAGAAGTGGGGCATCAGCCGGGAGGCGATGGAGGAGTTCGCGCTGCGCTCCCACCAGCGCGCGATACGGGCCATCGACGAGGGCCGCTTCGACCGCGAGCTCGTCCCGTACGGGGAGGTGACGACCGATGAGGGGCCGCGCCGGGGCACCTCACTGGAGAAGATGGCTTCTCTGGCACCGGTCGTCGAGGGCGGCCGGCTGACCGCCGCTGTCTCCTCGCAGGTCTCCGACGGCGCCTCCGCGCTGCTCGTCGCCTCCGAGCGGGCGGTCGCCGAGCACGGCCTGACACCGCGCGCCCGCGTCCACCATCTGTCGGTGCGCGGCGAGGACCCGATCCGGATGCTGTCCGCCCCCATCCCGGCCACGGCCTACGCCCTGAAGAAGTCCGGGATGTCACTCGACGACATCGACCTGGTGGAGATCAACGAGGCGTTCGCACCCGTCGTGCTGGCGTGGCTGAAGGAAACCGGCGCGGACCCGGAGAAGGTCAACGCCAACGGCGGCGCCATCGCCCTCGGCCACCCGCTCGGCGCGACCGGCACCAAGCTGACGACGACGCTGCTGCACGAACTGGAGCGCACCGGAGGCCGGTTCGGTCTGCAGACCATGTGCGAGGGCGGTGGCCAGGCCAACGTCACCATCATCGAACGGCTCTGACGCACACCACCCACCTGCCGCCGCGGACCCGATCACCCGGGTCGGCGGCGGCGCGCGGATCGGCTGGTACGGAGGGCGCTCAGGTGACCTGGGGCAGACGCTCGAGGGCGGTACGCGCCTCAGCCATGATCCCCTCGACCAACTCGGCGCACGACGGCAGGTCCTCGATGAGGCCCGCGACCTGTCCCGACGCCATCACTCCGAGGTCCGTGCGGCCGTCGACCATGGAGGCCCGCAGCAGCATCGGAGTGTTGGCGGCCAGCAGGACCTGACTCCAGGTGAGCTCCTTGCCATGCTTCATGGCCAGACCGTCACGGACCATCCGTGCCCAGCTCAGGCCGGACAGCTTCCTGAAGGACGCGGCGTGGCGTACGGCGCGCAGCAGCGCGGCCGTCCGGCCGGAACGTTCCAGGGTGTCGACCAGTTCGCTGCGCAGCATCCGGTGGGGGAGCCCGTCCACTTTCGTGGTGACCGTGACGTCCTGGACCGAGGCTTGGAGATAGCGGGCCTGCACCACGCGCGGGACGGTGCTGTCCGACGTCAGCAGGAATCGGGTGCCCATCGCCACCCCCGCCGCCCCGTAGGCGAGCGCCGCGACCAGGCCACGGCCGTCGAAGAAGCCTCCCGCGGCGATGACGGGGATGTCCACGGCGTCCACGACCTGGGGCAGCAGCACGGTGGTGGCGACGTTGCCGGTGTGGCCGCCGCCCTCGCCGCCCTGGACGACCACCGCGTCCGCGCCCCAGGCGGCGACCTTCTCCGCGTGCCGGCGCGCGCCGATGGATGGGATCACGATGACTCCGGCGTCCTTGAGCCGGGCGATCAGCTCGCGGGAGGGGGCGAGGGCGAACGAGGCGACCCGCACGCCCTCCTCCACGATGATCCGTACCCGCTCGGCCGCGTCCCCCGCGTCCGCCCGCAGATTGACCCCGAAAGGCGCGTTCGTGCGAGATCTGACCTCGCGGACCGCCGCCCGCAGCTGATCCGGTGTCATCGTCGCCGAGGCGAGGATGCCCAGCGCTCCGGCGTTCGCCGTGGCCGAGACGAGTCGGGGCCCGGCCACCCAGCCCATGCCCGTCTGGACGATGGGATGGCGGACCCCGACCAGCTTCGTCAGCGGCGTCGCGATCGTGACACCGTTCATGCCCTCACCTCGCGGTCGCGCAGCCCCTTCGGGTCGAGGACCTCCCGGATCAGGCGCAGTTCCTCCGCCGACGGCATACGGGTGTGCGGCACCTCCTCCGGCTCCCCCGGGACGGTCAGCGGGAAACCGGTGGCCTCCCGCACCTGGTCCACCGTGACTCCGGGATGCACGGAGCACAGCCGCAGGGAGCGGTCGGGCGTGGCGAAGTCCAGGACCGCCAGATCGGTGATGACACGGCGGATCTCGTGGAAGCGCGTCGTCACGGGCTCGGCGGCCGCCGCCCGGTCGTAGCCGACCCCCGAGACCATGTCCACTCGCTCGACGAAGACGCGTGGCGAGTGCCGGGGAACCCAGTAACTCGTCGGGTTGTTGAGCGTGTTGACGGGGGCCCCGCGTACGCCGAGGAGCTGCCGTCGTGGCTTTGCCCAGTCGCCGACGCACGAGATGTTCTGGTTGCCGTAGGCGTCGAGCTGGCTGGCGCCCATCATGACGTGGCGCCGCCCACCGGCGACCATCGCCAGGTGCCGGCGGTACGGCAGCCAGCCCTCGGTCACCTGGGAACCGCTCCCCACCGCCGGGACGTCGCCGATCAGCAGCGCCTCACCATCGGTCAGCAGCAGGTCGGGGGAGAAGGTGAGCTTCGCCAGCCGCGCGCCGATCGTGGGCACGGTGCCCATCGGGCTCGCCAGGATCTCCCCATCGCCGCGCCACGCCTCGGCACAGGCCACCACACAGCATTCGGCCCGAGTCGCGCTCTCGCTCATGTGGTCTCCCTGGCGAACGCCGCGACGGCGGCCTGATAGGCGTTTTCGTCTCCCGAGAGGAACTGCTCGGTGAACCGTCGCCACGCCTCGGGATCGGCGGCGGCCTGCGCGTACGCGCGCTGGAAGACCTCGTCGCGGTCGTAGTCGGGGACGCATGAGGTGAAGTGCGCACCGCCCGGGGCCTCGACCACTCCGTTGACGAACGCCCGGCTTACCAGCAGGGTCTGCGGGCCGTGTTCCGCTCGCAACTCCGCGCTGTCCACGATGCGTTCGCAGGAGAGGTACGCCTGGTCCGCGGCCTCGCAGAACAGGTCGTCGAAGTAGGGATCGGGCCCGAGGTACTGGCCGTTGCCGTGTGCGTCGGCCCGGTTGAGGTGCACGAGCGCGGCATCCAGGCGCAGTGCCGGGACGGCGACGAGTTCCTCGCCGTCGTCGTATGGGGAGCGCACCGTGCGCAACTGCGGGTTGACCTTCATCACGTCCGAGCCGAGGCCCGCCCGGATCGGCATGAACGGCAGACGGTGCCCGGCCGCGGTCAGCCCCCACATGAACATCGCCTCGTCCAGCTCCGTCATCTCGAACGCGCCGCGCTCCCGGGCGGCGCGGAAGTGCGGTTCGAGGGGTATGGAGTCGAGGGTGACGAACGCCGCGACCAGCTTGCGGATTTTCCCGGCCGCGGCCAAGAGGCCGACGTCCGGGCCGCCGTAGGAGACGACGGTCAGATCGGTGATGTCCGAGCGCAGGAGGGCCCGTATGAGGGCCATGGGTTTGCGCCGCGATCCCCAGCCGCCGATGCCGATCGTCATGCCGCTCTCCAAACGGGCGACGACCTCATCGGCGGTCATGGTCTTGTTCCTGCTCATGGCTGCCCCTCCTCGCCTCTGTCCTTGTCCGTGCCGAAGGCGGCGCGGACCCGGTCGGCGACCCCGCTGAGGTTCGCCTCGAAGGTGAACCCCTGCTCGAAGCGGTAGCTGCGCCGGACGTCCACGGGGTCGATGCCGTTGATGGCGGCTTTGGCCAGCCGCAGCAGAGATCCGTCCTTGGCGGCGATCTCGCGGGCCAGCCCCATGGCCGCGCCCTGCAATTCCGCGCGCGGGACGACCTTCCACACCGAGCCGTGCCGATGAAGCTCCTCGGCGGTGGCGGTGCGCGAGGTGTAGTAGAGGGCGCGCATCAGATGCTGGGGGACCAGCCGGGCCAGATGGGTCGCGGCCCCCAGCGCGCCCCGGTCCAGTTCCGGCAACCCGAAGACCGCGTCCTCGCTCGCCACGATCGCGTCGGAGTTGCCCGCCAGTCCGATGCCGCCACCGAGGCAGAAGCCCTGTACGGCCGCGACGACCGGGACTTCGCATTCGTACACCGCGGCGAACGCCTCGAAGCAGCCGCGGTTCGCTCCGATCAGGGCACCGTGGCCGTCGTCGCGCTGCATTTCCTTGATGTCGACGCCCGCGTTGAAACCGCGTCCGGCGGCGGTGAGGACGACGCACCGCACGTCAGGGTCCTGGCCCGTCACGCGTATCGCGTCGGCCAGGTCGTACCAGCCCCGCACGGGCAGCGCGTTGACGGGCGGAAAGTCGACGGTGATAACGGCGACGCCCTTTTCCGTCTCGGAGGTGGAGACACCCATGAGCGCATCAGCTACCTTTCTACCAAGCATTTGTTAGGTACGGTAGCAGTGGATCGCATCCAGCGGGAGGTTCATGGTGAGCGTGGCTTGCGACCTGTCGGGCCGGGTCGCCGTGGTGACCGGCGGCACCCGGGGTGTGGGTGCGGGGATCGCGCGGGCCTTCCTCGAAGCGGGCGCCGAGGTCGTGGTCTGCGCGCGCAGAACCCCGGAGACGACGGTGGAGGCGGATGGCCGCACGGCCCGATTCCTCCCCGTCGACCTGCGCGATCCGGAAGCCGTGAGAGAACTCCTCGCCCGGGTGGCCGCCGATCACGGACGGCTGGACAGCCTCGTCAACAACGCCGGGGGCACGCCGTTCCGGACACTGGGCAACGGCGGGCCGAAGCGGCACGCTCGGGTGATCGAGCTGAACCTGCTCGCCCCGCTGACCGCTTCCCTCGCCGCGTACGAGGTGATGAGCCGCCAGGCGGCAGGCGGTTCGATCACCATGATCGGCAGCGTCAGCGGCACCCGCCCCTCCCCGGGCACCGCCGCCTACGGCGCCGCCAAAGCGGGACTGGAGAGCCTCGCCCGCTCCATGGCCGTGGAGTGGGCACCGACGATACGGATCAACACGCTCGTCCTCGGCATGGTCCGCACCGAACTCTCCCCTCTGCACTACGGAGACGAGGCGGGAGTGGCCGCCGTCGGCCGCACCGTGCCGCTCGGGCGGCTCGCGGAGCCCTCCGAGGTCGGTGACGCCTGCGTCTTCCTCGCCTCGGACCGCGCCGCGTACATCTCCGGCGCGAGCCTGCTCGTCCACGGCGGCGGGGAACGCCCCGCCTTCCTCGACGCCGCCACTGCCAACAAGGAGACTTGAAGATGACCGGAATCTGCTCCGGACGCGTCGCCGTCGTCACCGGGGCCGGCCGCGGACTGGGCCGGGCGCACGCGCTCGCCCTCGCCGCCGAGGGAGCGAAGGTGGTGGTCAACGATCTCGGGGTGGGACTGGACGGGGCCGCGGAAACGGACGGTCCGGCCCAGCGGGTCGTGGACGAGATCAGGGCCCTGGGCGGCGAGGCGGTCGCGCATGGCGGCGACATCGCGACCACCGACGGCGCCGCCTCGTTGATCACGACAGCCCTGGAGGCATTCGGGCGGTTCGACACCCTGGTCAACAACGCCGGGTTCCTCCGCGACCGGATGCTCGTCAATCTGGACGAGGACGACTGGGATGCCGTCATGCGGGTCCACCTCAAGGGCCACTTCCTGCCGCTCAAACACGCCGCCGCACACTGGCGCGCCGAGGCGAAGGGCAACCGGACGCCCCAGGCGCGGGTCGTCAACACCAGCTCGGGCGCCGGGCTGCTCGGCAGTGTCGGTCAGGGCAACTACTCCGCCGCGAAGGCCGGAATCATCGGCCTCACGCTCGTCGCCGCCGCCGAGATGGGCCGGTACGGCGTCCAGATCAACGCCATCGCCCCGGCCGCGCGCACCCGCATGACCGAGCACACCTTCGCCGAGACGATGGCGGCGCCGGGCGAGGGCGGATTCGACGCGATGGCCCCGGAGAACGTCTCCCCGCTGGTCGTCTGGCTGGGCTCAGCCGCCTCCACAGGGGTCACCGGACGCGTCTTCGAGGTGGAGGGCGGCCGGATCACCGTCATGGAGGGCTGGCGGCCCGGACCGACCGCCGACAAAGGGGACCGGTGGAGTCCGGCGGAGGCGGGCGAGGCGGCGCTGGGACTGCTCGCCGCCTCGGAAATATCACAGCCGGTCTATGGCACGCGATGACCGGTCCGGGGAACCGCGGGAAGTGGCGGAGCTGGTGCTCTTTCTGGCCTCCGACCGTTCCTCGTACATCAACGGAGGCGAGTTCGTCGTGGACGGATGGACCGTCGCGGGCCAGGGTGGGTGACTGAGACCTCCGGCCGCACGCGCACGGGTCAGCCGTCTGCCCTGGATGTGCGCGATGTGCGAGTCCGGGGCGTGGCCGTCGTCTTCTTCGCCTTGGCCGTCGTCTCCTTGGCCTTGGCCGTGCCCGTGCGCTTCGCGGTGGCGCGCTTCGGCTTTGCGGGTGCGCTTTCCGTGTCGCTGTCGAGCAGGCCGTGCAGGCCGTGCAGGGCGACAAGAGACAGGAGATTCGGATGCGGGACTTCGACGGCCGACCGGGTGCGGCCGTGATCGCTGGTGCCACTGGGGGCATCGGAGCCGCCATCACCCGCATGCTGGCCGGGCGCGGCAGCCATGTGGCACTGACGTACCGGAAGAACGCCGAGGCCGGGGCTGCCCTGGCCGCGGAGGCCGAGGCGACGGGCGTCCGAGCGGCCGCCCGGCCGCTGGACCTGTCGGACGCCGACGCGACGGCGCGCTTTCTGGACGAGGTCGCGGACCGCTTCGACGGCATCCACACGCTCGTCTACGCGGCTGGTCCGCATGTGCCCATGGTGCATCTGAGCCGGGTGACGCCGGACCGGTTCCGGCAGCAGATCGAGGCGGACGCGATCGCCTTCTTCAACCTGGTGCAGCCGGCCCTGCCTCGGCTGCGCGCGACCAGGGGCGGCATCGTCGCGGTCACCACGGCCGCCACCCGTCGATTCCCGGTCCGGGACGGCCTTTCCGCCGGGCCGAAGGGGGCCGTCGAAGCGCTGGTACGGGGATTCGCGGCGGAGGAGGGCCGGTTCGGGGTGCGTGCCAACTGCGTGGGCCCCGGAATGCTGCTCGACGGAATGGCCGCCCGGCTGATCGGTTCGGGCGACCTGGACGAACGGGCCCTGGAGGTCACCCGCGGCAACATCCCCCTGCGGCGGTTCGGATCCGCGAGCGACATCGCCGAGGCCGTGTGCTTCCTGGCCTCCGACCGAGCCGGGTTCATCTCCGGTCAGATGCTCGACGTCGATGGAGGTTACGGGGTGTGAGACGGCGCGTCCCGGCTGAAGAGGGCACAGTGCGTATGAGGAGCTCGCGAAGCGGGCTTTGCCGCGGCTGGCCGGGCTCTCCCATTGACTGTCTCCTCCGATGCCTTTGCGTGCGTCATGCCTCCGCCGAGCCCAGGACCAGCACCTGGATGGCCAGGACGGCGGCCCCGCGGGCCCAGTCGTGGAAGTCGGAAACCTTGGTCTCGAGGTTGACCTTGTCGGCCTGGGGATGGCGGTTGGCGAGGATGGCCTCTTCCACCGCCGCCCCGGCCACGTCGAGCAGGCCCACTCCCTCGCCGGCCAGCAGAATCTTCTGGGGCATCGCGAAGTTGGCGATCTGGGACACGATGGTGCCCAGCGCCCGGGCCGCCTCGTCCACGACCCGGGCGGCCATGGGCTCGCCATCGGCGGCGAGGCCGAGGATCTCCGCGTACGTCATCTCCCGGCCGGTGGCGGCCTGGAGCTGGTAGCGGATGCTGGGGATGGTCAGCAGGGAGACGGCGCTGCCGCGTTCTCCGTACGGGGTGAGCGGGCCGTGGGGATTGACCATCCAGTGCCGTCCCCGGCCGAGGCTCAGGCCGTCCTCGGAAGAGATCACCCGCCTGCCGCCGCTGACCAGTCCGTAACCCAGCCCCGCCCCGATGGTGAGCACCGCGAACCGATCGAGACCGCGGCCCGCGCCGAACCAGCACTCGGCCTCGACCAGCGCCACCACGTCGTTCTCCACGACCACCGGCAGCCCCGTCTGCTCCTCGACCAGTTCGGCCAGCGGCACCTCGTCCCAGCCGAGAAAAGGTGACTGGATGACGACCGAGCGGTCCCGGACACCGGCCCCCACTCCGATGCCGATCCCGGCCGGCCGGGGATGGGCTCGGGTGAACTCCTCCGTCATCTCGCGCAGCAGATCGGCGACCAACGCGGGCTCGTGCGTGGTGAGCGGCCGCTCGGCGCGGGCCATGATGTCGCTGCGGAGCGTGGTGACAACCCCGTAGACCGTGTCCTCGGTGATCTTGAAGCCGATGAAGAACCGGGACTCGGCGACCATGTCCAGCGGCTGCGAGGGTCGCCCCTGCCGCACCTCCGCCGGTGCGGTGCCCTCGGTGGTCTGCTCGACCAGTAGACCCGATTCGATCAGCGGCTTGGTCAGCCGGGTGAGGCTGCCCGCCGAGAGGTTCAGCCGACGGGCGAGTTCGGCGCGCGACAGCGGACCGTGCACGAGCACCTCGATCGCCACCGCACGTTCCCCGGGACTCAGCGGCAGCCAACTGGCGTCAAGTGTGGTCATGAGGGCGGGCTCCTCGATGTTTTCTTTCGTGTCGGAAGTAATGATGTCCACTCTATGGCGCAGGAGTCGCATCGGAAAGATGTTTGCATGACCCTTGACGCCAGGATTCTTTCGCGTCAAAAGTAAGTGCTGCCCGAGGATGAGCCGCAGACGAAAGAGTCTCTCCTGATGACCGTCGCCTCCAGCAGCCCTCCTTCGCGCCTGCGCCCGCGCCGCGCCGAGGGAGCCACACCGAAACTCAAGATCCGCAAAGCCCGAGAAGCCGGTGACGACGGAGCCCTCGCGGCCGTCTTCATCGCTCCTGCCCTGTTGGGCTTCCTGGTCTTCCTCCTCTGGCCGACGCTGCGAGGCATCTACCTGAGTTTCACGCGCTTCAACCTGCTGACTCCGGCCGAGTGGGTGGGCCTCGACAACTACGACAGGATGATCCGCGACCCGGTCTTCTGGCACTCGCTGGCGGTCACGGTCGAGTACGTGGTCATCAACATCGGTGTGCAGACGGTCGCGGCCCTCGCCATCGCGGTTCTGCTCCAGCGGCTGACGCGGTCGGCCGTACTGCGGGGCATCGTGCTCACCCCGTATCTGATGTCGAACGTCGTCGCCGGCCTCGTCTGGCTGTGGATGCTCGACACCCAGCTGGGCATCGGGAATGAGATCCTCCAGGGTCTCGGCTTCGACCGCGTTCCGTTCCTGGCCGACGAGGCATGGGCGATCCCCGCCATCGCCCTGATCAACGTCTGGCGGCACGTCGGCTACACCGCCCTGCTCCTCTTCGCCGGACTCCAGGCGATACCGAACGACATGTACGAGGCGGCCAAGGTCGACGGCGCGAGCGAGTGGCGGATGTTCTGGCGGATCACCATGCCGCTGCTGCGGCCGGTGCTCGCGGTCGTGCTCATCATGACCGTGATCGGTTCGTTCCAGGTCTTCGACACCGTCGCGGTGACCACCGCGGGTGGTCCCGCGAACGCGACCAACGTCCTGCAGTACTACATCTACGGCGCGGCCTTCAGCCGCTTCCAGTTCGGCTACGCGTCCGCGATGTCCGTCGCCCTCCTGGTCGTGCTCAGCGTGATCACCATCGTCCAGTACCGGCTCACCCGGGCCGGCCAGACCGATCTCGGCTGACAGAGGGGACCGACCGGCATGGTTGCCATGACAACAGCGACGCCGAGCGTCCGGCGCAGGCTCTCCTTCGGACGGGCCGTGGCCTGGACCGTGATGGGCCTGATCATCCTCATCACCCTGCTGCCCTTCTACTGGATCCTGCGCACCGCGCTCTCCTCCAACACCGCACTGGCCACCGATCCCGCCAACCCCCTGCCGGTGGGCTTCACCGGCGGCGGCTTCGAACGGGCCCTCGGCCTGCAGTCCACCGAGGAGGCGATCGCGCAGGGCGGTGCGGGCGGCGGGCTGGTCTTCTGGCGCTATCTGCTCAACTCGGTGATGCTCTCGACCCTGATCACCGGCTGCCAGATCTTCTGCTCCTCCATGGCCGCGTACGCGTTCGCGCGCCTCAAGTGGCGTGGCCGGGACAAGGTGTTCGGGCTCTTCCTGGCCGGTCTGATGGTGCCCACCATTTTCACCCTGCTGCCGAACTTCGTGCTCATCAAGGAACTCGGCCTGGTGGACACACTGCTCGGGATCGCCCTGCCGACGATGTTCATGACCCCGTTCGCGGTGTTCTTCTTGCGGCAGTTCTTCATGAATGTGCCCCGAGAGGTCGAGGAGGCGGCACTCCTCGACGGCGCCGGGAAGGTCCGGATCTTCTTCCGGGTGCTCCTGCCGATGGCGTCCACCCCCATCGTCACCCTGGCCGTCCTGACCTACATCACGTCCTGGAACGACTACTTCTGGCCGCTGATGGTGTCGTACAGCGACAGCTCACGTGTCCTCACCGTGGCGCTGGCCACCTTCCGGGCACAGACCCCGCAGACCGGCACCGACTGGGCCGGGCTCATGGCGGCGACCCTCATCGCCGCGCTCCCGATGCTCGGCCTCTTCGGCCTCTTCGCACGCCGCATCGTCAGCTCCATCGGTTTCACCGGGATCAAGTAAGGGGACATTGATGCGATTTCGTACGGTCGTGGCGCTGATCGGAGCGCTGGCGCTGTCCCTGGTGACCGGATGCGCGAAGGGCGGATCCGCCGGCTCGTCCGCGAATACGGTGACGTACTGGCTCTGGGACGCCAACCAGCTTCCCGCCTACCGGGCCTGCGCGAAGGGCTTCGAGAGGGAGAATCCGGGCCTGAAGGTCAAGATCACCCAGATAGGCTACAACGACTACTGGACCAAGCTCACCGCGAGCTTCATCGCGGGCACCCAGCCGGACGTGTTCACCGATCACATCCAGAAGTTCGGGCAGTTCAGCGACCTGAAAGTGCTGGAGCCGCTCGACAACCTGCGCATCAAGGCGTCCGACTACCAGCCGGGGCTCGCCGACAACTGGATCGGCGAGGACGGCCACCGCTACGGCGCCCCGAAAGACTGGGACACGGTCGCCCTCTTCTACAACAGGAAGATGGCCAAGGCCGCCGGGATCTCCGCCGAGCAGTTCGACACCCTCTCCTGGAATCCCAGGGACGGCGGCACGTTCGAGAAGGCCATCGCGCACCTCACCGTCGACAAGAACGGCAGGCGCGGCGACGAACCCGGCTTCGACAAGAACAATGTCAAGGTCTACGGTCTGGCCACCGGTGGCGCGGGCGACGGCTCCGGCCAGATCCAGTGGAGCGCCTTCACCGGCTCCGCCGGCTGGTCCTACACCGACAAGAAGCGGTGGGGCACGAAGTACAACTACGACAGCGATACCTTCCAGGCCATCGTCGACTGGTACTTCGGCCTGGCGAAGAAGGGGTACCTGGCACCGCTCGAGGTCTATGGCGATACGGCGAATCCGCCCAACGCGCAGATGGCCGCGGGCAAGGCCGCGACGGCCTTCGACGGCGCCTGGTTGCTCTCCACGTACTACGGGGCCAAGGGCCTCGACGTCGGCACCGCCCGCACCCCGGTCGGCCCGACCGGAAAGCGGGCCACGATGATGAACGGCCTGGCCGACTCGGTCTCCAAGGGCGCCCGTAACAAGGAAGGCGCCAGGAAATGGGTGGCGTATCTGGCCTCCGACGCGTGCCAGACCCTCGTCGGCGAGTACGGGATCGTCTTCCCCGCCACCCGGGCCGGCACCAAGGCCGCCGTCGCCGCCTATGAGAAGCAGGGCGTCGACACCACGGCCTTCACCCAACCGGTGGCCGACAAGAAGGACTTCACGACCTTCTCTTTCCCGATCACCAACTACGCCGCCGACGTGTACGCGCTCATGCGCCCCGCGATGCAGGACCTCTACGCCAACGACGCGCCCGTGAGCGGCCTCGACGAGACCAACCGCCAGATCAACTTCCTTCTCAACCAGTGAACCGGCACCAGCTCGACCAGCCCATCAGCAGCGGTAAACCATCGAAAGGCATTGCCACATGACGTTCTCACTCGGCATCGTCGGCGCCGGGCAGTTCGCCGGCCAGTTCGCCAAGCTGTTCCTCGCCCACCCGGGTGTCAGCGATGTCTACGTCACCGATCTGCTGCCCGAGCGTGCCGAGCAACTGGCCGCCGCGGAAGGACTGGCGGGAACCTTCCCCTCGTACGAGGCGATGCTGGAGTCGAAGGCGGTCGACGCGGTGGCCATCTTCACCCAGCGCTGGACACACGGCCCCCTCGTACTCCAGGGCCTGAACGCCGGGAAGCATGTGTACTCGGCGGTGCCGATGGCGATCACCCGGGAGGAGATAGCGGCGATCATCGAGGCCGTACGCGCTACCGGCCTGACGTACATGATGGGTGAGACGAGCCAGTACAACCCGGCGACCGTGCACGCCCGCGACCAGATCGCCGAGGGTGCCTTCGGGCGGCTCTTCTATGCCGAGGGCGACTACGTTCACGACATGGATCTCGGCTTCTATGAGGCATATCAGTACAGCGGCGGCGAGAACTGGAAGGCGACCGCCAGCTATCCGCCGCTGCTCTACCCGACGCACTCCGTCGGCGGGGTCCTCGGAGCCTGGCAGACGCACGCGGTGAGCGTGTCGGCGATCGGAGTGAAGGACGACCGCGGGGACAATGTATTCGACCAGGAGATCAGCCAGTTCGGGAATGACGTCTCCAATGCCACCGCGCTGTTCGAGGTGTCCGGCGGCGGATCGTTCCGTACCAACGAGTTCCGGCGGGTCGGCTATCCCTCGCACATCCGCGAGTCGCGGTTCCGGTTCTTCGGGACGGAGGCCAGCATGGAACAGCTCGCCACGGTGAGCTTCTGGCAGGACAAGAAGGGGGTCAAGGACATCACCGAGTTGCTGGAGCCCAAGCCGACACTGGCTCCCGATGACCCGTCACTCGAGCACATCGCGCCTGCCCTGCGCGCCGCCTTCACTTCGGGTTCCGCGCCCGTGCACGACCGGTCGCGGCTGCCCCGGGAGTTCGATTACCTGCACAACGGGCACGAAGGAAGCCACCACTTCCTGGTGGACGACTTCGTGACCGCGGTGAACACCCGCACGCTTCCATCCGTGAACGCATGGGTCGCGGCCCGCTACACCCTGCCGGGCATCGTGGCGCACGAATCCGCGCGGCAGGGCGGGGCCCGGCTGGAAATCCCCGACTTCGGGGACGCACCCCAGGTCTGAGCGACCCTGGACCGGCCGTCTCCCGGGGCGGCCGGTCAGGTGCCTGGCGGACGAATTGCCCGAGTCCGATGTGCCACCCCCCACCGGATCCGGTGAGCCCTCCCCGGCGCCGACCCGGCGCATCATCTGCCGCGGCATGGACCTCGCACACAGTCCTGACCAGCGTCGTGGACAGCACTCACGGCGTGGGGTCAGGGGGAAGACGACGTGGTTTCGTCCTGGGACGAGGTCGGCTGGACTTCGGCGCCACCGATGTCGTTGCCGAACGTGCCGTGCGGAGCCTGCTCAGCGTGTGCCTGCACGGCGGCCTCGAGGATGGCGCCGATCGCCTCGGGGCTCATGGCCGACAGTCCGTCGAAGAGGTTGCTCGACCGCAGCGCGATGACGCCGATGAGGCAGGAGATCAGGACTTCGGCCCGGCCCACGGGATCGTCGGCGCCTCCTGCCGCCAGTCGGTTGGCGAGAGGTGAGATGAGCCGGTTGCGCATCTCGTCGGCCGCGGAGGCGCGTACCTCCGGGGCGCTGCTTCGGGAGAGAAGAGCCTGGACGAGCGGCCCCGGTGCCCCTCTGCGGTCCGCTCGGTGCAGTGCGTACGCGGTGAAGGCTCCCAGGTCCAGGGTCTCCGCCGGGGCGCTGACCTCACGGCTGTCCTCGGCCACGGCCGACCTGTAGACGGCGGCCTTGTTGCCGAAGTACCGCGCGATCAAAGAGGCGTCGACACCAGCGCGCTCACCGATGTCCTTCAGCGTCACGGCTTCGTACCCGTGGCGGCCGAACAGATCGCGGGCGGCGGTGAGCAAGGCGGCACGCGTGGCGTCCGAGTCTCGCTTCCTGCCACGCGAGTGATCCGTCCCCGAGCCCATCAAACGTCCTTTCCGGCCTGGTTCCCGTCACTGCCGGGAACCACGGCGGACGATACCCGACCGGGTCCCGCCGACAGTGTGTCCACGGCCGGACTCCCTGCCGCCACGGCGGGCGCCGCATCGGACCCGGTGCCTCGGCGCGGCGGAAGGACGACGGCGGCGATGACACCGAGGAAGGACGCGGCCGCGGTCGCCAGGAGGGCCGTGGTGTAGGCGGTGCCGCGGGGCAGGTCGCCGCCGGCCGGAGTGTAGGCCAGCATGATCGCGGAAATGGCGGCGCTGCCCATGGAGCCGCCGACCGTTCGCAGTACCTGGTTGAAACTGGTGGCGCTGCCGGTCTCGGACGGCGGTACATGTCGCACGATGAGCAGGGGCATGACCGCGTACGCCGCCCCCACGCCGTTGCCGAGCAGGAACGTGCCGAGGACGAGGACGGCCACGTCGTCGCGGCAGAAGGCGAGCAGGACGAGGTCGACGCAGACCACGAGAGCGCCCAGCGGAAGCACGCGGTAGAGCCCGACCCGCGCCACCAGAGCCGAGGCGACGCGGTTCGCCGTGAGGCTGCCCAGCGAGATCGGCATCAGGACGAGGCCGGCAGCGGTGAGGGACAGGTGGAAGCCGTATCCGGCAGCGGCGGGGACCTGGGTGTAGAGGTTGACCAGGGACAGCACGCCGTACATGCCGATGCCCATGAGCAGGGCCGTCGTGTTGGCGGCCAGGACCGCGCGGTTGCGGATCAGCCGGATGTCGACCAGAGGGTGCCGTGCGCGCAGGGCCTGCAGCACCCACAGGACGAGCACCACGACTCCCGCACCGAAACTCCCGAGGGTGGCGGGCGAGGACAGCCCCCAGGCCACACCTTGGCTCAGGGCCAGCAGGATCACACCCAGCCCCGAACAGAGCAGCGCCGCCCCCGTCACATCGAGCGGACGTCGCGGAACCGATGAACCCACGGGCACCACCCACGACACCACCACCAGAGCGACGGCACTGAGGAGCGCCGCGAACCAGAAGCCCGCACGGTAGTCGAGATGCTGGGCGATGATCCCCGTGACGGGATAGCCGAGTCCCGCTCCGACCGATGTGGTGATGGAGAGCGAGGAGATGCCGGAGCGCATGCGCTCCTTTGGAAGGTGGTCGCGGGCGACGGCGATCGCGAGCGGCATCAGGCCCATCCCGAGACCTTGCAGGGCGCGTCCCACGAGCAGCAGCCCGAATACGGGAGCCATCGCCGCCAGGACGCTTCCGGCGAACACGCCGGCCAGGGCTCCTTGGATGGCCCCGCGCCGGCGCGGCCCGTCCCCGAGCCTGCCGAGGACGGGGCCGGATATCGCCCCGGCCAGCAATGTCACGGTCAGGACCCACTGGGCGGCGCTGAGGGACACGTGCTGTTCGCGGGCGATGGTCGGCACCATCGGCGCCCCCAGTGTGCTGATCACGGACACCGACAGGGCCGTGAACATCAGCGAGGGCAGCAGTATCGGGGGACACCCCGCGCGGCTGCGGAGGCGCTTGCGCGGGCGGGAGTTCTCGCGGCTTCCGATCATGCTGTGGGATTCCTCCGGACACTCGCATGTCTGCATGTCATTGATGGATGTCATCGGGCAATGACAAAGCTATCTGGCGATTGTTTCACCGTGATGGCAAGGCGGCACCCCGCCCGTGATCGAGCCGGGCGGGGCCGAGGGGTGTGGTGTGCTCCGCCGCTTACGGTTCAGGGCACGAGGGCGCGTATCGGGTCGTGGTCAATGACCATCGCAGCTTGCGGGGCGGGTGCCCGTCTGGGGTACGGGGCCCGGCGATCTGCGGCTGCGCCGTGTGGGCGCGAGTGACCGGAAGCGATGCCGCAGGCAGGCAGCGGGGCCCGGGGACCCCGGCTGCGTGCCCGCCGGGACGGTGCGTCAGACCACGGCGAGCCGGTCCACCAGCAGCCGCACCCTCCGCTCGGTGTCCCCCGGCGGCAGCCGCCCGGCCCGGGCCAGGGTCGCGAGCCCGTGCAGGGCCGCCCAGAACGTCTCGGTGAACAGCCCCGGATGGACACCGTCCCCGGCGACCTCGCCCAGGCTCTCCAGCAGCGCGGCGAAGGCGTCCTTCAGCGGTGCCGGGGTGTCCTCGTCCGCGAACGCCAGGCCGCCGTCCAACTGGAACATGGCGTCGTACACCGCCGGATTGCGCGCGGCGAAGTCGAGGTAGGCGCGGGCGAGGGCGGCGACCCGGGCGCGCGGGCCGTCCGCGGCGGAGGCCGCGGCCCGCACCGCGGCGGCCATCTCGGCGGCGCCCTCGAGCGCGACGGCGCCGATGATCTCGCGCTTGCCGCGGAAGTGGCTGTAGAGGACGGGCTGGCTGTACTCGATGCGCTCCGCGAGCCGGCGGGTGGTGACCGCGTCCCAGCCCTGCTGCTCGGCGAGTTCGCGGGCCGTCGCCACGATGAGGCGTTCGCGGCTCGCCCGTTCGCGCTCCTTGCGTTCCTGTACCGACATAATCGAATCCTATCATCGCTAGACAAGCGAGCAGCAGTACTACTAGCGTTGCCGTATCAGCTATCAATGCTAGATCTCAGGAGGGGGCATCATGCTCAACGCACTCGAGGTCTTCACCACCGTGGTCGTCGGCGTGATGGTGGGGGTGGAGTTCTCCGTCGCCTTCGTCATCAACCCGATCCTCAACGCACTCCCCGGTGACAGTGGCCAACTCGGCCGCGCCCACGGGGGCCGGATGCTCGGCGCCGTGATGCCGGTCTGGTACATCACCTCGCTCGTCCTCGTCGCGGTCTGGGCCATCGCCGGATGGCACCACCACGGCACCGGCCTCGTCGTCACCGCCGGCGCGCTGCTGATCCTCAGCGTGATCATGTCGCTCCTGCTGCTCGTCCCGATCAACAACCGGGGCAAGACATGGACCCCCGAGAACCGACCCGAGGACTGGAAGGAGCAGATGAACCGCTGGGACCGCTTCCACTACGTCCGCGTCGCCGTGATCATCGCCGCCTTCGCCCTGCTGGTCGCCGCCCTCACCTGAGCCCGCGGGCCGACACCGCGCTGGTGGCGCACAATCCCCACTCCCCGGGCGGCAGCAGGCCACCGAAATCCCGACATCCGGGAATGCGGCCCTGCCGCTGCGATCCCGACAAGCCACGCCCCTCGATGACCTGCGCGGCTCTCGGCTCTGGTTCGGGTGAGGTCTTTGATCCAGATCACCGAGGCACGCAGCTGAAGCCCGGCGAGGTAGCTTTCCGGGGTCTTGTCGTAGCGGGTCGCGATGCCCCGCCACGCCTTGAGCTTGTTGATCAGGCGCTCGACGGTGTTCCTCTCCTTGTAGAGCTCGGCGTCGTGGTCGACGGGGCGTCCTCCTTTGCGGCCCTTCCTCTTCCGGTTGGCGGCCTGGTCCCGTTTCTCCGGGATGACGGCCTAGATGCCGCGCCTGCGCAGGTGGGCGCGGTTGCCGCGGGACGAGTGCGCCTTGTCCCCGGCGATCGCGTCCGGGCGGGTGCGGGGACGGCCGACCATCCCGCGGACGCGCACCTTGTCCAGCACGGGGATGAACTGCGGGCCGTCGGCGGCCTGTCCCGCAGCCAGGACGAACGCCAGCGGACGGCACCTGCGGTCGGCGGCGAGGTGGACCTTGCTGGTCTGCCCGCCCCGGGAGCGTCCCAGGAGGGCGGCCTTCAGCCGGAGTTTGCGACGGCGCCGGATGCGTCGTCGCTCTTCCCGTCCGGGATCGTCTTCCGTCTTCCGCCCGTTTTGCTCTTCACGATCGCCCCCTTTGGCCCGGGCTTCTCCTCCTCAGCGGCCTTCTCCAGCACGTCGAGCACACCGGGATCGAGGTGCATCCCGGCGGCGCCGTGGTGGGCTCGGGACGTGGTGGAGTCGACGCTGACCAGCGACAGGTCCACCACGCCCCGCTTCGCGGCCTCTGCTATCAGCCCCTCCAGCAGCGCCTCGAAGACGCCGGCGTCGCGCCACTGCCGGAAATGGTTGTGGACAGTCGACCAGGCGCCGGACTCGGCGGGCATCTCCCGCCACTGCCCGCCCATCCGGAACCGCCACGGCACCCCTTCGAACTGCTGCCGCAGCCGCACCGGGTACGGACCGTACTCGCCGATCGGCAGGTACGGCTCGATGAACTCCCACTCCATATCGGTCAGTTGCGCACGTGTCAGGCAAGACGATCTATCGGATCGAAGATCAGCCCGAGGGGAGAACCCGCTCATTGATCACGACCCGATACGCGCCCTAATACTGCAACGGTGCTTTCCGATTCCAGGAAGGACGGGCTGTCCACCGCGTCGGGCGTCACCAGTTACGCACCGGCCGGAGACGGGACTCAGCAGTCTTGACCCGCCATCACCCGAACAGACGCGGCGCGCGACGGACGTAGGAGAGTCTTAACCATATCTACATATGACTTCCTGATTCTTCCTGTTCCACCTTCCGCCCCTTTTGTTCGGTCGCTTAACTCAAGGTGAGTGCGATTGACGGTGCCCATGTGATGGCGCCGAGTCGCTTTCCCATGGACGACCCGCCTCCAGGTGCCAGTCCCGAGGCAACGGGTCTTCACGCGAGCCCCTCCCGTCTCACCGGGATTCCTTCTGCGGTTGTGGGGCCGCGTTCATCCATCCGCAGGCTCCCCGAACTGCCAGAGCGATGCGACCGAAGGAGAATGATCATGGCAACCATCACCTCGGTGGTCGATACGACAACCACCACCAACCAAGGCAAACCCGGTGACACCGTCCAGATCAACGGCACTGCTATGGCCACCACGACGAGGGTGAACTTCGGTTCGGCGGCGGTCACTCCGACCTCCGTCACCGCCACCTTGGTCACCTTCGTCGTGCCCGTCACGGCCCCCTGCTCCGGACAGGTCTCCATCAGCGTCACCAGCAACACCGGCGCCACCAGCAACGCACTGCCGTTCTTCGTCATCGGCACACCGACGACCACGGGGCTGAGCGTCACCTGCGTTCCGGCCGCCACCGGTGGCGCGGTGACGCTGTTCGGCACCAACTTCCTGACCGGGACACAGGTCGTGGTGGGCGCCGTCGGCAACGTCGCGGTCACCCCCACCCAGGCCGCCCAGGTCACCTTCACCGCACCGGCCAACCCGGGCCAGGTCGGCACGGTCTCAACCCAGCCGGTGACGATCACCACGGCCGGCGGCTCCAGCGCATCGGGCACCACCCTGATCGACTACTACCTCGCCCCGGCCGTCACCTCGACGGCTCCCACCACGGGCACGGCAGGAGACTCGGTCACCATCAACGGAACCGGCTTCGTAGGCGTCGACACCGTCACCTTCACCGACAGCGCCGCCGCCACCGCCCTCGCGGTCTTCACCCCCATCAGCGACACCCAGCTCGTCGCCACCGTGCCCGGCGGACTCGCCACCGGCGCCGGGACCATCACGGTCCACACGTGCGGCGGCAACTCCAACGCTCAAGCCTTCACGATCACCTAACCCTCCGGGGCAACGGGGCACCGACGGCACGACCATCAAGTCGCCGCCCGCGCTGTCGCGTACGGGCGGCTACGTCCCACCGCGCCCTGGCCGACCGGCCGGCCAGGGCGCGGCCCGTCCAAGAGGAACGAGAAGGAAGAAAAGAGCGAGCATCTTGGCCCCCGTAGTGACCAGCGTCAGCCCCGCTCAAGCAGGGCGGGCGGTGCGGACGCGCCCCAGGCCACCGCGCCCTGTGGGGACGCGGCGGCGCTGGTCACCGCGGTGGGTCAGGCGGCCTCGGGCGGGACCGTCAGCCTGGCCGCCGGGGGCGTCTACACCCTCAGCTCGGTGGCGGCGACGGGCGCCAACGGCCCCGACGGGCTGCCGGTCATCACCGGGAACGTGACCCTCACCGGCACCGGAGCGACCATCAGACGCAGCCCCTCGGCACCGGACTTCCGCATCGCGGAGATCGCGCCCGGCGGACAGCTCACCGTCAGCGGGGTGACCCTCTCGGGCGGCCGGGCGGCCGGGCGGTGGACGGGGCCGGAATCCTCGACCTGGGCTCCCTGACCCTGAACCAGAGCCCGGTCACCGCGGACGTCGCGAGCGGCATCGGCGGCGGCATCCAGGTCGGCCCGGGCGCCACGGCCAGTCTGACCCTGAGCAACGTCTCGGGCAACACCGCCAACGACGGCGGTGGCATGCACGTCGATACGGGGCCTCGCTGACCGCCAACAGCAGCACGTGCACCGACAACACCGCCGACAGCACCGGCGGCGCCCTCGCGAACTTCGGGAATTCCGTCCTGAGTGCCGTGACGATCGGTACCAACCGCGCCAACAGTTTCGAGGGCGGGGGTATCTGGACGTCCATCGGGAATCTGACCTTCAGCGGCGGACCCATCACCGGAAACAGGACGGGAAGCTACGGCGCATGTCTCGCGAACTTCGGCAGCGCGCTGCAATTGCAGTCCACCACGGTGTCCGGAAACATCGCCACCCTGAACGGCGGCGGACTCTTCAACCACGCGGGAAACGCGCAGATCATCGGTAACAACATCACCGGCAATACGGCCAATGGCGGTCAGGGCGGCGGCATCTTCACCGAAGGCGGTGCGGTGTCGGTGATCGCGACGAACGTGACCGGCAACAACCCGAACAACTGCGTCCCGGCCCTCGTGGGCTGCGCCACCTGACCCGTCCGTCCGGACGCGGTCGCGGCCCTGGAAGCGAGTGCTGCTTCCAGGGCCGCGTCGGTGCGGTGCCGCTTCAGCGAGAGTGGCCGTGCGCCTTCTTCTTGGCGTGCTTCTTCTTGGCCTTCTCCTCGTGATTGACTTCCAGCGCCACGACTGAGCACCGACAAGGCCACCACCTACCCGGTTGAACCTGTGCACGAACCGCTCATGCAGAGCGTCCAGTTCACCCGCCGTCACCACGGCGGCCAGGGCGAGGAGGTTCACGGTGATCATCCGCGTGTACCGACCCCTGCGGCGCTCCAGCAGCCCCTGCCTCCTGACCTCCCTCAGGAGGGGAGCGAACTCGCTCCCCTTTGGCGCGGTGCCGCGGGCGAGTGCGCGGAGCTCGGACGGCACGGTGGCCTGAGGCATGGTGGCCGCGGTCAGGAGGGAGCCGGGCCCGTGCTGGCGCGGATCACCAGCTCGGGGTCGAACAGCAGCTCACCGGTAGGTACATCGCGATTGCTGACCAGAGCCAGCACTGTACGGCCGACTTCCAGCGCGAGCCGGTCGGCGGGCTGACGCACCGTGGTGAGCGGAGGGTCCACGAACTCGGTGATCATCGTCCCGTCGTATCCCACCACCGAGATGTCCTCGGGCACCGAGCGGCCCTGGCGCCGCACCCCGCGGATGGCGCCGAGCGCCATGTAGTCACTCGCCGCGACGATCGCGGTGGCACCGAGGCCGAGCAAGGTGGTGGCGGCCGACTGGCCGCCCTCGACGGTGTACGACTGCCGGATCACCCAGCGCTCGGGGTCATCGATGCCGCGCTTCGCCATGGCCGTGCGGAATCCCTCGACCCGCTTGTCGGCCGGGTGGTTGCCCACCGGACCGGAGGCCATGCCGATCCTGCGGTGTCCGAGCCGGTGGAGGTGGTCGACGGCCAGTTCGGCGGCCAGGACGTCATCGGTGGAGAACACGGGCGCGGGCACACCGTCCGCGAACTCCCCGTTGATGGCCACATAGGGAATACGGCGCGTCCGCAGCATCTCGTAGGTCTCGAGGTCCGCTCCCTCGACGGTGTTCGACGCGGAGAGGAACACCACTGCCGCGATGCCCTTGTCCACCAGGGAGGCGATGAAGTCGCGCTCCTGGACACCGCCGGGGAACGCGGGACACACCACCGTCTTCAGGCCGTGGGGCGCGAGCGAGGACTCGATCCGCTCGGCCACGTCCGCGAAGAACGGGTTGGACACGTGCTCGGTGAGCAGGGCGACCAGCTGGCCTTGGGTCGGGCGTTCGTAGCCGAGCTCGGCCATGGCCTGCTCGACGGTGTCGCGGGTCTTCTTGGAGACGCCCTGCCGCCGGTTGATCACACGGCTGACGGTCGCCTCGCTGACCCCTGCCCGCGTGGCGACCTCGGTGATCCCCACCTTCACTGTGTGCCGCCTTCCCTGATCCGGAGTGTGGCCAGTCCCATGCTCGGTACGGGGACCGTGTGCAAGCCGGGTGTGAGCACACGCCGACACCGGTCGATGATACGGCCACGGGGGTCGTGCACCGTGATGTCCGCGGTGTGGGAGTCCTCCCCTGCCGCCACGGTGAGCCGGTCCGCCGGGGTTGCGTTGACCAGCACGATCTCGTGCTGTCCGGCGGGCCGCAGCGGCACGACGCGATCGCTGTGCACATCGATGACGCACACTCCATCGGCCGCCGAACGGACCAGCGTGTAGAGCTCGTCGGGGCGCCCGGGTTCGACCGTTCCGTCCAGCAGCTGCGGACGCAGACGGCTCCATTCGGCGAGCCAGAAACCGATCGCCTCACGGTGGCCCGCGGGGAGCCGGTCCAGCCGCACCGAAAGCTGCGGTACGGAGTGGAAGGTGCCGATGAGCTGGCGCACCGCGGCCTCGACCGGCGCGGCGGGATCCCACAGCAGCATGTCGGAATGGACCGCACCGCCGACGGTGAGCAGTGAGGTGTCGAGGGTGCGGACCCGGTTGGCGGTGGCGTCCGCAGGGCAGTCGAGGGAGCGCATCATATTGCCGTACGGAGCCATACCGGGACCGGTGTACGGCTGGCGCAGTTCCAGCAGCACATCGGGGCGGACGGTCTGGAGCGCGCACCGCAGGTCGGCCAGGAGGAGAGCCATGGCCGCTCCGACGTCCCCGGCGCCGTCGCCCGCGTACACCATGGCCTGGTCGAGGAAGTCCACTTTCAGACCGTCGAGTCCGTGGTCGCGCACCAGGCGAACGCAACTCTCGACGATCCGGGAGCGCACCTCCGGGTGGCGGGGGTCCAGGACGGCGGCGCCGGGGACCGTGGCGGGGCGCGTGGCGTACGGTGCCCACTGCCGGTGGCATGCGGCCCGTGGGCCCAGCAGGAGCGGGGCGATCCAGACCATATAGCGCATTCCGTGGCCGCGGACCCGGGCGACATGTGCGGTGAAGTCGGGGAACTTGGCCCCGTCCGGCTCCCAGTCGCCGCAGCCCGCGTAGCCGCGCCCGTGGCCGTGGCGTTGCCACCCGTCGTCCAGGATCAGGACTCCGCAGCCGAGTTCGGCGGCCAGGCGGGCCTGGGTCTCCACGGATACCGCGTCCACCTGCTGGTTGAAGGCGTACCAGGTGGAGTAGACGGGTGTGCGGGCGCTGTCGGGCACCGGCAGCGCCGCCACCTCGGCGGTGAACCAGGCGCGCAGGACGCGCAGCGCCGCGGCGACCGACTCCGCGCGCGGTACGAGCAGCAACCGGTGCGGGCCGTTCGACGCGGGCAGATGGAGATGGACGACATAGGTGCCGTTCTCCTCCGACACCCCGAACCGCAGGGCGGTCTCCGGGACCGGATCGACGGCCGCGAAGGTCAGCAGAGTGGCGCCGGAGTGGTCGTAGAGGCACCCCGCGGCGTGTCCGTCGACCAGGGAGGCCACCGACCGCCCCTCCCAGTCGGCGAGCAGGGTGCGATGCCATCCGACGCGCGGATGCCAGTATCCGGCGGCGTCCCCGAGCGGTACGGAGAACCGCACCTCGATGGGGGCGCCCTCGGCCCGCAGCCACAGGATGCTGGGCCCCCCGGGCTCCTCCACAAGGTCCCAGGAGACATCCGCGCCGCGGGCCGGCACGGCGATGCTCACTCCGTCGAGCAGCGGCTCACAGGCCGCGGGAGCCAACTCCGCGGTGGTGACGGCCTGGTGGGTCGCGTGGGACATGGTCACTCCTTCACGGCACCGGCCAGCAGGCCGGAGACAAAGTGGCGTTGCAGCACGAGGAAGACGACGGCCATCGGCACCGCGGCGACGGCGGTACCGGTGAGGATGGCCCCGTAGTCGGTGTTGTTGAGCCCCTGGAGGGCGGCGAGTGCCACGGGGATGGTGAACGACTGGCTGTCGCGCAGCACGATCAGCGGCCAGATGAAGTCGTTCCACTGGTAGAGGAAGAGGAAGATGGCGAGTGCCGCGAGGGCGGGTTTCATTGGTGGGAGGACCACTTTCCAGAACAGCCGCAGCTCGCCGCAGCCGTCCATCCGTGCCGAGTCGAGCAGCTCGTCGGGGAGGGCGGCCATCGACTGACGCATCAGGAAGATGCCGAACGGCAGGGCCAGATTCGGCATGACCACGGCCTGGTAGGTGTTGAGCCACTCCAGCTGCGCCATCAGTTTGAACAGCGGGATCAGGGTCACCTGGACCGGGATCACCAGCCCGAGCATCAGCAGTCCGAACAGCGCTTCGCGTCCCCTGAAGCGGTACTTGGCGAAGCCGTATCCGGCCAGGGTGCACACCGCGCCGGCGCACAGCGTGTAAATGGCCGCTATCAGCGTGGAGTTGAGCACCACGCGGCCGAAGGACGCGGTCCGCTGGAGGGTGTCGAGGTTCTCCGCGAGGTCGCCGCCGGGCAGCAGGGGCGGGGGGCTGTTGAAGATCTCGTGGCTGCTGTGGGTACTGGCGATGACCAGCCAGTAGAGGGGGATGACCACCGCGGCCAGGGTGATGGCGAGCGAGGAGGTCAGCAGGATGCCGTGGCGGCGCTGTGCGGGCCTCATGACTTGTCTCCCAGCACCCGGAACTGGATCAGTCCGAGGATCCCGATGAGGACGGCGAGCACATAGGCGATGGCCGAGGCGTAGCCGAAGTCGAAGTACTTGAAGGCGGTCTGGTAGAGGTACACACCGATGGTCAGGGTGGCGTTGTCCGGGCCGCCCCCGGTGAGGATGTACGGCTCGTCGAAGAGTTGCAGGGTGCCGATGGTGGAGAGGACCGTGGTGAGCAGCAGTGCGGGGCGGATCCCCGGCAGGGTCACATGGCGGAAGGACTGCCAGGGGCCCGCTCCGTCCACCGCGGCCGAGTCGTAGAGCTCCTTCGGTACGGTTTGCAGCCGGGCCAGCAGGATCACCGCGTTGTAGCCGGTGTAGTGCCAGGTCAGCGCGAGGCCGATGGAGATCTTCGCCCAGAGGGGGTCGGTCAGCCAGGGGACGCCGTCGCTGCCGAGGAGTTCCAGGAACCAGTTGACCAGGCCGTACTCCTGGTGGAGGAGGACGGAGAAGACGATGCCGTAGGCCACCAGGCCGGTGACCATCGGCAGGAAGAAGCCCAGCCGGAAGACCGAACGCGCATGCAGAAGCGCTGAGTTGAGCGCGACGGCGAGTCCGGTGGCGAGGGCCAGCATCACCGGGACCTGGACGGCGAGTACCACGGCGGTGTTCTTGAGCGCGGTCCAGAACAGCGGATCGTCGACCAGCCGCCGGTAGTTGTCGCCGCCCACGAAGGTGTCGACGCCACCCACCGTCTTGTGGAGGCTGAGCACGAAGGACCAGCCGATGGGGTAGAGCTTGAACGCCGCGAAGAGGGCGAGGGCGGGCAGGATGAAGAGGTAGGGGGCGAGGCGCCCGCGCGGTCGGCTTCTCCTCGCTCGGGCCGCTCTGGCGGGGGCGGTTGCCGCCGGCGCCTTGTGGAGGACCGCGCTCATCGGACGATCTTCCGTCCGGTCTGCTTGCCGAGCTGGTCGGCGGCATCGCCCAGCACGTCGGCCGGGTCGGCGCCCTTGAGCAGCACCTTGGTCTGGGCGTCGGTGACCACCTTGAGGACGCGGGCGTAGTCGGCGGAGTAGTTGAACGCCGGGGAGGGCGCCTTGAGCGCCTTGACGAAGACCTCTCCTCGCTTCTGCCCTCCGAAGTAGGCCGACGGCTCGTGGAAGGCGGCGTCGTCGTACGCCTTCATCAGGGCCGGGGCGATGGCCTGGTCCCGGTAGATCTTCACCTGTGAGGCCGGGCGGGTGAGGACGTACTCGACGAAGGACCAGGCCGCGGCCTGGTGGGGGCTGCTGCCCGCGACGGCGAGGTGGGTGGAGTTGACGGTGGCCGAACGGGAGCCGCCGGGGCGGACAGCCGGCGGCAGCTGGACGCGCCACTTGCCCTTCTGCTGGGGCACCTCGCGCTCGATGACACCGCCGAACCAGGTGGGCGAGGCGTGCACGGCGACGGTGCTCATCTTCAGCGATCTCACCATCGTGTTCCAGCCGCCGGAGAAGTCGCTGACCAGCCCGGCGTCGTTCAGCCGCTTGATGATCTCCATGGCACGCACCGCCTCCGGGGAGTCGAGCGTGATGTCACCGGCGGCGTTGAAGTAGAAGGTGCCCTGGAGCTGGAGGAGCATCTGGAAGAAGTTGGCGGCGTCGGCCTGGGAAGCGGGCTTGTCTATGCCGATCAGGCGAGTGCCGGTGTCGGCCTTGATCTTCTTTCCGGCCTCGATGGCGTCGTCCCAGGTGGCCAGGGCGCCCGCATCGACACCTGCCTTCTCGAAGAGGTCCGCGCGGTACCAGAAGCCCGCCGAATTCGCCTCCCAGGGAAGGGCGTTGACCCGGTTGCCGTCCGGGGAGACAGTGCGCCACAGGCCCGGGGCGAAGGCCCCGCGGTACCTGTTCGCGCCCAGCTCGTCCAGGTCGGCGAGTCCGTCCGGGAACTTCTCGGCGTAGCCGGGGAGGTAGTCGACGCCGATGTGCAGCACATCGGCGAGCCCCTCGCCTCCGGCCGCCATGGCGGTGGTGATCTTGTCCCAGATGGCCGGGTTCCCGATGTCCTGGACGGTCACCTCGATGCCCGGATGCTTCTTGCGGAACTCCGGCACCAGCGCCTTCAACGCGGTGGCCGGTCCCTGCCAGCTCCAGACGGTGATGGAGCCCTTGTTCTTGTCGCCCGCGCTGCCGGTCCCGGCGGAGCCGGAGCCGGAGCACGCGGAGAGTGAGGTGGCGGCGGCGAGCGCGCCGCCGAGCTGGAGGAGTCTTCGGCGGTCGATGCCGAGGGGGGTGTTCACGGGCGAGACGTTCATGGCTGATCCCTGTCTGCGGCTGCGCGCACAGCCGCGCCGTGGCACGAGGGGTGATGCCAGGAACGTATTACTTGCAAAGATTCACTGCAATCTTTCTGCACACTTTAATTTGCTTCTTGAGGTCACTAAAGAAAGTGTGCGCACACACATTGCAAGCCTGATGACCGATTGCTAGCGTCACCGCCCCAAGGGCCGCCCGGCTCCCGTCCACGCCGATGACGACCGGGAGAAAAGAAAGATGAGACCTTCCCGCCTGTCCGTGCTGTCCACGCTCAGCGTGCTCGCCGTAACGCTTCTGCCGACGGGAGGGGCGCCCGCCGCGGCCACCCCACCGGCCCAGCTCACCGTCACCGACCCCGGCTTCGAGCAGGAGGGCGCGGGCTGGACCCTCACCTCCGGCGCGGGAACCGCCACCAACCTGCCCCACGGCGGCAATCGGCTGCTCTACCTCGACGCGGGCCCGGACAAGAAGGCGTCCCAGACCATCACGGCCCGCCGCTCCGGCACCTACGACTTCTCCGCGTGGATCGCCACCGGAGGGCCCGGCGCTCACTTCACGGTGCGGGTGAACGGAAAGGTCATGGACTCCGTCGCGCTGCCCAGCCGCCCGACGTACGCTCGCTACACCGTCAGCCGGGTCGCCCTGACCCCCGACGACCAGCTGGAGATCGCCTTCGAGTCCGGCGACGGCTGGGTCAACGCCGATGACGTCATGGTGTCGCCGTCATCCCCGGTGGACCCCACGGTCAGCTCCTCGGACCCGAGGATCGTGGAGATGTTCACCTGGTCGAAGCGGAAGGCCAACAGCTGGGTGCAACTCCCCGGTACCACCGGCCCGTTGAACGTCGACGAGAACCACCGGTCGGGAACCGGCACGGGTACCTACGGCCCCGCTTACTGGGCGGGCTACGCCCACCGCAGCGCGTACTACTCGCGCGACTTCGCCCACCAGCTCGGCGGAGCCGCCGTCCTCGGGCTCGGCGCCGAGAACAAGGCGATGCTCCGTTCCTATGCCGCCTCCGCCACGGCCGAGCACCGCTACTACCCGGTCTGGTCGCTCAACTTCGACACCAGCACCGCGCATGCGATCGACTACCACGGCCCCGACGACTTCGTCCGCGAGGTGCCCGCCACCTTCGAACTGGTGGAGAAGGCCAATGAGGCCTACCGCTGGAGTGGCGACCGCGCCTACCTCGACGACACCGCCTTCTGGGACTACTACCGCCACGCGACCGAGGAGTTCGTCGACCTGCACGACGGCACCAAGGACAACGGGAAGGTCAAGGTGGCCGAGGGCACGGGGAAGGGCATCTTCGCCGGAGCCGCCAGCTACAACGAGGAGGGCAACGAACACCTCGCCGAGGCCGGAGACGGCATCGCGGCGCAGTACCAGGCGTACCGCGCGCTGGCGGAGCTCGCACGCGACAAGGGCGACCGCGCCCTCGCGGCCGCGTCCGCCGCACGGGCCGAGCGGCTCAAGGAGTATTTCAACGCCACCTGGAGCGGCAGCGGATCCGGTGCGTCCATGGTGCGCGCCTACCGCACCGATGGCACGCCGCTCACCGGCTGGGGCAAGGAGAACAGCTGGTTCATGCCGATGAAGGGCATCATCGACCCCGGACCCCGCAACGACGCCTACCTCGACTACATCGACGAGCAGGCGAGCGGCTCGGGCAGGCCGGTGAACATCGAGGCCCTCACCTACCTCCCCGACACCTTCTTCCGGCACAACCGCGCGGACACGGCCTGGAAGTGGATGCGCCACATCTACGACCAGCGGAACACCCAGCACACCGTCACCCGCCAGGGCCCCAACGGGGACTACCCCGAGGTGTCCTTCACCCTCCTGAGCCAGACGGTCCAGGGACTGATGGGCGTCGCGCCCGACGCGCCCCGTCGCTCCCTGACCACCCAGTCACGGCTGCCCAGCGGGATGGACTGGCTGAAGCTGGACCATCTGCGCATCGGCAAGAGCACCTTCAGCCTGCGTCACGACGGCACCACCTCCTCCACCCTCGCCCACACCTCCGGAGGCGCCGCCTACACCTGGGAGGCCCGATTCCCCGGCAAGCACAGCCGGATCACCGTCGACGGGAAGAGGCGCACGGTACGAACCAAGACGGTGGACGGCGTGACCTACACCTACGCCGTCGTTTCCGTGGCCCCCGGAATGTCCAGGACCGTCCGGGTCGGCTGACCGCCCTCTCCCGAACCGCCGCCGCACCGGATGCCGCCCATCTCCGGTGCGGCGGCCCGCGCCACGCACAGGGGCGCTGCCGCGGGGCAGACCCCGGGGAAGTCCGGCGGCAGGCCGAGCTCCTCCTCGGCCGGTGACCCCGGCCGAGGAGCCTGCGGCAACCAGGAGCGCCCGGTGCCGCAGGCGCGCGCTCGGCTCAACGCCCTCGAGGGGGGTACACCGTGCCGGGGGGCGGGGTCTTCAGCGTCCGCAGGTAGGTGTCGATCGCCCGTGCCGGGAGGGGCGACTGGCACTTGCGGTAGAGCCAGTGATCCACCCCGTCAAGGACGGCGAGCCTTCCTTTCGGGAACTCCCGTGCCATACGCCGGGCACCCGCCAGTGGAGTCGCGAGATCGTGTCCGGCGTTCACCACCAGGACCGGTGGGAGGGTGCCCTTGTTCCGGGCCGGCTGCGGCTTGGTTTCCACCGGCCACCCCTGGCAGCCGAGGATCATATCCAGGGCCTGGGCGTTGTAGCGGACGTTGGGGTGCTCGGCGGCGGCTCGGTGGAGCAGGGCGCGATAGTGGGCGTAGTCGCGCAGCCGGAGGTTGTCGTCGCGGCAGATCACCGAGCGCCAGGCCAGCTCCGGGGAGGAATCGTCGATCCAGTACACCTTCCCCTTGCCGCTGTGCAGTGCGGCCAGTTGCTCAGCGGTGGGCTGTGGATTCCACTTGCTCAGGTAGCCGTAGAGGAAGCCGGACAGCTGGTGGGCGGTGACCTTCTTCCGCGTGGGGCCGTGCGGCCCGGGCTCGAACAGCGTGCCCGCGTCCGCACGGGCGAACAGCCCGCGGACAACGGCGGCCACGTCCTTGCCCTTCAGAGCGCACGAGGCATCCTTGTCGCACCACTTGGCCAGTTCCCGCAGCGCGCTGTCGGCGGCGGCGGTGCCGTCCATGAGGAAGCGCTCGACTCCGGGCCGGGAGGGGTCCATGGCGCTGTCGAGGGCCAGTGCCCGGAGATTCCGCGGGAAGAGACGTGCGTAGCGCTCACCGATGCGCGTGCCGTAGGAATGGCCAAGGAAGCTGATCTTCCGCTCGCCGAGGGCCGCACGGATCGCGTCCATGTCGCGGGCAACGCTTTCGCTGTCCATATGGCCGACGACGGGGCCGCTGCGCTCGCGGCAGCTGTCCGCCAGCCGTTTGTTCAGGTCGCGCATACGGTGGAACTCGGAGGCGTTCTTCGGACGGGTGGGAATCTTCCGGGCCAGCCGGTCATCGCACCGCAGCTCTCCGCTGCGGCCGATACCGCGCGGGTCGAAGCCGATGATGTCGAACCGTTCCCTGATGCTCTTGGGGTAGCCCTCGACCGGGCTGTCGGCGTAATAGGCGTCGTCCAGACCCGTGCTTCCGGGCCCGCCCGGATTGGACAGCAGCGCCCCGATCCGCATGCCGGGGTCGGTGGCCTTCTGGCGGGCGACCGCGATCTTCATCGTCGGTCCGTCCGGTTGCGCCCAGTCGACCGGCACCCGCACCGTGCCGCACTCCGCTCGCCTGCTCGGGTCGGGCATGGGCGGCTCGGCCTTCGGACAGGCCGACCAGTGGATCGTCGGCGCCGGGGCCGCGCTCGGCTTGTCGCTCGTGCTCGACCACGCGAACTGCGGGACCGTCAGAAGCGACGTGGCGAGGAAACCGGCCGCCGACGCATAGGTAAGGCGGACCGTGCGCCGCCTGCGCGAGGATGCCGCCGGACCGGCCTCGTACGCTCCGGCAAGATCATTCGAATCCTTCATGGCGTCAGGATCGCGGCCCCATGTGATGGTGCTTTGGTGGCCACATGATGGCGAGGTAACAGCGTGCCGTCGATGGGCGGATGGCGGAACTTCGGCACCTCGCGCCCGGGCCGCGGTCACGCGGCCCCCTTCTGGCAGTTGGCCGAGCATGCCGGTCACCGCACACTCGCCGGGTGGTGAACGGCCGCGATCGGCTTTTCCTTGTCTGGGGCGGGTGGGGCTGTGGGTTTGGAGCTCGACTCGCGCATGTTCGCTCCGAGGGTCGGGCTGTGCTCACTGGCCCCCATTGACGGGTGGTGTGTGGGGGTGGTCCGGCTCGCGGGTGCCCGGCGGGCGCTGTTGGAGTGCGGCCGCCACGAGGCTGGGCTGAGCGTAGTGGGTTGCTGCTGGTGCACGGTGTTGCGTGCCGGAGGTGGTGCGCGGGAGGCGGGGAGCGTTCCGGCGGGCGGGCTGGAGCTCCTCACGGCGGGTCTTTGTCCTAGTTGGAGGAAACAGTTCCCGGCGCACCTGGGGACGGGTTGGTGGCCTCCCAGGCGGCTTCGATCATGTGGAAGATTTCGTCTACGGCGGCCTGCGGGTCGGCGGCCTCGCGGGCCAGTGAGAAGGCGTCGACGGCGAACCGTGCGATGGCGCGGCAGGCGGTTGTGGTCTGTGTCAGGTCGGGGTCGGTGGCGATGGCTGTTGCCAGTGACTCGGCGTGGCGCAGTCTCATCGATTCCTCGTATTCCCGCAGGGCGGGTGATGTGTCGATCATGTGCCAGATGGGGGCGGCGCTGTCCGCGGTGCAGTGTCGTACCAGGGCCTGGATCTCGCGGTGCAGTGCGGGGATGAGGGGCTCGTGCGGGGCCCGGCCGGTGACGGCCTGTGTGAGGCGTTGTTCGAAGTTTTCGTCCTGCTCGAATACCAGGGCCTCTTTCGAGGCGAAGTGGGAGAAGAGCGTGGTGACGGCGACGTCGGCTTCGGCGGCCACGTCGCGGATGCCGACCGTGTCGTATCCGTGTTCCAGGAAGAGCCGCAGGGCGGTGTCGGCGATCTTCTGGCGGGTCGCGGCCTTCTTGCGCTCGCGGCGTCCGGTCGGCACGGTCATGCCTTGACGCTATCAGATACGAACCCGAAACAGTTCTTAAACGCTAACCGTTAGTGCTACGGTCGGCGGCATGAAGAGAATGAGCTTCGCCGAGTTCGGCGGTCCGGATGTTCTGCAACTCGTGGACGCCGAGGAGCCCCACGCGGGTCCCGGCCAGGTGCGTATCGCTGTGCGGGCGGCGGGTGTGAATCCCGTCGACTGGAGGATCCGTGAGGGCCAGATCCTGGGGGCCCATCCGGTCGAGTTGCCCGCCGGGGTCGGGCTGGATGCCGCCGGGGTGGTGGACGAGGTCGGTGAGGGGGTCGAAGGGGTCGGGGTCGGTGACCGCGTGTTCGGCGAAGGGTCGAGCACCTATGCCGAGTTCGCCGTGCTGTCGGCGTGGGCCCGGATGCCCGGGGGTCTGTCGTTCGAGGAGGCGGCCGGGTACCCGTCCGTGGTGGAGACCGCGCTGCGCATCATTCGCGAGGTCGGTGTGGAGTCCGGGCAGACGCTGCTGGTCAGCGGTGCGTCCGGGGGAGTCGGATCGGCGGTGCTGCAGATCGCGCGTGAGCGCGGCATCACGGTGATCGGCACGGCCGGGGCGGCGAACCAGGACTATCTGCGGAGTCTGGGTGCCGCTGCCACGACGTACGGCGAGGGCTGGGTGGAGCGGGTGCGCCGGCTCGGCCGTGTCGACGCGGCGCTCGATCTGGCCGGTTCGGGTGTGATCCGTGAACTCGTCGAGCTGACCGGGGATCCGGGGAAGGTGATCTCCATCGCGGATCTCGGTGCGCCGGAGTTCGGCGTCCGGTTCTCCGGTGTGGCCGGGAGTGTGCCGGAGGCGCTGGCCGAGGCGGCCGGTCTCATCTCGCGAGGGAAGCTCCACATTCCGGTCGAGAAGTCCTACCCGCTCGCCGAGGCGGCTGCGGCGCACATCGACAGCCAGGCCGGTCACACGCGCGGACGCCGGGTCGTGGTCGTCTGAGCCGTTTCCCGCGCAGGTGCGGGGCCCGGCAGGGTTGAATTCCTCGGCCATGGAGTACGTCGGCAGCCGGCTCGCGCCGGAAACCATGGCCACCGGCCCCGGTCGCACCGACTCTCACGCGGTTCCAGGGCGGGGCCCGGCCGCCTGCCGGGCCCCGGTGGGTTGTGACCGGCGCGGGAGAGATTCCGCCGCTTTCACTGTTGCTCCAGGCACCCCGGGTCAGTTGTGCCCCCGGTCGAGGCGGTCGGTGAGCCCGGCGGCGGTGAAGGCGGCCGTCAGGTCGTCGTGGCCTTCGGTGAAGTGGGCCCGGCTGTCGTAGTGGACGGGGCCACGCGGCGGGCGCCGAGGATGTGGGCGGCCTCGGCGGCCTGGACCCTGTCGAGGACGATCGGCTGGTTGTCGAAGAGGGCGGGGAAGCGGGGAGCGCCCGGGCTCGCTGCCGAGGGTCTGGTAGTCGGTGCTGACTGCGCGCGACGTGGCGACTTCCTTCCGGCGCTACCGCGGCGCCCGCCGTGGCGCCCGCCGTGGCGCCCCGTCGGGCACCTCCGGCTCCGGGCCCGCGTCGACGGTGTGGTCGAATACGAACATATGGCCCGGGTAGTGGGCGATGGTGTACGGCGCCCGTGCCGCGGGGAGCGCCAGTTGCGGTGTCACCCCGCAGGCCCAGAACACCGGGACGTCGCCCTCCTCGACGACGGGGGAGGGGCCGAAGTCCGGCCGGGCCAGGTCGGCGATGCCGAGCGTCGCCGGATCGCCGATGTGCACCGGCGCCCCGTGTCCGGCCGGATAACGGGCGGTGATCTCGACGGCGCGCGCCACCAGCCGGGCCGGTATCGCGCGCATGCTGACTACCAACGGTCCGGACAGCCGCCCGGCGGGGCGGGTGGCCATGTCGGTGATGTAGACGGGCGGCGCCGCCGACTCCGGCGCGTACCGGACCGGGACGCCCGCCGCGCGCAGCGGTCCCTCGAAGGTGTGGCTGCAGCCGAGGAGGAAGCCGACCGCGTCCGCGCGCCAGTGGGTGGTGATGTCGTGCGGTTCGGCGGTCAGTTCGCCGTTGTGCCAGACCCGGTAGCGCGGCAGGTCCGTCCGCAGGTCGGCGACCGTGGTGCCCAGCCGCACCACCGGGTCGCCGGGTTCGGTGACGGCGAGGACGGGACAGGGCGCGGGGTTGCGGGTGCAGTACAGCAGGAAGTCGAAGGCGAGGTCGCGCGGGACGATCACGAGGTTGGCCTGCTGGTAGCCGTCCAGCAGACCGGCCGTGGGCCCGGTCCACCGGCCGTCCGCCACCAGGCGCCGCAACGCCGCCGGGGTGGCGGGGACGTCCCCGGGAAGGCCATCTCCGGAAGGGGCGGGGCCGGGCCGCACGGCGGCCGTCATGCCAGTTCCCCTCGGCTGGATTCGGTAACGGTGCGCAGCGTCAGCAGGGCGACGACCACGGCCGCCATCAGCAGGAAGCCCGGGGCGAGCAGACTGCCGGTGGCCGAGATCAGCCAGGTGGCCAGATAGGGGCTGAGCCCACCGCCGACGATGGTGCCGATGTTGAAGCTGAACGAGAGCCCGGTGTACCGCACCCGGGTCGGGAACATCTCGGCGTACGTCGGGTACGTGACGGACTGTACGACCGGCATCGGCAGGGCCAGCACCACCATGGCCGCGACGGCGAGCGGGAAGCTGCCCAGCCCCATGACCAGCATGGCGGGGAGGACCAGGATCGCGTATCCGGCGAAGCCGATGGTGATGAGCCGCTTGCGGCCCCACCGGTCCGACAGCGCCCCGCACACCGGCATCAGGGCGGCCACGAACAGGCTGATTCCGCCCATGATCCAGAAAGTGGAGTCCTTGGGGTAGCCGAGGTCGGTGGTCAGGTAGATGTTCATGAAGATCAGGCCGACCCAGTAGCCGCAGTTGGAGCCGATGGCCAGCAGGGTCACCTTCAGCACCGGTCCGCGGTGCCGCGTGAACACCTCGGTCAGCGGCGCCTTGGCGGTGGCTTGCTCCGACTTCGCCGCGAGGAAGCTCTCGGAGTCCGCGAGCCGGTTGCGGGCGATGAGGGCGACGGCGATCAGCGGGAGCGAGAGCAGGAACGGTATGCGCCACCCCCAGGCGTCGAGCTGGCGTTCGCTCAGCGCGGTCGTGGTGACGCCCGCGACCAGTGCCGCGGCTCCGCCGCCGAGTGCCACCCCGACCGGGGTGAAGGCGCCGAAGAAGCCGCGCCGCCCTGCCGGGGCCGACTCGGCGAGGTAGGTGGCCGAACCGGTCACCTCACCGCCCGCGAAGAACCCCTGCACGAGCCGCACCACCAGCAGCGCGGCGGGCGCGGCCATGCCGACGGTCTCGGCCGTGGGCAGCAGCCCGACGGCGGCGGTGGCGCCGCCCATCCCGGTCACGGTGAGGATCAGTACGGGTTTGCGGCCTACGCGGTCTCCGAACCGGCCGAGCAGAATGCCGCCCAGCGGCCGCATCAGGAACGCGCTCCCGAACACCGCGAGTGTGGCCAGCAGGGCGGCGGTGGGGTCGTCCCCGGGAAAGAAGTGCGGGCCGATGACCACGGCCAGATAGCTGTAGACGCCGAACTCGTAGTACTCGATGGCGGTGCCGGCGGCCGCCGCCAGCGCCGCCCGGCGCGGACCGCCCCGCGCCGCGGCGGTCACGGCGGCCGTGGCGGCCGCGTCCCCGGTGTTTCCGGGGGCCGTTGATACGCTCGTCATGGGTTCCTCCGGGTCTGACATGTCCTATGGCTGGGATGTGCTGTCAGTGCCGCTGGTGCGGCGCCGGGGGCCCGCACGACGGTCATCCGCGGGACCAGTCCTCCTGCTGATGACCGTCGTCCTTCCGGGCCGGGCGCCGCTCGCCGGTCGGACGGCGAGGACGGCGAAGAATCAGACGGCGAAGAGCTGTCCGAGGTCGGCGAACGCCTTGAACTCCATAGCGTTGCCCGCCGGGTCGAGGAAGAACATCGTCCACTGCTCACCGGGCTCGCCCTGGAAGCGGACGTACGGCTCGATCACGAACTGAGTGCCCGCCTCGGTGAGCCGCTCGGCCAGCTTCTTGAACTCCGGTACCGGGAGCACCAGGCCGAAGTGCGGCACCGGCACCTGGTGGCCGTCGACCGGGTTGGTCCCGGCGATGCCGTCGCGCGGCGTCCCCGACGGGCCGTCGCCGACCTGGTGGGTGACGACCTGGTGGCCACCGAAGTTCCAGTCGATCCACTTGGTGTCCGAGCGGCCCTCGGCGAAGCCGAGCACCTTGCCGTAGAACTCGCGGGCGGCCGCGATGTCGTCCACCGGGATGGCCAGGTGGAAGGGGACGAGGGAGGGGGACTGAGCGGTCATGTTCGGTATCTCCTCAAGGGGTTTCAGGGTGTTTCAGTGCACGGGGGCGAGCCGCAGCCCGTCCCCGGGGAGGGTCTGGCCGACGAGATCGATGTCGGCGTCGGTGACCACCCCGATGACGGGGTAGCCGCCGGTGACCGGATGGTCGGCGAGGAAGACGATCGGCTCGCCCGACGGAGGCACCTGGATGGCGCCGCGCACCGTACCCTCGCTGGGCAGGTCGACCGAGCCGATGGCCAGCGGCGGTCCGGTCAGCCGCGCGCCCACTCGGTCGCACTGGGCGGAGACCTGCCAGGGCGTGGTGGTGAGCCGGTGCCGGTCCGCGGCGTCGAACAGCTCGTGCCGCGGACCCCAGCGGAACCGGACGGTGACCGGGCCGCCGCTCGGGACGACGCTGAACGCCAGTTCCAGCGGGATGGCCGGGACCGGACGTACCGGACCCAGTCCGTACTCCGCCCCGGTGCGCACCGGGGCGGGGCCGAGCCCGGTGAGGGAGTCGCGCGAGGCCGACCCCAGCACCCGGTCCGCCTCGATCCCGCCGGAGACGGCGAGGTAGCTGCGGCAGCCCGCCCAGGGGCGGCCGATCGTGAGCACTGATCCGGCGCGCAGCCGCAGCCGCGGCGCGCCGTCGACCGGCACCCCGTCGACCGTCAGCGGCGCCGGGGCCCCGGTGACCGCCACATGGCGGGTGGTGGAGAGGGCGATCGCGAGGCCGCCGAGGGTCACCTCCAGGGCCGGGGTGTTCTCCGGGTTGCCGGCCAACCGATTGGCGAGCCGGAAGCTGCGCCGGTCGGCCGGGCCGGAGGCGGGGACGCCCAGATGGGCCATCCCCGGGCGGCCCAGGTCCTGCACGCTGGTCGCCGCCCCCGCCTCGACGACCGTCAGCACGGCGGGCTCCGGGCCGGCTCCGGGGCCGGGCGGACGGTGCCGGGGGAGGGCCCGGCGCCCCGGGGCGGCGGAGGTGACCGTCATGGCGTCACCGCCTCGAAGACGACCCGGTCGCCGATCGCGAGCCGGTTCGGCGGATCGGCGGTCACGTCCCACAGCCGGGTGGTGGTGACGCCGATCTGGTGCCAGCCGCCGGGGGTTCCGCCCGGGTAGACGACCGTCTGGTTCCCGGCGATGGCCACCACCCCGGCGGCCACCCTCGGCCGCGGGCTGGGCAGCCGGGGCAGCCGGAGGCTCTCCGGTACGCCGTCCAGATAGGCGAAGCCGGGCGCGAAGCCGAAGAAGCCGACCCGGTACTCCCTCGCGCCGTGCCGCCGCGCGACCTCCTCCGGAGCCAGTCCGAGGCGTTCGGCGACCTCGGGCAGGTCCGGTCCGTCGTAGCGGACCGGGATCACGATCCGTCGGCCCGGCGGCGGTCCGGCGCGGTGAGCGCCGGACTCGTCGAGCACGGTGCGCAGCCCGGCGGCGAGCTTCCCCATCCCGGTGGCGGTCTCCGCCACCACCAGCACGGTCGTGGCGGCGGGCACGACCTCCCGCAGCCCCGACGCCCAGGGCTGGGCGCGGATCGAGGTGGCGACCTCGGCGGGGTGCAGGCCCGCGCACTCGATCAGCCAGCCCCGGTCACCGGCGCGCCGAAGGATCGTTTCGGCGGGCGTCATGACCGTGCCTCCGCCACCTGACGGCCGGCGGTGGCACCGGGCGGGCCCACCGCGATCCCGCCCGAGGCCAGCGCCTCCCGTACGGCGGCGGCCAGCCCGGCCGCGCCGGGCGTGTCACTGTGCACGCACAGCGCGGCCAGCTCCCCGCCGTCGGGGGCGATCCGTACGACAGCGCCGGTAACCGAGACCACCGTCCCCGACTCCGCCATCCGCAGGGCGCGTTCGGCCGCCTCGGCCGGGTTGGTGATCAGGGCGCCCGGCGCGGAGCGGGGCACCAGCAGCCCATCGTCGGTGTAGCCGCGGTCGATGAACCCCTCGGCCAGCGGGCGCACCCCGGCCTCCACCGCCCGCTCCCACACGGCGGTGCCCGGCTGGCACAGCAGCGGCAACCCGCGGTCGTACAGGGCGACCGCCTCGACGATCGCGGCCGCGTGCCCGGTGTGCCGGGCCGCCGCGTTGTAGAGCGCGCCGTGGGCCTTCACATAGCCGACGCGACCGCCCGCGAGACGTGCGAACACCTCCAACGCGCCCATCTGGTACAGCAGTTCGTTGACCAGTGTGGCCGGCGGTACGTCGATGAAGCGGCGGCCGAAACCGGCCAGGTCGCGGTAGGAGACTTGAGCGCCGATCGCCACGCCCCGGGCGGCGCTCGCCTCACAGGTGCGGCGCAGGATGTCGGGGTCGCCGGCGTGGAACCCGCAGGCCACGTTGGCCGCGGTGACCTGGTCGAGCAACTCGCCCTCGTCGGCCGGTCCCCAGACCCCGAACCCCTCGCCCACATCGGTGTTGAGCGCGAGCGCGGTCACTGGGCCGACTCCGCCCAGTACGCCTGCAGGGCGCCGCTGCTGTTTTCCCAGGCCGCGTGCAGCCCCTCCTGGCCGCCGTCGATATGGGCCGTGATCTGCCGGGCCAGCTCCTCCGCGTCCCCGTCCGCCAGCGCCTGGACCATCGCGGCGTGCTCGTGGTGGACCCGGCCGTACGCCGAGGTGCCGTGGACGTAGAAGCGGGAGTACGGCTCCAGCCGGTGGTACATCTGCGAGATGATCTCGTAGCGCATGGGCAGCCGGGACAGCCGGTACATGTCCAGGTGGAAGGCGAGGTTCGTGCGCGACCAGACGTCGGCGCCGGTCCCGGCAGCCTGCTCTATCGCGGTGGCCATCTCCTCGAATCGGCTGATGTCGCGCCGGGAGACCCGCTCGGTGACGTGCTCGGCGAAGCTCGGCTCGATCAGCCGCCGCAGGTTGTAGATCTCGTCGATCTCGTCCAGGTCCAGCACCGTCACGAACGTGCCGCGGCCCGGGGTCGAGCGCAGCAGGCCCTCGCTCGCGAGGGTGCGCATGGCCTCCCGCAGCGGGATGCGGCTGACTCCGAAACGGTCGGCGAGTTCGTCCTGGACCAGTCGGTGACCCGGCGGGTAGACGCCCTCGACGATCAGCCGGCGCAGCTCGGTTGTGAGCGCGTCCGGCGCCATGGCGTCACCGCGACGACCTCTGTCTTCTCGGTTCATATACTGTGTATACAGTGGATGCACGGCAGGGGTGAAGGGGTTCGACCGCAGGAAACCCGGCTTTTACCCGACCGAAATCGGCGACCTTCCCCCGAGGCGGGGTGTTCAGCCGAAGATGAGCGTGACAGGTGCTGGGGCGCGCCGGCACCGCAGCCGTGCAGAGCACGTCGAGGGCATCTGGTCACTGCTGCGACGCAGCAGCCAGGACAACACCGACGTCTTCGCAACGGGAACCCGGGATGCCGTAGACGATGCCGAAGTACTTCTTGTTGCCGATGTTCCTTTCTGCGTGCGCCGAGACGACTCTGTGTGCGCCGAGACGACGCAGGTATCGCGGAAGTGCGGTCTCATGCCCGCGGCACGTCGACGCGACAGATGCCATCCGGAAAGATCGAACCGCTGCCGAGCGCTTCCGCGAGGTCGTGCTCGGTCTGCATCTCATGAAATACAGCCCAGTTGCGACGATTGCTGCGCGAGCCGTCCTCGGCGAGGCCGGCCATGTGGCAGACGCCGTCGACCACTTCGCGCGCCGCCACCCAGGGCTTCGCCGATCTGATCGAGGACCGGCGGAAGGTGCAGGGCGCCGACCACGCCGACACGCTCGCCGCCCGGCACGGCCTCCACCACTGGCAGGGAGAGGCGGGATGCGCCGCCCGACACCCCGCGACGACTCGGCTGCTGATGAGGAATTGCGATCCGATCGCTGAGTAGCGGAGCCGGCCGCCTAGGTGCTCTGCGGCTTGCTCCGCAGTGTGACCAGGTCTTCCGCGCCGTCCAGGTCTGCTGCTACCTGACCGGCGTCGGCGCCGACCGCGATGACGTGCCCGTATCGGGATCGCGTCTGGTAGGCGTGCGGGGGCAGCCAGAGATTCGTCCCCGTAGCGACGGCGCCGAGGGCTTCGCGGATCGTGGGGCCGAACCGGTCGTCGTGTACGACGGTGTCGACCACCTCGCAGTCGGCGGCCGGATAGAGGAATCGGATGGCGGCGGTGCGTCGAAGGACCACGCGCGGCGGTGGGGTCTGCCCGACGGCGATCCGCGCCGCCGCGAGGATCGGGTCGCTGCCGCCGGCCAGCATGCCCAGCCGCGGAATGAAGTCCCCGCCGATGCGGGCGTTGATCTCGACGAGCCTCGGGCCGCGGCCGGTCAGCTTGAATTCGGTGTGAGTGGCGCCCTCGGTGAGGCCGATGCCCTTGTGCACCAGGTCGAGCTGGCCGAGCAGCGCGGCGTCGTCGAACAGCGGGTCGTCCGCGTCGACGGTGTGCCCCGTCTCCTCGGCCCGCTGCCTCCACCTTCTGTAACTGTTCGCGGGTGACCCGCAGTTGATTGGTCGCCTTGACAAGGTATTCACGCAGCATGGCGTCGTCCGTCATCGTGGTGCTCCGCTGGAAATGTGGTGCTCGGGTCAGGAGGTCAGTTCGTCTACGGCTTTGAAGAGCTCGGCGTCGGTGAGGGACTTGGCGTCGAGCAGGGAGTCCGCGTTCGCGTCGGAGGGGGATTCACCGTTCGCGTCGAGCGGGGAATCGCCGCGCAGGTCGAGCGGGGAATCGCCCTCCACGTCGATCCGCAGCCGGTCCGAGAGTTCCCGCAGCCACGCCGCTATCCGGTCGCGCCGCTCGTCGTCCAACACCATCTCGGACGCCGCCGCCAGCGCCGCTTCGAGCAGATCAGGCTCATGCGGCGGCGATGCCTGGAGGCTCACCAAGTGCTCGGCCAGCGCAGCGGGAGTGGAGTGGTCGAAGACGATGGTGATCGGCAGCTCAATGCCTGCGGCCTCGCTCAGTTGCAGACAGAGGTCCACCGATCCCATCGAGTCGAGCCCCAGATCCCTGAACGACCGGTCGGGATCGATGTCGCCGGGCTCGCGGAAACCCAGCACCGCCGCGACGTGGGTGCGGACCATCGCGAGACTGCCCGACTGTGGCTCGCGGGTCCCGGACGACCGCTCGCCCACCTCGGTCGCCGAGCCATGCGGCCCGGAGAATGTCGCCGAGCCGTGCAGCCCGGAGAGCATCGGCCGATGCCGTGCCGCCGAATAGGCCGGCACCAACCGTGACCAGTCGACATTCGCGATGAGGAGCACGCCGTCGTCCCCGGCCATAGAGCGCCGCAGGGCGGACAGGGCACCGTCCGCGGCCATGGGCCGAACGCCGTCGCGGCGCAGCCGGTCCAGCTCCTCAGCCGCGCCGCCCATGCCGGGCCCCTCCCAGACACCCCACTCCAGTGAGATGGCCGGAAGCCCGCGTTCGCGCCGTTGTTCGGCCACGGCGTCGACGAACGCGTCGGCCGAGGCTTGGGCATGTTGCCCGGGGCCGCCGAGCACCGCCGTCATCGACGAGAACAGCACGAACTCCACGGGCTCGTCCTGGAATATGCGGTCCAGGTGGGCAGCCGCGACCGCCTTGTCATGGATCTCGGCGAACCCGGCCGCCGTGCAGTCAGTGAGGCTTGCGCGACGATCACTACCGGCGGCGTGGACCACGGTCCGGATGGGCCCGTACGCCCGCTGTTCCTGGCGGACCACGGTGGCCAGTTCCTCTTCGGACGCCATGTCGCAGGCGACGGCATGCACGGACACACCCAGTTCTTCGAGTTCGGCGATCTGCCGTGCCGCGCCGGGTGCCCGCGGTCCACGCCTGCTGAGCAGCACCAGCCGGTCGACTCCGGTCTTCGCCAGATCTCGCGCGACGTGGCTGCCCAGCGCCCCGGTGCCGCCCAGGACGAGCGCGGTACCGGTCGGCTGTCCGCGTTCCGGGACTGAAGCGCGGACAGGGGCGGGCACCAGCCGGGGCGCGCGAACGCCTTCGGGCCGGATCGCAAGCTGATCCTCGCTCCCGTAGCCGTTCAGAACCTGCCGTAGCCAGGACGGATCCACCGACGTGGAGGCCGCCGGCAGATCGATCAGGCCTGCCACGAGGTCGGCGTGCTCCGCGGCGACGGACCGGCCGAATCCCCAGATCCGTGCCTGGAGCGGATCGATCCGCTCGTCGCCGTGGCCTGTCTTGACAGCGCATCGAGTGACCAACCGCAAGGGCGCGGGCAGAGCGGCGTCGGCGAGCGCCTGGGCGAGAACCAGCGTGGTCAGTCCCGGGCCCAGACCGGCACGACTGCCGCGCTCGGCCGGGTCGAGGGCCAGCAAGGAGAGCACACCCGTGACGGGCTTCCCCAGGTCGGCGGCCTGCTGGTCCAGCATGTCCGCCAGGGTCGCGCGGTCGGCCGGTGTCTCGTCCAGCCTCAGTATCCGGGCGTCGGCGAAGTCCTCACCCAGCATCTGCCGGCAGAGACCGATCAGTTCACGATGTTCATCGCCGGCCGGCAGCACTACCAGCCATGCTCCGCGCTTACCAGGGGCGTCGACCGGTGAAGCAGGTTCCCACTCGATCCGGTAGCGCCATCCGTCCGCCGTGGTCTCCTCGCGCTCCGGCGGTCGTTCCTGCGCGCGGTCTCGCATGAGCCAGTACCGGTCGCCTTCGAACGGGTACGTCGGCAGGTCGAGGACCGTCGGCCCGGCCGGGGCGTACACCGCTTGCCAGTCGACCTCGGCCCCCCGGGTCTGGGCGACCGCGACGGCCGTGAGCACCGAGCGGGTCTCCGGGTGGCCCCGACGCAGGGTCGCGACTGCGGCGGCCCTGCCGCGACGCGCGGAGTCGCCGCTTCCGCCGAGGATGTCCCGCACACTCGCGGTGAGCGCCGCTCCGGGGCCGAGTTCGATGAAGGTCGTGACACCCGACTCCATCAGACCGCGAATCCCGTCATGGAACCGGACTGGGCGCCGCACGTGCTCGGTCCAGTAGTCCGGTGTGCGGATCCGGTCTGCCGAGACGACCTGGCCGTCCAGATTGGACACCATGCGAATCCTCGGAGCCCCGAGGACGACCCTGCCCACCGCCGTGTGGAACCTGTCCAGCATCGGATCCATATGACCGGAGTGGAACGCATGGCCGACCGGCAACCGGCGGGTCATGACTCCTCGCTCGGCGAACTGCCGCGCCAGGTCGGCCGTGGCCCGCTCGTCGCCGGAGACGACCACCGAGGAGGGACCGTTCACGGCGGCCACCGTCACCGCGCCCTCGTATTCGGCCAGGTGCGCGAGTACGTCGTGCTCCTCGGCCTGTACGGCGAACATGGCGCCGCCGGGCGGCAGTTCGTGCATCAGCGCGCTCCGCGTGGTCACCACCGAGGCGGCGTCGGCAAGGGTGAGCACGCCGGCCACGTGCGCGGCGGAGATCTCCCCGAGCGAGTGCCCGATCAGGTAGTCCGGAACCACGCCCCACCGTTCGAACAGCCTGACCAGAGCGGTCTCGACGGCGAACAGCGCGGGCTGGGCGTAGAGAGTGGAGTCCAGCAGCGCCGCCTCGCGACTGCCCGGCTCCGCCCACATCACCGTGCGCAGGGACTGAGGGAGGTGCCGATCGAGTTCGGCGCAGACCTCGTCGAGGGCCTCCGCGAAGACGGTGTTGGCCTCGTACAGCTCCCGGCCCATGCCCGGCCGCTGGCTCCCCTGGCCGGGAAGGACGAAGGCCGTGTGCCCCGCGATGGTGGCGTCGCCCGTGACAAGGCGGGCATGCGGATCGCCGTTGCCCAGTGCCGTCAGGGCGTCGCGGAGATCCCTGGCGTCGTCGGCCACGATCACGGCCCGCCGGTCCAGCGCCGCCCGGCCGGTGGCCAGGGAGTGCCCGAGAACGACGTGGATGTCCTCCTGAGCCTGATCGGCACTGTCGGGACAGCTGTCGAGATAGTCGAGCAGACACGCCGCCTGGGTACGCAGCGCCGACTCCGACGCTGCCGCGACCGGGATCGCGACCGGTCCGTACGTCGTGGCACGAGCCTGCGGCCGGAGGCACGCGTCCTTTGGCGCCTGCTCGAGGATCACGTGTGCGTTGGTGCCACTGATACCGAAAGCGGACACGCCCGCACGACGCGGCCGCCCTGTGCTCGGCCAGGCCTGCCGGCGGGTCACCAGTTCAAGGCCGCCCGCCTGCCAGTCGACGTGCGGGGACGGTTGATCCACGTGCAGGGTCCGCGGCACGAGGCCATGTCGCATGGCCAGCACCATCTTGATGACGCCGGAGAGTCCCGCGGCCGCCTGGGTGTGGCCGATGTTCGACTTCATGGATCCGACAAGCAGTGGCCGGTCGCGGTCTCGCCGGTCGCCGTACGCGGCGAGCAACGCGTTGGCTTCGATGGGGTCGCCCAGTCGTGTGCCGGTGCCGTGTGCCTCCACCACGTCCACGTCACCGGGCCGTAGCCGGGCACTGGCGAGTGCTTGGCGGATCAGGTTGCGCTGTGACGTTCCGTTGGGAGCGGTCAGTCCGTTGGCCGCGCCGTCCGAGTTGACGGCGCTCCCGCGGAGCACGGCCAGTACGTCGTGGCCGTGCTGCCGGGCGTGGGACAGCCGCTCGACCAGAACCATCCCGATGCCTTCGGCCAGGCCGAATCCGTCGGCCTGTGCGGAGAACGCCTTCGACCGGCCGTCCGGGGCGAGAGCGCCCTGCTTCCCGAACTCGGCGAACATGCCGAGAGTGGACAGGACCGTGACACCGCCGGCCAGGGCCAGATCACATTCCCCGGACCGCAGCGCCTGAGCGGCCAGGTGCAGCGCCACCAGCGACGAGGAGCACGCGGTGTCGACGGTGAGGGCCGGCCCTTCGAGGCCGAGCGTGTAGGCGACGCGGCCCGAGAGCATGCTGGTCGTGGTTCCGGTCAGCAGGTGACCGGCCATGTCGGAGCCGGCGTCCAGCGGCGGTCCGTAGTCGGCCGGCATCGCTCCGATGAAGACGCCCGTTCGGGTCCCGCGCAGCCCGTGCGCGTCGATTCCGGCACGTTCGATCGCTTCCCAGGCGGTCTCCAGCGACAGCCGCTGCTGCGGATCCATCGCGAGTGCCTCGCGCGGCGAGATATGGAAGAAGCGCGCGTCGAACCGGTCCGCGCCGGTGAGAAACCCGCCTCGCCTCGGGCCGTGCCGAACCGCACCGTGCCGATCCTGGCGCTCCCATCCACGATCAGCGGGAAAGTCGGTCGTCGCATCGACGTCCTCGACCAACAACCGCCACAGGTCCTGTGGGCCGCTCACCCCGCCCGGGAGGCGGCAGGCCATGCCGACGATGACGACAGGGTCATCGGGGTCGTCCGTGCCGGACCGGCGGCCGGGCCGACCGCCCTGCGGGCCGTCCTGCCCCCAGAGCTCCAGGTCTATGTGCTGGGCCAGGAGCTGAGGAGTCGGGTGATCGAATAACGCGGTCGCCGCGAGCGGCACCTCCAGGCTCTTCGCGATGCTGTTGACCATGTCGAGGCCGGTCGCCGAATCGATGCCCGCGTCGCGGAACTGCCGTCGCGGATCCATCAGTTCGGTCGAGGGCGCCCTGTTCACCACTTCGTGGCAGATCAGGTCCGCGAGCACGCGCCGACGGGCGCTCGGGCCGAGTCCGTTCAGCTCCGTACGCACCGTGTCCTGCCCGGAGCCGCTCGGCGGAGGACTGTCGAGGTCGGGTAGCGATATCGGTTCGACCGGGTCCCGGGTCAGCTCGCCGATGTCGATCGTCGCGCCCGCGACGAAGGCGCTGCCCAGGGAAGCCAGGAACCTGGCCGGGCCTCCCTCGTCACGGCGTAACGAGCCGACCGCGATCGCGTCGACGCCGCCGTCCTGGAAGTTCTCTTGCAGAGCCGACGTCAGCACCGGATGCGGACTGGTTTCGACGAACAACGAGTGTCCGTCGGAAACAGCGGCCTCAACGGCTGCGCGGAAGTCCATCACACCGCGCAGCACCTCGAACCAGTGGTTCCCGTCAAGCAGTGAGGTGTCTTCGACGCGGCCACCGGAAAAGCTCGAATAGAGCGGTATTCTTCCCCGCTCGGGTCGGATGGATATCAGATCCCGCTGTATCGCCTGCCGCACCCGGTCGATATGCGGGGAATGCGCGGCCAGATCCATCGCGACCCTCTTCACCACGGTTCCTTCGGCGATGAGACGGGCCTGTAGCTCCTGTATGGCGTGAGGCTCCCCGGCGACCACCACCGACCTCGGCGAATTGACGGCGGCGACCGTGATCTCGCCGTCGTAGGAGGTGAGCCGGGAGCGGACGTCGGCCACCGGCGCCATGACCGAGAGCATGCCGCCCCGGCCGGTCAGGGTGGCCTCCGCGTGTCCCCAACTCGTGACCACACGCGCGGCGTCGTCCAACGTGAGCGCGCCGGACACCGCGGCGGCAGCGATCTCGCCGATGCTGTACCCCATGACGGCATCGGGTTCGACCCCGCACGATCGCCATGTGGCGGCCAGCGAGATCATCACGGCGAACAGGGCCGGCTGGGCGACATCGGCGCGGTCAAGAGGCAGCCCGGAGTCCGGGCTCAGCGCGTCGAGGAGGGGCCAGTCAAGATACGGCTCCAGAGCTGCGGCGCAATCGTCCATCGTGGTGCGGAACATGCGTGACCGTGTGGTCAACTCCGCTGCCATGCCCGGCCATTGCGGACCCTGGCCAGGGAAGACGAACGCGGTGCGCCCACTTGTCGGACGACCGTGTACGAGGCCGACGGCGCCGCGCCCGGAAGCCAGTGCGGTCAAACCGGCACGCAGTTCCGACAGTTGACTTCCCGTCACCGCCGCCCGGCGCGGTGACAACGTTGCCGGACGTCGCGGCGACGAGAGCCGCCGACTCAGTGCCGCGCCTACTTCGGCAGGAGACAGCCCTGGATTCTTCGACGCGAAATCTAGTAGTATCCTTACCTGGCCTCGGAGTGCCGTCGGCCCATCGGCCTCCAGAGTCCACAGCCATGTGTCGGAATGCACATCGTCCGACGACCCCTGTCGCTCAGTCATGCTCACGATGGATCAATGTACTTGAGCGCAATGTCCTCGGCTGGCCCGTATCTCACTAGACTCGATCGTTCATGAGCCTCCGTTGTCTTGCTGGCGGAGGCTCCACGTTTGTAGAGGTGCGGGCGGCGCCCAGGGCGGCCAACAGACCACCGGCCGTGACCACGGCCATCAGCCGGACCAGCACGATGCGGACCGGGGAAATCATAGCTTCTGACACAGATGTCCTTTTCGTCGGTGGTTGCGAGCAAAAGCGTGGACCTGCTTGATGTGTGCGGGGCGCTCTCGTGGCGCACGCGTCAAGGGGGCTACAGATCGCGCTGGTCCGCCAGCGGGCCGAACCGCTCGGCCGGTCAGTCGGCTGGGTTTTCCGCCGCGTCGTAGACGGTGGCGAGCGGGCCACCGGCCCGGCGGCGCCCCGGAGGCGGGTTTCGAGCCGCTCGAGTGAACGTACACTCGGCTCATGGGTCGCACACGTGCCGTGAGGGAGTGCCTGCAGCAGGCCACCGGTGCGCTGTGCCCGGCCGCTTCGGGTCCGGCAGCCGTCGGCTTGGCGACCGCGGCTGATGCCCGGGCGCCACAGACCGGCCGCAGCGCGTTGCACGGCCACGGCTAGCGATTCTCACGGCCCCCGCCCTGGCTCGCCGCACTTCCAAGAACACCGCAGGACGTCGCCTGCCGGGCTGAGCTGGCGCGTCCGGCTCTCATCGGGCATGTCCCCGCCCACTGCTCCACGTCATCACCGCAGCTCCCGGCGCTCCGTCGGTGCTGCCGCCTGGCGACGGCCGCGCGACCGGGCCGAGCCACCTTCGAAGGGATCATTGTGAAGCTGAGCGAGCTGCTGGCCGGGCACGACCACCACATTCTCCAGGGCGACCCGGAGACAACGTGGATCACCGCGGGCACGACCTTCGATGCCGGCCGGGTGACGCCGGGTTCGCTGTTCATCGCGGTGCCCGGGCACCGCGAAGGCGGTCCCGGCTCTGTCGGACCGGCCCTCGCGCGCGGCGCGGCGGCGGTCCTTGTCGACGGCGGGGCATCCGATCTTCCGATCTCGGCGGCGGGTGTGTGCGCCGTGCGGGTGCCGGATACCCGGACGGCAGCCGCTGTCGTCGCCTCCCGCTATTTTGGCGAGCCGGGGCGGCAGATGGACATGGTGGCGATCACCGGCACCAACGGGAAGACGTCGGTGTCGTACATGGTCGAGTCAGTGTTGCGGCTCTCCGAGGGCGCGACGGTGGGGGTCATCGGGACGGCCGGCAGCCGGATCGGTGACGAGCCGATCTTGATGCCGAGGTCGGTACTGACCACGCCTGAGTCGCCGGATTTGCAGTACCTGCTGGGCTGTATGCGCGACCGCGGGGCCGGCAGCGTGGTGCTGGAGGCCACGTCGATGGCCCTGCTGACGCACCGGGTGGACTGCGCGTTCATCGACGTCGGGGTCTTCACCAACCTGACGCAGGATCATCTGGACGATCATGGAACGATGGAGAACTACCGGGATGCCAAGCTTCGCCTGTTCCAGGGCCTGTGCCGGCGCGCGGTGGTCAACGCCGACGATCCGGTGGGCGCCGGGATCCAGGCGATGATGCCCGGCGCGGTCACCACCTACGGCCTCGACACCGAGGCGGCGGACTACCGGGCCACCGAGCTCACCGTGGATGCTTCCGGCACGCGGTTCGTCCTGCACCACGACGGCCGCAAGTATCCGGCGGCGATTCCCGTACCGGGCCGGTACTCGGTGGCCAACGCGCTGGCCACCGTGGCGGCCTGCCACGCCCTGGGGCACGACCTGGGCGGCCTGGTCGCCGCGCTCGACCGGATGCCCCCGGTCCCGGGCCGGTTCGAACGCTTTCAGACCCCGCGCGGCACATCGGTGATCGTGGACTACGCCCACTCACCGGACTCCCTGGACAAGGTCCTGACCACCATCCGGGGCTTCGCCCCCGGCGGTGTCATCACCGTCTTCGGCTGTGGCGGGGACCGTGACACCACCAAGCGGGCCGAAATGGGCGAGATCGCCGGGACCCACTCCGACCTGTGCATCCTCACCTCCGACAACCCCCGCAACGAAGACCCCGAGGCGATCCTGGACCAGATCACCCCAGGTCTCACGGCAACCGGCACACCGTTCGAACGGTTCACCGACCGCCGTCGCGCGATCGCCTTCGCCCTGTCCGCCGCGGGCCCGGACGACATCGTCCTGATCGCCGGCAAAGGCAGCGAGCCGCACCAGATCGTCGGTGAAAAACTGCTTCCCTTCAGCGACATGGCAACAGTGCGCGAACTCGCCCGGGCATAGCGGAGTCCGTCATCGCGCGGGCCCGCGCGATGACGGCAGGACCGCGGGAGGCGATGGAGCGGATCGAACAGGGGCGGAAGCGTGCCGGGTTGGCGTACGTACCGGGTGCCTGGAAGCGCCGGGTGGCGCGGGATCAGCGGGTCCATCGGGGGCGGTCCGTTGTGGGCGCGTTCGGCACCCGGCTCGTGGGCGGTGCGCTTCGCTCGATGGGTATGCCCACTGTTGTGGTCAAGATCCGCCGGGTTACAGGTCCGTCCCAGCGGGCGGCGGCCGCGAACAGGTGAGGAACGGTGGCAGGAACCGCCCTCCCGGCCAGTCGGCGGAGTGCCCCGGAGCATTGTGGCGCCCTGTGTTCGGGCCCCGTTTCCCGCGCCGGACGGCGGCGGGGGAGGGGTGCGGGAGGGGCTGTGCGGGCGGGGTGTGACCGGTGGTGGTCCGCGTTGCGCCTGGCTGTGCGTGTAACAGGGATGTATCAGAGGGGCGGTTGGGCGGAACGTGCGCCGGGCCGGGCGGCTCCTGCTGATCAGAAACGCTCGCTCGTACCGACGTGTACCGAGCGGCCGGCACCCCCAACCGATACTGAGGAAGAAACGATGCGCGTTCACAAGCTCACCTTCGCGGCCCTGGTCGTGGCTGCGGGTCTTTCGCTCACGGCCTGCCAGAACGACGATGACGGCTCGGGACAGAGTGACCCGTCGTCCTCCGCGTCCAGTGCGTCTTCCTCGGGTGGCGGTTCGGGCTCGGGCGGTTCGGATCAGGGCGGCGGGAAGGACTCCGCCGGGAAGGATTCCGGCGGGCAGGGCACGGCCGCCGGGACCGGCTCCAACGAGAACGGCAAGGTCGGCAAGTGCCGCACTGACGAGCTGGAGGTCACGGCGGCGGACCGCACCATCGGCGGCGACGGCGAGGGCACCGTCGCGGTGACGCTGAAGAACGGTGGCGGCCGGGACTGCACGATCTCCGGGTTCGCGGGCGTCGACCTGAAGACCAGCGAGGGGGCGCTGTCCGCGAAGCGCAGTGGTGAGCCGGCCGACCCGCACATCCTCAAGGACGGGGAGTCGACGTACTTCGGCGTCAACTACCCGATCAACGAGTCGGGCGGCTCCGGCGTCCGCGTCACGGGGCTGGTGGTGACCCCGCCGAACGAGACGAAGTCGGTCACCCTCGACTGGCCGGGCGGCGGCACACTGCCCGTCACGGACGGTGCCGGCTCCCCGGTGAAGGTCGGCCCGATCGGGGGCATCGGTCAGGGCGGCTGACCCGCACGTCCCAGGGTGCTCGGGCTGCACCGCGCCGCTGCCCGAGCACCCGCCAGTACGGCCTGTCCCAGCGGGCTCCGATCGCCGTCTCCGACCGCATCGCCTCACCGCGCTCGCCCACAGCGGCCTCCAGAGTGGCTTCGTTCACGTTCGGCGGCAGCGTTTGTCGATGAGTATCGGTTCTGGCTCAGCTTCCGTGCAGCGGCGACTCTGAGTGACAACTGGGGGCCTCGGGGCAGCACGGGAAGTCGCCCGGAAATGGGCCGTGATCGTGACGGTTGGGCTGACAGTCCGCTCGTGGTCGGTCGACTGCTGGCCGGTCGACACCCGCTGGTAGACCAGGTTGGCCATGCCGCTCCCCGTGGTGGTGGTCGCATTCGACCCTGGCTGTCAGCAAACCCTGTCATCAGCTTCCAACGGATCTGATGGGATCTGCGCCGTCGTCGGGCCCCGGAAAGTCCGGGTTCATTGGACACAGGCCGCGCCTGTCGTCATTCGTTTGACGACAGGGCGGCCGGTCAGGAGAACCCGGTTGGCGACCACCTACAGGGAGACCAGCCGGAACACGCCGGAAACGTGCCGTTCGGCCTTGAGGGCGTGGCTGGGAGGTTCTGAACCTATGCCGGCTCGGGTCGTTCCGGGTTCGGGACGAAGGCGGGTAGCGCGGCGAGGCTGTGGCGCACGGCCTCGCCCCCGTACTCGAACATCTGCCGCTCGTAGTCGCCGACCGCGCCGAGGAGGTCTTGGCGGCGCTCGACGGTCTCGATCAGGCAGCGGCGCAGCAGGTCGGCATCGCGCAGGGCGGTGTTCGCGCCGTTGCCGCCGGTCGGGGAGGTGGCGTGGATGGCGTCTCCGAGCAGCGTGACCGGACCGGCCGCCCAGCGCTCGCGGGGCTCGACCACCCGGATGGACAGCAGGGTGCTGTTGTCCGGGTCGGCCTGCTCGATGAGCGCCCGCAGGTCCGGATGCCAGCCCTCCATCCTGGACAGCACGGCCTCCTGCGCGGTCGGGGCGCCGAGCGAGCCGTTCGGTGGCAGGAGCATGGCCCAGCGCACGTAGTCGCGGATATCGGGGAGGGTCACCTCGGGTGCCAGTTCCTCGGCCGCCTGCTTCGGCGGGGTACGGAAACGCATCGCTCCGAGCATCAGGCTCACCCCGTCCCCGGCGATCTTCGAGCCGAAGGCCCGCGCCAGGGTGGCAAAGCGCTCGGTCAGCGGCGTGCGGCCGATCACGAACCGGGCGCCGGTGTCGGTCGCGGTGGTCTGCGGCGAGAGCACCGCGCGGACGGCGGAGCCGACCCCGTCCGCCCCGACGAGCAGGTCGGCGGTGGTCGGGTCGCCGTGCGCGAACCGGGCTTCGACCTTGCCGTCGTCCAGCACGTCGTAGCCGGTCAGCGCGGCCCCGGTGCGCACGGTGAGTCCGGTCACCAGCAGGTGCCGCAGCACTTGCCGGTCGATCACGATCCCGGTCTTGCCGGGGCCGAGCTCGCCGATCCGGTTCAGCTGCGGGTCCAGGATCAGCCGCTCGGCGTGGGCGTCACCGACGATCGCGTCCAGCAGCGGGTGCCAGCGCGGCGGCAGACAGCCGCGCAGCGCCTCGAACCCCACCGGGCTCAGCACGAGCCGGTAGCCCTGGAACCGCGCGGTGATCGCCGGGTCCCGCTCGTACACGTCGGCCTCGATCCCGGCACCACGCAGACCCTGTGCCAAGCACAGACCTCCCAGACCGGCTCCGACCACGGAAACTCGCATCACACACCTCCTGAACAGACTTTCCGAACCCTGCTCAGGACCTGAGCAGGGGTACGCGAACCACGCGGATACGAACTTAGTTCTGCATGCACGATCTAAGATCTACTGAGAGAACTTAGATCGTGTCAAGCTATAGTGATCGGTATGCCCTCCGATCCCCGGCAACGCCGAGCAGCTCGTCACGCCCAGCCCGCTGGGGAGCCCGCAGCGGCGTCACCACGCAAGAAGCCCATCACGGTCGACCGGATCACCGACGCCGCCCTGCAGGTCGTGGCCACCGAGGGCTACGACGCACTGACCATCCGTCGAGTCGCCGCGGTACTCGGCACCGGGCCGTCGTCGCTGTACGCGCACATCGTCAGCAAAGAGGACATCGACGATCTGCTCGTCGGCCGGCTCTGCTCCGAGGTCGTGCTGCCCGAACCGGACCCGGCCACGTGGCGCAAGCAGACCCTCGACGTGTACGCGCAGATCCGCGACCAGTACCTGAAATACCCCGGAGTCTCCCGGGCCGCGCTGGGCGTAGTCCCCACCAACCTCTCCACGTTGCGGGTCAGAGAAGGGCTTTTGGCGATCCTGCTCGCCGGCGGAATCGAACCGCAGAACGCCGCCTGGGTGCTGGATGCTCTGTCCCTCTACGTCAGCGCCTACGCCTTGGAGCAGTCACTGGTCCAGCAGCGGCGCAGACACCCGGACCAGGAATGGGTCCTTGGCCGCGAGGAGCTGATCCGCCGGTTCACCGCACTGCCGGCCGACACGTTTCCGCAGACCCGACGCTATGCCGCTGAGCTGACCTCCGGCACCGGACACGACCGGTTCGAGTTCACCCTCGGCCTGATCATGGACAACCTCACCCAGCCCCAGCCCCAGCCCCAGCCCCAGCCCCAGCCCCAGCCCCAGCCGACACCGGCATCCGACACCGCCGGATGAACGCCGCGGCCCGAGGCGGGTCTGTACCGGTGTAACTCCCGATCATGGAAGTAGCACCTGAGGAGTGACGTGACTGCCTCGGTTGAGGCGGTTGAAGAGGTCCGGCCGTCAGGTCAGCTTCACAACTCACCCGACCCGCGCGGCCCTTCTCCTGTCACGGCTCGACCGGGACGATCACCATGTCCGCCGAGGCCGTAAAGCTGCTCGGCTTGACTCGCGTCTACCGGGACCTCGAAGACGATCTCGAGCCCGTCGCGCTCGTCCCACTGCTCGCCGACGCGCGTGAAACCGAAGCCCGCAATGGTGGCCAGGGAGGCGTTGTTGTCGGGGCTGATAGTGGCTCGCACGGTCGTGATGCCGGGTTCGGCGACGGCCCTGACGAGCAGTGCCGTCAGCATGGCGCGGGCGTAGCCCTGGCGGCGGTATCCGGGCACGACGGTGTAGCCGACCTCGACCATGCCGGCCTCGTCCGGCGGTCCGTGGAACCCGGCGTAGCCGACGACAGCTTCGTCCGGCTCGGACACCGCGATCCGCGTGATCCAGGGCGCGGCGGACGGGTCCGCGGCGAGCTGGTCAGCGCGATAGCCGAAGACCCAGCGAGCCCGGTCGCAGACGAAGTATTCGTCAAGGGCGACCCCGGCCTCGGCGCTGCCGCCGGCGAGGTCACCGCCGGCAAGCGCCCGCAGCGCCTTTGCGCTGAGCTCGACGAAGCGGACGCGTTTGGGGATGGGTAGAGGTTCGTTATTCATCGCGGAGATGCTCGCCCAGCACGGGAGGGCTGTCCACCGTTTTACGGTCTCGGCGGACATGGTGATCGCCAGCGGAGCGCGTCTCATGCCGGTCAAGCCGAGGTGGCCGGCCTCGGCAGTAGGCCCCGAGGACTCTGCAGTCGCTCACCGACAGCGTTGGCGGGTTATTGGGCTGCGAGATCCGGAGAGCGATGAAGCGACGAAGCTTGGTCTCGGGACCGTCGCCGGAGTCCGCGATCTCCTGGAACGGGACGGCGGACTGGGGCCTCGCTCACGCGAGGCCCCACGACGGGATCAGACGGTGAGGACAAGCTTGCCCTGGAGGTGACCGCCGTCGAGCAGCCGGTGCGCGTCGGCGACGCGCTCGAACGGGAACGTCTCCTGCACGTGGACCCGGAGCCTGCCCTGTTCGACGAGTTCGACGAGACCTCGCAGGGCGACCGGATCGGGGTCGACCGCGATGCCGCTGAAGCGCATGCCGGCCGCCTCGTACTTGGCGACGAGCTCCGAATCCCCCTCGGCGACCGCCGTCACCAGGTGACCGCCCGGGCGGAGCACTTCGAGCGACCGCTCGACGGTGTCGCCGCCGATCGTGTCGAGCACGACGTCAATGTCGCGAACCGCCTCGGCGAAGTCGACCGCCGTGTAGTCGATCACCTCGTCGGCGCCGAACCCCTCGACGAACTTCCGCTTGCTCCCGCTGGCGGTCGCGATCACGTGCGCGCCGAGTGCTTTCGCGATCTGGATCGCGACGTGGCCGACCCCGCCGCCACCGCCGTGGACCAGGACACGGTCGCCCTCGGTCACGCCGCCGAGGTCGACGAGGCCCTGCCACGCCGTCAGCCCGACAACCGGCAGCGCCGCCGCCTCGACGTGCGAGAGCGACGCCGGCTTGCGTGCCAGGTGCAACGCCGGCGCCGCCACGACCTCGGCGTACGCGCTCGCCGCCCGCGGGAACAGCGGCATCCCGAACACCTCGTCGCCGGGCCTGAACCGATACGTCAGCGACCCCTCCTCGACCACGCCGCTGATGTCCCAGCCGAGGACGAACGGCGGCCGGCCGAGCATCGGGGGGAACTCGCCGGCGCGCAGGAGTGCCTCCAGCGGGTTCAGCCCGATCGCCTTGACGCGGACGAGAACCTCGGTCGGGAGGGGCTGGGGCTCGGGCGCGTCCACGATGGTGAGCACCTCGGGACCGCCGAGCGACTGCTGGGTGATGACTCGCATGACTCTCCTGGCTTTGGAGGGGGGGAGAGAACCCAGGCTATGTTTCCGATAGGAACCAGCAGGTACCGTTGGCGCCATGAGCGGTTTCGGTCCCGGTGATCCCTTTCTCGCCGACTGTCCGGCGCGTCTGACGGTCGAGCTGATCGCCGACAAGTGGACGGCGGTCGTGCTCTACGGCCTCAGCCAGGGCCCGGTGCGCCATGGCGAGCTGATCGACCTGATCGGCGGCATCTCCCGCAAGATGCTCACCCAGACGCTCCGACGGCTCCAGGCGCACGGACTCATCCGCCGCCACGCCTACGCCGAGGTGCCGCCCCGCGTCGAGTACGAGCTCACCCCGCTCGGGGCGACGCTGATCGATCCGATCCACATGCTGACCGAGTGGGCGAGGGCGAACGGCGACGCGGTGCTCGATGCGCTCGACGCCGATCCCGAGCCGGTCGCCCATAGCGACTGAGGCCCCCGCCAGGGCACTGAGTATCCTCTCGGCCGCTACTCGGTATCGGCCCGGCCGCGCTCGGTCTGCAGGCTTTCGATGCGTTGGACGATCTGCCATATCGGGGTGGTGGTCCTGGCCACTTACGAGGCTGTGAGCGAAGTTCCCGCCTCATGCGGGGTCGTCGCCGACGTGGGTAGGGCCTGGAGTCTCAGGTGATGTCACCACCCAGATGGCAGCTTCATGCAACGGGAACCGGCACGGGCAGCTGATCGTCATGCAGAGCATGCCTTCTGCTCTCATTCTTGGTTTCGACCCGCACGCAGTGCCTGGTATGGACGGGGACGCCATGCGCGCGGTCCTGGACAAGGAACTGGCCCGTTTTGGCGAACATGCCGTCGATGCTTCCGTGACGCTGATTGCGCCGGACGAATCAGCCGAGTCCATGGTGGTCGCGGCGCTGTCCGAACGAGACTGGGACGTCGTCGTCATCGGGGGTGGGATACGCAAGCCTGAACCTCTGCTGACGTTCTTCGAGCAGGTCGTGAACCTGGTCCGGCAGCATGCACCGGGGGCCGCTATCGCGTTCAACACCAGCATCGGCGACAGCGTCGAGGCAGCCATGCGGTGGCTATGAGACCCAGTCCAGCCAGTTGCGGTTCTGGGCGGTGCGGTGGAGGGGGAGGTTCCGCAGCCCGGTGGCCCGGGCGGCCCGGATGCGGTCCTCGGCCCGGGCCCGCAGCCGGTGACGGAGTTCGAGCTCCGCGATTGGCCGGCCGGAGGTGTTGGTGGCGAAGCAGGTAAGCCGGATGCCGTCCGTATCGGTCAGCCTCAACTGGGCTCCCGGGTCCGGCCGTTCCTTCCGGACGATCAGCCGCATCCCCTTCGGTCAACCCTCCAGGGTGTCGCCGGTGAGTTCGGCGACCCATGCGCCGTCACGTATCTCGCCGTCCCCCTCCACGGCCGGTGTACAGGCGGATGCCGGAACTTTCAGCACGTGCTCGTGGATCGCATCCGTGAGCACCATGCCGACCGAGTAGGACAACCACCGTCCTTGCCGGGCCAGCCAGGCCACGAAGTCATGGGTGCTACCCGCGGAGTCGGTGCGCGGATCAGGGTCTGCCGCCCGCGCCGGTACTTCTTCGGGAGCTGGGCCAGGGCCAGTTGGGCGGCGGTGATGTGGTCGGCGGCCGCGTTCGAGCCCGCGTTCCCCGGCCTGAGCAGGGTCGCCACCGGCTCCCCGGTGCCGCCCGGTCCGTGGTCGACGAACCCCATCAACGGGGGGTGACCGTAGGTCTTCTTCCATGTCGGTGCAGCGTCCTCTTTGTCCGAGTGCGCGATCACCAGCACCCCGTCGAGGTCAACGGTCGCCGACCCGTCCGCGTCAGGCGCTTTCCGGTCGGCCAACCGCCAGACGCGTTCGCGTGCTTGAGCCCGCGCGGTGCGCATCGCACGCAGGGCCGTCTCCTCGGAGGCGGCGAGGGCGTCGACCAGGCGGGATACCGCCGGGTCGGAAGCGACCGGTCCGAACACAGCCGGCTCGGCCCGCAGCATGCCGATATCTGCCAGGCAGTCCCCGCCCAACGCGACCGCGAGCGCGACGTTCAGGAGAACCTTCCCGGGATCATGGACGACCCGCGGTTTCCGCCACGGGCGCCAGTGCCGCAGATATCGCCCGGTCGAGGCCGGTCTTGCGGACCGTCTCCACCAGCAGGACCGAGCCGGCCTGCGAGACGACCCCGCGACCGCCGCCCCCGACGCGGACATGCGGGTAGGACCCGATACGCTTCTTCACCGGCTCGCCCGCATCGTCGACGCCCCTCCGCCACTCGCGAGAACAACGCGAACCCAGGCCGACGAGGACACGGCGCGGGAGGTCGCTTCAACGAATTCGAGCTGGCCTGTCTGGGCGCTCGGTGGGCGAGAGGCCGTCCGGCCGGAGGAACGTTTCCAGCCCGTCGGACCTGCACCAGTCTCTGCTTTACCTCTGCCTGAGCTGTTTGCGGTTGGCTGTCAGGATTTCGTCGGACAGTCCAGGGTCGGCCTCAACGACAGCGCGGGAGACCACCAGGGCGCCGACCATCTGGCAGAACAGCGCCACTGCCTGTTCGCGGGCTTCTGCCGCCGTCGGTTCGGTGCCGGATTGGTGCGCGTGATCGAGCACCATCTCGGTGATGGCGCTGAAGTATCCCTCAAGCCCGCGTCGGTACTCGGCCTGAGATGCGGCGCCGTGGCGTCCGGCATCAACTGCCAGGGCGGCTGAGGCGCAGCCGGTTTCCGGGTGATCACGGTGGGCGGCCGTCACGTATACGTCGACCATGTCGTGCAGGGCTGCCCGGGCGGAGCGGGGATGTGCCTTGCGGATGGCGGCAAGCGCGTTGAGCGAGTCGGCGAAGCCCTGACGGTAGACTTCGAGGGCGAGGTCTTCCTTCGAGGAGAAGTGGTTGTAGAACCCTCCGTGCGTCATCCCGGCGGTCTTCATCAGCTCCTCGATGCCGATCCCGTCGATGCCGTGCAGTCTGAAGCCTTCGCCTGCCGCCCGGACGATCTTTTCGCGGTTGAGCTTCTTCTGCTCCTGGGTGATGCGTGGCACCTCGGACACCTCCTCGACAAGACGGCACCGCTGCGTGCGGGCCAAGGCCGACATCTCGCCCGTTGCAATGATACCTGACATCAAAAAAGGTGTCCACGCGCGCTCTCCGGCTTGACAAGTAATGATGCTGCTGACCATCATAAATTTTGATGGTGAACGACATCAAAGAGGCGGGTTAAGGCCGCGAACCTCCTGAACACCTTCGCGAGGAAGACGCTGGTGGACTTCGGAATTATCGGAGCGGGCACGATCGGGCAGGGCATCGCCGGGCATCTCGTGACGGCAGGTCATCGCGTCGTCCTGAGCAACAGGCGCGGCCCGGACGCACTGAGTGACACGGTGGCGCGGCTGGGGCCGCTGGCCATCGCCGGAACAGTCGCCGAGGCAGCCGCGGCCGAGATGGTGTTCCTCGCAGTCAGGTGGCCGGACATCCCTGCCGCGCTGGCCGACGTGTCGGCGGCCGGTTGATGCAGGTCGGCGGCGGCCTGCTCTCGGCCCTGCACGCTCTCAAACAGGACTGAACGGAGAAGATCATGACCCAGCACGACAGGGGCATCACATGAAAGCCCTCGCTTACGAGAAGGCCCACTCGCTCGACGCGTTCGCCATCGAGCTCATCGACGCCGCGGAACCACGGCTGCGCGACACGGATCTGCTCGTCGGGATCTGTGCCGTGGGAATCAATCCGGGTGAAGCGGCGATCCGGCAGATGCGCAGCGCTGAACCGGGCGGACGAATCATCTTGGGGTGGGAGTTCGCCGGGGTGGTGGAAGCCGTGGGACCGGAAGCCACGGGCTTCGCAGTCGGCGATCGCGTCATGGGTACCGGAGACATGACACGAGACGGCGCCTGGGCGGAGCGGCTCACGGTCGACCATCGTGTGGTGGCGAGGATTCCGGACCAGCTGTCCTTCTCCGACGCCGCGTCCTTGCCCATCGGCGGCCTCACGGCCTGGGAGGCACTGTTCCGCGATCATGACAGCTTGGCGGCGGGAATCGACCGGGTGCTGATCGTCGGCGGCGCCGGCGGCGTGGGGACGCTGGCGACACAGCTGCTGAAGAGCAGGGCCTCGGCCCTGGTGGCGAGCACGGCCTCGCGTACAGAATCACGCGAGTGGTGCACGAGGATGGGAGCGGATGTGGTCGTCGACCACACCGGAAACGTGCCTGGGCAACTGCGTGGCGCCGGTGTCGACCGGATCGACCTGGTGTTGTCCACTTCGGGGACCATCGGCAATGTCGGCTGGATCGCCGAGATCCTGCGGCCATTCGGTCACCTTGCCGTCATCGATCTGAACGGTCCCCTCGATCTTGGACCGCTCGCCGGTAAGTCCGTGTCGCTGCACACCGAAACCGTCTTCAGCAAGATCATGGCGGGTGGCGACATCGCCAGCCAGGGCAGAATCCTCGCCGAACTGGCAGCGGATGTCGGCGCGGGCCGGCTGCGTCCCATCGCCACGACGGTGCTCAGCGGCCTGAGTGTGGACACGATGAGAGCAGCCCACGAACTGGCCGAGAGCAGGCGGACGATCGGGAAGACCGTGATCAACATTTGAGCCCGTCCGTCTTCTCTGGCATTGGTACCAGCAGCACGGCCCCGGCCTGGGACACCACCCCACAGCCCCCGCCCTCGACGCGGACCCGTGGATAAGCGCGAGGCTAACGAGGCGTCAGGTTAGCCACTGGGCAGCGCCTCGGGAGCCGGGAGCGGGGACACGAGTCGGTTGGCGGCGCTGACCGAGCCGACGCCAGATACCGGGTCAGCTGACGTGCGTCGGCGGCGGACGACCGCGTCGTTGGCGTCGGCGAGCCTGCGCTGGTGTTCCTTGGTGAGGTGCTGGTAGATCAGCTGCGCCCGCTCGGAGAACTGCCCGCGCGAACCATCAGTTCAGCCTGGCGCCGGTGTCGGCGGCGAGGGTGTTGCGGGTGTGCCGCAGGTCGTAGAAGCGAAACTCCTTCGGCATGCCGACCGCGTCACGGGCCGTGCGCCGTTTCCGGCCGAAGGTGGTGTCCGGAGGGCCGCACCCAGCTCCCCCACGAAGACGAGGGCGTCGGGCCCCTGCATGGCCAGTCCTTCGTGGGCCCTTCCTGCCTGCCCCCCGGCGAAATGGGTCCCGGGACCGTTGTAGAGTTTCAAATTTCGTGTCGGAATCTCACGGCTGGTGCCGATTGGAAGTCGGAACCGACGTGGCGCTGAGACGTGCGGGTCGCGCCTGTACCTCGTTAGCGTTGAAATGCCGACGCCTGGAAGGCCAAGCGGCCGGGCCGGGAACAGCCGGTCCGGCCGGCACGGTTGCAACTGAGGCACCGGCGCCGCACGGGCGGGGAGCACGGAGACCACAAGGTCGTCCGCCCGCCAGGGGCCGGGCCCCGGGATCGCGGTACGCCCGCCGCGTACTCGGACCAAGACGTAGTTCTGCAGGAGGACTGTTTTTCATGACTGACCGGCCTTTGACGCTCATGGCAGTGCACGCCCACCCCGACGACGAGGCCACCGGAACCGGAGGGGTCCTCGCGCGGTACGCGGCGGAAGGTATCCGCACGGTTCTCGTGACGTGTACCGACGGCGGTTGCGGTGACGGACCGGGGGGTGTCAAGCCGGGCGATCCCGGGCACGATCCGGCGGCGGTCGCCTTGATGCGCCGTCAAGAACTTGAGGCGAGCTGTGACGTCCTGAAGGTCAGCGATCTGGAGATGCTTGACTATGCCGACTCCGGGATGACGGGCTGGCCGAGCAACGACGCCCCTGGATCCTTCTGGCAGACCCCCGTGGAGGAAGGCGCGGCCCGACTCGCGGAACTTATGCGGCACTACCGACCCGATGTGGTCGTCACCTATGACGAGAACGGCTTTTACGGCCACCCCGACCACATCCAGGCCCACCGCATCACGATGGCGGCGCTGGAGATGACCGCGCTGACACCGAAGGTGTACTGGACGACGATGCCCCGCTCGATGATGCAGCGGTTCGGGGAGACCATGCGCGAGTTTCATGAGGACATGCCGGAGCCGGATCCTGCCGAGGCCGCCGCGATGGCCGAGATCGGCCTCCCCGACGATGAGATCACCACGTGGGTGGACACCACCGCATTCAGCGGTCAGAAGTTCGACGCGCTGGCCGCGCACGCCAGTCAGGGCGAGAACATCTTCTTCCTCAAGATGGGCAAGGAGAGGTTCGGCGAGTTGATGGGCATGGAGACCTTCGTACGTGTCCAGGACGCCACCGGCGCGGCCGTACCGGAGAACGATCTCTTCGCCGGACTGCGCTGATCCGACCGTCCGACCGGGGCCTGGGAAAGCTCATCGGCCCCTGCGCCAGGCCCTGTTGGACAGCGGGAGCGGGTGAATCCGGCCGGTCAGCGCTGGAAGCACTCCTCGCGTCTGTTGGCCGCCCGGCCGGCTCCGCTTCCTCCAGGGCGTGGCGCCGTCGTTCCTGAGATCCGCTGCGACGGCGCGGGCGAGATGCAGAGGCTGACAGAGGCGAGAGCGAACATGGATGCGGGGAGCAGCCGTATTGCGACGGCTCAGATCGAGCCGCCCGCGCTTGGTCTGCGTCGTCCTCGGTGCTGCCCAAGGCCCGCAGTAAGAGTGCATCACTCGGCGGTGGGGGGCATAGTTTGAGGTGTCCACGACCTGGGAGGGGGCCCGATGCGGCGTACGGAAGCCGCCAAGCAGTTGGGGAGATTCGTGCGGGAGCACCGTACCGATGGTGCGCGACGCCTGCGGCAGGCTGGTATCTGGCTGATGGCCGGGGCTGTGGGCACAGCCTTCGGGGTGCCGGTGGCGATCGCGTCGGTGGGCACCACCGAGGGGGCCCCGGGGCTGGCGGGGATACTGCTCGGGGTCGGCCTGGTGGGGTGGGGTCTGGGGATCTGGCGCCTGGTGCAAGCGTTCCGTACCCGAGAGCAGTGCTTCGACATTCATGAGCGGGGGTTCACCCACCGGGTGGCGGGCACCGCCACCGTGATCCCCTGGGAGGACGTCGCGCAGGTGAGTACCGCTGGCGGTGACGGCCGGCCGCTCGCCGACGCCCGGGGCATGGGCTCTACGTGCTAGATCCGGCTGCACAGCGGACGCCGGATCCGCGTCGATGCCTTCACCGAGGACCTCCGGGGCCTGGCGGTGGTCGTCCATCGTGCGGTTCACCTCGGGCAGTTCCCCCAGGGCCGGGGACGCTGACCGGACCCGGCTGCCGCGTCCCAGCCGACGCAAGGGTGCGCCCCGTCATGGGCACCGGCAGCAGGTGGGCGTCGACTCCGCCGACGTAGCGGTACAGCGGCAGGCGGTGGGCGGACGCGGAAACGTGGTGCGGTCAGCTCTCGCCCGCGAGTAGCTGATCGTGCCCAGGGCGGTGATCCCTCCGCCCGGTACGGCTTTCCTTGGTGTGGTAAGGCCCTTTCTGGCCGCATTGATCTCAGGCGTGCTGACGTTCGGCCCGCTGCCGGATCAGCTCTTCGATCGCAGTGGGCAGGGTGGTTTCGAAGTCGATGAGTTTCGCCCAGGTCGGGGTGACGACGATCCGGACCATGCCGTCGTAGAGCGAGCGGACCTCGGCCTCCCACTCGATGCGCTGCTCGGGTGTCATCTCGTAGCTGCCGTTCATCCGGAGATACTCGTCCGGGATGCCGTCGACGACGTCCAGCTCGGCCCGCCCGCGGATGAGCAGGATTTTCGGTGGGTGGACCTCGGTGTCGATGGTCAGGGCAACCACCGGGTTCTTGCGCAGTGCGGGCAGTTTCGGGGCGTTCTTCGTGGTGCACAGGACGATCTCCGAGCCGTTCCAGGTGAACGCGATCGGGATACTGCGTGGTGTGCCATCCTTGGCGACATAGGCCAGCCGGGTCAGGTCGCGGGCCAGCAGCTCCTGGCTGATCGGTCGGTTCAGGATCTCGGTGATCTCGGTCGGTTGCATGGTGATCGCTCCTTCGCCGGCGTCGTCGAGCGACATGTCCGTGGCCGCTCGTGTACCTGGGACGGAGCCGGCCGGACGTTCTCGACATCCGAGGCGCACGAATTCTCGAAGGCGGCCACCACTCCGAGAGGGATCTCGATGGAGACACCACCCCGGTCTCGGTGCCCAGATCCACATCGAGGTGATTGCGGCGAAAGGCCCTGGTCATGCTGCGGCCGTATGCGCTTGTGTCCCCGTCGGGGGATGCGGCGACGGTCAGGCGGTCGAGGCAAGTGCTCGGGTGACGGCCGAGATTCCTGGGGTCGGTCTGCCGGGAAGCCGCGCCACGAGAACGCGGCGGACCTCGGGGGCACGCCGTCGACGTGCAGCAGTCTCACGCCGGACGGCAGCACTGTCGACATGCGGGATGGGACAGTTGTCACGCCGAAACCGCTGGCGACCAGCTCCAGTTTCGTCAGCCAGTCGCGTGCGGTGTGGACGATGCGCGGCCGTCCGGGCAGGCCGGGCCAGACGCCGAGCAGCGGCTCGGAGTTCGATGACGGGGTCGCGATCCAGGGGGCATCGACGAGTTCGTCGACGTGTACGGAGGCGCGGCCGGCGAACACGTCGGCCGCCGGCACTCCCACGAGCAGTTCGGTGCCCTCGACGGCGTCGATGTGCAGCCGGGGTGACTCACCGTCCAAGGGCCGGTACGGCGGGCGGGACGTCAGCATGGCGATGTCGATCGAGCCCGCCCGCAGGGCCCGGGCCAGGGCGGGCGTGGTGCCCTCACGTGTGGTGAGGGTGACCTGTGGGCTGGTCGCTGCGAGCCGCGTGAGCGCGATGGGCAGGATCACTGCGCCGGCGCTCATGAATACCCCGACCCGCACCAGTTCGCTCTGCGAGGCGGAGCCGGTGAGGTCGCGCTCGGCCGCCGCGACGGAGTCCAGGATCATGCGGGCGTGCCGCAGCAGGGCCAAGCCTGCGGGCGTGAGCCGCACCCCGTCGGGACGGCGCTCGAACAGGACGGCGCCTGCGCTCCGTTCGAGCGCCGCCGCCTGGCGCATGCCCTCTGCGCTCCTAGGGTCCTTCTGACGGATCTCCGTGGGCGAAGGAGCGGCGTCCGGTGCGTGCTCTCGGCGTGCCGGACGTCGCGACGCCGCGGAGATCCGCCAGAAGGGCCCTAGCCTCGGAACGAGCCATCAAGGAGGTCGGCAGATGCGAGCAGCAGTCCGGACGAAGTTCGGTGCCCCGCTCACGGTGCGGGAGATACCCGATCCGGGGGCGGGCGGCGGCGAGGTGGTGGTCGAGGTCCTGTCGACGTGCGTCCCGCCGTACGCCGATGAGGTCTTCAGCGGCCGGCGGAACTACCCGCTCGAAACCCCTGTGGTTCCCGGCCCCGGCGGCGGGGGCGGGTCGTCGGCGTCGGCCCGGACGCCACCCGGCTGCGCGTCGGCGACCTGGTGTGGTGCGACAGCACCGTCCGTTCCCGCGACGACGCGCTGACCCCCGACATCACGCTGCTGGGCCGGAGTTCCCGCGGCGACGGCGGCGCCAGGCTCGCCCGACACCTGCACGACGGGTCCTTCGCCGAACGCATGCGGGTTCCGACGGAGAACGTCTACCCCCTGCCCGCGGAAGCGGGGCACAACCCGGCGCGCTGATCCTCGCTCGGCGTGTACACCATTCCTACGGCGGACTGCTGGCGGCGCCCAAGGGTTGGTGGTGCGCCCTGGTGGTGCTGGGCCGGACCAAGGAAGCCGGGGCGGACGTGCGCCGGGTGTACGCGACCGGGCAGGACCGCTGCCGGTTCCACGCGAACCCGAACGGCGCGGATGCGGTTGCCGCCGCGACGAAGGCCGCCGACGCCGGCCGGGAGCGCACCGCCCCGTACCTCCTGGCGACGCGGCTGGAACAGCTGCGCGAGCAGACGGCGGCCCGCGCGGAGACGGCTACGCCCGTGCCGTGGCCGGCCCGGGCCCGCCTGCCCGAGCTCGCCGCCCGGCCCCTTGATGGCGACACGGCGGGGGCGGTGATCGCATGACCACCGGGCTGAGCGGAGTCGACCTCGCACGGCAGGCCCTGGTCGCCGCCTGCGAGCAGGCGGCGAAGAACAGCGCCACCCGCAAGAGGAAGCCGAAGCGGCGTACCGGTCAGGTCGTACGACGGGACGGCCGCGAGCCGCTCGGACTCGGCACCGCGATCACCCTGATGATGACGGAGCGAGGCATGGTCACCCCGGCCGTCGGCGGCGGCGTCCTCGTCCGGTTCGACGACATCCGCGCCGCGGTTGTGCCCGAGCCGGCCGGGCACGCACGCGTGGTCACGTTCGACGCGGACACCGGCCGCCTGGATGTTGTCCCCGGCGCCCCGGCCTACGGCACCCCGGCGCCCCGGCCTACGGCACCAAGCTGCTCTGAAGCGCGCCGAAGCTGATCGCGGCGGCCAACACGGAGGCGCTGGGGTGGGTCTCCGTTGGGCGGGGTGGGCGGTCTGCCCGCGTTCTCATGCGGGCGGGTGTGCCTCAGGCGGCGAAGCGCTTCGCGAGGAGTTTGCCTTGCTGGGCGGCCTGTTCGTGTGCGGTGGCCAGGGCCGTCTCGTGGAGCGGGATGAGGTCGGCCATCGCGGGGACGTGGGGGGCGTGGGTGAGCTCGGGCAGGATGATGCGCAGGTCGAGGCCGAGCATCCGGTTGAGGATGGTTTCGAGGGACGGTACGAGGTGGTCCATGCCGTGGTTGGGGGTGCCGGGTCCGAAGCTGCCGCCCCGGGCGGTGATCACGGTGGCGGGGCGGCCGGCGGTGGGCGGAGTGGCGCCGACGGCCAGGGTTCGGCCGAAGATCATGATCTGGTCCAGCCATGCCTTGAACACCGAGGGCATCGTCAGGTTGTACAGCGGGACGGTGAACAGGTAGACGCTCGCGCCGAGGAACTCCTCGATGAGTTCGTCCTGGACGGCCTGCGCCTTGGCCTGCTCCGGGGTGTGCTGGGCGGGGTCGGTGCTGCGGGCGGTGATGCTCTCGGCGGTGAGGTGCGGGACCGGTGCCAGGCCGAGGTCGCGGTGGATGACGGGGCCGGTGAAGGAGGCACGGAAGGACCGGGCGACCTTGCGGGAGACGGATCCGTCGCCGGGAGTGGCCGAGGAATCGATGTGGAGCAGGTATGACATAGCTGTGTGGTCTCTTTCGGTTTCGGTGTGTGTCAGGACGGACGGGCAGGCGCGTCGGCACCCGGTGCGACGCGCACGCGGACGGCGCGGCTCTCGGACGGCGCGGCTCTCGGACCCGAGGACGGTGCGGCCCGCGAGGGACTGCCTCAGGAAATCGAGCGGGGTGCCGGCTTCCCGGCCGGGAAGCGGCCGGGCACGGGGTGCCGAAGGTGATGAGCGGCGTGCGGGGGCGCCCCGGCAGAGCCGGGGCGGTTGTCCGCTGCGGCAGGTGGACGCTCAGCGAGCTGCCGTGCCGGGCGCGGCAGCGGCCTTGCGCAGCGCGGACAGGAAGGTATCGACCGGCTGCGCGCCGGAGAGGCCGTATGTGCGGTTCAGGACGAAGAACGGCACTCCGCTCGCGCCGAGCGCCTGAGCCTCGCGGGTGTCCTCCAGGACGTCGGCTGCGTAGGCGTCACCGGCGAGAACCTTGCGTGCCTCGTCGGCCGGGATCCCGACCTCGTTCCCCAGCTGGACGAGGGTCTCGACGTCGTCGACGACCTCGCCCTCGATCAGGTGGGCGCGCATCAGCCGCTCGTGCGTCTGGGAGCCGAGGCCGTGGGCACGGCCCAGCTGATTCAGGCGGTGGGCATCGAAGGTGTTGACGAAGACGGCCCGGTCGAAGTCGTAGGCGAGCCCTTCTGCCGCCCCCAGCTCCGCAAGCTGCCCGGTCATCGCACGGACCTGCGCCGGCGAGCCGCCCGTCTTCCTGGCAAGGGCGTCGTACACGGGCTCCCGCACGCCTTCACGGTGAGCGGGGTCGAGCTGGAAGCTGCGCCACACCACCTCGACCTCGTCAGCGTGCCCGAACTGGTCGAGTGCCTTGTCCAGTCGGCGCTTGCCGATGTAGCACCACGGGCACACGACGTCCGACCACACCTCGATCCGTAACCGCTGCTGCCCGCTCACAGCAGGCACACCCCGTCCGAGCAGACGGGAGCGTCGTCGGCCCCGACGACGACCAGGGCAGGGGCGGGGACGGGGGCCGGTTCCTCGTCGGACGGCGCAGGACCCGGCTGCGCCCCGGGCCCGGGGGCTTCATCCAGTGAGGTGCTCATGGGATCCTCCTTGGGTTACTTATTGTGCGTAACCTCAGTCTGCGGCAGCATGGAACGAACCGGAAGGAGGCACTTTGATGTCAGTCACGAACATGAATGTGCCCGAGACGATCAAGCCGACCGACGACTGCGCCGTCCGTGAGGTGCTCGACCTGGTCGGCGACAAGTGGAGCGTGCTGATCGTCGTCCTCCTCGGCCGGCGCACACACCGCTTCTCCGAGCTGCACCGCGCCATCGAAGGGATCAGCCAGCGCATGCTCACCCTGACCCTGCGCGCGCTGGCCCGCGACGGCCTCATCACCCGCACCCCGCACGCGACCGTCCCGCCCCGGGTCGACTACGAGCTGACCGACCTCGGCCGGACCCTGCTGACCCCCCTCACGGCGCTGGACACCTGGGCCAACACCCACCGCGAAGAGATCCGGGCCGCCCGCCGACGCCACGACCAAGCCTCCTGAAGCGTGCCCTGGAAGCGTGCGTCCGGCCAGGACGGCACGCGGCAGTCGCAGTGTCAAAGGAGGAGCTGCAACCGAGGACGGCCGTCTCCCGAACGGGACGGCCACAAGGCCGGCCCCGCTGCGCCTGCGGCGCCCCCTGCGATCCCGGCAAAGGAGACGCCTGCCGGGCCTGTTGTGGCGGATAAGGAGCGCGGCGCGTCATCAGTACCTGGGGTGCCGCGATGCGGCTCGACCGGACCGCGCCGGCCCGCTGAGGCAAAGAGCGTCTGTTTTTCTGCAGGTTCCGGCCTGTCAGGGGCGGACTGGACGGCGGAACCAGTGACCGGACTGCCGCTGGGACAGCAGGATCACGATGGTGACACCAACCGCACACAGGACCAGCCCGACAGGTTGGCCCCGCCCCATGGTGCCGAACCCGATGAAGAGCATCAGCGAAGCGAGGAAGATCGCCGTACCCCGTGAGTTGGGCTTCCGCTTGGGAAAGCGCAGAGCGCAGATCAGGCCCAGGAACGCCGGGAGGGACGTTACGGAGATCGAGCCGGCCGCCTCCGCGTCGCCCCTCACGATGGCGAGCACCATGGCGAGCAGGCCGAACCCGCCCATTACGAAGAACAGCACCTGCGCGGCCCGGACTTGCCCCGGCATCGCCAACGGCTGGAGGTGGTGGTAGCCGCCCGGGACACCGGGGCCGTTCGGATACGGCTGATAGGGCGGCTGCGCCTGATACGAGGCGGGGCCGTACCCAGCGGGTCCCGCTTGACCAGCGTCGTTCCATCCTGGCGGTTGTTGACTGGACATGATCAGGACCCTACCAGCGTCTCCAAGGATGCACTGATGTGCGGCAATTACCCCCCTGGGCGGTCAAGACGGCGCGTCATACCTGGGGCCGGGCACCCCCAGCCCGGCGACACGGCGCCGGCTCCCGCGAAGCGCGAACTCCCGTGCGCCGTTGACGGTCCGCCCTCGACGCGTGACCCTCAACCCACCAGCACCCGGGAGGCCACCACGTCCACTGAACAGGTCAACGGCTATCCGCTCCTCGACGAGGAGACCGTTACCGCCTCCAGCGAGGACGAAGAGCCGGATGATGCGCGAGCTCCGCACGGCGCTGGACGCCTTGAGGGGCGATTCATCGGTCCGGGTGATCGTCTTCTCCAGTGCCGACCCGGAGTTCTTCCTCGCGCATGTGGACATGCGGATCGGGGAGAGGATGGACGTTCTGGAGCAGCTCGCTGCGTCGGCGCCGGCGGACGTCAATGTGTTCCAGGCCATAGGCGAGCTCCTCCGCCATCAGCCTCAGGTGACCATCGTGAAGCTCGCCGGGAAGACCCGTGGAGGCGGGGCGGAATTCGTAGCAGCGGCGGACATGGCATTCGCCGCAGCCGAGACCGCCGGAATCGGCCAGATCGAAGCGCTCATGGGCATCGTCCCCGGCGGAGGCGGAACGCAGTACCTCCGTGACCGCGTGGGCCGCAACCGTGCACTGGAAGCGGTGCTCACCGCAGACCTGTTTGATGCCGAGACCGCAGCGTCTTACGGCTGGATCAACCGGGCTCTGCCGGCCGGCCAACTCGATGAGTACGTCGACCGTATCGCCCGCAATATCGCTGCCCTGCCCGACGGTGTCATCGAAGCGGCCAAGCGCGCACTGCCTGCCGAACACATCACGGACGGACTCCTCCGCGAGAACGAGGCGTGGGCCACTCAGATCGCTTTGCCTGCCGTTCAGCAGTTGATGGGCCGAGGGCTGCGCAACGGGCGCAGACACCGGCAGGCGAACGCGGCCTCGAGGAACTGATGCGCAGTGCCGCGCGCCCAATGAGCCAGACCCAGTAGCTGAGGCCGGGACGGCCGTGCGGGCCGGTGGCGCGATCCCGCAGCTCCCCGGAGTGGTCGCTGCTGGAACGTCCAGCGAGAACTCCTACCTCAATGACTTCAGGCGTCGCCAGCAAATGAGTGCGTATCCGAGGATGTGGAATGCTCCATGGATGTCGTCGCGTATCTGCCAGCGGATCCGCAGGCGGCGAAACCAGTGCAGGCGGGCGAACGCGCCCTACACGAGCCGGCGTTGGGTCCCCAGGCCGGAGCCGTGCTCAGTATCGCGGCGAGCGATAAGGGCTTCACGCCGAGGTTCCGGACCAGGCGGCGGGCCATGAGGTCGGTCATGGCGAGGTGGATCATGGCTTCGGAGCGGGCGGGAAGAGTTTCGTAGTCGCAGGCCAGGCGGCGGTGGAGCGTCAGTCAGCCGGTTGGGTCGGTCGCGCGGAACAGGACTCGCCCCACGGCGAGCACCTCACCGCGCGGCCGACCCAACCGCCTGGCTCCACCAGTTCAAGCGCCTGCGGATCCGCTACGAACGGCGGGCCGACCTGCACCAGGGGCTGCTCGAACTTGCCTGCTCGATCATCGCCCTGCGAAGGCACGGAAAGCCCAGTGAATCGTGCATGCGCGTATCCCTCTTCCTCTTCCTCCGTGCGCGCATAGTGTGATCAACATGATCGGACGCCTGTTCTCTCTCGTCATTGACTGTCCTGCGCCATCTGAGCTCGCCAGCTTCTACGAGAGCCTGCTGTCGCTACCGCGGGTGGAGGACTCGTCTGACTATGTGGTGCTCGCGAACACGACGGGCACGGAGACCGTGACCTTTCAGCGTGTCGGCGGTTTCCGGCCGCCCCAGTGGCCCGATCCCGATCGTCCGGCCCAGATGCATGTTGATGTGATGGTCGCCCTTGGGGTGGGAGCAGGAACGGACCGGAGAAACCGGTGCTGCTGTCCGAACCTGTATGCGCCCGGCGCCGGATGGCCTGGTTCAGGTGAGGCCGTCGATGAGCATGAAGGCGGCCACGGCCAGCAGCACGACGGCGAAGGTGCGTTGCAGCAGGGTGCCGGTGACCTTGGCAGCCAGGCGTTTGCCGTCCCGGACGCCGAGGATTGCCGTGCCCGCGAAGGGGCCGATCACCGCCCAGTCGATGCCGGCGGTAGTGGCGCCGCGGGTGGCCAGGGAGGCCATGGAGTTGGCCGAGATGACCAGCAGGCTGGTGCCGACGGCGGCCTGCATCTCGAATGCAAGCACGGTGACCAGGGCGGGGACGGCGAGGAAGCCTCCGCCGACCCCGAGGAGCCCGGTCAGCGCACCCAGCCCCGCGCCGGTGCCGGCGGCCTTCGCGGGTTGCACTACAGGCGTCTGACCGGTGCTCGCCTGGCTGGGACGCAGCATTTTGACGGCGGCGAGTGCGGCGATGGCGGCGAACGTGGCGGTCAATACCGGTTGGGGCAGGCGGGAGGCGGCGGCTCCGGTTGCGGCGGCGGGCAGGAGTCCGGCCGCGGCGAACAGGGCGCCGGCCCTCCAGCGGACGTTGCCGGTGCGGGCGTGGGCGTACAGGGCGGTGAGCGAGGTGGCGGTGACGATGATCAGGCTGGCGGTGGTGGCGGCGGCCGGAGTGAAGCCGAGCAGATAGATCAGCGCGGGCACCGCCAGGACGCTGCCGCCCCCGCCGAGGGCGCCGAGGGCGATTCCGACCACGGCCCCGGAGATCAGGGCCAAGATCAGCGCGCTCACGCTATGGCACCGCTGCTGCCGCCTTCGCCGGTGACTGGCAGGCCCTGGCGTGCCCAGGCGGTCATGCCGCCGGTGACGTCGGTGGCCTCGACGCCTCGTCCGGCCAGCAGCTTGGCTGCCTGCTGGGAGCGGTGACCGGAGCGGCAGATCGTGACCACCGGCTTGCCCTGCGTGGAGGCTGGCAGGGAAGCGCCCGTGATCAGGCGGGAAAGCGGCAGGTGCAGCGCGCCGGGCGCGTGCCCGGCCTTCCACTCCGGTGTTTCGCGGACATCCAGCAGCACGGCCTGGCTGGCGCTGGTCTGCTGGTGGGCCTGCTGGGGGGTGAGGCGGACGGGGCCGCGGTGAAGTTGCGGGAACATCGTCTGATCTCTTTCGTGCAGGTGGTGCGGGATAGGGCGGGTCAGTCGGTGCCGTCGGGGCGGGTGAGCATCAGTCCCGCCTCGGTGGCGGCGTCGAAGCCGTCGTCGACGGCGACCACGTCGCGGCCGGCGGCGTCCAGCAGGGAGGCGGCGATCGCCGCGCGCATGCCGGCGGCGCAGTGCACCCACACTGTCCCGGCCGGTACCTCGCCGATGCGGCCGTGCAGCTCGTGGATCGGGATGTGGACCGAGCCGTCGATGAAACCGCCCGCGCGCTCGGAGTCCCGGCGCACGTCCAGGACGACCACGTCGTTGCCACGCTCACGGGCATCGGCGAGATCGGCGAAGCGGGCGCGGAGGAAGGAAGCGAGCTGCTCGCCGGCGCGGACCCAGGTGCCCGGGTCGCCGGTGGCGGCGGCGGCCGGGCGGTCGATGCCTACCCGGGTCAGTTCTCGCTGTGCGTCGGTGATCTGCTCAGGGGTGTCGGCGAGCAGGGTGACGGGTTTGCCCCACGGGATCAGCCAGGCCAGGTAGGTGGCGAGCTTGCCCTCGCCCTCAAAGTTGAACGACCCGGCCACGTGCCCCTCGGCGAAGGCCATGCTGCTGCGCAGATCCACCACCCACTCACCGGCGGCCAGCCGGGAAGCGATCTCCTCGGCGTCCGCACGCCCCGGCGGGGTGAGGTCGACCGGCGCGGGCCCCGCGGCGTTGGCCGGGCCCATGTGCGCGTAGTAGGCGGGCACGTCGTCCAGCCCGGCCAGTATCCGTGCGACGAAGGTGTCCACGTCCAGGGCCAGCGCGTCGTTGGTGGCGCGTTCCTGGCCGATCGTGGTCGCGTCCCCCTCGGCCGGTGAGGAGGAGCAGAAGCTGCCGAAGCCGTGGGTGGGCAGCACCGGCACCTCGTCGTCCAGCTCATCGGCCAGGCGGTGGGCGGAGGCATGCTGGGCACGGGCCAGCTGCTCGGTCAGCCGCGGCTCGACCAGATCGGGGCGGCCCACCGTGCCGATCAGCAGCGATCCGCCGGTGAACGCCGCCACACCGCGCCCGTCCTCAGCGAGGACGTAGGAGGTGTGGTGCGGGGTGTGCCCGGGGGTGGCGAGCGCGCGCAGCACCAGACCCTCGTCCACCGTCACGGTGTCGCCGTCGGCCACCGGGGTGCGGGCGAAGGACACGTGCGCTGCGGCCGGCACCAGGTAGCAGGCCCCGGTCACCCGGGCCAGCTCCAGGCCGCCGGTGACGTAGTCGTTGTGCAGGTGGGTCTCGGCAACGAAAGCAATGCGCACCCCTCGCCGGGCCGCCGCGGCGATGACCTGATCGATGTCACGCGGCGGATCGATGACCACCGCCGAACGGGGTCCGCCGGACAGGTAGCTGCGGTTGCCGAGGCCCTCGAATTCCAGGATGTCGACGAAGAACACGACTATGACTCCTCTTGAACGGTGTACCCCGGGGGATATTCCAAGGTGAAAAGCTCTCTTGCCGGGTATCGCCTCACCCAACTCGGGTACTCGGTGGGGTCTCGCGGGTGCAAGAGATGGGGATCTTCGCCGTGTAGCAGGCGACGATGTCAACGGCTGAGGAAACAGCCGGCTCTTCGAGCCGGCGCTCGCTCACCGCCTTCCCGCCCGGACGTCGGACCAGCACACCGGCTCCGGCCTCTTGCCCCCGAGGCGCTGTTCAGTGGAGGCCCGCCATCGGCGATGGAAGGCCGACTGATGCTCGGCGAACGATGTCATGGGCGACGTCGTGAATCTGTGCCACGGTCAACGGGCGTGACCGCGCGGCCCGGTGGACACTTCGACCGGGAGCGCGCGAGGCGCGTTTGCCACAAGCGGCGCTGCCGCCTGTGGCAAACGCGTCGGCACAGACGAGGTTGCGGTCTCCTCGCACAAGGCAGGGCCCGGGCCGGTGCTGCGTCCGGGGCCCTGCCTCAGCCGACCGCTTGGCGGGAGCGGCCGCGATCAGCGCTGTTCGGGCGAGCCGGACGACGGCATGGATTCGTTGAGCGGAACGACGTTGAAGTATTCCTCGATGCGGTCGATGAGGCCGCCGTCGAACCGGAAGTACATCGCCGCGTGTACGTCACTGCGGGACCCGTCGGTCATGGTCAGGTGGAGTACTTGCTGCTGGAGCACTTCGTCGCCGTCCTGGAACTGCCGCACGATGTCGTACCGAAGTGTCTCGACGTCGGCGGCCAACTGCTTCAGCAGTCCCATGTTCTCGTCGATCGGCTGGTCACCGCTTCCGTCGTTGTGCCACACGGTGGCGGTGTCGGTGCACAGGGATCGCATCGTGGCGTAGTCCCGCACCTCCCACTGCCGGAGGTAGTCCACCGCTGCTGCGCGAAGGTCATGGTCGGGTGTCATCGTTCTTTCCTTTCGGGGTGCGCCGGTTGCGCCGGTTGCGCCGGTTGCGGCGGATGTCAGACGGCGGGGCCGGTCGTGGTGCCGACGGCCGCTTCTTCTCCGAAGACGGGGGCGCGTTCGCCCGCTTCGATGCGTAGGAGGAGGTGGTTCTCCCGGGGCGGCAGGGGGCAGGGGAAGGCCGCCGAGAACATGTGGTGGGGAACGACGGCCCGGTTGAAGTCGATACGGGCCGTACCCGTGGCGTCCTTGGGCCGGGGCAGGATCAGCCACCGGCCCATGCCGGGCGTGTCCGTGCCGCTGGTGCCGTCGGTGAACGTGATCAGCAGGGTGTCGCCGCCCACACCGAACGCCCGGAGCGTGTGCCGCTCGCCTCGCAGATCGAAGACGAAGTCGCCAGGGGCCGGGAGGGTGTCCCGCATACTCGGGCTGGTCAGCCGGGTCACTTCCAGGAGGCGTCCGGCATCCGCCGGACGGTACTCCGCCTCGACGGTCCAGGCCGGGTCCCACGGCCACGCCTCGATCCCGCGCAGGCCGACGAGGGTGGGCGCGGCCGGATCCCACACGACCAGGACATGGGCTCCCCGCAGTTCCTCGATGGTGCCGCGCCGCCCGCCGGGGAAGGACAGGCGGCTGGCGCTGGTCAGTTCCACCGCGCCGTCGACGGCCTGGTCATCGACGGAGACGCCCTCCGCACGGGCCGCGGTCAGCGTCAGGCTCCCCGAGAAGCCGGTGGACGTCCACCGCCCCGGAACCTCGGGGACTTCCTGGCCCGATTCCGTGATCAGCCGATAGGCGATGCGGCCCGCCTTCCCGTCCGGGCCCGCCATCTCCTCCCAGCGGCTCCGACGCCACCTGTCGTACCCGGTCAACGCGTCGTCATCACCATCGAAGCAATCGCTGGACACAGTGTTCTCCTCTCCAAGGTGGCGGTCACCCGCGACCGCCGTCAGGACTTACCGCCGGCCGGGAACCTCGACCGGTTCGACGACCGGTCGATGGTCGCCGCAAGGCCGCATGCCGTCATGCGGCGCGTCTCCGCGCACGCCCGACCGTCGCGGTCCGACCGGTGCTGTCGATGGTTTGGATGGTGCGCTCGCCTCGAGAACATAGGCAAAGCTGTTTGCTGTAGCGGCAAATACGGGGAAGGCGCCGTGCTGGTGATCGCGCTCTGACATCAGGGCGAGCGAACATGCCTGATGAACACAGACCAGTCCGTGGAAGTGATCGTCATCATGACGTACGAGTCGACGATCCACAGCAACTGCGTGGGCGACGGGTGCAGGCAGCTCGCCGACAGTTTGGGCATCGCGAGGTTGATGGCGGCGACGAGCGACTGCACGCACATCACCGAGCCGCACATCACCAGCAGCACACCGAGTGTCCTGCGAGGTGATGCGCCGACGACAGGGTGCGCCGTGAGGTCGGCGGATGCCGTGACCGCTTCTTGTTTTCCCGGTGCGCCGGGCGCGTCCGGCGCGGGGACGCCTGTCACGCTGACGATCGCCTACCTGGAGGTGCGCCGCATGCCGGCGACATGACGCAGCTCCACCAGCACCTCGTCGGTGTCGGCCTGTCGGCCGCCCCGCCGCTGGTCGAGTTCATCCCGTGGACCCAGGACGCCTACGCCGAACGCAGCGTCGTCCGCGAGTGATACCTCCAGCGCCCGCAAGCCCCCGGCGCCTCCACCGCCATCGACCCCAGAGCCCGCCACGACTGGTAGCTCCGCGGCGTCGGCGCCCTGCGCGCTGGATGACCATCGCGGCCGGACCGGCCCCTGGCCGGAGGGCCGGCAGCCGAAGTCCTGGCGATAGTCGCCGCCACTACCGCCTACCAGACCTGGCCCGCTGACGAATCCTTCGACGGATTCCTGCAACGACTCGAACGCTGCCTGCGCCAGGCGGGCCCGGGCACGCCCGCTGACTGACTCGTCCGTGAATTCCCGGCTCTTCCCTATGCGTCGAGTTGGGTGATCTGCTGCGAGTGCAGGATGCGAGGTCCGGTACCGTCCAGCCGCGCAACAGCGATCATCGCGCGCCCGAGATGCTCGGTACTGGTCACGTACCGGGGGGCGAGGCGGCGCAGGAGTGGATAGAGCCAGGACGTGAGCCGGTAGAGGAGCCGGTACCAGCCCGTTCCGGAAGTCTCGCCGTGTATGGGCTGGATCCATCCGGGACGGAAGGCGTAGGTATGCATGTCCATGGCCAGCAGGGCATTCTCCGTGCGGCCCTTCACCCGGGCCCAGGAGGTGCGCCCTTGCTCCGTGCTGTCGGTGCCTTCTCCTGACACGTATACGAATGTCAGCCGAGGATTGCCGGCGGCCACGACCCGTGCGGCTTCCATCGTGTAGGTGTAAGTGACCTTCTCGTACTCCGCGTTGCTGCGCCCCACCGACGACACGCCAAGGCAGTAGAAACACGCATCAGCATCTGCGAGATCCGCTGTGATCGGGGTCAGGTCCTCGAAGTCCGTGTGGAGAACTTCGCGAAGCTTGGGAGCACTGCGGCCGAGTGGCCGTCGCACGATGGCGATCACTTCCGTCACCCCCGGGTCCTCCAGGCACGCGCGGAGCACCCCTTGGCCCACCATGCCCGATGCTCCGAAGAGAACTACTTTCATTACGGCTCCTTGGAATTCTGTCCCAGGCGAGGTTCGCGGCAGGCGCTGCGGCGAACCCCGACCGGCACGTCAGGATGGGAAGACCTGCGGTTCGGTCGGGTGGACGGAGATCAACCGCTTGTTCGCTCCCGCGGTCTCGGCGATCCGGTCCACCCGGGCCCCGGCGATGCCGTAAGCGGCGAATTCCGTGAAGGCGGCGTCGAGCAGACCTGCCTTGGTCGCGTTGGAGTCGCAAGGTCCGCCACGTCGGCCTGTGTGAGGCGTCCGCACAGACGATCCGGCGTGCCGACGCCGCGCACCCGCTCACGGTAGTGCAGACGGAGTATTTCGAGCGCGGTTTCGAGCACAACGGTGTGCTCGATGTCCTGCGGGGGCTGGGGGTCGGCCCGGTCGCCTGCTCCCCGCTGGGGCGCGGCCTTCTGTCCGGCGCCATCACCCGCTCCGACGACTCGTCTCAGGAGCGGAGCATCGCGGTGCCCAGGTCCCAGAGCCGCTCGGCGTTGTCCGTGTCGAGTGCGTAGGGGCGCACGCCGCTGTCGGCGTAGGGGTTGGGGTCGGTGTTGAGCTCGGCCTCGTTGCAGTCCTCGAAGTAGCGACCGGTGACGCCTTCGAGTAGGGGGGATGCGGCCACCAGCACCGAGGTTGCGGCACCTTCCTCGACGGTCTTCCAGGTGAAGTTGGCGAAGGCTTCCTCGACCTCCGGCGTCGTGTTGCCCTCCTGGTGGCGCTGGAGTCCGGTGCGTATGCCGCCGGGCATGACCGCGTTGGCGGTGATGCCGTCGTCGGCCCACCGCTTGGCCGCCCCGACGGCCAGCAGCACATTGCCGGTCTTGGACTGGCCGTAGGCCGCCCACTCCTCATAGGGGCGGCGCTCGAAGTGGATGTCGTCGAAGACGACCGGGGAGAACAGGTGGCCGCTGGAGCTGAGCGAGACGATGCGCGCGCCACCGGCGGCCGCGAGCGCGTCGTGGAGGCCGAGGGTCAGGTTGAAGTGGCCGAGGTGGTTGGTGGCGAACTGCAGTTCCCAGCCCTCGGTGGTGCGGTGCAGCTCGGGCAGCGCCATGATCCCGGCATTGTTCACCAGGATGTGCAGCGGGCCCCGCCAGGCGTCGGTGAAGGACGCGACCGAGGCTCGGTCGGTCAGCTCCAGTGGCGCGGCAGTCACCTTGGAGTTGCCGGTCTTGGCCGCGATCTCCTGGGCGACACGGTGGCCCGCCTCGACGTTGCGGACGGCGAGGGTGACATCGGCACCGGCACTGGCCAGGGCGCGTGTCGTCTCTACGCCGATGCCGGACGCGGCGCCTGTGACGATCACGCGCTTGCCGGTCAGGTCGACCCCCTCGATGACCTCGTTCGCCGTGGTGTGAAAGCCGTAGGGCGTAGTGAAGCGCTCGCGCGAGCTCATGTGTGGGCTCCGTTCATGTCGGCGCTCCCCGTCGATTCCTGTCCGCTCTCGCGGCGGGGGAGCCATCATTATCCGGAATCCCTTCCGGTAATGGAAGGTTAACCGGAATGGATTCCGGTTGCAAGGAGGTGGGGTGATCGCTCTCTGTGGGGGATGGTCTTCCTGTGGTGATGACGGTCTCGAGGGAGGGGGAGTGGCCTGAGCTGGGTGGTCTGTTCCATGTCGCGGCGGGCGTTGCTTGAATGTGCCCGACTCGCCACTGAGTGGTCGCAAGGGCCTGTGTGTATGATGTAAGTGGAATGCATTCCGTTTAGTAGGGGTGGTCGTGACCGAGGCAACGCAGCGCAGACCGCGTGCGGACGGGCAGCGCAATCGCGCGCGCCTCCTCGAGGTCGCGCTGCGTTTGTTCATAGAGAGGGGCCCGGACGTCCCCTTCACTGAGATCGCCAAAGCAGCCGGTGTCGGTGTCGGCACCGTCTACCGCCACTTTCCGGCGCGCGAAGACCTCATCGAGGCGGCATACCGCTCGGAGCTTGACGCCGTGTGCGCTGCGGCCGGGGAGTTGCTCGACCAGGTGCCGCCCCGCGAAGCTCTGCGTATCTGGATGGACCGCTTCGTCGACTACTGGGCCACCAAGATCGGTCTGACGGAGGCCATCCGGGCCGTCGTAGCTGCGGGCGGAAATCCGTTCGCGCAAAGCCGCGAGCGACTCGATGAAGCCGTCGGCGCACTGCTGTCGGCAACCGCGGCGACGGGGTTCACGCGATCCGAGATCGAACCGGACGATGTGGTGGTGTCACTCAGTGGCATCGCCATGGTCGCAGGCGTACTCGAGGATCGCGATCAGCTCGGCCGGGTGCTCGACCTCTTGTATGAGGGGCTGCGTACCAGGTCATGAGCAGCTACACGGACGGCCGTTCACGGCGGAGTTGTTCTTCGACGTCTCCGCGCTGATCGGCGGCGTTGGGGGCAGGCGTATGCGCACGGGCTGCTGGATCGGCGGCCCAAGTCGGTGGAGCCGATGGCCTCCCGGCCCGGGCCCGGGCGCCCACCCGGCTCGAAAAACCGCGCGCCAGTCCCGGGACACGAACCGGGGAAGCCTGTGAAACGAACCGGAACCCTCACTGAGGTTTTCTCAGTGAAATGATCTCTGCGAAGCGGGTTGATCTGGGCACTGCTGGCTGGGTCGGGTCATGATGGGAGCCGTCGGGCTCGACGTCAGTTCCGCTCAAGGTCCCACACGAGCACCCGGTCGTCCTGCCCGGCCGTGACGGCGACCGTGTGGCCGTCCAGATCAGCGATACGGACGGCGTTGACCTCGCCCTCGTGCCCGGGGGTGAACGGCCCTTGGATGAGACGCCGCTCCTCCAGCGACCACACGCACACCCGGCCGTCCTCCGAACCGGTCACCGCGACCGGGCGGCCGCCCACGACGCCAACATCCATGCAGGAAATGGAGTTTTCCGTCTCTTCTTCCTCTTCGTCCTTCTCGTCGAACTCGATGGATTCCTCGTCGATCGGCCCTTCCCACTCCCATGCCCCGGTGTCGGGATCCCCCAGGATCACTCGGTTCCCGCCGGCTGCCACCACCCGGGTACGACCGTCCAGCATCGCCAGACCGACGTCCGCCACGGGGACGGGACAAGGGAACTCCCTGAAGACGCTCCGGGTGTCGACGTCCCACACCACCACGCGATCGTCCCCGCAGTCGCCGAAGACCACAACTGGCCGGCCGTTCAGCGTTCCGGCCGCGATCCCCGCGACGGTGTCCCGGTCTCCGGGGAGCTGAACTGGCTCGGTGTCCGTACGCTCCACATCCCACAGGTACGTGTAGGCGCCGCAACTGATGAAGAAGGGCCGGCCGTTCAGCCGCACGGTCGTCGTCTTCCCCGTCCCGCCGTCGTCGGGCCTCGCGTGCGCGCGGACAGCGCCGCTGGCCAGATCCCACTGCGCGAAGGGCTCCTCGTAGTTGCCCCCGCCGACCACGATCCGGCCGTCCACGACCGCCGCACAGACTGAATAGAGCCGGTAGCCGTGATCATCCTCGGCGGGAAGGTGCCCGACCATCGCGCGAAAGTCGGCGGGGCGGTACGGCAGGTCCAGCCGGTATTCCGTCCATCGGTCCTCGGACGGCTCCCAGGTGTACCCCCCGCTTCCGTCGCCGGCGCACAGGAGAAGGCGGCCGTCGACGGTGACAAGGTCGAAGTCGTCGATTACCCCGGAGGGGATCTGGCTGGAGAGAACGAGTGCTGTCATGGGCCCGGAGTGTATGAGAGAGGTCTGACACACAACTCGGCTGAAGGGTAGAGAGAAGGCAGACACCCCCTACCAGCCACTCAGCTTCTTTCAACGAGTCTGTTTCCACGCATTGTTGAGGACGAGGGCGGCTTGGGCGATGGTGCCGATTCTGCTCGGGCTGCCCGGTAGAGGGCGGGCAGGGCAAGGTGGCGTGCTGCGGTGATGTCCGGTGTGCTGCCGGGTTCGACGTCGGAGACCCACAGCAGGTCGCCGGAGGGGGAGGCCAGGAACTGGGGGTTGCCGCCGAAGCGTTTGGCTTTGCCGGATTACCACAGGTCGTTGCCGTTGCCCCGCAGGCCGGCGGTGCGGTCGCTGGGGATGAGAGTGCCGTCCAGCACGATGTGGCTCATGTCCGCGCGATGGCAGTCTTCGAGGACGGTGTGGATGTCGGGGGCACGGCGGGCCAGGACCTCGATGCCCTCGGCGAGGTAGCGGTAGCCGATGGCCTGGGAGATCCCGGCGTCCCGGGCCGTGCAGTGCACGCAGGCGCGGGTCCGGAACCAGCGCAGGACCAGCACGGCCTGGCGGAACGGGCCCAGGGCCCGGCTGCCGCGCGGAGTGCTGATGCGTCGGCGATACGCGGCCAGCAGGCGGGACAGGTACACCACTACGTGGCGCGGGACGTCGAGCGTGGCACCATGGTCGACCAACCTGAAGCCTCTGGTGGTTATGGACATGATCTTGTGGTGAGACCTGTCCTACCAGGGGCTTTATGTCTGTCCGCAGCCGGGTGCGGCCCGCCCCGTCTGCTCATACCTGAGCTGGCTCACGCCCGTCCGCGTAGATGATGTCGTTGAGAAAACCTGACTGAACATGTCCGCTTGGAACAGCGGCGAGGTTGAACATCAAGCTTGGAGTTCTGGCGGAATGCCTGGTGGAGCTGTCGGGTGATTCGTTGGCGGCGGTGCCCGACGAGGTCAGAATGTCTCGATGCAAGCTTTCAAGATCACCACGACCGATGAGGCGCTGGCCGACCTGCGCGAGCGGCTCTCGCGTACTCGATTCCGGAACGACCTGCCGGGCGAGGACTGGGGATGGGGGACTCCACAGCCCTGGCTACGGCGCCTCGTCGAGCACTGGTTGTACCGCTACGACTGGCGCCGCACCGAGGCCGAGTTGAACGCTCTTCCTCAGGTCGTCGGTGACTTCGCCGGGCTGCGCGTGCACGCTTTCGTGGTGCGTTCGCGGCACGAGGAGGCCACGCCGCTGCTGCTGTGCCATGGCTGGCCCGGCTCGGTGGTGGAGTTCCTGGACTGCCTGCCCGCGCTGGTCGACCCGACCAGCCATGGCGGACGTGCCGAGGACGCCTTTCACGTTGTGTTGCCCTCGATGCCCGGGTTCGGCCTGTCGGGACCGACTGCCGCCCCTGGCGTCGATGTGGCCGCCATCGCCGACGCGTTCGCCGCCCTCATGTACGATGTCGGCCACCCTCATTTCTTGGCGCAGGGCGGGGATTGGGGGGCCTTCGTCGTCCGGCAGCTTGGCCTTGAGTATCCCGGTCGACTCTTGGGTGTGCACATCAACTTTCCGTGGGCGGTTGCCCCGCCTGGCCTTGATGATCCTCTGGCCGGGGTGACAGCGGCGGAGCGCGAGACGTTGGAGCGAAACACCCGGGTGTACGGCGCCGACAACGGCTACTACATTCAACAGGCCACGCGGCCGCACAGCATTGGCCCGGCGCTGGAAGACTCCCCCGCGGGATTGGCTGCCTGGCTGCTGGAGAAGTTCCACGTCTGGTCCGACACTCGCGATGGCCTGCCGTTCACGCTCGACCGGCTGCTGGACAACACCATGTTTTACTGGCTCACCGGAACCGCCACCTCCGCCGCCCGGCTGTACGCCGAGTCGGAGGCTTACGGCTCCGACTCGCAGGTATGGGGCCGCAGGGTGGAGGTGCCCACCGGCATCGCGCTCTATCCCCGGGAGAAGACCCGGTCACCGCGCCGGTGGAGCGAGCGCCAGTGGAACGTGGTGCACTGGGTCGAGCAGCCGCGCGGCGGCCACTTCGCCGCCTTCGAGCAGCCCGGCCTGTTCACATCCGACCTCCAGAACTTCGCCCGCACACTGCGGTCGGGCCGGCTTTGACTCCAGGCTCCTCATGCGATGCGATGCGGTTCGCAAGCGGCGCCGGCGGATGGGTGCGCATCCCAGGGCTTCGAGGGCTGGCCAAGGCTCGTCGTTGAAGAAGCGCGCATCAGCCATTGGCATATCGGCCCGGACTGCATTCGCGGGCTTGGTAGTAGGCGCGATGCCAGTGGTGACGCAGGGTGGCCGGGCTACGAGGCTCTGACCCGGGCCCGGCTCGTGCACGTCGACCAGTACTTCCTGCGCGCCGACACCATCGCCGCGGCGAACGCGAGGCTCATCGAGGCCCAGGCCGCCGTGCCCATCGTCCGGTTCTGGGGCGAGGGCCTGCTCGCGTCCGTTGACGGGCTGCGGTTCGTCGTCCCCGTCCGGACCGTCAGGGCGGCGCCGTCGCCCCAGTACTTCGGCTTCAAGCGGGGCGGAGGGCATGGAGGACCAGCTCGGCGCGCTCGGTCTGGTCCTCAACGCCATTGTGCTCTGGACGACGCGCTGCGTCGACGCCGCCGTCGCCCGGCTGCGCGCCGAGGGCCATGAGATCGCGGTCGAGGACATCGCCCGGCTCTCGCCACTCGAGCACGAGAACGTGAATCTGCTCGGCCGCTACGGCTTCACCGCCTCCACGCCGGCGGCCCGGTGTACTGCGCCCGCTGCGCGACCCGGACGCGCCGGAACTGGGCGAGGACGACGACGGCGCGCACTGACCCGGGTGGACTGCTGCACAGCCGGCCCGGGGCAGTGCCCGCCGGACGGGAAGATCGATCAGGTGAGGAACTCGGTCACCGTCTTGGTGAACCAGTCGGCGTCTTCCTCGGCGACGAAATGCCCGGTAGGGGCGACTGTGCCCTGCACGTTGTCGGCGTGGGGAGCCAGGGCCTGGGCGGTGGAGGTGCCGGAGTGGGCGGTGCCGATGGCCAGGACGGGCATGGGCAGCTTCTTCTCGGCGAGCAGCGCGCGGTTCTCGCGTCCGTCCTCCAGGAGGGTGCGGTAGTGCTCGAAGCCGCCACGCAGCCGCTCCCGGCCGGTGTACTCGTGTGCGTAGGCGGCGAGGTCGGCTTCGCTGAAGGTGCCGGGGTTGGACATGGCGGTGAACGTGGCGGTGACGAACTCCAGTTCGTGGCCGTCGAAGAGCATCTCCGGCACGTGCGGGGTCATGAAGAACCCGAAGTGCCACATGCCGCCCTCGGCGACGTTCATGGCCTCTTCCAGGCCGAGGCCGGGCAGGAGGGAGTCGACGAGGACCAGGTGGGAGATGTCGTCGGGATGGGCGGCGGCCCATGCGAGGGCGACCATGGATCCGATGTCGTGGCCGGCCACGGCCACCGGCCCGGTCAGCTTCAGCGCGTGAAGCAGGCCGCGTATGTCGTGGGCCTGGTTGGTCTTGGCGTAGCCGCCTTCGGGTCGGTCGCTGGCGCCGGTGCCGCGCAGGTCGGGGACGACGACGGTGTGGTTCTGGGCGAGGGCGGGCATGACACGGGCCCAGGCGCGGGAGGTCTGCGGCCAGCCGTGGAGCAGGACCAGGACCGGTCCGCTGCCGCCGACGGCGACCGAGAGACGAGTGTTGTTGGTGGCGATCCGCTGGACGCGGAAGCCGTCGGGAAGCCAGTCGGCAGTGCTCACGAGGAGGCCCTTCCATCAAGGGTGAAAGTGATCAAGAGGTGTACTGGGGGAGAGGTATTGAGGTGGCTTCGGTGGCAGAGGACTTGGCCACCGCCGCTGTTCCGCGGCGGTGGGGAAGCCGTGGTCAGGCGCTGGGTGTGGCGAGGCGGCGCAGGCGGTCTTCGCCGATCATGGTCAGCATGTCGGTGTGCCGGGGCTGCCAGCCGAGTTCCTGCTGGGCGCTGACGGCGCGGATGCGGCTGGAGGCGGCCATGATGAGGGCGCCGAACTCCCCCCACACCCCGGCGGCTTCCCCGGGGGTGACGCTGCGCGCCTCCACATCGAGGTCGGCGGCGACGCGTTCGGCGATCCAGCGGTTGGGGGTCTCACCGGCCACCGCGTGGTAGAGCCCTCCCGGCCGGCCCTTCTCCAGCGCGAGGCTGAACAGGCGGGTCACGTCGTCGATGTGGACGTGGCTGTAGGTGTTCAGCCCCTCGCCGACGTAGCAGGCCGCACCGGTCGCAGCGACGGACTGGTAGATCATCGATGTGTGGCCGTGGTCGCCGGGGCCCCAGATCAGCCCGGGGCGGATGACCATCGCGCGCAGCGCCTCGGAGGCGGCGGCCAGGACCGCGTCCTCGGCGGCCTTGCGGAAGTCGGCCAGCGGCTCGGGCGTGAACGCCTCGTGCTCAGCGTATACGTCCGGGCTCCAGGCACCCGCGGTGCGCTGCAGCAGCACCCCGCTGCCCGACAGGAAGACCAGTGTCCTGCCCGTCCCGGCCAGTGCGCGGGTCAGGTCCTGGACGGTTGCGGTCTCCTGCTCCTCTCCGGCCTGGGCGGCGTAGATGACCCCGTCCGCCTGCAGAGCCGTCTCCACGACGGCCGCGCGGCGCTCCTCCAGGTCTCCTGCGACAGGGGTGATGCCCTGGGCGCGGAGGCCGGCGGCGGCGGTTTCGGTGCGGGCCAAGCCGGTGACCGTGTGGCCTTCGGCGGCCAGGTGGCGGGCGAGGGCGCCGCCGACGAAGCCGGTGGCACCGATAACGAAGATGTTCATGGCGCGGTACCTCGGACGGTCAGGCCGGAAGATTGCTGCGCTCGCCGCCGTCGGCGAACAGCACGGCACCGTTGACATACGAGCTGGCGGGGCCGGCCAGGAACGAGACGATCTCGGCGATCTCCGCCGGGTCACCGGCACGGCCGCGCGCGTTGGTCGCGTCCAGGGCCGCGATGTGCTCGCCGAGCATCGCCTGGGTGCCCTCGGTGTGGACCGGGCCCGGGGAGACGGTGTTGACACGCACGCCGGATGCGCCGAACTCGGTGGCCCAGTAACGGGTGAGGATCTCCACACCCGCCTTGGACGCGCCGTAGGCGGCGCCGATCGGGGCGGGCTGGCGGGCCGCGCTGGAACCGACGATCACGATCGAACCCTGCCCGCGCTCGGCCATACCCGGCGCGAGCGCGCCGACCAGCAGGAACGGGGCGCGGGCGTTGACCGCGATATGACGGTCGAAGCTCGCCGCGTCCGTCGCGGCGGTCGGGGTGAACTCGTACAGGCCCGCATTGCTCACCAGGATGTCCACCGCCCCGGCCTCGGCGGCCAGGCGCAGCGTGTCGTCCGCGTCCGTGAGGTCGGCGGCGACGAACCGCGCGGCGCCGCCCTCGGCCGTGATCTCCTTCACCACAGCCTCGCCCCGCGCCTGGTCGCGGCCGTGCAGCACGACCGTCGCGCCCTGGCGGGCCAGGTTCTGCGCGACGGCCTTGCCGATCCCCGAGGTCGCCCCGGTCACGAGTGCGGTACGGCCCTGCAAAGCGGTACTGGTGCTCATCATCAATCCCTGCGGTAGTGGTCATGGCGCGCCGCGTAGATCACACACACGACGCCGTTTACCCAATCCACTATGCATCGCAGATATTCTGTCGACAAGAACATCTGTTGGCAAGCTCATGCTGGTAGGCTGTGCGCGTGAGCGCATCCATGTCCGAGAAGAAGCCCAGCGGCGAGACCGCGGACCTGGCACTGGACACCGATCTGGGCTGGGCGATCCGTATGGTCTCCTCGGCGTTCCGCCGCGTGGCCACCGAATCCGTCGCCGACCTGCCCGGAGGCGCACGCGCCTACCTCGTCCTGGTCGCCCTCGCCGGCGGCGAGCCGCCCTCTCAGCTCGCCCTCGCCAAAGCGGTCAGCCTGGACCGCACCGTGATGACCTACCTCCTCGACGACCTCGAAGCCCACGAGCTGGTCACCCGCAGGCCCGACCCCCGCGACCGCCGCGCCCGCCTGGTCCTGATCACCGACACCGGACGCGCCCGCCTCGACCAGGTACGCCACAGCCTCGCCGCCGCCGAGGCCCGCCTGCTCACCGACCTCGACGACCACGACGCCCACCAGCTGCGCACCCTGCTATCCCGCGTCGCCCAGACCGCACAACGCGACTCGATCGCCCCCGACGAAGCAGACTGCTGACGCACCAGCCGCCCGCGCCCGCCTTCGTTTTCTGAAGATCGCCCTCGAGGCGATCGTCCAGGATGTATTGAACAGGCGGTACTTGACCCGGCAGCGCCGCTCGGTGGCCGCCATCTGCAAGGAAATCGCGCGTCAGCGCCGGGTACGCGGCCCGCGGCTTCCCTCGCGGGGTACGGTGGCGCGCCGGATCGCGCGCCTGGACCCCGTCACCTCGACAGCCGCGAGAGAGGGGCGCGAGGCGACCCGCCTGCTGCGGTCGGCTGGAGGCGCACCTGCGCTACCGGCCGCCCGGGCAACCGCACTTCGGCGGGATCATCGAGCGGCTGATCGGCACCCCGAAGCGTGATGTGCACGAGCTGCCGGGCACCACGTTCTCCAGCACCGCCGAGCGTGGCGCCTACGACACCGACGCCATGGCCGCACTGACGCTGCGAGACCCGCAGCAAGTTGAGATCGCCCACTGGGACTGGCACCACTCATTTCTGAACTTCACGGTCGACGGGGAGTAGCTATGGCGACGATCGGGTTGGCCGCAGCCATCGAGGAGCTGCGGTGAGAGCTCTACCAAGCCCAGGTCCGGGGGCCCAGCAGCAGTCCGCCTTTGAGATTGAGGAAGCCGAGCTGGAGTTGTTGCTGGAACTGCGCAATGACGTCAAGGGCGATCACCCTCCCGAGCGATCCGGCGCGACTCATTTCCTGACCTTGACGGATGCGGGGCGGGACATTCAGCCGACGGGTGTGGACCATGCGTTCGAATGCGTCGGGCGGGTCGAACTCGTCCGGCAGGCCGCCGACTTGCTGGGCGGCTGCTGCTGGATGAGTGGGTGGCGGATACGTACCTGGTCGAGGACTTCGAGAAGGCGGCGGGGGATGCGGCGACGGGGCGGGTGGCTCGTGGGGTGCTGACTTTTTGACGGGGGTGCTCAGGAGTTCTCGGGTGCTCACGAGATATCCACAGGCGCCGGAAATCCCCTGGGGTGTTGTCAGTGCCGGCCTCTAGCGTCGCCCCATGAGCTACCGCGACGTCGCCTCGAGGCAGGTCCTGATCTGGTCCTGCACCACCGTCGGCGCCCGCATGCCGGTGGCCATGGCCCCGTTGGCCCTGGTCTTCCTGGTGCGCGAACGCCCCGGCGGCTACTCCCTGGGCGCGATCCTCGCGGCGGCCTACGTCATCGGCGAGATCGCCGGCGCCCCCGTCCTCGGAATGCGCCTGCGTCCCGACCACGCCCGCGCTCACCTGGCCGTCGGGCTCGCGGTCGGAGCCGCCGCCTTCGCGGGCCTCGGGGTGTTCCCCGACGCGTATCCGGCGGTCCTCACCGGGTTTGCGTGTCTCGCCGGTGCCGCCCCGGCCGCTGCCACCGGTGGCCTGCGCACGCTGCTCACCGTGCTCGTCCCGGAGCGTGCGACAGCGCAGGCGCTGTCCGTCGAGTCGATACTGACAGCCGGCATCTGGGCCGTCTCCCCGGCCGCGGTTGCCGGTCTGGCCCTCGGTGTCGCACCGCCCGTCCCGCTGTTCCTCGGCGCCGCCCTGATGGCGTCGTCGGTCGCGGGCCTGTGGCTGCTTCCGGCCAACTGGGGCGCGGACGACACGGGCGGAGAGGACCGGACGGGCGCGTCGCTGCTGCGACTCCTGACCGGCGCCTGGCCGGTGTACGTCATGGGCGCGGCCAGTCTGGCCCTGCTCGGTCTGGCCGAACTCGTGCTGCCGGCACTGCTCGAACAGCGCGGCGTCGGCGTCGGCTGGTCCGGTCCGCTGCTGACCGGGATGGCGGTGGGCGGGGGGCTCGGCGCCTTCGTCCACGGCCTTCGGTCCTGGCCCGGACGGCTGCGTACCCGCAGCGTGGTGCTGATGGCCGGGACATCGGCCTGCGTGGCCCTCGCGGCGCTGACGCCTCACCCCGCCGGGATCACCGCCGCGCTGTTCGTGGGGGGCACGCTCCAGTCGTGCGCGATGCTCACCCGCAACCTGTCCCTGCGTGAGGCACTTCCGCCGGGCGCTCTGGCCGCGGGTTACTCGATGATGTACGCGGCGGCGGGCGCGGGTTACGCGGCGACAGGGTCGCTCGCCGGTGCCCTCCTCAAGGCGGTGGCACCGTCCACGGCCATCCTGGCCGGAGTCGGCCTCACCCTGGTGCTGACGGGGGTCGGCTGGTGGGGCGAGGTACGCCGGGCCGGCCGTTCAGCGCCGGGAGCCGACACTGCCGTAACTCTCGGCTCCGCCGCTTCCCGTCCCGCCGCTTCCGATCCCGTCGCCCCCGGCCCGGAAGGTCCGGCGATAGGCGGTCGGGGTGACGCCGAGCGCCTGTTGTAGATGGTGCCGCATCGACTGGGCCGTGCCGAACACCAGCAACCAGGCCCCTGACAGGGCTCTTTGAAATTGGTTCTGACCGCGATTCCGTGAAGAGGGTGATCATCGCGATGTGAGGATGCGTGTTCGCAGGAGGGTGAAGGACGGGCTCTGGCCGCAGTTCCGTGAAAGCGCAGGTCAGCGACGGAAATGTAACACCCTTCGCCTGGGTGACCGCTTCGTGGCGATCAGTCGGGGGACGGATGGACAGCGGTCGGCTGTCCTGTGATGATCGATGGCGCGGCCGGTTCATGCCTGGAACTCGGTGAGATCGATGGTGTGAACGCGCAGCGGATAGGCATACACCGGGTGCGCCGTCTCTCGCTCGGGCACCATGCCGAGCTTTCGGATGACGTTCTCGGAGGCGTCGTCACCCACCCGGTTGATGCTGATGATGCGGTCGAGGCCGCGGTCCTGGAGCGCGAACTCCAGCGTGGCGTGGGCGGCTTCGGACGCGTATCCCTGGCCCCAGAACTGTGAGCCGAGCCGCCAGCTGATTGCCACGGCGGGCAGTACCTCCGGCAGGAACTCGGGCACGGACAGACCTGTGAAGCCTGCCAGTTCACCCGAGGCCAGCAGCTCGACGGCGAAGAGTCCGAAGCCCTCCTCGTCCCACTCCTCCTCCCACCGCTCGATGGCCTCTGCCGTGTGGTCCAGGTCGCGCACCGAGCCGTCGTCAATCCAGCGCATGACCCGCGGGTCCGCGTTGATGTCCGCCATCGGCGCGAGGTCGTCGTCATGCCAGGGACGGAGGAGGAGGCGGGGTGTGCGGATCTCGGTCATGGCGCCCATCCTGCCGAAGGCAATGGCCTTATCGGTAATCCGGCGCCCGCCCGTGCTGCCGCTCCGCGACGCAAGGCATCAATCCGCCTGCACCGCACACCGTGACGGGTGAATCACCGGGCCGACGGCCGGGCAGATGACGTGCCACTTCGGCAGCGCGGTCGAGAGCTGAGACCGATTCGGTGGCAGCCTGCCTCCGGTGCCCACATGCCGAGGCGGCTCCGTAACCGCGCACGATCCGTCCCAGTTGACCGCGACGGCTCAGGGGGGTGTATGGAGTCGCTACAGGCGACCCACCCGCGGCGCAGTCGCCGCGCGGGCGCACCGTCGCGATCAAGCTTGTACGGAGCGAGCTGGCCGAACGGCCCGACTTCCGGCGGCGGTTCAAGCGGGAGGTGCGCGCCGCGCGACAGGTGGGCGGCGAGTGGACGTCACCGGTGCTCGACGCCGAGACCAATGCGCCCCAGTCATGGCTCGCGACCGCCCGCTGCCCGAGCGTACTGTCCGCATCCTGGCGAACCGGATGGCGTGCGCCGTGGGCAGCGTACACGGCGAGGGCGAGGAACAGGTGCCGGATCTCGTTCCAGGTCAGCGGGATCAGACCGGGGCATGGCGCCGACGTCCGCAGCACCTTGGCAACCCGCGAGTTTCCCCCGTTTGACCGGTCCAGGAGTCAGCACACACTGATCCGTCCATGCCGGGGGCAATTCTGGCGCCGGCGGTTTCACCTGCCAGAGCCCACTCCAGATCGTCAGGGCCGGCATTCTGGCTTCGACGTGACCCGCGGTCTCCTCCATGCCCGCCCGCCGGATCGGCACCGAGACGGCGATCACCGGAGCGCTCCTCGGCCGGTCTGACTCACACGGCTCGGCTCCGAGATCACCGCGCTACCGTCGAAATCGGTTCCGGTACTCCCCGCGGGCCGACTCCACGCCACCGAGGGACTCGGCGACGCCACCGAGGGACTCGGCGACTACTGCGGCACCGCGCTGCCGCCGGCACTGCGCCGCCTACTGGCCGTCGAGTCCGACCGTTTCGACGAGACCTTCCGCGTCGGCGGAGAAGACCCACAGTCATCCGCAGCCATGAATATTGACATGTTCACGGATGACCCTTATGGTCCAGGCCATTCTCGTCTGTATGTGGGAACGATGTTCTCATTCATGAACTGAGGAGTCGGCGGATGGCACGAACCAGAACCGCGTTACTCAGTGTTCTCGCCTTGCTGGCCGGCCTGCTGAGCCTTCAGCTCAGCGGACCGGCCCCACGGGCCACGGCCGCGCCGGCCGCCTTCACCCACCCCGGGGTGCTGGTGAGCCGGGCCCAACTCGACTACGCCCGCTCGAAGGTGCAGGCCGGTCAGCAGCCCTGGAAGGCCGCCTACGACAACATGATGGCCAGCTCCTACGCCTCGCTGTCGCGCACCCCCCAACCGCGCGCCGTCGTGGAGTGCGGCTCGTCGTCCAACCCCAACCACGGGTGCACCGAAGAGCGCCAGGACGCCATCGCGGCCTACACCGACGCGCTCGCCTGGTACTTCACCCGGGACAGCAGGTACGCCAAGAAGTCGATCGAGATCATGGACGCCTGGTCCTCCACGATCACTGATCACACCAACAGCAACGCCCCGCTGCAGTCCGGCTGGTCCGGTGCCACCTGGCCGCGCGCCGCCGAGATCATCAAGTACACCTACGACGGCGGCTGGTCGGGCGCCGGACGCTTCGCCACCATGCTGCGGGATGTATATCTCCCCGAGGTGATCAACGGCGCGGCGACCAAGAACGGCAACTGGGAACTGGTGATGACCGAGGCGGCCATCGGCATCTCGGTGTTCATCGAGGACCGCTCCGCCTACGACAAGGCGGTCAGCACCTACCTCGACCGCGTCCCCGCGTACGTCTACCTGACCGCAGACGGCGACCTGCCCAAGCCGCCCGCGAACAGCAGCATCGACACCGAGGCCGAGATCATCAAGTACTGGCAGGGCCAGAGCACCTTCGCCGACGGCCTTGCCCAGGAGACCTGCCGCGACTTCGGGCACACCGGCTGGGGCATCGCCTCCATCGCGGACATCGCGGAGACCAGCCGCATCCAGGGCCAGGACCTCTATCCGAAGATCCAGGACCGGCTGCGCTACGCACTGGGTTTCCACACGGCCTACGAGAACGGGACCACCGTGCCCTCCTGGCTGTGCGGCGGCTCCGTCAAGACGGGCCTCGACCAGGTCACCGAGGTCGGCTTCAACGCCCTCCACAACCGCCTCGGCATCAGCATGTCCAACACCCAGAAGTACACCGAGGCCCACCGGCCGTCCGGCACGGACAACTACTTCAACGCCTGGACGACGCTCACCCACGCGAACAACCCGTCCTGACCGAGCGGTGCCGCGGTCGGCCCGCCGCCCGCGCGGGCGGTGCTGCGGCCCGCTTGGAAGTCCTCCAGCCCTGATCACCCTGCGGTCCGCAGTCGTCGGGGGCTGCTCGCCGGCACTCCGGGCACAGCCGCGCTGTCCCTGCTGTGCGTGCTGATCACCGTCCTGGCCCTCGCCGGGGCGCTCACCCGGCCCCCGCGCGGCGATGCCCCGGCGCGCACCGGACGGCATGGCACGGTGCCGGACCTGCCCGGCACCCTCCTCCTGGTGGCGGCGCCGCTGCCCACGCGGCTCGCGGCCCACGTCGGCAGCAGGGCCGCGTTCCGGGCAGGCGCGGCCCTGGCCGCGGTGACGCTCGCGACGCTTGGCGCGGCGCACTGCGCGCTCTGCATTCGCCCTGGCCGGGACGGCGCTCGGGGTGGCCTACGGGTTCGCGTTCGCCTCGTTGGGCGGGCTGGTCGTGGACGCGGTGCGTCCGGACCCGACGGGCGCGGCGACGGGCGTCAACACGCTGCTGCGCACGCTCGGTGGCGCGGTAGGCGCATACTCGCCGGCCGTGATCACTACCGCCTCCGCCACCGCGGTCCCCACGGAGTCCGGCTACACCATGGCCTTCGTCGCGTCGGCCGCGGCGTCAACACCCTCGCGACCTGCGAAGGGGTGAAGAAGGGAGAGCCGCTCTGCCTGATCGGCGACTCCGGCACCGGCAAGTCCCACCTGCCGATCGCGCTGGGCACCGAGGCGGCGCTTTCTGACCGAGCGGGAGGAGAAGAGGGTCGCGACCGCTTCGAACGAGAGTGTCAGCGGGTGGACGAAGACGTTCACCGGCCCCCGGCTTGCCTGCCGCCATGACTGCGCTCAGTCTCCCTGAGACCAAGCGGCGCTCGGCAGCGACAGGTAGACGCCGAAGTCGACGAGCCCGGTTGCGGCGCGGATGTCCGCGTGCAGCGCATCCACGCGCTCTTGGCGGTTGGCTTCCCTGCTGGTGGACCACTTCGACTTGATCTCGATCACCACCGTCAGGCCGCTACGGTCCAGCGGGCTCAGTGGCCGGAAGCGGATCTCGACATCCCCGGGTTGCAGCTCGCCGTCGTACGGCTCCTCGGGACACTCCACAGCCAGGGACACCAGGTGCGGCAGCACCGAGCCGAGTTCGCGTAGCTGGGGCTCGGGCACCGTGGGCGCATAGGTCACTTCGACAAGCGGCATCCTCGACACCCTAGACGGAGACCAGGCAAAACTGGCAGCCAGAGAAGACCCTGATCACCCTACAAAGGTCGAAAGGTTAAAGAACAAGCCTATAGAAGCTGTTTCTCATCCCCCGGCTTGGTTCTTGCAGGTCAGGGGATCGTCGCTTCGGGCGGATCCGCCCGACCCGGTCAGGACCTGCGCCCCTTCCGCGACCTGGACGCCGCCGAGGTCGAGGAGGAATAGGACTGACGGCCGGTTAGTTGCGATCGGCATGACCAACATCAACAAGACCGTCGTCATCCTGGGCGCCACGGGACAGCAGGGAGGGTCGGTCGCCGCAGCACTGCGGGCCGACGGCTGGGCGGTTCGCGCGGTCGTGCGCGATCCGTCCGGCCACCGGGCCCGGTCCCTCTCCGCTGCTGGCGTCGAGACCGTTCGCGGTGACCTCGGCGATCCGGAGTCGCTCCGCGCGGCGTTCTTAGACGCCCATGGCGTCTTCAGTGTCCAGCCGAGCTCAGGCCAGGCCGGCGCTGGCGTGACCGACGAGGACGAGGTCCGCTTCGGCACGACGGTGGCCGAGATCGCCGAGCGCTGCGGTGTCTCCCACCTCGTCTACAGCTCGACGGTCGCTGCAGGCCCGACACCGACGGGCATCGGCCATTTCGACACCAAGAGCCGTGTCGAGGCCCATGTCCGGAATCTGGACATCGCCAGCACCATCATTCGGCCGGCCACGTTCATGGAGATCCTGATGCTCCCCGGAATGGGTCTCGACCGGGGACGCATGTCCTTCCTGATGCGCCCCGACCAGGCCATGCAGTTCATCGCGGTACGCGATATCGGCCGGATCGTCGCCGCGGTCTTCGGCTCACCCGATCGCTACGCCGGCCGCACCGTGGAGATCGCCGGGGACACTCTCACCGGCAAGGCCCTGGCCGAGCATCTGACCCAGGCCGCTGGTCGGCCGATCAGCTACAGCCGCCTGCCCACGACGCTGCTGGCGCAGGATGAGATCCTCGGCAAATCGGCAGCACTTGTCGACAATGGCAGGCTGGTGGGAAACGCGAACCTCGACGCGTTGCGTGCGGAGTTCCCCTTCCTGCTGCGCTTCGACCGCTGGCTGGCGGGCCCTGGTGCGAGCCTCCTCGAGGAGGCGCTCCGTTCCGAGGGCACGGGCACCGCTCTGCGCTGACCTGCGGGCCCTGGAAGCGGAAGCGTTGCGCCGGCCGGACGCTTGCGGAGCACAGCGAACAGCTGGCGACGATCGGCGAGCAGCAGCGTACGGCGTTCGGGAACATCGACTCCCTCGCCGACGCCGTCGGCGCGCCGGGGGATCGGTCGATAGCCCAGCGTCTGCGCACGATCGAACGAGTCCTATTCGCTCTCGCGCGTGCGCAGGGCATCGACCCCGACACCGCTCCCTGACCGAGTCGAACCCGATCGTCACCTGCCGGGCGCGGCTGTGGGCCCCGGTTTTGCTATGGACGGTCGAGCAGAGCGGTGAGGTGAGCCGCCAGATCATCGTCATCCGCCGGTTTCCGCACCAGAGCGGCGGCGTCCGCCTGGCTCCGCGGCAGCGGTCAGAGCGGCATCTGACCTGCGGCGAGCGCGAAGAGATAGCCCGCGGCATCGCCGTCGGAGAATCTGCTCGGCAGCGCCAGGCGGCTGGGCAGATCGGCGTCGACCGTCTCCTGTGAGATCGCCCGCAGCGGCGGCCGGGACCGCTACCGTGCCGCGTCCGCCTACGCGCGTGGGCGCCGGCCCAAGCAGGCGAAGCTCGCCCAACGGCCCTCTCCGCGCGCACTGGTGGAGGCCAAGCTAGCTCTGTGCTGGCCGCCCGAGCAGATCGCGGGCTGGCTGCGACATCAGTTCCCCGGTGACGCCTTCATGCAGACCTCGGAGCCCGTGGCAGCACGGCACCAACGAGAACACCAACCGGCTGCTCCGGCAGTACCTCCCCAAGGGCGCGGACCTCCGCACGTTCAGCCAGGCCGACCTGGACGCCATCGCCTATGAGTTCAACCATCGCCTGCGCAAGGCCCATGGCTACCGCACTCCGGCAGAGGTCTACGCTGACCTCCTGAAGAGTGGTGATGCGCTGACCGCTTGAGCTCGCCTTGGTTTGTTGCAGCCGTCGGCGATCAGGAGTCCAGCAGGACCCGATGTATGCCACACCACGGGTCATCGCGTCATGGCTGCGGACACTCGGTAAGCGCTGCTGATGAGTTGTGCGCACTTCGGTCGCGGCGGCGCGTGAGAAGCAGGAGGACGAGTGAGGCGGCGACGCCTGCGGCGGCGATCAAAGGCAACTGGGTCAGAGTGTGCGCTGCGACAAGACCACCTGCTCCCGCCCCGACAGCGATGGCGATTTGCATGACCGATTGGTTGAGGCTCAGCAGCACGTCGGACGCTTCGGGGGCGTGAGAGGCTACGCGGATCTGCTGGGCGGAAGTGCTCGCCCATGCGGCGGTGCCCCAAAGCAGAATCCCGGCTATCGCGCTGCCCGTCGCAGCCTCGACTACCGGGAGGGCGACAAGCACGAACACGTGGAGAGCCTTGGTTGTGGTCAGCGTCCGATGAGGTCCGACGCGGTCCGTCAGGAATCCGCCGAGTTGTATGCCGGCAATACTCGCGACGCCGAAGAGGAGCAGGGTGAGGCTCACTGCTTCACCGTCCAGTTCGACGACGCTGAGCAGGTATGGGGCGAGATATGTGTTCAGTACCGCGTAGCCGCCGAGCCAGAGAAATGTGACCGTCAAGCCGAGGATGGTGCGTGCGTTGGCGAGCAGGCCGAGTTGACGGCGAAGCGGCACAGGGGCATGAGGGGCGGTACGGGGGAGGGCCATCCACACTATTCCCGCCACGAGTATCGCCAGTGCGGCGTTGAGGGGGAAGATGGTTGTCCAGTCCCAGTGTTCGGCGATGGTGCGTCCGGTCGGCACTGCGAGGACCAGGGATGCCGTGATGCCCATCACGACGGTCGAGACCGCGCGTGCGCGGCGCTCGGCAGGCGCGAGGCGTACCGCGAGGCCCAGTGCTGTGACGACGATGAGACCGGTACTCGCTGCCATGACGACCCGGAGCGCCATGATCGTCAGGAGGGTGGGGCTCTGCCAGGACGCGATGTTCGTGGCCGCGAAGACGAGCAGAGCTGCCGATATGAGGAGGCGCCGTTCGACTCGCGCCGTCATCACGACAAGAACGGGCGTCAGCAGCCCGTACGCGAGGGCGAAGACGGTGACGAGCTGGCCTGTGGCCGCCTCATTGACTCCGAGCCCTTGGGCGACGAGGTCGAGCTGTCCCGTCAGGACGTATTCGGCGACTCCGGCCGTGAACGTTGCACAGGAGAGCACGGCAGTGATCAGCGCGGGACGGTGTTTTCCCGGGTTTCCAGGGTTGCGCATGGTGCTCAATTTCGTTTCGTCGAGGAGTGCTTGGAGCGCCCCCGCCGGCGCTGGTACGAGGCCCCTCGGCCGGCGGGCCGCTTCGGATCGCCGACCTCGGCGGCCGGGTGCGGTTACTGGTGCGTGGCCAGGAACGGCAGGACGACGTCGGCCATCTCGTCGGGTACTTCCTCTGCGAGGTCGTGGCCGGCGTCGAAGGTGTGTCCGGTGACGTCGTGGGCCATGAGCCGCATCTGGGACTCGTTGCGGTCGCCGATGAACGCGGATCCACCGAGGGCCAGGACCGGGATGTCCAGTTTCTTCTGTGCGGTCTGCCGGTTCTGTTCGGCGTCGACGAGCATTGCCCGGTAGATGGAGAGCATCGCGCGGATGCCGCCGGGCATGGAGTAGCAGCGCACGTATTCGTCGACTGCGTCGGGGGTGGCGCTGTCGGGGTGGCTGCGCTCGTACTTGATCATGTAGGTGATCAGCTCGCGCTCGTGTCCGGCGATCAGCATCTCGGGTATGTCCGGCTGGAAGTAGAAGCCCAGGTGCCACAGGTGCATACCGCTGGAGACATTCTCGGGGGTGAGGGCTGTGTGGTCCTCGAAGCCGAATCCGGGGAACAGGGCCTCGGCGAACACGAGAGCGGTGACGTGGTCGCGGTGGCGGGCGGCGAGCTGGTAGCCGATCACCGCTCCCCAGTCCTCGCCCGCCACGGCGTATGTCTCGTGTCCGAGGTGGGTCATCAGCTCGGCGATGTCGTCGCTCATCGTCGCGGAGTCGTAGCCGTCCGACGGGCGGGCGGAGTCGCCGAGACCGCGAAGGTCCGGCACGACGACGGTGTAGTGGGGCGTCAGCTTCGGGACGAGGTGGCGCCAGTGGTAGCTGGTCTTGGGCACGCCGTGCAGCAGCACTATTGCGGGGCCGGACCCGGCTGTGCGGTAGTGCAGACTCGTTCCGTTGACGGTGGCGCGGCCCGTGCGGACGGGCGTTCCGTCATGGTCGTACATCATGTCTTCCAACCTTCCTGGTGTAACTTCGCGATGCGGGTGTCAGTGGGCTTGCGGAGGGTCGACGAGGGTCACTAGACGGCTCGGTTCGGTGCCGTCCGCGGTTGTCCGGGCAGCGGAATGGCCAGCGGGGCGCGGGGTGACGTTCTCGGGGTAGAGCCGACCGAGCAGGGCCAGGACGACGAGGTCGTCCTGGCCGGTGGCGTCCAGGGTGACGTCGCCTGCTTCCGTCCACACCAGTCCCGGTGCGCGCAGTGCGGACGCGGGGTGCGGCGTAGTAGTCCTGCACCTCGGCGACATACGTGGCAGTTTCGTCGGCGGCCGGGTTGGGGCGCCAGGTCAGCAGGTGCCGGGGTGCGGTGAGGGGCGGCTGGTCAAGGACGGCGGGCAGGGCGGTGCCGCCGCCCGCCTCGAAGCCGTAGCCGGCCGGGCCGGAGGTGCCGGTGACGACGTTGCGGGCGAAGGCCACGATGCTGGTGTGCCGGATCTGGCGGACCAGGAGTTCGGTGAGGAACGCGTCGCGGGCCGGTTCGATGTGCCGCAGTCCGGTTGGGGTGATCAGGAGCGGGACGTCCTGCCAGTTGGTGAAGGGAAGCAGGGCGTCGCGCAGCAGGACGATCTGGTGGAGCCACTCGTTGTAGAGCTGCATTGTGACGGGTCCGCCACGTCGGCCGCGGAGCAGGTCGGCTGCGGGAGGAGTGAGCAGGTGGCCGTAGCAGTGGCTGCGGACGACCAGCGGGCCGGCGGGCAGCGGTACCGGATCGGTGAGCAGCCTCTCCAGTGCCTCGGTCGACCACGAGGCGAGCTCCTGGCCGATGGTCTCGGCTTGCGCGCCCAGTTCGCGGGCTGCGGAGGCGCTGTCGGGGCCGATGGCCAGCGGGAGGGACGTCTCCCGGGTGCCGAGGGCGAGTGCCGCGTGGATCTGGTCCTCCAGCACCTCGCCGTCGGCGCTGGTGAGGGCGTTGTCATCGATGATGCCCTGCAGCAGCGGCTCGGTGGCGGTGAAGAAATCGCGGGCGGTCAGGGTGGTGCCAGCCGCGGGGAAGGTGTTCCAGCGGCTGCCGCCGAGAGCGGGCGTACTCGGGCTGGGTGCGGGGGGCATGGGTCCTCCGAAGTCTTCGATGAAGCAGGGGTGGGTGTCGTCGGATCCCGTGCCCGCGCGGGATCCGACGGCTTTTCTGGATCGTCTGATACAGATTCCGGGCATGAAAAAGTCAGTCGAGGGCGGCCAGTGCGATTTCCACGAGGGGTTCGAGGGTGCGGACGTCCGGCGTGATCTTCGAGGAGACCAGCAGCCCGTTGAGGAAGGTGACGAGGAAGGCGGCGAGGGTGTGCGGGTCCTGCTGTGTCGAGATCTCGCCCCGCTCCGCCGCGACCCGCAGCACCTCGGCGAGCGCGTCACGACTGGCGTCCTGCACCTCCCGCACGAAGCGCCGGATTGACGGGTCCTCTGGCAGGCGCTCGCAGGCGGCGTTGACTACCAGGCAGCCCCGGCCGTCATGTGCAACGGCGATGCGGACCCGCTCGGCCAGCATCGTACGGATCGCGGAGCGGGCATCCGCCCCCTCTTCCAGGCTGCGCAGGGCGGCCGCCGCGAGGGTGGTGCGGTAGTACTCCAGCGCCGCCCGGTACAGGCCGTCCTTGCCGCCGAACGCCGCATACAAGGACCCCTGCCCGATCCCCAGGTGCTGAGTCAGGTCGCGCACCGAGGTCGCCTCGTAGCCGCGCGTCCAGAACAGCTCCATCGCGCGGCTCAGTGCTGCCTCGGTGTCGAACTCGCGCGTCCTTGCCATGACCTCACCGTAACCTATCTGGATCGAGCGCTCAAGAATGCGGAGGCAGCGGGCAAGGGGTGCACGCGCAAACGGAGGGACACCGTCGCCGTTCTTGGCCCCGAACGCGGCGCACAAGGGGCCCTGCTCGAAGAGAGCGCCCTCGGCGTTGCCGAGGCGCGGTGATCTTCAGCCCCGGGGCCCAATCGCCGTCATTGGCACCCTTGCGGCCATATGTCCGGGTTGTCGATCTGCTCACATGCCTCTCTTGCGCGCCATGCGAACACGGAGCAGCGGTCATGCTGCGGAATGTCTTCGGAGCCGCACCCCCGCACCGTTGACACGGCCGCCGTGAGGAACACAGAATCAGCGCCGAAACATGATGTGAACTTAAGTTCACCAGGCGAACATGGGGGAGTGGTGGACGAGCGGGTCACCTCCGCCGCGCGGGCTGTGGCGGACGTCCCGGTCGGGGCATCGCTCGCGGTGTGGGACCAGCGGACCCCCGCCCTGGCCCGCACCCACCGGGTGGTGTGCTGGAACCTGCCCGGCCATGGCGGCTCCCCGGCCAACCTGCTGCCCGACGGCGGCACCGTCGCCGACCTCGAGCGCCTGGTCCTCGTTCCGGCGAACACCCTCAGCATCGACCGGTTCGCCTACGCCGGCATCTCGCTCGGCGGCGCCGTCGGTACCTGGCTCGCCGTACACCACCCTGAGCGTGTCACCTTGCTCGCGGTGCTCTGCTCGTCAGCCCGCTTCAGCGGGCCGCGGGGTTGGCTCGACCGCGTCGCGCTGGTCCGTGCCAGGGGCATCCGCCCGCTCGTGGACACTGCCGCCGGCCGCTGGTTCACCCCGTCCTTCGCGACTGCGCCAGCCGCTGAAGAGCTGGTCGACGACCTGTCAGCGGCCGTGCCCGAGGTCTACGCCGCGCTGTGCGGTGCCCTCGTCGAATACGACCTTCGTACCGAACTGCCGCGGATCACTGCGCCGACCCTTGTCCTCGCCGGCCGAGAGGACCCCGCTACGCCCGTCGCACACGCCCGGGGACTGGCTGACGGTATCCCCCCACGCGGCCCTGACCGAGGTGACGCAAGCGGCACACCTGGCAAACGCAGAGCGTCCGGTACCTGTTCTGGCAGCGCTGCTCGCACACTTCACTGCCCCGGACACGCACCTTGCCAACGACGCCTCCCGACACAGCGCCGGCCTGGCCGTACGCCGCACCGTCCTCGGCGACGAGTACGCCGACCGGGTATCGCCCGAACTACCCACTTCACCGCCGACTTCCGGGAATTCATCACCCGCTACGCGTGAGGCCGTCTACCGCGGTGTGCCCGCGGCCAACGCCGCCTTCGCGATCGCCAACCGTATCCTCGAAGAAATGAAGTAGCCACCATGGATCACACCACCGTCGGCATCATCGGTGGCGGCCCCGCCGGCCTGCTGCTCGCCCGGCTCCTGCACAACTCCGGCATCGACTGCGTCGTCTGGAGAGCCGTGACCGCACCTATGTCGAGGAGCGCCAACGCGCCGGCATCCTCGAGCAGAGCACCGTCGACGTACTGCGCGAGTCCGGCGCGGCCGAGCGGCTGGAGCGCGAGGGCCTCGTCCACGACGGGATCGAACTGCGCTGGAACCGCCGTGTTCAGCGGATCGACTTCCCGTCCCTCACCGGCGGCCGCCGGGTGTGGGTATACGCCCAGACCGAGGTCGTCAGGGACCTGATTGCCCTGGTCCGCGGCGATGCTGATGCACAGGCATCGGTGCGAGGCACAAGCGGAGCGGGGGCTGTGTCAGGTTCTGATCAGAGTGGCTGGTCAGGTGTATGGCGTGTCATCTTGTGCGTTCTTCGGCGAGCCATTGGGCGAGGGCGGTGAGGGTGATTTCGACGCTGTTGGTCATGTAGCGGCGGAGTGTGTCCAGGTCGGTGTGTGTAGTGCCCAGCACCGGGTCGAGGCGGAGTAGTTTCCAGGACTGCTGGACGACCGTTCCGTGTCCTTGGGGGGTGAGGGTCCATTCCCAGCGCACGATGCCGTTCTCCGCGCCTCCGACGACAAAGCCGAAAGCCGCCCCGGGGTCGGCTCGCACGATCTGGGAGCGGGTGGTCCACTCCTTGCCGTTCCTGCGGTTGCGGCCGCCGAACCAGGCGCCGACCCAGGGGCCGGCGCCTGGTTCGAAGGCAACGTCGTCGGCGTTGGGGCTCCAGCGGCTGATCGCGGACACATCACTGACCAGCTCGTAGACGCGGGCGGGCGCGGCGTCGACCCAGGCGCGCCTGGTGAAGGCGAAGTCGGCCGCGTCCAGAGCCTCGAAGCGGTCGTTGTCGGTGGTGGTACTCAAGGCGGCCTCCTGGGTGCGGGCGGGGTGCCGGATTCGGCTGCCACCACTTCATCGGCGATGCCGGCGGGGATCCAGACCCGCTGTTGCCTATCCACAGCTGGGTCAGGCTGGGTTCTGCGAGGCGGTCCATACTCAACGCCATGGACGGAAAAACACGGCTCGGGGACTTCCTGCAGGCGCGGCGCTCCCAGCTGCGCCCGGAGGATGTCGGGGCGCCCACCTACGGGGAGCGCCGGCGTGTGCCGGGTCTTCGGCGCGAGGAGTTGGCCCTGCTGGCGGGGGTGAGCACCTCTTACTACACCCGGCTGGAGCAGGGGCAGTCACTGAGCGCGTCGCCTGATGTTCTGGATGCGATCGCCGGGGCTCTTCGGCTGGACGAGTCCGAGCGGCGGTACCTGCACGACCTGGCCCGAGTGGGCAGGCAGCGCGCCCGGGGTCGGCGGCCGGCGCCGGAACGGGTGACGGAGGCGATGCACCAGTTGCTGGACGTGCTGGGCGAGGTTCCCGCCATCGTGCTCGGCCGGCGCAGCGATGTGCTGGCGTGGAACCGTCTGGGCCATGCGTTGTTCGCCGGGCATCTGGACCCCGGTGCCCCTGACCTGCCGGCGCAGCGTCCGAACATGGCCAGGCTGGTGTTCCTCGACTGCCATGTCCGTGATCTGTACGCGGACTGGCCGAGCAAGGCCAGGGCGGTGGTCGGGAATCTGCGCCTGGTGGCGGCCCGGCAGCCGCAGGACACGGCACTGCACGCGCTCCTGGGCGAACTGTCCGCGAAGAGTGCTGAGTTCGCCTCGATGTGGGCCGACCACCGTATCCAGGCCTGCACCGTCGCCGACTATGAGATGCGCCATCCGCTGGTCGGGCCCCTGACCGTCATCCAGCAGACCCTGAGCAGCGGGCCGGGTCCCGTCGTGGTGGTCGCCACCACGGAAGCGGGCTCGCCCTCGGGGGCCGCGCTTGCTCTGCTCGCCCAGGCCACCAGCGAGGCCACCACGCAGGCCGGCCTCTCCTTGGACGCGGCGCGGACGCGGCCCCGCGCCGTCAGGGACTGACCCCCCTACAGCGTCACCGGGCGCTGCCGCGAGGAGCCGGCGCCCGTCCCGCCCGGGTACGGCCGCGGCCGGCCCTGTCGCGGGGTGCCGCCCGCCGGAAGAACCCACGTATCCCAAGCCATGCGTCGGTGTGTTGCTGCCGCATGCCCGAAAGCGAGAAGGAAACCATGTCCAAGAAGCTCTCCATGTCCGCTGTGGCGGCGGTCGTCCTGGCCGCGGCCGCTGCCTCGGCGCTCAGCCCCGCTCCGGCTTCGGCTGTCTCCGCGCCGTTGAGCAGCGTGCGGATCGCCGCGCACTTCGACCTGGCCAGGGGGCAGATGCCGGAGAACGTCGCCCTGGCACCGGGCGGCCGCGCGTACGTCACCTTCGCCAAGGGCCGTCAGGTCGCCGAGGTCTCCCCTCGGGGTACTGTCCGGATCCTGGCCACCCTGCCCAGGCCCGCCGACGGCGGTGTCCACACCCCGGCCATGGGCTTCCCGCTGACTGCCGGGATCGTCCGGGCCCACGACGGGACCTTGTACTTCCTGTATGCCACCGGCACCGCCGACCTGACCGGCGTTTGGCGGATGCGTCCCGGCGGCCGGCCGGAGCGGATCGCCGCGCTGCCGGCGGACGGCCTGCCCAACGGTCTGGCGCTGGATGCGCGCACCCACACCCTCTATGTCGCCGACTCCGTGCTCGGCACCATCTGGACGGTGCCCACCACCGGCGGTACCCCGACCGCCTGGTCCACCGCTCCCGAACTGGCCTCCACCGGCTTCCTCGGCGCCAACGGCCTGAAGATCCACAACGGCGCGGTCTGGGCCACCAATCTCGACCAGGGCACCATCCTGCGCATCCCCGTCCTCCGGGACGGACGCGCGGGCGGAATCCAGACTCGGGCCAGCGGTATGCCGGGGATCGACGACTTCGTCTTCACCGGCCGTGGCGACCGGCTTCTGGCCGCCCTGGACGGACCGAACGAAGTCGCGCTCGTCCAGCCCGATGGCAGCCATTCCACCGTGCTGACCTCGGTGGACGGTCTGCAGAACCCCACGTCCATCGCCCTGCGCGGCGACACCGTCTACGTGCTGAGCGCCGGCTGGAACACCGCCGAGGACCCCAACCTGATTCTCGCCCACCTGGACAGGTAGGGCCGCGGGCACAAGCACGGACCCAGGCGAAGCACACCCGGCCCGGACCGACGGATTCCGTCGGTCCGGGCCGACCCGTCACACCACCCTGCGCGCCGCCGGCAACCGCGCCGCGCGGAGAGGTTCACCATGCGGGCTTCAACTCCTGGTTCGGATCGGCGTATCGGGGACCGGCTGGTCTTCTCGGCCAGGTATGGGTCCGTGTCCGCCGGCAGCCTGTGGGTCAGGGCTTGGAGAAGGAGTCACACTTCAGATCGTTCAGGTCATGGTCGTCGAGACAGACCGTGGAACCCAGTCTGTTCCTGGCGATGTCGAAGGTACAGACCCAGGTGGCCCGGCAGTCGTCCGCGCTCGGGGAGGAGTGTTCCCCGGTCACGGTGACGGACCGGTCGTTCCAGGTCACCACACCCCTCGTATAGGTGGTCGCGTCGGAGATGTCGAAGGAAGCGGTGGGGGCGGCCGTCACCTAGCGACCGCTCCGTGGCCACAACCCCCACTTCGCCACCGGATCACGCTCGGCAACACACCGGCCGGAGAGTCGAGGAACCTGCGACCCCTTTGAAACCGCGAGTCTCCTGGGGTGCCGGCCATCGTTCCCGGAGCCGAGGTGCTCGCGCGGTTCGGCCGTGCTCTCGCCGCCCCCATCCGCTGCCAGCTGCTGCCGTCCCTGCAGAAAAGCCCCCGCCTGGCCGGAGGCGCTGAGTCCCGCGGTGAGCGTTCGGCTCCTGGGCGGTCCGCTCGCCGGCCGTGAGCTGGAGATCGCCCCGGGCCGGTGGGCCAGGGCATCGGGTGCCGCAGGCTGCGGTTCCTGCGCGATGTGTCCTGGGTTTTTCGGTGTGGTGGTCGGCTGGAGGCCGGGGGCGGGGTGGGGGTGGGGGTGGGGGTGTTGCTGACCCCCCTTTGGGGTGCTGGGGCTGGCCCCCGTGTGGTCGGGGTGCTGACGCCATGGTGCCGTATGGTCTCCGGTCCGTACGTTTAAGCAGGTCAGAGCGTTGCTGCCCGATTCGCTGACCGGAGCCCTCCATGTCTCAGACCGCCGCGCCGTCTGTGTCCACCGCGCCTGTCGGCGCCACCGCACGGCAGGGGAGTGAGTTCACTGCCCTGTTGCGGAGGGTCAGGGGACGGGGGTTGCTGGAGCGTCGCAGGGGCTGGTACGCGCGGATGATCAGCGGGAATCTCCTTGCCCTGGCCGCTGTGGTGGCGGGGTTCGTCCTGGCCGGGGACACTTGGTGGTCGCTGCTGCTCGCCGTGCCGCTCGCGGTCCTGTCCGCCCGTACCGCCTATGTCGGCCATGACGCCGGGCATGCCCAGATCGCTGTCGGCCGCCGGGCGAACCGTGCCATCGGGCTCCTCCACGGCAATCTGCTCCTGGGTATGAGCTACGCGTGGTGGAACGACAAGCACAACCGGCACCACGCCAACCCCAACCACATCGAGAAGGACCCCGACGTCGGCGCCGGCGCACTGGTGTGGACCACCGAGCAGGCCGCTGTGCGCCGCGGTTTCGCCCGCTGGGTGACCCGCCATCAGGCCTGGCTGTTCTTCCCGATGCTGCTGCTCGAAGGCATCGCCCTGAAGGTGAGCAGTGTCCGGGACCTGCGGCGGCAGCCCGTTCGTGAGCGGGCCGTCGAAGGCGCCCTCCTGGCGCTGCACGCCATCGGCTACGGAGCCCTGCTGCTCACCTGCCTGCCAGTGGGCAAGGCCATCGTGTTCGCACTGCTCCACCAGGCGCTCTTCGGGCTCCACCTGGGAATGGCCTTCGCGCCCAACCACAAGGGCATGGAGATGCCCGACCCGGCGGGCGAGCGCTGGGGCCATCTGCGCCGCCAGGTCCTGACCTCGCGGAACGTCCGGGGCGGGCCGGTCACGGACTGGCTCCTGGGCGGGCTGAACTACCAGATCGAGCATCACCTCTTCCCGAACATGCCCAGGCCCCACCTCAGGCTCGTACAGCCGCTGGTCCGGGAACACTGCCGCAACCTCGAGCTCCCCTACGCCGAGACCGGGCTGCTCGACTCCTACCGGCAAGGGCTGCGGCACATGCACACAGTCGGCCGGTGCGGTTAGGCCCGGCCCCAGCAGGCCACTCGGCTCGAGGAACCGGCACCCCGCCACCCGCTACGACGTGGGCAAAACCGCCAAACTGGTGCGCCGCGTCTTCGGCCGCAGCGCCTTCCGGAACCGTGCCCCCGACCGTGTCGCGTGGCCGGGGGTTGGCGGAGGCGGCGCGGCGTGTTCCTGAGTGGGTTACTTGCGGGGGGAGCAGGGGTCGCAGCAGGAGGGTGCGGGTTCGACGCAGACGGTGGCGGTGTCGGTGTTGTTGGTGGTGTCGGGATCCTTTTCGTTGCCGGTGGCGGTGGCTGTGTTGCTGATCCGGCCTGTCTTGGTGGCCTTGGCCCGCAGCACGAGGGTGGCGGTGGCGCCGTCGGCCAGGTCGCCCACGGTCCAGTGCCCGGTGGCCGGGTCGTAGCTTCCGGGTGTGCCGTCGGCGGACAGGAAGGTGAGGTCGTCGGGGAGTTGGTCGGTGACGGTGACGCCGGTGGCCTGGTTCGGGCCGGTGTTGTGGACGGTGACGCGGTAGGTCACGGTCTGGCCGACGGTGACGGTGGTCGCGTCGGCTGCCTTCGCCACGGTCAGGTCGGCAGCCGGCTTGACCTCCGTAACCTGTTCGTTGGACGTGGCCGTCAAGGGCTCCGGCGTCTGGCCGAGCCGGTTCTCGTAGGTGGCGGTGGCGGTGTTGCTGATGTGCTTGCCGCCGCTGGCCCGGTCGATGACGGCCCGGTACTCCACCGTGGTCCCCGGCGGAAGGGTCCCGGTGTTGGGCAGGCTGCCGCCCTCCACGCCGGAAGCGCCGTTGCCGAGATGGAAGACGACCTGGTTCGCCTGGGCGTCGTAGTACGCCTGGTCGTCACCTTTCGCGTCGCTCTTCGCTCCGGCGTTCGGGCCTTCGACGATACGCAGGGAACCGGGCAGATACGTCGTGCCCTTGGGGATGACGTCGGTCAGGATGAGGTTCTCGGCCCCGCCGCCGCCCTCGTTCTTGGCGGTGATGCGGTAGGTGACGGCGTCGCCCACCTCCAGCGGTCCTGCGGGAATGGCGGTCTTGGCGAGCGTCAGGTAGGGAGCGGTGCCGAAGAAGATGCCGTCCAGGAAGTTGCCGATGCTGCGGTTGCCGCCGGCGGCAGAGATGGAACGGAAGGCGAAGCGCGTCAGTGTCTGGCCGTCCGGGACGGTGTAGGTGCCTGTGTAGTAACCCCAGGCGGTGTTGCCGTCGGTGAAGCGCCTCTGCTCCACCACCGAGCCGGGCGTGCCGATGTCCAGCGCCATGGTGTCCTCGCCTTGGCGCCCACGGTGATACAGCCGCCAGTACAGCTTCGTGCCGGGCGTGGTCGGCAGGTCCTGGTAGAGCGTGGAGACCTGGTTCGCGTTGAGCTCGGCGAACTGGGCGCCCTCAGCCGCCGGCACACCGTTGAAGCCCGACCGCCACAGCTCGATCTTGTGGTCGGAGGCGGTGGTGAGCCAGCCCGGGACCCGCTTGGCCGCCTGCGTCTGTGAGGCGTCCGGCAGGATCTCCACACCGGTTACGGCGGGCTCTTCGAAGCTGCCGTTGGACAGGGCGACCCGGAGCGGAGCAGCAGGAGGTGTGGTCATGGTGATGTCCCTCGAGTCGATGCTGCTGGAATGCACCGCCGGGCCGTGGCGGCGCCGAAACAGTGAGTAGCACAACGCGTTCATGTAAACACGTAAAGTGATTAGCGACTGAGTCCGGCCAACCCTGCGCAGCAGGTTTGCGATCCCCGCCCCGGACACCCCCGCCCCGCTGTCCCCACACGCCGCCGGTCGGCACCCCTCCCACCACACACCCCTCCCCGCTCTCGCCCACCACACCGGTCATGGCCGAAAGCGCCCGTCGCACTACCCGCGCTCATCCCCGCGCAGGGTGAATCAGACGCCAGCGAAGTTGACGCTCCCGGCACTCCCGACCCGACCCACCTCGGCGAGCGTGGCGCCGACCGTGACCGTGCCGACGTGGCGCTGCTGCCGGATCCACCGGGTCTCGACTGCGCTTCGAGGGGGATGTCGGCCAGCACCGACTCCACATCGTCTTCGTCGTCCTCACCGTCGCCGTCCACGGCCGCCCCGTCGCCCTGCTCGGTGCCGGCGCCGGTCAGGGCGGTGAAGACCAATGCGTCCAAGATCATCTCATTGCCCCTTTGACACGTATCTCGGTCACCCCCCTGCTCGGCGACAGCCCGTAGGCGCTGCGGACGTGGTCGCCGGTGTCGAGGATGTCGCCTCGGGCGCCAATGGTGTGGATGTGCAGGCCGCGGCGCGGCGCGATGGCCGAGGCATCGGCCTGCGCACCACTCCCCGCTGGCCGGACCCCATCCGCAAGACCGCGATCCATGGCGCCGGTCAGGGCCGTCCTGCTGCAATGCGGTCGTGATGGCGTCCGCCGAAGCGGATGATCCACGGGAACGACGGGGTTACGCGGCCACCGTGACCACGTGCTTGCCCACGACGCCGCCGCGTTCGAACGCCTCGTGCGCGGCGGCGATGTCCGCGAGCGGGTACACGCTGTGGACCACCGGGCGCAGCGCACCCGACGTGACGTGGTCGGCCAGGTCGCGCAGCACGGTGGTGTCGGGATTGGCACTGAAGGTACGGATGCGGCGGGCACCGTGCACGCTGGACGCGGCGATCGCGGCCAGGGCCGACGCGGACAGTCCCACGGTGACCATCCGGCCTCGCTTGGCCAACCGGCTCCGGTAGCAGTTCAGTTGCGAGCCGACCGTGTCCACGATGACGTCGAAGGGGCCGATGTGGTCCGAGGTGGTGGAGCCGTAGTCCAGGACCTCGTCGGCACCGAGGTCGGTGAGGAGCTTGGCGTGGCGGTCCCGGGCCAGCGCGGTCACATGGCAGCCCATGGCGTGTGCCAGTTGCACGGCGGCTGTGCCGACTCCGCCGGCCGCGCCCCGGACCAGGATCCGTTCCCCGGTCGCCAGATGCACGCTGTCGCGCAGCGCGATCAACGCCGTGGCGCCCGCGACGACCAGGGAGGCGCTGTCCGCCGGTGAGAGGCCGGCCGGGGCGGGCGCGATGCGGTCGGCGGACACCACGACGTACTCGGCCGCCCCACCGGTGGTGTGCCGCTGCCGGGGGTGCACCGTGCCCCACACCCGGTCCCCGACCCGGTAACCCGCGACATCGGCGCCACTCGCGGCGACGGTGCCGGCGAAGTCCAGCCCCACACCGATCGGGAAGCGGCGTCCCGACACCATCTTCAACTCCCCGGCCCGGACGATCACGTCGTGTCCGTTCACACTGGACGCCTCGACCGACACCAGTACCTCGCCCGCACCGGGAACGGGGCGCTCGACGTCATTGACCCGCAGGACGTCCGCTGCACCGAAACTCGTGATCTGAACGGCCTTCATGTCGCTGTCCTTCCGCGGCCTGCTGTGTGGTGGATCCGATGCTGGACCTTGCACGCGGCATCACGGTCGTTCCCCTTTTCCTGGGACTGGCAGACCCACCCTCACGAGTCGCGTCGGCGGCATACTGGCGCCGTGACCGACGCCCCCCTCGCCATGAGCGACGATCCCCGACGCGAACTCGCCGAGTTCCTGCGAACCCGCCGAACTCGACTGCGCCCGCAGGACGTTGGCCTGGAACCCGGCCCCAGGCGGCGCGTCGCCGGGCTGCGGCGGGAGGAGCTGGCCCTGCTGGCCGGGATGAGCGCGGACTACTACCAGCGCATGGAACAGGGGCGCGACGTACGGCCCTCCGATCAGGTCCTCGACGCCCTCGCGCGCGCCCTCAACTTCTCCGCCGAGGAGTCCCGGCACCTGCACAGCCTCGCCGCCGCCGCGCGTACCCCGGCCCGCCGCCCGCGTCCGTACGAGCCGGAGGAGGTACCCGACACCACGCTACGACTGCTGCGCACCATGACCTCGCCCGCCCTGGTGGTCGGTCGCTTCCTGGACGTGCTGGCCTGGAGTCCGCTGGCCGGTGCCCTGCTGGGCGAGTTCACCCAGCAGCCCCAGGAGCAGCGCAACCTGCTGTCGCTGCTCCTGCACCCCGAGGCCGACCAGGCATGCCCGGAGCGGGCGGCCACGGTCGCAGAGCTGATCGGGATGCTGCGGACGCAGGTCGCCGCCGATCCGGGGCACCCGCGCGCCGTCGAACTGGTGGGTGAACTCGCGGTCCGCAGCGATGAGTTCGCGGCTCTGTGGGCCCGCCACGATGTGGAGGAACCGACCCGCGGGCAGATGCGCATCAACCACCCCCTGGTCGGCGAACTCAACCTGGACTGGGACGCCTACCCGATGCCGGGCGCTCCCGGCCCCGTGCTCATCATCTGCACCGCCGCCGAAGACAGCCCCGACGCCGAGCGACTCCAACTGCTCGCCGGCCTGCTCAACACCCGCTGACCCAAGGCGGACCGATGAGGCGGAGCCGGTGGGCGTCGGGCATGTCGGCGTTCACGACGGGCGGCAAGTCCGACGATGTTGATCATGCAGCCCGGCCCGGCGACTGAGGAGACTGTCGAAGAGTCGCGGGCCAAGGCGGCGAAGAGGAAGCCGCTGAGCGCTCCGCTGTAAGTGCCGCGCTGCACCGTCAATCGTCTGCGGCACCATCGTGGCTGGTCGCGCCCGTGCAGCGGAGCCGCATATCAACACAGCCCCGCGCCCCTGCGGGGCGCTGCCGAACGAGGAGCGTGGGCTTTGGGGGTGCCGCACCACGCGTGCCCACTTCTTGACATACGTTGTACGGGTGTAATCTTGCGACCTTGAGCCCCGACGGCCCTCCCCGCTGGTGGAAAAGTTGGACAGCACGCTGGCGGTACTGATCATCATCGGTATCTCTCGGGTCGTTCTGGCTGGCCTCGGGCCTCACCTCGGCCTATATGGGTTTTCACCTCACGCGCGCGTGCTGAGGCTGTACCGCGGGGGCCGGTGCGGGGGCGAGGTCTGGCGGTCCGGTCAGTCGGCATGAGGGTAGGGTCGGCCGGTCGGCGGGGGAGGGGACGCACTGTGCTGTCCGGGCCGCAGCCCGGCCGGCCCCGGGGCTGTGAGGAGCACTTTTGGACGCCTGCACGCTTGGCGACCTCATCGGCAGCTTGGCCCTGCGGCTTCACACCGCGCCCGCCGGATCTGCCGCCCCGGTCACCGAGGTGTTGCTGTACGACGCGCACGCCCCGCTCCCGCACGCACCCGGGGCTCTGCTGCTCGCGGTCGGCGTGCGGCCGGCGGCGGCCGGGCCGCTGGTGCGGGCCGCGGCGGAGGCCGGGATGACCGGGGTCGTGGTACGGGGCGCGGACGGGCCGGTCGGGGAGGCCGAGACACATGGCGTGGCGTTGCTGTCGGTCGACGAGGAAGCGTCCTGGCACCATGTGCATCTGATGCTGGCCTCGGCGACCGGCGCCCGGTCCGCCCCCGGTGGCGGGCTGGGTGACCTGTTCGCGCTGGCCGACGCGATCGCGGCGGCGACCGGCGGGGCGACGGCCGTGGAGGACCCGCGCAAGCGGATTCTGGCCTACTCCACCGTGCCCGGTCAGCCGGTCGACGAGGACCGCCGCCAGGGCATCCTCGGCCTCCAAGTCTTGGACAGCGTGGAGAACACGGACCAGATGCGGCTGGTGTTCGGCTCGGGCGGACCGGTGTGGCTCCCCCCGCTCGCCGAGGGTGAACTGCCGCGGCTCGCCGTCGCGGTGCGGGCCGGCGGCGAGACTCTCGGCTCGATCTGGGTGATTGACGGCGGCACGCTCGCCGCGGACGCCGAGAGGACCCTGGCTCAGGGCGCCTCCACGGCGGCACTGCTTCTGCTGCGGGCCCGCCTGGCCCAGGAGCTGGCTCGCGATCAGAACATCGACGTGGTGCGCCGGTTGCTGGACGGTTCGGCGGATGCCTCGACGGCACACCGCCTGGGGTGGGACGCGGTCCGGGTGGCCGCGTTCGTGCTGGATTCCGCGGCGAGCGTGCCGGATGCCGAGCGGACCCTGCTCAGGCTGCTGGACGTGGTGCGCCTGCAGTGCGAGGCCCGCTACGGACGGCATGCGTGTGTGCTCCTGGACGGAGTGGTGTACGCGCTGCTGCCCGTGCCCGGGAAGCACGGCGGAGGGCATGCGCCGCAGGAGCAGAGGGCGGACGACCGGCGGCACCGGCAGTTGGCGGAGGACACCGTGCGCCAGGCCGCGCGGTCGCTGCGGGTGCCGGTACGGGCGGCGCTCGGCGAGGTGGTGCCCAGCTCCGACGGGGTGGCGGACTCGCGTGCGGATGCGGATATGGTCCTGCGGCTGCTGGACGACGATCTGCCGGTGGCCACCGTGGAGGAGGTGCGTCCCCGGGCGACGCTGCTGCAGCTTTCCGATGTGATGCGGGAGCGGCGGGGGTTGAGGGCGGGCGCCTGGCGGCGGGTGCTGGCGGCGGACGCCGAGCACGGCACCGACTACGCCCGCACCCTGGTGTCCTGGTTCGACGCGGGCTGTGATGTGGCGGGCGCGGCCAAGGCGCTCTCCGTCCATCCCAACACCTGCCGCTACCGTCTGAAACAGATCGGCCGGCAGCTCGGGATCGACTTGGAGGACCCCGATGAACGGCTGGTTCTCTGGCTGCAGTTGAGGACTCTGGCCGAGTGCTCCTGGTCAGCTGGTCCCATACGGCCGATCCCTGTCAGCGGAGGTCGCGGATGAGTTCACGGAGGACGGAGTCCACCTTTGACTCCTTGAACTCTTCCGAGCCGATCAGCAGGGTCACGGCCCGCTGGCCGTCATCGGTGACAGCGTTCCTGAGCTTGTGGCCGGTCTCCATGAAGCCGCTGTGTCCCCAGGTGACGAAGCCTGGGGTGTGCTCATAGCGCTCGACTCCCAGGCCGTAGCGCCCGCCGCTCTCCTCGGGGTCCGGAATGGTTCGCTTCATCTCGGCCAGTTGGGCCGGGGCCAGCAGCTTCCCGGACATCAGGGCGGTCCAGAAGGTGGTGACGTCGGCACCGGTGGAGACCAGCGCGCCCGATGCGTCGGCTCCGGAGGTGTTCCATTCCGTCCAGTCCAGCAGTTTCCCGGACCGCTTCACGTAGCTTCGCAGGTCCGGCTTGGGGAGCGTGGTCCGGTCGCCGGGCCAGTAGGTGTCGTGCAGTCCGAGGGGCTGGATGATCCGCTCATTGATCTCGGTGCCGATGCTGCGGCCAGTGATCTTCGTGACGATCAGGCCGGCCAGGTTGTAGTTGGTGTTGGAGTAGGAGAAGCCGGGCGCAGTGCTGTCGTCGGCCGGGGGCAGAGCCAACGCCTGGAGGACCGTCTGCAGGGGCTCGATGTGATCCCAGCGGTGCGCAACCTCGTCTTCCCAGAATGGTGCCTCCAGGTAGTCGGGCAGGCCACTGGTGTGCTGCAGCAGCTGCCGAATCGTGATCTTGCGCCCGTCATAGTGCTCGGTGCGGATCAGACCCGGCAGATAGTGGTCGACGGTGTCATCGAGCTTGATCTTGCCTTCGCCGACGAGTTGGAGCACGACCGTAGCCGTCCAGGTCTTGGTGTTGCTGGCAATGCGGCTGTGCTCATTGCCGACGACCTCACGTCCCGTCGTCAGGTCGGCGAGGCCGACCCCGTCGTTCCGAACGCCGCAGCGGGGGCTCTTCACCGTCACGCTGATCCCCGAAGCGCCGACGCCGCGCAGTTCCTTCAGCGCCTTTTCCATGGGCTTTGTGCCACAACCTGGTGTTGCGGCCGACGCGGCGGGAGCGGCCAGCAGGGGGACGACGACCGCCAAGGCCGCGACAACACTTGTCCTACGTCGCATCACGTCTCCTACTTCAATGCGGTTACGTACGGCGTAACTGGTTACGCACAGCATCGGGCATGGACCGGCCGCGGGCATGCGGTGCCTGTCCAGGGATTCCGCGCATGGTTTGTGCGCTTGGCCAACAGGCCGTCCTCTTCGATCTGTTAGTCGGCGCAGTTTTGTCCACACGTCCAAGCGATAACCAGCCGATTTGTCCCGCGCGACTAAACGATGTCCCATAAGCGGGTGTTGGGCCTGGACTGGGCTTGGGCCGGGGTGCCGGCTTACCCGGCGAGGGCCAGGTTGTGGAGTCTGGCCACGCCGAGGACGATGTTGTCGGCCTGCTGCTCAGGTGTGAGTGGTCTGTCTTCGCGCGGCCAGTGCGGGGACGAGGGCCGGGGTGCCGCGATAGCCGCCGTCACCGAGGACGGACGCGTTCTTCACGGCACGGTGCACGCCGGATTCCCGGTAGGCGCGGGCGTCGTGGCGGTTGCCGGGCAGGGGCCGTCCGGCCGCTACGACCAGTCGGGTGTTGGCGTCGATGACGACCTGAGGTTGGTGGAGTAGCGGTAGTTCTTGCTGGAGGTGGCCACGCTCCGGTCGCGGGTGGGGACCAGGGTGCCGTCCACGATCAGCACCGTGCCGGCCGGGTGTCGGCGCCGGACGGGGGCCAGCGCGAGAAGCGGGGCGATGTGGTCGATGACCCGGTCGGCGGCCGACTTGGAGATCCCGAGCAAAGGGCCGAGCTGCCGCGTCGTGAGGTTCGTCCGCCCGTAGGCCGCCACCAGCAGTATGCGGTCTTCCAGGGGCAGGGCCCATGGCCGTCCGCCGGTGGGCTTGTCACCGCCCCGCCGCCGCACAAGTCCGACCAGCTTGCGAAACTGCCGCCCGTTCAGTCCCGCGAACAGGTCCACCCAATGCGGCTCAGCCGCCGTCACCACCGCACCCACACCAAGATCATCACATGCCTGATCAGGGCGGCGATGTGTGGTGGACGGTGTCTTCGACGCTGACCTCAGCAAGGTCCGATGACGGCGGAAGATTTCTTCTTCGGCGTGTCGCGGGGTCGGTCTGGCAGGTCGGTGGTGCGTCGTTCCCCGAGCGCGTGGGCAAGCGCCTCGCGCAACTCCCGGTTTTCGGCTTCCAGTTGCTGGTTGCGTTTGGTGGCCGCCTCCAGGCGCCGCAGGAGGGAGGCGTCGGAGGCTCGTTGCCGGTCGGGAACCGGCCGCGCTGCGGGAACACGGTGGCGGGCCCGGAGGCGTTCGATCTCGGCTCTCAGGTCCGGCTCGTTGTAGAGCCAGGACCGTGAGACGCCCGGTGAGCGCGGATGTTCCCGAACCCCTGGCGGACCCGGGCCGGGGTAAGTCGGTCGGAGGCGGCGGGTTTCTCCCAACCACACCGGCGGGGCATCCCGGTCCTTCGACAGATGCTCGACCTTCAACCGCATCAACATTCCTACCACCAGCGGAAGTTCACCACCATGTTCGAGCCATGGGGAACGGTGAGTGAGTCGGGGGTGGACCCGGTCCCATGCCTGGGTTTCGGTCTTGCCGTAGTTGGTGGTGTCGGTGACTGTGGTGATCGCGGGCTCGGGCCAGGTCTCCGGCTTGGTGAAGCGGAACTCCGGGCCGTGCTTGGGTGGCCGGCCGTTGGCACCTTGCGTCCTGGGTGGTTTCGGCAGACGCATGACGCGGTTGGGGCGGACTCGGCCGACCAACTCGACGGGCAGGTCACGCGGGACCCAGGCCAGGCGGGTGACGTCCACCGTCCGCAGCCGATCGACGTCGATCCGGCCGTGGTTCAGGCCGCCGTACATCGCTCCGTGCCCACGACGGTGCTCGAGCAACAGCGTCCCACGTCCGGCGAATCCCCAGGCGAGCGAATCCGTTCGAGACGCCATTCGAGACCGTGGCACCATGTACCGCATGACGACGAACCGAAAGGTCCATGCCGCGTAGACGGCCAGGACAGATCCGTGCCGGCGCCCCCGGCGGCCACCGGACATCGGGTGCAAGGCCAGTCATCGACGGCCTGTCTTCGCGTGCACTGTCCGAGATCATCCGTCTCGAGCACACCCGCAACTATCTGGAGCCAGGCGACATCAGCGCGGCTGTGGGCCTGTGGAAGGACTACGTCCACCAGCCCGAGCGTGATCTGTGGCACGACTACGAGTGGGGCAACGTGCACTGGTACTGCTGCGGCAACCCTCTCGAAGCCCGAGCTCTCCTCGACACCGTGATGCAGGCTATATCGCCACGAAGCGCCCGCGAACTTCGAAAGATCGTCAGCCGGTCAGACGCCGTCTGGAACCTTCCGTTCCCGCCCTACGACGCGGACGGAAGATAAAGAACAAGGTTAGGGGCACAGATCGGTCTTCGTCTCGCCGGTTTCCGGGCCATAGGGGTGGGAGGCGTGCTGGTGGATCATTTGCCAGTCGCCGCCGCGCCGCTGGAACACCCGAGTGCCCGTGCGCCGGACCGACGGCCCGGTCGTCCGGCTCAACCGCGCGGTGGCCGTCGGCGAGGCCGACGGCCCGCGCGCCGTGCCGGGCATCGAGCGCGTCCCAGGACGGGATGCACACCTGCACGCACTGCCGCTCGCGCCCCTGGCCGGGCGGTAGATCCGCGAGGACGGCCCGAACCAGCGCTTGGCCAGCTGCCGGTCGGCGATGGCGCCCGGACGAGGGCGCCACCTTCCGCATCCTGCTCCCCCCCCCCTCGAACACCTGAGCGCCCCACCGGCGGTCATCGCGTCCGCCGGCCGGGCCGCCGGACCGAGCCGGGCGGCGTGCTGGTTTGATCACACCAGTGCCGCTGCAGAAGGCCCAGCTTGCCGACTCCCCGGCCTGGAGTCCCCTGGTCGTGTCAGCTCCTCACGACGCCCCGCAGGAGCAGGTCGATGAGTCGGGTGGCCAGGTCACGCTGCTCCTCGCTGGCGGCCATGAGACTGATCCCGCCAAGGGCCATCAGCACGTCCTGGGCCTCGACCTCCGGCCGCGCCGCTGACCGGCCCTCCCCGGAGGAGAGCAGGTGGTCGATCGCCCCGGCGAGCAGAGCCCGGGTCCGCAGCCGCTCGCTGTCGTCGGTCAGCACCACCCGCAGCGCGTCGGCCATACCGCTCTTGGCGGCCATGAAGGCGATGAAGCGCTCCATCCATGCCCGCAGTGCGTCCACCGGTGGCAGCGTGGCCGCGAGGTGCGGTGCCGCCTCGCACAAGCGCTGCACTTCCTGCCGGTAGACCGCCTCGACCAGCAGCTCCTTGGACGGGAACCGGCGGTAGAGCGTGCCGACGCCGACACCGGCTTCGCGGGCGATGTCCTTGACCGAGGCCCCCGCCCCCTCCCGGGCGAAGACGGCTGCCGCCGTCTCCAACAGCCGGTCCTCGTTGCGTTGCGCGTCGGCGCGCAGCGGCCTGCGGTGCCGCGCCGCGTCCCCCTCGATGCCGGTCACTCCTGGGTCCCTTCTCGCCGCCACTTGCAACCGGAACCAGTTCCGCTTACTGTGCAAAGCGAAACCGGAACCAGTTCCGGATACGAGCGTACGACGACCCCTCGCCATCGCGCCACCAGCCGCGTACTCGCCGCCCATTTCCACCGCCAGCATGGAGATCGTCATGACCGACAACCTCATCACCACCCCCTTCGGGGCCCAGACAACCGCCGCAGGGGTACTGGACGGCGTCGACCTCAGCGGCAAACGCGCCCTCGTCACCGGAGGAGCCTCCGGCATCGGACGCGAAACCGCGCGCGTCCTGGCCGCCGTCGGCGCGGAGGTCACCATCGGCGTCCGCGACCTGGCCGCGGGCACACTGGCCGCCGAGGAGATCGCCCCGGTCAGCGGCCCGGGAACGGTGCGCACCGCGATGCTCGACCTCGCCGACCAGACCTCGGTACGCGCCTTCGTGGCCGACTGGCGCGGCCCCCTGCACATCCTGGTCCTCAACGCAGGCGTGATGGCCTCACCCCTGCGGCGGACGAAGGAGGGCTGGGAAATGCAGTTCGCCACCAACCACCTCGGCCACTTCGCCCTCGCCACCGGCCTGCACAGCGCCCTGACAGCAGCCCACGGCGCACGTGTGGTCGCGGTCAGCTCGGTCGGACACGTCAACGGCGACGTGCTCTTCGACGACATCAACTTCGAGCAGCACCCCTACGACCCGTGGGCGGCCTACAGCCAGTCCAAGACCGCCAACGTCCTGTTCGCCGTCGAGGCGAGCCGCCGCTGGGCATCCGACCTGATCGCCGTCAACGCCCTCAACCCCGGCCGCATCACCAGCACCCGGCTCGGCCGCCACATCGGAGACATCTCCAACAGTCCTACCTCGTTCGACCCCACCAGCACCGACGTGTCCTGGAAGGACATCGAGCAGGGCGCCGCGACCTCCGCGCTGCTCGCCGCCTCCCCGTTGGCCGAGGGCGCAACCGGCCGATACTTCGAAGACTGCAACGAAGCCGGACCCCATCAGCCCGGTGTACGGCGCGGAGTGGCCGCCCACGCCCTCAACCCCCAGCACGCGGCCCGCCTGTGGCAGGTCTCCCTCGACATGCTCGCGGCCGCCGCAACCACCGCCTGACGACGCCACCGGTCACCGGCGCTGGCCGCGACCGACCGCACCACGACCGTCGCCGGACGTACCGTGGCAACGCTCGAAGAGGCCGTGCGAGTGATCGACAGAAGAGCGGCGTAAAGAGATCTACCGCTTGTGTGGATCTCCGTCAGGGAGCCATGCGTCCGGCGCGTGGATGCCGAAGTCGCGGACGCCTTCCGTCAGGGCGTCGACGGTGCTCAGTACGGCTGGGCGGAGTTCGTCCCGGCGCCAGAGGAGTGACCAGGTCCAGTAGACCTGCGGCTCGATCACGGGGCGTGCGGCCAGATCGGGCGGCAGTGGAGTGGTCTGGCCCTTGGGCGAGTTGAGGATGGGCCGCCTGCTCCGACGCACATGGTCGAAGAACACGGGACCGGTGATGCCGCCGTCCGTGATG
>NZ_JAGFNO010000022.1:0-199250 GCF_017592595.1 Streptomyces sp. NEAU-YJ-81 | reverse complement strand
CTCACGCCAAAACCCGCTGCGTCGGAGAACAGGCGATGGCCGCCCTCAAGGGATGGCGCCTGCTGCGGAAACTGCGCTGCAGCACGACCCGCATCACCGACATCGTGAAGGCCGTCCTCGTCCTTCAACACGCCTCAACCTGAGGATGGAAAAGGCTCACTCTCCGAGCTGTCCGTCGCCTCCTCCCACCGCCGCTGCGTGCGCCTCATGGTTCCAGTCGGTGATCCATTGGGGGGATGTTAGGCGGTGCCACCTCCGCTGTCCGGAGCCGGGCCGGAGCCGCGGGCTAGCGTGGCGATACTGCCAGTGTGCGGAAGCTTCCTGTGGTGCGGAACGGCCGTTCGCGCGCCCTAGCGGTTTCAGGGAGTGCGATGAGGAAGGGCCTGACATGTCCAACCACTTCACCGGCCTCAGCCTTGGGCCACCGCTCGGCGACCAGCGACTCGATCTGTGTGACCTGTACGCCTTCCAGGCACCCGGCGATTCGAGCAGGACCGTTCTCATCCTCAACGCCAACCCCAACGCTGACGCCCTCCATCCCGATGCCGTATACCGGCTCAACATCGACAACGACGGCGACTACCTCACCGACATCGCCTTCAGCTGGGTCTTCAGCCCGGCGGCGGCGGACGGCTCGCAGACCTACAGCGTCTTCATGGCAACCGGCGCGGAGTCCCGCAAGCCCGAGGCGACCGGCACCAAGATCGTGTCGGATGCCGCCGTCTCCTTCGGTCCCCAGGCCAACGTGGTCAGCCGCGGCGATTACCAGGTGAACGCGGGGAGCCGGAGTGACGCCTTCTTCTTCGACTTCGACGGAATCAACAACCTGTTCGACACCGGCGGCAAGCGAAATTTCACCGCACCGCATCTCGGCGACCGGTCACCGTGGACCGGGGTCGACAGCAACACCACGGCCAACGTCTTCTCCATGGCCATCGAACTGCCGACCGCCGAACTGACCCCCCATCCCGAGCTGCACATCTGGGGCCGTTGCAGCGTCCTACGCGACGGCGAACTCGTCCACGCGGACCGGGCCGGGCACCCCTCGGTCAGCAGCTTCTTCAACACCGACGACACCAAGGAGGAGTACAACGCCGGCGAGCCGGTCAACGACCGGGCAAGATGGACGGACCAGTTCGTCCACCTGCTCGGCCACACCGGCGGCTACACGCACCAGGAGGCGATCACCGCACTCGACGAGCACGGCATCCTGCCGGACGTGCTCCACTTCGACCCCTCCAAGCCAGCGGCCTACCCCAATGGCCGGATGTTCACGGAGGACGTCATCGACATCCGCGTCGCGTTCCTCACCAAGAACGAGGCGCCTCCCACCGGTCTCAGCCCGCACACCGACATCCTGGACCGGTTCCCGTACCTCGGCGACCCGCACCCGGCGGCCACCTCCTGACCGATCCCGGCGGAGGTGGTGGTGTCCGGGCCGCCGTAGGTCCGGCGCCCCGTCATCCGCGGCCGGTCACCAGTCGTGGACCGTTCCGTCCTGGAGCCGGTTCACCGGCAGGTACGCCTGCCGGTAGGGGTGGGCCGCGGCCAGGTCCTCATCCAGTTCCACCCCGATACCGGCCGCCTCGCCCGGGTGCAGATGGCCGTCGGTGAAGGTGTAGGCGTGCCGGAAGACCTCCTGCGTCAGGGCGTTGTGCCCCGAGTACTCCTGGATGCCGAAGTTGTGGACCGCCAGATTGAGATGGACGGCCGCGGCCATACCGACGGGCGAGATGTCCTCCGGCCCGTGGATGCCGCTCTTGATCTGGTACTGGGCCGCGAAGTCGAAGAGCTTGCGCAGCGGAGTGACACCGCCGAAGTGGGTGACGGCGGAGCGCACGTAGTCGATCAGTTGCTCGGTGATGAGGGTCTGGTAGTCGTGGACGGTGTTGAAGACCTCGCCGATGGCGAGCGGGACGGTGGTGTGCCGCCGCACCAGTCGCAGCGCCTCCTGGTTCTCCGCGGGCGTGCAGTCCTCCAGCCAGAACGGGCGGTACGGCTCCAACTCCTGGCCGAGGCGCGCGGCCTGGACCGGTGTCAGCCGGTGGTGAGCGTCGTGCAGCAGCGCCAGTTCCGGCCCGAACTCGGCCCGTACCGCCTCGAAGACCCGTGGCATGTGGCGCAGATACGCCTCCGTGTCCCAGTCCTCGACGAGGGGCTTCGCCCCCTGGTGCGGTACGGGCTTGTCGTCGGTGTCCGTGGTGTGCACGCCGTACACCGACTTGAGGCCGGGAATACCGGTCTGGATCCGGATCGCCGGGAAGCCCTGGCTCAGCCGGGCACGCACCGAGTCGAGGAGTTCGGGGAGATCCCGGCCCTCCGCGTGGCCGTAGGTGCGGATACGGTCACGGCTCGCCCCGCCGAGGAGCTGGTACAGCGGCAGCCCGGCCGCCTTCGCCTTGATGTCCCACAGTGCCACGTCGACGGCGGCGATCGCGGCCATCGTGACCGGGCCGCGACGCCAGTAGGCCCCCCGGTACAGCGACTGCCAGGTGTCCTCGATCCGGTGGGCGTCCAGCCCTATGAGCAGCGGTACGACATGATCCTCCAGGTAGCTCACCACGGCGAGTTCGCGGCCGTTGAGCGTGGCGTCCCCCAGGCCGGTGAGGCCCTCGTCGGTCGTCACCTTCAGCGTGACGAAGTTGCGGCCGGGACTGGTGACGACGACCTTCGCGTCGACGATCTTCATGTGTCTGCTCTTTCCGAGCCGGAGCGGTCCCGGCTGCGTCGGGGGCGGGGAGAGGAACGGCCGGTCAGCCCTTGGAGGCTCCCGAGGTCAGACCGGCCACGAGGTGCTTCTGGCCGACGACCGCGGCCACCACGACCGGCACCGTGATGAGGGTGGCGGCAGCCATCAGGCCGCCCCAGTCGGTACTCGCGTAGGAGATGAAGTTGAACAGCGCCACCGGCACGGTCTGGGTACGGTCGTCGGCGAAGACGAGCGCGAACATGAAGTTGTTCCAACTGAACACGAACGCCAGGAGCGAGGCCGTCGCCGTTCCGGGGGCCGCCAGGGGCAGGGTGATCCGCCAGAAGGCGCCGAACGCGGAGAGCCCGTCGGTCCGGCCGGCCTCCTCCAGTTCGACGGGGAGTCCCGCGAAGAAGCTGATCATGATCCACGTGATCAGCGGTACCGACACGAACATCTGGCTGAGGATCAGGACGGTGTACGAGCCGACCAGCCCGATCTGCGCGAAGAGGTAATACCAGGGGACGAGCAGGGAGATCGCGGGCACGATCCGGGCGACCAGGACGAGGGAGCCGGTGCGGTGCATCCGGAAGCGGCCCACCGCCCAGGCGGCCGGTACGGCGATGACGGCGGAGAGCACCGTGGAGACCACCCCGACCAGCAGCGAGTTCCCCATCGAGCGCAGGATCTGGCCGTCCTCCACGATGTTGCGGAAGTTTTCCAGCGTGGGCGAGAACCACAGTCCGACCCGGGGATCGGTCACCTGTACGTTCGTCTTGAAGGCCGCCGCGAACATCCACACCACCGGCAGCGCGAAGATCAGTGTCACCACGGTGATGGCGGCGCCGCGCAGCCAGGCCAGCCCACGGCGGCGGCCGGTGCGCCCGCGGGGTGCGGCGGTGGCGTGGGAGGCGGTCATGCGGCGTCCTTCCTTCCGGAACGGCGGCGCAGCAGTACGACGACGCCGACGATGAAGAGCGTGAACAGCACCAGCACGGCCGCGGCCAGACCGTACTCCTGGTAGTCGAAGGTGAGCCCGTAGGCGTACACGTTGAGGGTCTCCGCCTCGAAGTCCGAGCCACCGCCCGGGCCCTTGGTGGCGTAGAGGATGTCGAAGGTCTTGAGCGCGTCCACGGCGCGCAGGACGAGGGCGGTCCCGATCGTCGGGCCGAGCATGGGCAGGACGACATGGCGGAACCGCTGCCAGGCGTTGGCCCCGTCGACGAGCGCGGCCTCTTCGGGTTCCTCGGGCAGGGTGGTGAGCCCGGCCAGCAGGAGCAGCGTCACCATCGGTGTCCACTGCCATACATCGATGAGCATCAGGGTCGGAAGCGACTGGCTCACCGAGCCGAGGAATTCCATCCGGGGAAGTCCCACCGAGGCCAGGAGATGGTTGGCGACGCCGTTGGTGGGGTCGAGGATGAGCAGCCACAGGATGCCGATCGCGACGGGTGTCGTCAGGAGCGGGATGATCAGAACCGTCCGTACCCAGCGCATTCCACGGAACGGTTTGCGCATGAGCATGGCGAGCGCCAGACCCAGCACCATTTCCAGCGCCACGGCACCGATGGTGAAGACCACAGTGCGCTTCACCGCGGGCCAGAACCGGCGGACATCGCTGAGCGCGTCCACGAAGTTCCGCAGTCCCACGTGGTGTTTGTCGGCGTTCACCGCACCGAAGGCGTCGGTGAGGCTCAGGTTGATGGTGAAGGCCAGCGGGAAGACGATCATCAGTCCGACAAAGGCGAGCGCCGGGGTGAGCATCGCCCACTTCAGCCGGCGGTTGGCCTGTTCGACCGTGCGCGGGGCCCGGCCACGGGGCGGACGGGCGGAGTCCCGGGCCGTCGCCGTCACACGGACCTCGGTGGTGGACATCAGGACTCCTTGTGGCGGTTGTCGCGGACGAGGAAATCGGCGAACTCGGCGTCCGCGTCGCGGACCACAGGCTTCACCGGCTTCCCGAGGATCCCGGCCACGAGCGGGCGCCCGACGATGTCGCGGGCCCGCCCGACCTGGAGCACCTGGGGGCGGTCGTGCCCGATGCCGCGCTCGGCGTTGATCCGCATCGCCTCGGCGAGATCGGGCGGGAAGGACGCGAGCGTCTTGGGATCGGACCACACGGACTGCCGAGCGCACGGTATTCCCGCGGCCTGGAGTTCGGCGGCCATGTCCGGTCCCGCGGCCCAGCGGATGAACTCCCATGCGTCATCGCGCAGTCGGGAGAAGGTGTTGATACCGAGGCTCCAGGACGGGATGTTGTGCGGGCGGGCGCCCGCGGGCCCCGCGGGGAACGGCGCGAAGCCCACGGTCTTGCGCACCGAGGAGACACCGGGGTCCAGGAAGCTGCTGTAGATCGCGTCGGCGTCGATGTAGAACGCGGCCTTGCCCTGGGCGAAGATCGGCATGGCCTGTTCCAGGCTCATATTGGTGGCACCGGGCGGGCCCGCCTTGTGCAGCAGCCTGCCGTAGTACTCGTACGCCGCGGTCGCGGCGCGGCTGCCGATGCCGGACCTGCCGTTCACGACGAAGTCGCCGCCGTACGAGTAGAGATAGCTCGACCACTGGGAGACGGCGCCGCTGCGCTGCCCGCGGCCCACGTACCCGAAGAAGCCCTTGCCCGGGTCGGTGAGCCCTATGGAGGCGTCCATCAGTTGGTCGAGCGTGCGGGGAGGGTCGGCCAGATCCTTGCGGTAGTACAGCGCGGGGCGTTCGGTGACCACCGGGACGCTCAGCACCCTTCCCTTGGTCTCCGAGGCGCCTCGGGGGGCTTTCTGGAAGTCCTGCCAGTCGAACTCCGCATCGCCGTGGACCCGGTCGGTGAGGTCGGCGAGCCAGCCGTTGTGCGCGAAGACCGGCTGCTCCTGGAGGGCCCGGACCATCATCACGTCCACATCGGTACCGGAGGCGTTGAGCTTCACGTTGTAGCTGCTGGCGAGCTGGTCGGCGGTGAGCAGGGTCATGGAGACCCGGCGTCCGACGCGCTCCTCGAACTCCGTCATCCGGCGGCGGACGGCCTGCGACCAGACGTGATTGATCGCCATGATCCGCAGCGGCGTGTCCGCCGACGGTGTGCCGCCCCCGCGCGAACAGGCGCCGAGCGCTCCGGCGCCGACGGCCGCCGTGGCTCCGGCGGCCAGTCTGCCGAAGCCGCGGCGGCTGAGGAACTGGCTGCTCGTGGACATCCTCGTCCTCGTCTCTCTGCTGGTGGTGCGTCCCGTACATCCGAGCCACCGGTCCAACTGGTAGGACCAGTTGGGTCGTGCAGGGACGTTAACAGGACATGCGGCCACCGACCAGCCCCCGGACCGGTCGGTGACGGAGCGATCCGCCGCACCCGGGACGAGGGCATGCCAAAGCGGTGCGGGGCCTGCGCGCAGGGGGCGGCTGCGCCGCCGGTTTTCGGGTCCTTATCCGGTCGGGTGCTCTGATTCGGCCAGCAGCAGCTCGATATGCCGCCGTGCCATGACATCCACCTGGAGATCGAGATCGACGCCGTAGGTGCGCGTGCCGAGCAGGAGGTGCTCCCGCATGTGCGCGCAGGCCAGCTCCTCATCGCGCGCGACGATCGCCTCGAAGATCTCCGGATGGTGCGGCACCCCCGGTTCCTCGATGGAGGGGTCGGAGTTGGAGCGGAGCATCATCTCGAACATCATGCCGCTGATCGACGACAGCATGATCCGCAGGACCGGGTTGCCGCTGGCGACGGCGATCGCATCATGAAAGGCGACGTCCGCGCGCGCCTTGGTGACCACATCGGTCGCCGACTCCAGTGTGTCCTGTGCCGCACGCATCGCCGCGATGTCGCCTTCGCCCGCCCGCAGGGTCGCCAGCCGGACCGTCTCCACCTCCAGCGGCAGCCGCGCCTCGATGAGCTGGCGCACCGTGGGCCGGCCCGTCCGGTAGAGGGCGTCGTATCCGCGGGCCTGTCCGGACGACTGGTCCCGTACGAAGGAGCCGCGGCCCGGCGCCACCTCGATGAGCCGCTGCGCCTCCAGCCGCTGGAGAGCCTCCCGCACCACGTTCCGGCTGGAGCCGAAAGTCGCGGCGAGTTCGCGCTCCGACGGCAGCTTGGCACCGACAGCGATCGCTCCGGACCTGATGTCGTGCTCCAACTGACGCGCGATGCGCTCGGTGAGAAGCCCGCTCCGGGTACTGGTAACGGCACGGCGCGACTGCGAGGACGGGGCAGGCGGCATAACCAGGAGGGTACAGCGTCCCCAGGAGGCGAGTCGCACCCGTGCCCGCTGGACGTCACGTCCTGTGCCGAGCCCCGGCACGGTTGCGAAGTGGAAGGTCCGGGGATTGGCACCCCGCCAGGCGTCCAGATACGTTGACCGCCACCGCGCCCGAGGCGGTGACAGCCACCGATCCTGAGAGGAAGGCGCATGAGCACGACGACGATCATCTCCGTCATCGCGATTGCGATCGTTGCAGTGATCGCATGGAAGACCTGGGGCGGCAAGAGGTGAAGGCCCCGGTGGCCGGTGTCGGGGCGCTTCCGGGTCCCGCGCCGCAGTGGCTCACATCACCCGCCGCCGGCAATCCGCCTGCTGCCCGGGGCGTGGCCGGTCCGGCCGGACCGATGCCGGCGACGCGTCACGCGGATCGCTTCATGAAGCAGCCGGGCTGCTGCTCAGTCGCGTCCCGGCTCAGGACAGCGTCGGGACGCCCCTGGGCCCACCCCACAGTGCGTGGGGCTGCGATCTCGATGGCAGTCCTGCCGGGCGCTGGACATGGCACGACCTGGTTCTGAAGTGAGGGGCCCACCCAGCAGCGGGGCCAGGCCCGACGACCACCACCCGGCCACTCGGTCTGCGGGTTCGGCACGTGGTCGGAGCCGCCCTCGTCCCACGACCGGCGTGCCTGCTGCCCGGGGGAACAGGCTCACCACCGTCCGGCGCGGCGGCCGCGTGTCAGCCGGGGCAGCAGCACCCTGATCGCGGCTCATGCCAAGGGAGGTGTCTGCGGCGGCCTCTTGCCATCTCGCAGAGAACCCTTCGCCCTAAGGGGCCGCGCCCATGAACGCCGGTCCGGCCGCCCAAGGCGACCGGATACAGTGCGCGAGACGGCAGCCTGGTCAGGGAGGGGAAGCGTGACCGACACCAGCAACGCCCGGCCCGCCGGGGGTGAAGCGCAAGCGCCGCGGCAGAGCCGACTGCGCCGCCTGATGCGCTGCATCCCCCTGATCGCCCCCGTCCTGCTGTGGGCCGTGCCCTGCTGGGTGCTCCTGCACACCGGCCAGCACTGGCCGCTGCCCGTCACGCTGGTCGGCACCGCCCTGTTCGCCCTCGGTCTCATCGGTATGCCGCTCGTGATGGTGCGCGGCCACGGCCGGCGCCAACAGGATCGGGCGGCAGTCGTCGGTGACACCCTGCTGGGCACCAGCTGGATTCTGTTCACCTGGTCCGTTCTGCTCGGCGTCCTCTTGCGGCTCGCCCTGACCGTGGCCGGTGTCGGCGAGAGCCAGGACCGGGCCCGAATCGTCACCTGGGCCGTCCTCGGCATAACCGCCGTACTGCTCGGCTGGGGGTACGCCGAGGCCCGCCGGGTGCCGCGCGTGCGCCGACTCGACGTGCAACTCCCGCGACTGGGTGCCGGGTTGGACGGCATCCGCGTCGCCCTCATCACCGACACCCACTACGGCCCGCTCGATCGCACTCGCTGGTCGGCGCGGGTATGCGAGACGGTGAACACTCTGGAAGCCGACCTGGTCTGCCACACCGGCGACATCGCGGACGGCACGGCCGAACGCCGCCGCGCCCAGGCCGCCCCACTCGGTACCGTGCGGGCCACCCGGGCCCGTGTATACGTCACCGGCAACCACGAGTACCACAGCGAGGCCCAGGGCTGGGTCGACCTGATGGACGAGCTGGGCTGGGAGCCGCTGCGCAACCGCCATCTGCTGCTCGAACGCGGAGGCGACACCCTCGTGGTCGCCGGCGTGGATGACGTCACCGCCGAGTCCTCCGGCCTGGCAGGTCACCGCGCCCACCTCGCCGGAGCCTTGAACGGCGCCGACCCCGACCTACCCGTCCTGCTCTTGGCACACCAGCCCAAGTTCATCGACCGGGCAGCAGCCGCCGGCATCGACCTCCAACTCTCCGGCCACACCCACGGCGGCCAGATCTGGCCCTTCCACCACCTCGTCCGCATCGACCAGCCCGCCCTCGCCGGCCTCAGCCACCACGGCCCCCGCACCCTCCTCTACACCAGCCGCGGCACCGGCTTCTGGGGCCCGCCCTTCCGCGTCTTCGCCCCCAGCGAGATCACCCTGCTCGTACTCCGCTCCCCGCACCTGCCCACCTCGATATAGCACTCGACGGGCCGACACATCCGCTTGGAGCAGTCCACGGGCCGAGGGATGCGGCGTCGACAGATGACCAGGCCCGTCTCGCTGCGACCAAGATCCGGACCATTCCCGGGCCGACGGCTCCAACGAGCCATAGGTGGCCACGTTTTACGCAGGTCAGGTGAGGACGGTGCGCAGGTGTCGTCGGCGGTGAACTCGCTGTCCCGGTCACGGATATCGCAGCGGTGGTGCTGGTACGCGTCGCGGTCACGCCTTGCCCCGGCCGTGCGCGTCGAGCATCGCTATGCCCTTTCCCCGCCGCACCCGATGACTGCCACGGACTCATCCGCGCTCACGGTCCGGTGACGGCAGACACAGAGGTCTGTTCGCGCAGGCACCAGGCGAGTGCGGCCCGCCAAGGGCCGTACCCATCTCCGGGGGTGATGTGGCCGGCGGCGGGGAGGACGTCGCAGTCCAGGCCGAGCGCGGCGCTCCACGCGCGCGGGTTGACGGGTGCGTATGGATCGGTCGCCGAGACGACCACATGCGGCGGCTTGGTCGACGCGGCGGCGAGGAGTTCACGGTCGACGCGCTCGAGCTTGAACTCTTCATTGCCGTTGGCCACGGTGAACGCTTGGTCACCGAGCGGGGACACCAGCAGCACCCGAGTGACGCGCAGGTCGGCGGGCAGGGTCTGGGCGGCGCGCAGCCACAGGGCGCAGCCGAGGGAGTGACACACCACGACGCGTTCTTGATCGCCGACTTGAGCCAGCTCGGCGTGCAGAAGATCGATCCATTCGCTCATCGACGGCTGCTCGGGCGTGGGGAACTGCGGATAGAGCACCTGCTCGCCCCGCTGGCGCAGGGCCTCGGTCAACCACCACAGCCAGTGTTGCCGCGGGCGACGGTGCTGCACGCCGTGCACCATGAGGAAGCGCCGCGCAGGCGGAGGCGGAGGCGAGCTGGGCATCTCAGTCATCTGTCTCCTTCGTCCCGGCCCCGATCTTCAGGCTATCGGTCATGCAGCGTTCAGCTCCTTCATCAGACTGACGTGCTCGTTGAGTTCGGTGGCACTTGACCTGGTCAGCGGTCGGTGTCGCGCACGAGGCCGCCGGGTGGCGGGACGCGGTCAGCCGCGCAATCGCACGCGATAAACCCGGCGACGTCGACGATCATCCCCGGGATACTGGTCGCCCATGGATGAGGTCAAAGTCGTCGTCGCCCATTCCGAGCGCGCGACCCTGCGCGTCGGCGACGTGTTCCTGAAGGTAGACGCCGATCAGGCGCGCATCGACGTCGAGGTCAAGGCGATGGCCCTGGCGCCGGTCCCGACCCCGAAGGTCCTGTGGCGCAAGCCGCCCGTGCTCGCGATCGCCGCGGTCCCGGGGACGGCGCTCGGCCGCCTCGGCAAGCCGTCGACCGCGTCCCCGGCGGCGTGGGCCGCGGCGGGTGCCGCCATCCGGAAGTTGCACGACGCGCCGTTGCCGCCCTGGCCCGGCCGGGGCGGCCGGGGCGGCCGGGGCCTCGACGAGTTGGCCGCGGATCTCGACGGCGAGTGCGAGTGGCTCGTGACGAACGGCGTCCTGCCCGCCGACCTGGTCACCCGCAACCGCCAGGTCGCCGAGGCCGCGCTCCGGCCGTGGACTCCGGTGTTCACGCACGGCGACCTGCAGATCGCTCACGTGTTCGTCGACGGCGACGAGATCACGGGCGTCATCGACTGGTCCGAGGCCGGCCAGGGTGATGCCCTGTTCGACCTCGCCACCTTGACGCTCGGATACGAGGAGCACCTCGGCGACATCGTCGCCGGCTATGGCACCGACGTCGACCTCGACGTGATCCGCGCGTGGTGGTCGTTGCGAAGCCTGCTGGGAGTTCGCTGGCTGGTCGAGCACGGCTTCGACCCGTTCGCGCCAGGCTGTGAGGTCGACGTGCTGAGATCCCGGCTGTGAGGCTGCGCGGGCCCGACTGCAGCGAGTGCGTTTGCAGCGAGTGCGTTCTGACGCATCGGGCAGGCCGTCTCCTGGGGGCGCATCGCATGCCCTCTCCCGACAAAGTGCGGTGCGCAGTCGTCGCCGGCAGCTGGCGGCGCGGCCGAGGGTGACGAGCGGGACGACTGACAGCAGCGACTCGATGCGCGCCCACAACTCGTCGTCGATCTCCCACGGCCTGGCAGCGGTCTTCCTCGTCTCGACAGGCTCGCCCCCTTCGGCCAGCTTCAAGAGAACTGACACACCGTCATTCCCGGAGGCTCAGAAGCCTCATTCTGTTAGGAGTCGCCAGCCACACCACCCGCAGAAGTTGGATCGGAACTGTCCTTCTTTCGGGGGGTTTAGGGCATACGCTACGCCCTGGGGAGTGAAGGCCCGGGACGATGGCGCTCTGAGGGCTGCGCCGTGCTGCCCTGGGGAGGATGACAAGCCGATGAGTGCGACGCGACGCACCGTGCTGGGTACTGCCTTGGCCGGGCCCCTGCTGGGCCATTTAGCCGGCACAGCGGCCGGTGCGGATAAGAACCACCGGTTCGGCACGATCTCGGAAGGGTGGGTGGAGGTCCGCTGGACGCCGCAGGCGCAGGCGCAACTCGATCGGTTCCAGGCCACGGTGCGGGCCATCGCGCCCGCTCAGCTGATCGAGGACGAGGCGGGGACCGCCATCCGGTTTCCCGTGCGGACAGCAACCGGCGACCCGGCGTTGACCAACCTGCCCAAGGCCCAGGGCAGTGGCCGCCTCGACGGCGGCGTCGTGGTGCGTACGCCGATGGGTGAGTTCCGGGTCACCGAACTGGAGAGTGTGCTGGAGTCCGGGCAGACGTCCGGACGGTGCGCCGTCAACGGGGCCCAGACCAGCATGGAGTCGCTGTTCATATGCGGTGCGGGCGAGGGCCGTCTGGTCGCGCAGCCGGTGCCGGCCGGTCAGCCGCTCAAGGTCCGGATCAGTGATGTGCCGCTGCGGCCGACCCCTGAGTCGCTGAGCGCTTTCACGACGGCGTTCGGCGCACCTGCCGTCACCACAGACACGGTCATGGCATACGTGACCGGTGAAGGCGTGTACACCCCGCCGGGGCGCTGACCACACCCTGCTCCGGCCCGGGCTCTTCAATCCGCCCGGGCCGGCTGCACAGGTCGGGCCTGTCCGGGCAGGTCCCCGCCGAATCGGCGCCGGCGGCCTGAGAACTCTCTGACAGCGGCCTCCAGGTGCCGGTAGCCGAAGTCGGGCCATAGCGCTGGGTCAAACACCATTTCGGCGTAGGTGAGGTGCCACGGGAGGAAGTTGCTGATCCGCTGCTCACCGGAGGTGCGGATCAGCAGATCGACATCGGGCAGATCTGGCACATACAGATTCCGGGCGATGTCGTCCGCGTCGATGGCTTCCGGCCGGATCCTCCCGGCGGCCGCCTCGGCGGCCAGCGCGCGGGCTGCCGCGACCAGTTCATCGCGGCCGCCGTAGTCGACGCAGAAGGTCAGCGTCAGGACGCTGTTGGCCGAGGTCATGCTCTCGACCAACGCCAGCGCGGACGCGGTCGACTCATCGAGCCGGTCACGGCGCCCGCACCAGCGCACTCGCACACCGCACTCCTGCAGCCACTGGATGTACCGGGTCAGCCCGTCGGCCGCGGTGTCGAACAGACCGGCCACTTCTTCCTGGGACCGGGCCCAGTTCTCTGTGGAGAAGGCGAATACCGTCAGGTGCCGGATCCCCACTCTCAGGGCGGAGTCGATCAGCCGCATCACCGCCCGGAACCCGGCGATGTGACCGTCAAGCGCCGACAGACCGCGTGCTCCGGCCCAGCGTCGGTTCCCATCCATGATCACCGCAACATGTTCGGGAACGGCTGCCAGGTCCTCGACCGCACGACGCCGGGCCGAACTGGCCAGGGTCAGCGGTTCCAGACCAGTGACCATTACCGTGGCACCCAGCATCTCCGCCTCGTCGAGCTGCAGTTGCGCACCGAGGATCAGCGCGTGCATGAACGCCTGGTTGGGTAGATGCACCATCCCCGCCACCGGCATCGCCTGCTCCAGCAGCTCCCGGGCCCGGCCAACCTGGACCTTGACCAGCTCGTCCAAAGCTTGCCGGTATCGCTCCACCCGCTGAAGGTCGCCGACCTCCAGGCCCAGCCGCTTCAAGTCCTCGCGCGGCAGATAACACCGGCCGGCGGCAAGGTCGGCCGGGAAGTCTTCCAAGAGGTCCAGCACGTGCATCGCCTCGCCCAGCAGCGATGCGGACCGCGCCAGCTCCTGATCACGCGGTCCCAGCAGCAATGCGAGCAGCTGGTAGAAGGTCCCGTTGACTTCGCGCAGATAGCACCGAAGGTCTGCGAAGGTGGCGAACGTCGGCTGCGCCTCGCTGTCCACCCGCTCGGCGGCCAGCAACCTCTCGATGAGCGTGACATCCAGATCCCACCGTCGCACCGTGTCCGCGAACGCCCGTAGCACCGGGTGCTCGGCTCCTCCCGAACGCACTGCTGCCAGCGTCTGCTCACACCAGCGGGTCAGCAGCCGCTCGCGGGCGGCCTGCTCGCTCTCGTCGGAGATGCGGTCGGTCCACCCGTAGAACGCGACCACCGCATGGAAGTGGGGCCGGACCTCGTCGGGCAGGACCTCGCCCGCGGCCCACGCCTCGGGGTAGTACCGCTCCGTCTCGCGCGCGCAGAACGCGTAGGATTCACCCAGCTCCGCCGTATCCAAGCCTGGACGCTCACTCGCCAACACCGAACCCGCCTTCGTTCAGGTCGCCTGCCGTCATCACCGTGGCTTGCCTGGCCCCATCACTCTCATGCCGTCCGTATGCCGGCCACGGAACCTTTAATCAGCTTTAACGACCCACCGGTGGATAGGTATCGACGGCCAAGCGCTCGACTGCTGCTCCGTTACCGAGTCCGGAATATCGACAACTATGCACTGTGCTGGGCCAGTTCGGATAAGGATGCGGACGTCGCCCGACTGTCCCCGCTCAATGAGGAGGAATGAGGCGACGTCACGGGTGACGGTGGTGGTGTCGCGGAGGACGGGTCGTTGCCGCCCTCCGCGGTGTCCGGATCAAGAGGTGGGCTGCGCTGCCTTCCAGGCGCGGTAGTGCCGGTCGGGGTTGTCAGTGAAGGAGGCGTGTCGGGGGCGCCAGCCGAGGAGGCGGTGGGCCTTGGCGCTGGTGACGAGTTCGTCCTGGTCGGCGGCCATCTGCAGCATGCCGCCCGCCTCGGCGCTTTCCAGGGCGATCTCGCCGGTGTAGCCGGCGGCGCGGACCGCGGCGTGCTGCATGTCCAGTGCGGTCAGGCGCTGGTCGTCCGCGATGACGTACACCTCGCCGTCGGCGGCGGCGGGGTTGTCGAGGATCCGGACGTAGGCGTCGGCGAGATCGTCGACATGGACCCAGCTCCAACGCTTGGCGGTGTCACCGTAGAAGACGGGGGCGCCGGCCTCGGCGGCGGCGAACCACTGACCCGTCATGGAGGTGGTGGCCGGACCGCCGTATATGAAGCCGGGGCGGACAACGGTGTGCGCGAGGCCGCTGTCGGCGAGTTCCTGCTCCAGGGTGAAGCGGAAGCCGATGGGGCTTTGGGGGTTGCCGGGCGTATTCTCGTCCATCAGCGGCAGGCCGGTGCGGCCGTAGGAAGAGATGCCGGTGGTAAATACCAGGTGGCGGCGGCGTCCGTCGCGCTCCTGGGCGGCGGCGAGTTCTGCGAACAGGCGCTGGTCGGCACCGATCGGGTCGCTCATATCCATGAGCAGGTGCACGACAGCGTCCGCGCCGTCCAGGTGGCCGCGCCAGGTCTCGGGCTTGGAGAAGTCGCCCTGTACGGGGATGACTTCGTTGACCGCGAGGTCCAGGGCGGCCCGAGCCGCGGTGTCGCGGGCCAGGCCGAGGACGGTGTGCCCGGCACGTGCCAGGGCGGCGGAGACGCGGCGGCCCGCGTAGCCGGTGGCGCCGATGACGAGGATCTGCATGGTGGTGCTCCGTGGTCGGTGTGGGTCGGGTGGCCGCGCGTCAGGCAGCCGGGGTGGTGGTGAAGAAGCGGGCGAGTCGCTCCGCTGTCCAGGCCGGGTTGTCGGCGGCGAAGGTGTGGGCGGCGGCGGGGACGATGTCCGCGCGCACGTCGCGCGCCGCCTGCCGAGCGCCGTCAAGGAGGATTTGCTGCGGCAGCCCGAACTCGCCGCTCAGGACCAGGACGGGCATGCCGGAGGGGGCGGCGTCCCGGGCGGCACGACCGTCGTCGACGAGAGTGGCGTAGTGCTCGAAACCGCCGCGCATGGCATCAGGCGCGGTGTAAGCGCGCAGGAGGTCGCGGCGGTCGGCATCGGTGATGCCGCCGCGGCTCATCATCGACCAGAAGCCCGACAGGTACTGCTCCTCCTTGCCCGCGGTGAGCATCGCGGCCAGCTCGCTCTGGGCGTGGAAGCCGAAGTGCCACGAGCCGCCGGCGGCCGGGTTCATGTGCTCCTCCAGGCCGAAGCCGGGCAGGAACGCCTCGCTGAGTACCAGCCGGGACACCTCGTCCGGGTATGCCTGCGCCCAGGCGTGGGCGGTCATCGTGCCCACGTCCGTACCGACCACGCACGCCCGGTCGTGACCGAGGTGGCGCATCAGCTGGTGCAGATCCTCGGCTTCGTCCCGCTTGGTCCAGTGTCCGGCCGGTATGGAGGAGTCTCCGGAGCCGCGCAGGTCCGGTGCGATCACCGTGAAGCCCTGCTCGGCCAGCAGCGGCATCACCGCGCGCCACTCGATCCAGCTGAACGGCCATCCGTGGAGGAGGACGATCGCAGGGCCGCTCCCGCCGATCACATAGTGCAGCCGAACACCGTTGACATCGGCATGGGCGTGCGCGCAGCCCTCCGGCGGGAGAGCGGGAGAGGACATGGGACCACCTTCCAAGATTTGCTTGCTTCAGCAAGCATCACGGCTTGTTGCTTGCCTTGTCAAATACACTGGATGGATGGCCGCCGACAATGCCCCGCTGTCCCCCGACGAACTCCGCCTCTGGCAGAGCCTGGGCCGCCTCGTCCACGCCCTGCCGCGCGTACTGGAGGACGACATGTCCCGCACGGGGGTCACCATGACCGAATTCGCCGCCCTGCTACTCCTCAGCGAGGCACCCGACCACCGCATGCGCATGTCCGCGCTCGCCGACGCCGCGGGGCTCACCCCCTCCAGAATCACCCGCGTCGTCGACGGATTGAGCAAGCACGGGCTCGTCCACAAGGAGCGCCACGGCCAGGACGGCCGCGGAAACGACGCGATACTCACCGAAGCCGGACTACGCGCCATGCAGTCGGCCCAGCCTGCGCACCTGGCCAGCGCGCGCACCCGCGTTCTCGACCAGATTCCCCCGGACCTGCTTCCGGCCCTTGCCCAGACGCTCGCGGCCCTCGCCGAAAGCCTGTCCCCCCATCACCGCGACGCCTGAGCCGGCACATCTACCTGTGACGCCATGCATCCCGAAGGGGCGGCAGCCCGGAATCGGGCCGGCGTGTGGCAGTCGACTCCCCAGCCCAAACGATGGCGAGCTCAAGCGGTCAGCGCATCACCGCTGTTCAGCAGGTCAGCGTAGACCTCTGCCGGAGTGCGGTAGCCGTGCGTCTTGCGCGGACGGTGGTTGAGCTCGTGGGCAATGATGTCCAGGTCGGCCTGACTGAAGGTGCGGAGGTCCGCTCCGCCCGGATCGCGGGACTGTTCGGCCGGGTTGAGCCCCGGGCGAGTGCCCGTGCCCATCTGCATAGGCCGGCCGTCTCATCCGACGCATCGCGACGAGGATCAGCCCATGCGCAGCAGCACCAGGATCCGCCTGATCGAGCCCACCGACGCCGCCCCGATCGCCGCGCATCGGGTACGGGACTTCGAGGCTTTCCGGCCGTGGGAACCGGCCCAGCCGGCCGACTTCTTCACCCCGGAGGGCCAAGCGGAGCGGATCGACAGCCTGCTGGCCGGATACCGGGCCGGCGCGGTCTGGCCGGGTGTGGTGCTCGCCGACGACCAGGTGATCGGGCAGGTCACCGTCGGAGGCATACTGCCGCAGCCGCACCTGCGCCGCGGCTCCGTCGGATACTGGATCGCCAGTGTCGCCCAGAATCAAGGGCACGCCGGGCACGCCGTCGCGCTTGTACTCCGGGTGATGACGGAGGAACTCGGGTTGCACCGCGCCGAGGCGTCCACCAATCTGGACAATCTGCCGTCGCAGCGGGTGCTGCGCCGCAACGGGTTCAGCCCGTACGGCGTCGCGCACTCCTCGATCTTTCTCGACGGGAGCTGGCGGGACGGGCTGCTGTGGGAGCGGGTCCTCGGCGACTGATTCTCCAGTCTGGGACCCGGATACCGACACACGGCCGTGACATACCAGATGGACTCGCTCCTGCGGACCAAGGGAGAGCACACCGGCAGGTGGACCCTCCTCGGCTGAGGCGATCTTCCGCGGCAGCCGTCACCAGCAGACCGAAAAGGGCCTCCGGCGACCGTACTCCCCGAAGCAGCTCGGCTTCTTCCAGACACCGAAGAAGGGCGCCTGACCAGGATAGATACCCGTCAGGCGCCCGGCGCCGGTGCCGCGATCACTCCTGGATGGAGGCCATGCCCATCGGGGCGTAGCGGTCGCCTGCCGCGGCTCCCACCGGGATCGCGGCGCTCAGCCCGGCGAGGGGCGCAGGGTCGAGTTCGATGGCTGCGGCGGCGACGTTCTGCTCGAGCCAGGTACGCCGCTTCGTTCCGGGGACAGCCGTGACGCCGTCCTGGGCGAGCACCCAGGCGAGCGCGAGTTGACCGGTCGTCACGCCGAGGTTGTCCGCCGTCGCGACGATCCGGTCGAGAAGCGACAGGTTCTGTTCCAGGTTCGCGTCCGCGAAGCGCGGCGCGGTGCGACGGAAGTCGTGGGCCGGCAGGTCCTGCACCGATCGCACGGCCCCGGTGAGGAAGCCGCGGCCGAGCGGCGCGTACGCGACGAAGCCGATTCCCAGTTCACGGACCGTGTCGAGCACGCCGTTGACCTCGACGTTGCGGCTGAACAAGGAGTATTCGGTCTGCACCGCCGACAGTGGGGCCACGGTGTGCGCCGCCCGGATATTCGCCGGGGACGCCTCGCTGATACCGAGGTACCGCAGCTTTCCCTCCGTCACCAGGTCGGCGAGGACGCCGAATGACTCCTCGACCGGCACACCCGGGTCGACCCGGTGCAGGTAGAACAGGTCGATGTGATCGGTGCCCAGCCGGCGCAACGAGCCTTCCACGCACGCCCTCAGGTAGTCGGGGCTCCCGTTGGGGCCGCCGACGATCTTCCCGGTCTCGTCGAGAGTGACGCCACCGCCCTTCGTCGCCACGATCAGTTCGTCAGGGCGGCCCTTCAACGCCCGCCCGAGCAGTTCCTCGCCGCTGAACGGCCCGTACATGTCCGCGGTGTCGAACATCGTGACGCCCAGCTCGACCGCCCGGTGAACGGTCCTGATCGCCTCCGCCTCGTCCGGGCTGCCGTACATAGCGGTCATGCCCATGGTGCCGAGGCCCTCGACGGAGGCGACCAGGCCGCGTTCGCCGATCGTGTGTGTCCGCAAAGTCATGTCTTCACCATGTCGTTGGGGCGGGATGGAGGGGACGCCGTGCTGAACGGGTGCGGGGCTGGTGGCCAGGTCGTCGGCCCACGCGGTGATCGTGTCGACGTAGGTGGCCGGGTCGTGGCCGTGCATGGAGTGCGGCATGCCGGGAAATTCGCGGTAGGTGAAGGAGTTGCCGGTCGACTCGATCAGCTGTCGCGCCCGCCGCACCTGGAGGTCGGTGATCGCGCCGAGCAACTGCCCGGTGTCCGGGTCCACGTGGTGGAAGTGATGGGTGAACAGGACCGGCACCTTGACCTGACGCAGCATGGACTCGTGGTCGCAGTTGACGGTGGCCCGTCCGGAGACGAACGCGTCAGCCCATTCGGGGTCGTACTCCCTGAGGTCCTGCGGCGGAGCGGCCGGAGGGCCGCCGGTGCCGGCCGGCGCCATCTTGTGCAGTGCGGCGAGCATCCAGGCGGGGATCTCGCGGCCCATCGCCGCCCGCATCCCGGCGAAGTCACCGATGCTCCACTGCGGACCGAGCCACTTGTGCCACAGCCGGAACAACGGCCCGCCACCCTGCCGGATGGACGGGCCGACCGCGGGGTCGGTCTGCGAGGAGAACAGCGGGGCGTCCTCGTAGACCGCGGCGCGGACCTGTCCGGGCGCCGCGAAGGCGGACAACCAGGCCGCTATCACACCGCCGGACGACAGCCCGCAGACCACGACCGGGCGCTTGATGACCCGGTCGATGAAGCGGACCAGGTCACCACCGAAGATGTCCAGGCTGTAGCGCCCCGGCGTCCAGGTGGACCGGCCCTGGCCGCGCAGGTCCACCGCGTACACCTGGTAGCGGTCGGCCAGCAGCCGCATGGCGGCCTCGTAGCCCCACCAGGACTCGGTCTGCGCCGGGATGAGCAGCATGGCCGGGAGTTCGGGATCACCGGCCACGGCGTAGTTCATCCGGATCTCGCCGAGGTCCACGGTCTGTTCCGGATAGCCGTGCGATACGTAGATCTCGGCGTGGTCGGCCGCCTCCAGGTACCTCATCGGGTCACCGCCCCGACGAGGTCGGCGGTCGCGTCCCACAGCCGTCCGGCCATGGCCTCGTCGAGGCCGGCCTTGCCCTGTTGGCGGACGGCCGGGTCGCCCCGGAGGCCGCCCAGGCAGTCCGGCCCGACATAGGAGTTGCCGGGGAGGTCCTGGGTGGCTGCGTAGAGCAGCGAGAGCGCTCCGCGCTCGGCGTCGTTGGTGAGAAACGTGAACCGGTTGATGACATTCGACCGGGAGTGGGCGGCCAGCGAGGTGCGGGCGATGCCCGGGCTGGCGAGCACCGAGCGGACCGGGCTGCCGGTGGCGGTCAGCCGACGCTGCAACTCCAGGGAGAACAGGACGACGGCGAGCTTCGACGCCTCGTAGGCACCCATCCCGTTGTACTTGCGCGTCCGCCAGTCGAGGTCGTTCAGGTCGATCTTGCCCTGCCGGTGAAGCTGGCTGGTGACGTGCACCACACGATCGGTGATGTGCTCGAGCAGCAGGTTGGTCAGCAGGAAGGGACCGGAGTAGTTGGTGGTGGTCTGCACATCGAGGCCGTCGGCCGTACGCGCGGCGGGGATGTCCATCACACCCGCGTTGTTGATCAGGATGTCGAGGTCACCGGACCAGGCGTCGGCGAAGGCTCGTACCGAGGTCAGATCCGCCACGTCGAGCGGTCGGACCTCGAAGGTGCCGGGCAGACCGGCGACGGCGTCGCGGGCCTTGCCGGTGTCGCGTACGCCCAGCACGACGCGGGCCCCGGCACGAGCGAACTCACGCGCCGCGATCAGGCCGAGGCCGCGGCCGGCGCCGGTGATCACCACCGTCCGGCCGGTCAGGTCCGGAAGGTCTTTCGCTGTCCAACTGGTCATGGCTCTTGGCTCCGTGGTTCGCGGTGCGAGGCGACCGGCGATCGCCTCACCAGTGAACGCAGCACGCCACGGGCGGAGGAAGGACATGCTCAACCACTGAATGACAGGTCGTGGCTGAGCCGCACCGGATGGCCGACGATGGGGACCATGGACCTTACGTTCGACCGCTCGTCCCTGGGCGCCTTCCTGCGCACCCGGCGCGCGGCGCTGCAACCGGAAGATGTCGGGTTGCGCCGGGGACAACGCCGACGTGCTCCGGGTCTGCGTCGCGAGGAGGTGGCGGAGCTGTGCACCATGTCCGCCGACTACTTCGCCCGGCTGGAACGCGGCGACGGGCCGCAACCTTCGGAGCACATGGTCGCGGCCATCGCCCGCGGCCTGCGGCTGACCCCGGACGAGCGCGATCACCTGTTCCTGCTCGCCGGCTACCGCACCACCCGCCGCGACCTGCAAGCCCACCATGTGAGCCCCGGGCTGATGCGGGTCATGGACGGCCTGGCCGACAACACCGCACAGGTCATGGGTCCGCTGGGCGAGACGTTGCTCCAGACGCCGTCCGCGGTGGCGCTGCTCGGCGACCAGACCCAGTACACCGGCAACGCCCGTAGCGCGGCGTACCGCTGGTTCACCGATCCGGCCGCCCGTGAGCGATACGACCCGGCGGAGCACAGCACGAACAGCCGGGTCAACGTCGCGCTGCTGCGCGCGGCTGTCACCCGCGACGGATCCGGCTCCCACGCGGCCGACCTTGCCGACGTCCTGCGGGGCACCAGCGAGGAGTTCGCCCGGCTGTGGGATCGCCACGAGGTGGGCCTGCGGTGGAGCGAAACCAAACGATTCGTCCATCCCCAGGTCGGACGGCTGGCCCTCTACTGCCAACTCCTGCTCGAGCCGGACCAGGGCCAGTCGCTTCTCATCTTCACCGCCACCCCGGGCACCGAAAGCCACGAGAAGCTCGCCCTGCTCACCGTGCTGGGCACCGATCAATTCGCCACCGACACCGAGTGACGCGATCCGCGGCGCCGGCGGCACCCGCTCCTGGCCGTGCCGGGGAGTTCGTCGTTGACAGGCTCGGCTAACTTGATTAGCTTTTAGCTAACGAAGTTAGCCAGAGCTGAGGGATGTCATGACCGAGTACCTTGCCGTCGACGGCGGCACGATTGCCTATGAGGTGGCGGGGTCCGGCCCGCTGATCGTTCTCGCACACGGCATGGGCGACAGCCGCGCCGCGTACCGAGCTGTGATCCCGCCCCTGGTGGCGGCGGGCTATCGGGTCGCCGCGGTCGATCTGCGCGGCTGCGGCGAGTCCAGCGTCGGCCGGCCGGCCTGGAGCCGCACCGCCATCGCCGGCGACCTGCTCGCCGTGATCCGCCACCTGGGCGGCCCGGCCCTGCTCGTCGGCCACTCGATCTCCGGCGGCGCCGCCACCATCGCCGCGGCGCGGGAGCCCTCGCTGATCACCGCGGTGGTCGAGTTGGCGCCGTTCACCCGCAAGCAGTCGATCCGCCTCGGCGACCTGCGGGTCAAGCGCTTCCGGCAGGGCATGCTGCGGCTGCTCGGCACGGGCGTGTTCGGCAGTGTGCCGCTCTGGCGCTCGTACCTCGACGTGGCCTACCCCGGCGTGAAGCCGGCCGACTGGGCCGAGCGGCTCGGCCGCATCGACTCCCTGCTGCGCGAGCCGGGCCGGATGAAGGCCCTGCAGGGCATGGGCCGCAGCGCCCCGACCGACGCCGGCGCACAGCTCGGCAACGTCCGCTGCCCGGTCCTGGTCGTGATGGGCACACTCGACCCCGACTGGGCCGACCCGCACGCCGAGGGTTCGGCGATCGTCGAGGCCCTGCCGTCCGGCCTCGGTCACCTTGAGATGATCGAGGGCGCGGGGCACTACCCGCACGACCAGTTCCCCGACCAGGTGGTTTCGCTGATGCTCGCCTTCCTCCGCTCGGACGCCGCTCATGCCTAGGGCCGGCCTGGACCCGACGGCCGTGGTCGCGGCCGGGGCCGCCCTCGCCGACGAGGTGGGCCTCGCCGACCTGACGATGGGTCTGCTGGCCGAGCGGGTGGGCGTGCGCACCCCGTCCCTGTACAAGCATGTGGGCGGCCAGGAAGACCTCAACCGGCGCATCGCGGCCCTGGCGCTGAGCCAGGCCGCCGACGCCGTCGGCGGCGCGGTCCAGGGGTACGCGGGCCGCGACGCCCTGGCGGCCTCGGCGCGCGCCTTCCGCGCCTTCGTCCTGGAGCACCCCGGCCGGTACGCCGCGACGATCGGCCTGGAACCCTCCGGCCCGGACGACCCACTGGCCACCGCGAGTCAGCGGCTGCTCGACGCGTTCACGGCGGTCCTGCGCGGCTACGACATCGCGGAGTCCGACGTGAACCACGCCCTGCGCATGCTCCGCAGCCTCTGCCACGGCTTCGCCACCTTGCAGTCGGCGGGCGGCTTCCAGTGGAGCACCGACATCGACGAGAGCTTCGAGTGGCTGATCGCCTTCACCGACTGGGGGCTACGCGCCATGTGAGCACGCTGCCGCACGGGCCGGTCGCCGGGGCGCCCTCGGCGACGACCGCGCTTGGCGGCCCGCCCCGGTCGCCGACCGGCTCGACAGCAGGCGCGGTCGCTCATCCGTACCTTCACAGGCTGCTCCGCGCCTCGCGCGGCGTCATCCCGTACTGCGCGGAGCGGTCGGCTACCACACGCGGTGATCTGCGAGCCTTCCCGGCAGGCACCGGCCGTACCGGCCTCGGGTTCACGCCTCCAAGCGCTTGCTCCAAGGGTGCGGTCCGTACGACTTGGTGATCGCGTCGGCGAGCCATCGCCGTTGCTGTTCCGTCAGCAACGGCAGTGCCGCGTCGAAGTCCTCTTCGTCCTTGGGCCGTGGTGCGTTGGCCTTGTAGTAGAGCTGCACGTCCGGGGCCAGAAAGGGAATACCGGCAGCCGAAGTCATCCCCAGTGTGCTGATCGGCCTGCGCACTCGGGAGTCACGCCGTGACACCCATTCGTGACCACAGGACTCATCGAGCATGACCTGGATGCGCCAAGGATCATCCGGTCCAGGTCGGCACCAGATGTCGTGAACACCGAGAGGCAGGACCTCATCCGGCATCCATGGACGCAGGCTCCCGGGCGGATCAGCGCACCACCATTGCCAGCCCGCCAGAACCTGCTGGGCCATGAGTTGGTCCTGTCGAAGCAGGAGAACATCAATGTCGCCATGGCTTCGGATCGGACGGCCCACCGCGAGCTCGATCGCCAGTCCCCCGGCTACCCACCAACCAGCTTCCAGATCGGAGAAACGCGCGACAACTTCCGTCAAAGGAGAGGGATCCCACCGGCCGAAGGCAGCCTGAGCATGTGTCATGCCGCTCATCGTCTCCTGACTCTGACTCAGCATCGTCCGGCCGGCCGCTGCCGCCGCTTGGACGGAGAGCACCCTTCGCGACCTGTGGTGCCGTACCTGAGGGGTAATGACCTTGAGATGAGTACGGCAGCGGATACCGGCGGGTTGGCTGGTTCCGTAGCGTCCCTCGCATGGAGAACACCAGCACTGCTTCTGATGGTGCGGCCGGGCCGGACCGCCGCGGCGCCCCTCGTCGGCGCACCGCTGCCGGCTGGGCAGGGCTGGTCGCCCTCGCGGTGGGAGTGCTGGTCCTCGGACTCTTCGTGGGGCTGGTGGGACCTCTCTTCGCCATCGCTTGCGGTTCCTGCCCGGACGGTGTCCGGGGCCCGCAGCGTTTCGGCGATGCCCTGATAGCCATCACACGGTACGCGGTGCCGTTCGCGACGCTGGGGACCATCATGGGGATGTTCCACCCGCGAGGTGGCGCCCGAGTGGGCGGCATCGGGCTGGGGCACTGGTGATGCTGCTGATCTTGATGCTGGCTCTCGGCCAGTCCACCGCCTGACACAGCCTCCAAATGCCGGACCGGAGGTCGCCGCACGTCCAACTCCGCGCACAATCTGCGCCTTCGCTCACCTGAGGGAAGGAGTGCTTGGCCGACTCCTCAAAGCCCAGGCACAGCTGCCTCAGGGGATGCGGCATGGACCTCAACTGATTGCGGGCTTCTCGCCTCATCGACGTGGGAGTCGCCTCGATATCAGCGGAGATGCCTTGACTTCGTGCTCTTCACGATGGTCACCTGGGGGTTCTCCGGCACCGGGCTCCCAGAGTCCCGTGCGGTGAGTTCGGCGGGCCACGAAGTCCCGGGATACAAGCCGACCGCTTCGCTCTTCATGCGAACCGTCGCATCAAATCCATGATCGCCGCTAACGCGGACGGCGACTTCGTAGAACGCACGTTGATCGCCACGGTTGGTGATCTTTATCGGCACCGTTAAAGCGGATCCGCTGCGGACGGGTTCGAAGACCGTCACATCCCCCTGGGTCACCACAGGATGCCTGAATTGCTCACCCCCCTTGGAATCCCCCGGCGTGACCGGAACCCCGCTTGGAGCCGCCGCGGCCCGTTCTCTGCCTGCCTCCTCTTGAGCTCTCTGCTCAGCCGTCTGAGGAGTGGGGGAGCTTCCTGCCGCTGATGCGGAAGGGTTGGGAGTGCCCGAGGAGGAAGGTGATTCCGTGGCATTCAAGGCCCTTGAGGGTGGTGCCGTGGCAGCGCTCGAGTCACCCCCATCAGCACCGCACGCAGTGGTGAGGACGCCGGCTGACAGCATCAGCACGGTGAGAGTGAGCGCCGAACCGCGCCCTCCCGGCCGACGGCGGGTGAGGGCGGAATGCTGTGCCGATGTGTGCATGTTTCCGTTCCACTGCTAGGCGACGTGACGTGGACCTGATTGTCGTGCGGTCGACGCGTAATTCTCCTGCGCGGGGTCAATTCTCAGCCGCAGAGGGGCCGCGTACCGCGTCAATGATCGCCAGGCCGCCGCTGTTCTTCGTGATCGCTGATCTTGGGACAGTTCCCGAGTAGCTGTGCTCACTCGCTCTCGCCCAGGCGAACACTCAACTGGGCGCCCAGCTCCCGAAAACCAAGCGCAGCAGCCACTCTTCGGGATGAGCCGTCTGGCCCCACGTAGACCAACTCCCGTCCCGATTACCGCCGTTCGGACTCCTCCAGCATCGGCAGGATCGGTGTGATGCCGATGCCGCCCGCGATGAACAGGTGGTGTTCGGCGGGGATGAGGGGGAAGTTGTTGCGCGCCCCCGCTCCCCGCACCCGGACGGGCGTGCCTTCCCACAGGGTGTCGTGGACGTGGCGGGAGCCGCCGCGGCCGTCCGGTACGCCCAGGATGCCCACGCGCCATGTGTGCGGGTCCTGGGGTGTGGAGCACAGTGAGTACTGGCGTTCCAGACCGTTGTCCAGGAGCGGGTCGATATGGGCGCCGGGGGTCCAGGGGGGGAAGCGGGGCACCGTCGGGCCGCCGCAGTTCGAGGGAGACGACCGCATGGGCCTCTTCGGCTCGGGGCCGCGCCGGCCCGCGGTGCCGACGCGGCGGCACAAGCCGTCGTGCGGCGGTGGTCAGGAGGTGGCGGAGTGCGGGTTGTGGGCACGCACCGCCGCGGCGACCGCGCCGTCGTCGGCCTGGCCGCGGGCTTCGAGGCCCGAGATGACGCCCTCGACGTTCTCCCGCGGCTGGTTCTGGCTGAGCTTGAACTTGGCCTCGATACGGCTGATGACCACCTCGACACCGACGACGGCGCGCAGCTGCCGCTCGACGAACTTCGCCGGGGCCTGGTCGACGGACCAGGGCTCGGCGTAATCGGCCTCATGCCGGTCGGTCAGACGGCGGATCTGCGCCTCGATCCAGACCGGGTCGTCGTGCACGACGAACTGCCCGTACACATGCGCGATCATGTAGTTCCAGGTCGGCACCACCCGGTGGTGCTCGGCCTTGGTCGGGTACCACGACGGCGTCACGTACGCCTCGGGCCCGCGGACGATCACCATGGCCTCGCCCTGGACCGGCTCCCGCCACTGGTCGTTGGCGCGCGCCAGGTGCCCGATGAGAGCCCCGTTCTCCCCGGCGTCCGGGTCGTACTCGAAGGGCAGCAGGGTGGCCATCAGGCCCTGCGGAGTCAGGGTGATCAGGTCGGACGCGCCGTGGTTGGTCAGCAGGTCACGGACCGCGACCTCGTCGGGAACGAAGTGTTTGGGGACGTACATGGTCAGCCTTTCGTGCGAATGGTGACAGATGGGGCGGTCGTGGGTGCTGTGATGCGGGGATCCGGCGCGGGTATCGGATAAGGCTCGGGTGCTTGCGCCCGGTCCTACAGGGGGTTCTCGCGCAGCCAGGTCAGGACCTGTTGGGCGTGTTCGTTCGGCGGGAAGATCGGATAGAAGGCGTGCTCGGTCACTCCGTCGCGGACGATGAGGGTGAGCCGCTTGAACAGCCGTCTCCCGTCGGCCTCGAAGGTGGGCAGGCCGAGGCCGTCGGCCAGGCTGAGGGCCGGGTCGGAGAGCATGTCGAACGGCAGCCTCAGCCGTTCCACGACCTCGTTCTGGTAGTCGGCGTCCTGGCTGGACAACCCGAATACCCGGCCCGCGCCGGCTTCGAGGAGGTCCTGGAAGTGGTCGCGGAAACCGCATGTCTCGGGGGTGCAGCCGCGGGCCCCGGGGATGGAGTTCCAGCCCTCGGGCAGGTCGGTGCCGGGGCGGCCGGTGAGGGGGTAGATGTAGATCACCGCACGGCGGGGGCCGAGCGCGTCCAGCCGGATCGCCTTGTCCGCCGTGTTCCGCAGGACGATTCGCGGCACCTTGGTGCCGGGCAGATGATCCGCGGCGCCGTCGTCCTCGGGGACGGGCAGGTCCGCGGGCAGGGTCAGGTACTCATCGCTTCCCCTTCCGGTCTCCTCGGGTGATCCGACGCTGCTGCCTCGGTGGGCGGCGGCATTGAGGTTGCCGATCAGCGTCGCGCGGCGGACGGTCAGCGCCTCGATGCGCTCGGTGAGCTCGTCGATGGCCTCCCGATAGCTCGCCAGCGAGGCCGGGCAGTCGTCGGCATACGGGCGTCCGGCGGCCAGGCACTCCAGGAACGGCCGGGTGCGCTCGACGGGGATCCCCAGCCGGTGGAGAGTCCTGATCTCACGCACAAGGCGCACATCGTCCTCGGTGTAGTTCCGGTAGCCGTTGGAAAGGCGCTCGGGTGTGATCAACCCCAGCGATTCGTAGTAGCGCACTGCCTTGGTCGTCACACCGGCCCGACGTGCGAGTTCACTGATCTTCATGCCGTTCACCTCAATCAACGCTAGACCTTGCCCTCAGGGGTAAGGTCAAGCGCCGGTCCGGCCCGCTCGCTCGATCCGGCCCGCCAGGACGCGCAGGGCATCACGGGCGGGTTCACGGTGAGCAACGCCGTGATCGGGCAGATCTCGGACGCGGCCGCGTTCAGCAGCGGGAACACCACGGTGCCCGTCGTTGGGCAGGCCGTCGTCGGTCGTGCCGCTGGGGACGCGGGTGGCGGTGGATCAGCGCGATGGCTGGACGCTGAGCCTTGCCCCCTGGGGCAACGTCAACGGGTGTGCGGGAATCAGTGCGCTGCGGCGGCCGCGTGATCGCCGGGCCCCGGCTGCCGGAAACCGGGCGGGTTCACTCCGCGAGCAGTTCGGCGGTGCCGGCCGTACGACTTCTCATCGATGCTTTCGCTGCCGGGGATCGGGGTGAGCGGGAAGGCGCTCAGACCGGTGAACACGACGGATTTGCCGGGTGCGGCCGCAGCGTACGGGGACAATGAAGCTCATGCGCTCGTCGGCAGAGGGGATGCGTGGTGAAGCTGGGGGCGGGACGTTCCATCGCGGCGGAATGGGTTGCCCGGCATGCCCGCTCCGATGTGGTCTTTCGCGGGGCGTATTTCAGCGGCTCAACGGTCGGGCTCCCGGACGACGCCGAGTTGCCGCCCTCCTCTGATATCGACATCGTCGTCATCACCGCCGCGGACGCACCGCCCGCCAAGCCGGGCAAGCTCCGTTACCGCGACACGCTGCTGGAAGTCAGCTACCTGCCCTGGTCGCAGCTCGTCTCCGCCGACGACGTCCTCGCCTCCTATCACTTGGCCGGCAGCTTCCGCACCGACGCGATCATCGATGATCCCACCGGGCACCTGCGCACACTGCAGGCACATGTCGCGGGCCACTTCGCGGCGCGGCCCTGGGTTCGCCGCCGATGCCAGGACGCCCGCCACCGGATCGAAACCCGGCTCGCGGCGATTGACGCCTCGGCGCCGTTTCACGAACAGGTGCTGTCCTGGCTGTTCCCCACCGGCGTGACCACCCATGTGCTTCTGGTCGCCGCCCTGCGCAACCCCACCGTGCGCCTGCGCTACCTGGCCGCTCGTGAGGTCCTCACCGACTACGGGCACCTCGGCCGCTATCCGGAGCTGCTGGACCTCCTCGGCTGCCGGAACCTGTCCGCCCGGCGCATCCAGCACCATCTGCGTGAACTCACCACAGTGTTCGACGCCACCGCCGAGGTCGCGACGACCCCGTTCCTCTTCAGCAGTGACATCACCCCGCCCGCACGGCCGATCGCGATCAACGGCAGCCAGGAGCTCATCGACCGCGGCGACCACCACGAAGCCGTCTTCTGGATCATCGCGACCTTCGCCCGCTGTCATACGATCCTGGCCGCGGACGCCCCCGAGCTGCACCGCGCCCTCGCCCCCGCGTTCCACGCGGCCGTCGACGACCTCGGCATCAGCTCGACCGAAGACATCCTCCACCGCGCCGGGGAGGTCACCCGGTTCCTGCCCCGCCTCTGGCAGACCGCCGAGGACATCATGGCGAGCAATCCCGAGATCGGCGGATAGGCGCCCATGTCATGAGCGAGTCGCCGGCCCTTCGGCCGGACTTGCGGCGTCGGCGACGATTTCACGCAGTGCGGCGACGTGGCCGTTGAAGGCGTCCCGGCCGGTGGGTGTCAGCCGAGCGCGCACCTTGCGGCGGCTGCCGCTGAGGCGTCGTTCCGTGGCGACATACCCGGCCTCTTCGAGGGTCGCGAGCTGCTTGGACAGTGCCGAGTCGGACATCCCCAGCCGGTCCTTGAGGAAGGCGAACTCGGCCCAGTCGGCGGCGGCCAGTGTCGCCACCAGCGACAGACGGGTGCTGGGATGGATCAGCTCATCGAACCGCGCCTTCGTCATGCCCGCGCCCAACGACGCAGAACACGCAGGATTTCCGGTCCACCGAACCCGACGACGGCCGCGATCAGCGCCGCCGCCCAGATGCCGGCGTGGGCGGCGCCGTCGGCATCGAGCGCGAGCGCCACGAGGACAGTGGCGCCGATGAGGCCGAGCAGCATGCCGACCACGACCAGCGGGATGCGGTGACCGGCGACCGCGGCGCTCACCTGCAGCCGATCCGTGCGCCGACGGCCGTCGAGCAGACGGGAGGCGAGCCATCCGTGACCGATGCCAAAGGCCACGGTCGCGATCCCGGCCAGCCACTGCGGCAGCACGTTGCCGAGTACGCCCAACAGAAGCCAGCCGCCCGCCATTGCCCACCAGTAGCCGCGGGGCAAGCCGACTTCCTCGGCCACCTGGCGTTGGGCCCGGTCGACCACGCCCAGTGCGGCGCCGGCCTGCTCAGGAGCGATGTTCTCCATGACGAGACCTCACTTTCCTATTAGGAAAGTCATCGTCCTACTTTCCTTGCAGGAAAGTCAAGAGGTGCGGTGCGGGGCGCCTGGCAGCTAGCGGCACTCCAGGCCGTCGATCATCAGGGCGAGCGTGAAGTCGAACCGGTCGTGGCCCTCACCTGCGGTGAGCTCGGCGGCGTGGCGGGTGGTGTGGGGGAAGGTCTCGGCAGGCAGGGAGGTGAACCGGCGCAGCAGTTCGGCGCGGTCGAGGACCCAGGCGGCGTCATCCTGCGTTGATCGCCGGCGCGCGATCGACACCTCGAGGCAGTAGGCGGCCACGTACAGCAGGAGGGCGTCGATGGCCCAGGCCGCGGCCTGCGGGGCGACGCCACCGGCGAGCAGGATCGCCAGCATTCCTTCGCCGACGCGCACGATCTCGAGGTCGGTGGGGGCCATGGCTAGCGCGGCGCGGGAGATTCCGGGGTACTTCAGGTACTGGTCGCGCATCTGGGCGCATACGCCGCGGATCTGGTCCCGCCAGGCCGCGGGGTCGGCCTCGGGCAGTACGAGCTCGGCACACAGCCGCCCGATGAGCAGCTCGTCGAGGTCGGCCTTGTTGACCACATGGGCGTAGAGCGAGGCGGGTCCGGTCTCGAGCGCGCCGGCCAGCCGGCGCATGGTCAACGCCTCGTAGCCCTCCGTGGCGACGACATCCATCGCGGTGTCGATCACCTGCTCCACGGTGATCGGGGCCTTGCGGCGCCTCGGCCTGGAGGCGGCTTCGGCATCGGGGGTCGGCTGCTGATGGCGCGCCGCGCGTCGCTCTCTCGGGTTCACCCGACCCATCATAGCTTGACACGAACATCGTTCGTGCATAGAACACTGTTCGTGACAGTGAAGGTGAACCAGGACGTGAAGGTGAACCAGGACGTGAATGTGAACCAGGACGTGGACGTGACCGTGGTCGGAGCCGGGCCGGTGGGCCTCGTGCTCGCCGCGGAGCTGGCGCTCTCCGGGGCGACGGTGCAGATACTTGAGCGGCTGGCCGAGCCGAGCGAGGCGATGAAGGCGGGGGCGATCAACGTGCCGACGGCCGAGGCGCTCGACCGCCGCGGCCTGCTGCCCGCCGCCGAACAGGTGCAGCGGGAGATGCTGGAGCGGGTGGGGTCGTTCGCCCGTACGGCCGACGACCAGCCGCCCGGTGGCGGCCGACGCGCGCCCGGGTCGCGGTTCACCGGGCATTTCGCCGGAATGATCCTCGACGCCGACCTCGTGGACTGGTCCGATCCCGACCTCGCCGCGCACACCGCGGTCGACGGAGGCAGGCTGGTGCCGCAGCCTGAGCTGGAGGAGTTGCTGGCCGGCCATGTCGCGCGACTCGGCATACCGGTGTGTCGCGGGGTGGAGGTCACCGCGCTCGAAGACACCGGCGACGGCGTGCTCGTCGGCACCACCGCGGGCCCGGTGCGCACCGGGTGGCTGGTCGGGTGCGACGGCGGGCGCAGCGCCGTACGCCGTCTCGCGGGCATCGACTTCCCCGGCACCGACCCCGAACTCACCGGACACCTGGCGGTCGCCGACATCGCCTACCCTTCGATGCTCGCCGACGGATGGGTTTGGTCGACCCGGGGGGCGTACCGCTACGGTCCGCAGCCCGGTCGGGTGGTCACCGTGGAGTTCGACGGCCCTCCCGCCGACCGCTCGGTGCCGGTCACCCTCGAGGAGGTGCAGACCAGTCTGCGCCGGGTCTCGGGCACCGACGTCACGCTGACCGCGCTGCGCGGCGCCGCGACCCGCTGGAGCGACAACGCCCGCCAGGCCGCCACCTATTGGTCGGGGCGGGTGCTGCTGGCCGGCGACGCCGCGCATGTGCACTCGCCGTTCGGCGGCCAGGGGCTCAATCTCGGGGTCGGCGACGCGATGAACCTCGGCTGGAAGCTCGGCGCCGTGGTCGCCGGATGGGCACCCGAAGGGCTGCTCGACACCTACGACGCCGAGCGTCGTCCCCTCGGCGCCTGGGTGCTGGACTGGACGCGGGCGCAGATCGGGGTGATGCGCGGGGACGCCAAGTCGGCCGCGCTCCGAGAGGTCGTCGCCGATCTGCTGAGCACGCGGGACGGCGCGACCTACGCGGTCAAGAAGATCTCCGGGATCACACAGTGCGTCGACCTGCCCGGCGACCATCCGCTGATCGGCCGGTACGTCCCCGACCTGCGGCTGAGGGACGGCTCCCGGCTGGTCGACCACGGTCACGGCGGCGGGTTCCTGCTGCTCGACCGCACTCCGGACGGCACGTTCGCCCGCCGCGCCGCGGCCTGGGCCGGGCGGGTGAGCAGCGTGACCGACGGCCACGCGACGCCGACCGGGGTGTTGGTACGCCCGGACGGGGTCGCTGCCTGGGCCTCCGACACCACCGGCCTCGCCGCCGTCACCGGCCTCGAAGCCGCCCTGCACCGATGGACCGGCGCGCCGACGTCCTCACCAGAACACGAGGCGGTGGAGCCGGTGGGGTGATCCCCTTTCGTTCGGCTGACGAACGCGTCCCGGACAGGCCCGGTTGCGGGACGCCGGGGGCAACGTTCTCGCAACGTGGCGGGGGGTTCGCTGGGCTTGGCCCCTGACCGCTCGGTGAGCATGATCGGAGAGGGATCGCCCATGGAACGTATCGCGCTGACCCCGGCCGCGGCCGAGCTGATCCGCCAACTGCGAGCGGAGCACGGCCCGTTGATGTTCCACCAGTCGGGCGGCTGCTGTGACGGCAGCGCGCCGATGTGTTATCCGCTCGGCGAGTTCCGTACGGGTGGGTCGGATGTGCTGCTCGCGGAGCTGGAGGTGGACGGGGTCGAGGAGCCGGTGGGCTTCTGGATGTCGGCCTCGCAGTTCGAGCGGTGGGCGCATACGCATCTCACGGTGGACGTGGTGCCGGGGCGCGGCAGCGGCTTCTTCCTGGAGGCACCGGAGGGTGTGCGCTTCCTGATCCGCTCACGGCTGCTGGACGACGCGGCGAGCTGAGCGCGGCGCGGCGTTTGCCGGGGGCGTGGCCTGCGCGGCACGTCGCCTGCGGGGCGCGGCGTCTGCGCGGCACGTCACCTGCGCGGCACGTGGCCCGCACGGCGCATCGCCCACGTGGAACGTCCCCGCCGTGGCGCGTCACCTGCACGACGCATCGCCTACGCGGCACATCACCTGGCAGGCACATCCTCTGGGTGGCGCGTCACCCGCGTCACATCGCCTACGCGGCGCATCGCCCGCGCGGCACATCAGGCGCATCGCCCACGTGTCACATCAGGCGCATCGCCCACGTGTCACATCAGGCGCATCGCCCACGTGTCACATCACCCGCGCGGCGCACGGCGCCGGCGGGGCGGTGCGCGTCGCCTTCTCGCGGCCTCAGCTCGCGTCGGCCAGCGCCAGGGTGTGCAGTCGCTCGGGCGGGCCCGGGCGAGCGTAGTACCAGCCCTGGGCGGTGTCACAGCCCAGCCCCCGCAGATGCTCGGCCTGTACGGCCGTCTCCACGCCCTCGACCGTCACCGCGAGATCCAGCGTATGGGCGAGCGAGACGATGCCCTCGACGATCTTGACGTCGACCGGATCGGCCGGGGCGCGCTGCATGCCCCGGGTGAAGGAACGGTCCAGCTTGAGCGTGGAGACCGGGAGACGGCGCAGGTACGACAGGTTGGAGTAGCCGGTGCCGAAGTCGTCCAGGGCGATGTCCACGCCGAGGTCGGCGAGTTGTCGCAGGGGCCGCAGGGCGCTCTCGTCGGCGCCGATGAGGTCGTTCTCGGTGACCTCCAGGCACAGCGCGCTGGGGCACAGCCCGGCGTTCTCCAGGACCGCCACCGTGTCGGAGACCAGCGTGGGGTGGCTCAGCTGGCACGGCGAGAGATTGACGTTGACGCGCAGCGGCTCGCCGTCGTCCTCGTCGGCGTCACGCCACTCCCGCGCCTGCCGGGCGGCCTGTTCCAGCACCCAGCGGCCGAGCGGGACGATCAGCCCGGTATCCTCGGCGAGCGGGATGAACTGGTCGGGGCCGAGTACGCCGTGCACCGGATGCAGCCAGCGTACGAGCGCCTCCGCACCGCGCACGGTGCCGTCGGTGAGCCGTACCAGCGGCTGGTACTCGATGAAGAACTCGCCCTTCTCCAGGGCGGAGGGCAGCCCGTTGGTGAGGCTGTGGCGGGCGATCACCCGGGCGTTGGAGTCGGCGTCCGCGATCTCATAGCGATTGCCGCCCGCGGCCTTGGCCCGGTACATCGTGATGTCGGCGCTGCGCAGCACCTCGGCCCGGCCGATCTCCCCGGCCCGGCCGTCGACCACGCCGATACTGGCCCGTACCCGCAGCTCACGGCCCTCGACCCGGACGGGTTCGGCGAGCGCGGCGAGCATCCGGCGGGCCAGCCCGGCGCCGTCGGCCTGCGCCGCGGGGCCGGTGACCAGGGCGAGGAACTCATCGCCGCCGACCCGGGCGATCAGCTCGGCGGGAGTTTTCACACAGTCCTGGAGGCGCTTGGCGACGGCCTTGAGCATCCGGTCGCCGGCGGCGTGCCCGAGGCTGTCGTTGACGGCCTTGAAGCCGTCCAGGTCCAGATAGCACACGCCGAACCGCTCGGCGTCCGCCCCGGCGGCCAGCACCTGGTCCAGCCGCTCCAGGAACAGGGTGCGGTTGGGCAGTCCGGTCAGCTCGTCGTGGGTGGCCTCGTAGCGCAGCCGCTCGCGTAGCTGCCGGTGCTCGGTGATGTCCTCGGCGAGGGCGAGCTGGTACTGCGGGGCGCCGCTGGAGTCGCGCAGCAGGGTGACCGTGAGATTGGTCCACAGCTCGCTGCCGTCGTCGCGGTAGTGCGGCTTCTCGATGCGGAAGTGGTCGCGCTCCCCGTTGACCAGCTCGCGGTAGAGCTCATGGGCACCCGGCACGTCGTCGGGGTGGACGAACTCGGTGACGTTGCGGCCGGGGCGGAAGAAGTCCATCCCGCCGAACATCCGGGCCATGGCGTCGTTGACGACGAGCACCTCGCCGTCGAGTCCGGCGATGCCCACGCCGATGACCGCGCCCTCGAAGACGGCCTGGAACTTGGCCTCGCTCGCGTGCAGCGCCTTCTCGGCCTCGGTCCGGGCGGCCAGCGCGGCCCGCGAGATGGCCTCCTGCTCATCGCGCTCGCACTTGCGCAGCTCGCGGACGAACCCGGCGGCGAGGGCGTGCTGCAGCCGCACACAGCGGGCGCGCGCCTCCTCCTCGGCCAGGGGCTCGTGGCCGGGCGCGGCGGGCAGTTCGGCGGACGGCGCGGCAGAGGGCGGCCCGGCGGGTGCCGAGCAGGACACCAGGTGCGCGTCGATGACGCCCAGGATGGCGGGCAGCGCTTCGGGCTCGGTGCACTGGGCGTTCACCAGCGCGGCCCCGACCGCGTACGCCGCCTCGGTGTCGAAGGGAGAGCCGCGCAGGGCGGCGCTCAACCGGTGGGCCAGCGGCAGCAGATAGACCTCGAACTCGTCGGGGGTCATCGTCGTGGCCGCCAGCGGGTGGACGGCCCGGCACCAGATGCCCGCGAACCGCCTCAGCTCATCGTTCTCCGTGAGGGCGAGGTGCCCGGCGGCGTCCCCGGCGCCGCGGTCACATCTCGGCCCGCCCGATTCGGAGGTCATATCGCGCGCTCCCCGGGGCAGCCGCCATGGGCTGTGTCCCTGTCGCATGCCGCGTCCTCGCCTGTGGCGTCGATGCCCTCCGGCCGCCAGTCCACGTCCTGCACTTCCTTCGCCCTCTTCCGGCTTCCGGGGCCGCCCTCGGGTCGTCCGCGTCCTCGGGGAAGTTGAGCACGACGAAGAGCGGCACGGCAACCCGCTGCTGAGGCGAGATTACTGATCAACCGTTCGCTGAGGAAAGGAAAAACGGAAAACTTCAATCCGGATCTGCTCATGGAGACGTGCGCCGCCGGAGGATACCGGGCACCTGTCACCGGCATCTGCCAGCGGCCCGATCCCCGCGCTGACCTCGACCCTCCAGAGGGCGGGCCATTGAAAGCGGCTCCGCTGAACCCTTCAGGATCCGCCCTCTGACGCGCCGCCAATCTTGCCCGCGGACAGTCGAATTGGGAAATCCATCACGTCCGCGCGCTCCGCCGTCACACCGGGCGAGGAGACGGGACACACGTCCTCCCGGCCCGTCCGCTCCCCCTCCGCGCCCGTCCACTGCGCCCAGGAGATCGAAATCCGTGCACCGTTTTCACCCTCATGCGGTGAATTGCCATGAAGTGGGTACTCGCCCGGGCGGATCTCCTCGAGAAGGCATCTCGAGAAGGCATCTCGAGAAGGCATGAGGACGCACAGGACACATGAGGACGCACGGAGTGACCCAATGGCCCCACCAGGTGTCGCCCACGATCTGCTGCTGCACCGCTGTCTGACCCTGTTCACCAGCTTCGACGGGATCGACGGGAGCGACGGGAGCGACGGGGCAGAGATACTTCGCCGGGCGATGGCCCAGGTCAGCGCGGTCGGGACCGGCCGCGCCGAGGCGGGATACCTACGGCTCGGCGAGGGCCTGGTCCGTTGTCCGCACGACGGCCGGCGAGCCACCGAGGCCCTGGACGCGCAGGTGAGGGAGCTGGCCGGACGGGACGGGCCGGTGCGACTCCCCCGGCGGGCCTGGGGCTGGGCATTCGGGCTGCGCGAACCAGGTGGGCAACCCGAGCCAGGCGGTCCCCATACGCCGGACGGCCTGCACGGCGCCCTGGTCGTGAGCTACCGCGACCGGCCCGGCGAGGACGAACGGCTGCTGCTCACCCTGCTCGTACGGCAGACCGCCGCGGCCCTGTCCGCCGCCGCCGCGCACCGCCGTGAGCGCGCCCAGGCCCTGGAACTGCGCCGGGCATGGGACGAGCGGGAGGCGATACGGCGGCGGCTGGACGCCTCGCTGACCGATCTCTCGCAGCTCCGGGAGGTGCATGACGCCCTCACCCGCTCGGCCGCCCACGGCGACGGCGAGGACGGGATCGTCCGGACGCTGTACCGGATCACCGGGCTGCCGGCCGCCGCCGAGGACCGGTTCGGCAACCTCCGGGCGTGGGCGGGCCCCGGCCGCCCGGACCCCTACCCCAAGCCCGATCCGGCGCAGCGCGAGGAGCTGCTGCGGGAGGCCGCCCGCCGGGCGCTTCCGGTGCGGGTGCGGGACCGGCTGGTCGCGGTGGCGGATCCGCGCGGCGAGGTGCTGGGCGTGCTGTTCCTGGTGGACCCGGAGGGCCGGGCCGATGAGCGGGCCGTTCGCAAGCTGGACCACGCCGCAACCTCGCTGGGCCTTGAGCTGGCCCATCTGCGCGAGCTGGCCGAGGTGGAGCTGCGGCTGCGGCGGGAGCTGGTCGACGATCTGCTCTCGGGCGCGGACGACACCAGTGCGTACGCCCGCGCGGAGGCGGTCGGCCACGATCTGCACGGTCCGCACCATGTGATCGTGGTGCGCTGGAGCGACCGCCCGGCCGACGATGTGTTCCTCAAGTCCGTGAGCCGGGCGGCCGCGGGCATGGGCCTGCGGATCCTGCCCGCCCTGCGCTCGGACGCGGCGGTCCTGGTGGCGCAGAGCGCACCGGGCGAGCGGTCGCTGCACTCGGCGCTGAGCCGTGAGCTCGGCACGGACAGCGGGGCGATCGGGGTGGGCGCCTCCTGCGACACCCCGCACGAGGTGCCCCGCTCGTACCAGGAGGCACTGCGGGCGCTGGAGGTACGCCGCCGTTCCAACAGCGCGAGCGGCATGACGTTCTACGACGATCTGGGGCTGTACCGGATCCTGCGCACCGGGAGCGACCACCGGGAGGTCGAGCGGTTCGTCCGGGAGTGGCTGGGCCCGCTGATGGACTACGACGCCCTGCACCACACGGACCTGGTGGAGACCCTCTCCCAGTACTTCGACCGCGGCGGCAACTACAGCGAGACGGCCTTGGCACTCGTGATCCACCGCTCGACCCTGCGCTACCGGCTGCAGCGCATCCGCGAGATCAGCGGAAGCAACCTGGCGGACGTGGACAGCAGGCTCAACCTCCAGGTCGCCACCCGCATTTGGAAGGTCATGCGCAGCGGCCCCGAGTGAGCGGAGCGCCACCGGGCACCCGTGACCGACGCGACGGCACCACACGACGAGGCGGGATGGGCAATGGGCGACAAGAACGAGAGCGTGGCGCGCACCCTGCTCGACCAGCAGGGCACGACCTTCGCCACCCAGGCCGGGATCAAGCTCCGCAACACCCCCGGCCCGCTCTACCAGCTCCTCGTACTCGCGCATCTGCTGTCCGCGCGGATCAGCTCCGATATCGCCGTCGCCGCCGCCCGCGCCCTCTTCGACGCCGGGATGCGCGACCCGCGGCGGATGGCGGAGGCCACCTGGCAGCAGCGGGTCGACGCGCTGGGCGAGGGCGGCTACCGGCGTTACGACGAGCGGACCGCCACCCAGCTGGGTGAGGCGGCCGAGCTGGTGAACCGCGAGTACGGGGGCGATCTGCGGCGGATGCGCGAGGCCGGGGACCCGAAGAAGCTGCTGCCGGAGATCAAGGGCATCGGGCCCGCCGGGGTGAACATCTTCCTGCGCGAGGTGCAGGGCGTCTGGCCCGAGTTCGCCCCGTACTTCGACCGCAAGGCGCTGGAGGGCGCCGAGCGCGTCGGGCTGCCGAAGAGCGCGAGGGCGCTGGGGCGGCTGGTGGCCCAGAAGGACCTTCCCCGGCTGGCCGCGGCCCTGGTCCGCGTCGCGCTCCACGCCGACGCCGCCCGGGAGGTGCGCGCCGCCGCGTGACGCGTTCAGTCGCCAACGTGACGGGTTCAACCGCCACGTGACGCGCTCAGCCGCCACGTGACGCCTTCAGCTTCCGCGTGGCGCGTTCAGGTGAGGAACTGCGAGCACTGGTAGGGGCCGTAGGTCCGCTCGCCGTCGTTCAGGGAGACCCGGACGTCGTCGGGCCGGATGGCCTCGGCCCGGTGCAGGAAGGACTGGGCGCGGGCGAGGGTGCACACGAGCTGGCCGTTGGGCAGCCGGTCGCGTGGGCTGTCGAAGGAGGCGCCGGGCGAGTGGAGGGTGATCCGGTGGCCCGTGCCACTGGTCCAGTACGAACCGAGCTGGACGAGGTTGACGAGCCCCCGCTCCTCGGCCCAGGCCGGCATGTCGGCGAGCAGCTTGAGGACACCGTCGAGTCCCTGGAGGGAGATATCGGGGCGGGTGACGCCCTGGAGCCCGGAGCCGCGGACGTAGTAGATCCGCAGATCCTTGGTGAGCCCGTGGGCGGGCTCGCCCCCGTCCACCACCCCCGTGGGCCGCACCCCGCAGCCGGCCGTCACCAGGGCGAGGACCAGGGCCCCTGCCACCGTACGGAGGCGGCTCATCGCACCCCTCCGCCCGCCGCCGTTTCCCGTCCGGCACCGTCCTGCCCGCCGGGTTGCCACGGGTGGCGGGGCAGCCGCAGGGTGAACACGGCTCCGCCGCCCTCCTCGGCGGGCCGGTTGGCCGCCTCGATCGTGCCGCCGTGCAGCCGGGCGTTCTCCAGCGCGATGGCGGTGCCGAGACCGCTGCCCTCCGAGCGGGTCCGGGCGCGGTCCGCCTTGTAGAAGCGGTCGAAGACCTGGTCGAGGGCGTCGGGCGGCAGCCCCGGCCCCCGGTCGGTGACCTCCACCGTCACCCCGTCCGCGGCGGCGGACAGTGTCACCGTCACCGGCGGCTCACCGTGCCGGAGCGCGTTGCCCACGAGATTGGCCACGGCCACGTCCACCCGCCGCCGGTCCACCACCGCCCGTATCCCCTCCGGGAGCCGCGCCTCCACCTGACCGGTCCAGCCGCGCAGTTCCAGCGTGCCGCGGAGGGTCCGCGCGAGGTCGGTCTCGGCCGCGTCGAGCCGGGCCGCGCCGGAGTCGAAGCGGGACATCTCCATCAGGTCCTCCACCAGCCGGGCCAGCCGCGCCGTCTCGTCGCTGACGGTACGGGCGGCGCGGGCGGCGTCCGAGGGCAGCTGGGCCGCGTCCTCGTCGAGCACGGTCGTCACCATCGTCATGGCGGTCAGCGGGGTGCGCAGCTCGTGCGAGACATCGGCGACGAACCGGCGCGCCCTGGCCTCCTGGTCGCGCAGGCCGGTCACGGAAGCCCGCAACGCGTCGGCCGTGGTGTTGAAGTCGGCCGCGAGACGGGCGAGTTCATCACGTCCCTTGACCTCCGCCCGTGAGTCGAGGTCGCCGTCGGCCAGCCGCCGGGTGGCCCGCCCCAGCTCGCGCACCGGCCGCAGCACGGTCCTGGCGGCGAGCAGGGCGAGCACCGCGGCGAGGCCGAGCACCGGGGGCAGTCCGCCGCGCACCGAGTCCAGCAGGGCGTCGGTGTGCTCCTGCTCCGCCAGCAGGGAGGTGACGGCGAACACCTCGAGCCCGGAGACCCGGCCGCCCTCGTAGGTGACGGGGGTGCCGACCACCAGATACGGCCGGCCCCGGTACTCCACGCGCTGGAAGCGGGTCCGGCCCGAGGAGCGGACCGAGGCGCGCAGTTCGGGGGTGATCCGGGTACGGTCCGCCAGGCCGTCGGAGGACGCGGTGAGGTCGTGGTAGCGGGTGACGACGAGCGGGGCGCCGGAGAGCCCGGAGGAGACCGAGTCGGCCATGGCGGTCAGCGTGCGGACGTCGGGGGGCATGTCGAAGTCGGGGGCGACGCTGTCGACGCGGTCGCGGACGTCGGTCTGGAAGGCGTCCTGGGTGCGGGCGAGTACGGCGGTGCGGGATTCGCGGTAGGCGAGCGCGGTGGCGGTGACCGTGCTGATCAGCGCGACGAGGACGAAGGCGATGACGAGCCGGGCGCGCAGCCCGCCCAGGCGCGGCCGGAAGCGCTTCATATCGGACCGAACCGGTAGCCGAAGCCGCGCACCGTCTGGATGTAGCGGGGCCGGGCGGGCACCTCCTCGATCTTCGCGCGCAGCCGTCCGACCGCGGCGTCGACCAGCCGTGAGTCCCCGAGGAAGGAGTGGTCCCACACCGAGGCGAGTAGCTGCTCACGGCTGAAGACCCGGCCCGGGGAGGCGGACAGCTCCAGCAGCAGCCGCAGTTCGGTCGGCGGCAGCGGGACGGGGGTGCCGTCGCGGCTGACGGTCAGCCCCGCCCGGTCGATGACCAGACCGGCGTGAACCTCGCCGGGCCGCCGCGGTACGGGGTCGGCGCGCCGCAGCGCCGCCTTGATCCGCGCCTCCAGTACGGGCGCGGTGACCGGCTTGACCACGTAGTCGTCGGCTCCGGCCGCCAGACCGCCGACGATGTCCGGATCGTCGCCGCGGGCGGTCAGCATGATCACGGGCATGGTGGAGCGGGCCCGGATCCGGCGGCAGACCTCGAAGCCGTCCATACCGGGCAGCATCAGATCGAGCACCGCGAGTTCGACGGCCGTCGCCGCGGGGGCGTCGAGCAGCGCGAGGGCCTCTTCGCCGGTGGCGGCGACCGACACCTGATAGCCGTGGCGGCGCAGCACGAGCTCCATTCCATCGCGTACGGAGGCGTCGTCCTCGATGAGCAGTACATGCGGCATGCGGCCGATTATGACCCAGGAAATCTCCGGAATCCGCTGGTCAGGCCGGTGAATCGAAGGCGGGCGGGCTTTGTTACACATCCATCATGTGCTCATGGACGGGCCATCATGTGATCGCCGGAAGGTGATCGGCATGACACACCACACCACGTCCCGCGCCGCCTTCCGGCGCACGCTGGCCGCCCTCGCCGCGCTGCCCGTACTGGCCCTCGCGGTGGGCTGCGGAGGTGACGGCGAATCGGCCACCAGGGTGGAGGGGGTGGCCTCCGCCCCGGGCGAGGGGACCGGCGATTCGAAGGACACCGGCGGCGCCTCGAAGGATTCCGGTGGCGGCTCCGCCAAGGGCAAGAGCGCCTTCTACGACGCGCAGACGGACTATGTGCGCTGTATGCGCGCCAAGGGCGGGGCCAAGGACTTCCCCGACCCCAAGCTCAGCGGCCATCTCGACTGGGACAAGATCAACGAACTCGAGGACCCCACCGGCACGGGCGAGGTGACCAAGGGCGGCAAGGACGGAGCCTGTGCCGACGAGTTGCGGAGGGCGATGGCGCTCGAACCCGAGCGGGACGCGCAGAAGGACTACGAGTCCATGCTCGCGCACGCCACCTGCATGCGGGACCACGGCGTATCGGAGTTCCAGAACCCCACCATGTCCGCGGGCAACGCGATACCCGGCGGTGAACCGGACCCGACGAACCCTCGTGTCGACCCCGAGTCCTCGGTGTACAAGCAGGCCCGTGAGGCGTGCAAGGACAAGTTGCTCGACGGTCTGGACGGTATGCAGTGAGGCGTCGTACCGCGTGGATCGCGGGTGGCACCGTCGCCGCCGCCGCGACCGGGGCCGCCGCCCTGGTGCTCGGCGGCGGGGACGGGGCGGGCGCGTCGTCCCGGGAAGGTGACCGGCCCCCCGCCACGGCCAGGATCGTCCGTACCGATCTGGTCCGGAGCAAGACCGTCGACGGACAGCTCGACTACGCCCAGCGGCGCAAGGTGTCCTCCGCCGTCGACGGCACGGTGACCGTGGCGGCCGACGCGGGCAGCACGGTCGCCCAAGGGCAGGCGCTGTACGAGCTGAACGACAAGCCGGTCACCCTGCTGTACGGGCAGATCCCGATGTTCCGCGAGATGAAGCCCGGGGACCGCGGCTCCGATGTCCTTCAACTGGAGCGGAATCTACGGGACTTGGGGTTCGGCTCCGGGCTGTACATCGATCCGCGCTACGACGCGGCGACCAAGGCCGCGGTCAAGAGCTGGCAGAAGTCGCTCAACCGCACCCCCACCGGCACCGTGGGCCAGGGGGACGTGGTCTTCCAGCCCGACCGGGTGAAGGTCGTCTCCGCGGACGCCGCGGCCGCGGATCAGGTGGGCCCGGACACGCCGGTGCTCACCGTCGCCTCCACCAAGCCGGTGGTCAGGGCGGAGCTGGACCAGCAGGATGTGTCCCTCACCGCCAAGGGCACCACGGTGAAGGTGACGCTGCCCAGCGGACGGACCGAGCGCGGCGCGGTGTCCGGCACCGTCCGCCCGGAGCCCTCCGAGGACGATCCCTCGGGCGCGGCACGGGACGGCATCACCGTGGAGGTGACCCTGGACGGCGGCCGTTCGGCCACCTCCGAGGAGGACGGCAAGGCGACGGTGAACGTGACGTTCGTCAGCGAGAGCCACGAGAACGTGCTGGCCGTCCCGGTCGAGGCGGTGGTGGCGCTGCGCGGTGAGCACGGCGGCTACGGACTGGAGCTGGTCAAGGGCGACACCACCCGGCTGGTGCGGGTCGACACCGGGATGACGGCCGACGGGCGGATCGAGGTCAGCGGGGCCGGACTGCGCGAGGGCATGACGGTGGGAGTGGCCGAGCAGTGACCGCCACCGCACCGCACCGCCCGGCGGCCGTGATCGAGCTGGTGGACGCCACCAAGACCTATCCGGGCGAGGTCCACGCCCTGCGCGGGGTGGACCTGACCGTGGACTCCGGTGAACTCCTGGCGATCGTCGGCCCGTCCGGCTCCGGGAAGTCGACCATGCTGAACATCATCGGCACCCTGGACCGTCCCACCACGGGCACGGTCCGGGTGGCCGGCCACGATGTGAACACGCTCTCCGACGCCCAGCTGTCCGCCCTCCGCGCCCGTCACATCGGCTTTGTCTTCCAGCACTTCCACCTCTCACCCGGACGGGACGCGGTGGACAACGTGGCGGACGGGCTGCTGTACGCGGGGGTGGGCGCGCGCGAGCGCAGGGCGCTGGCCCGTACGGCGCTGGAGCGGGTGCGCCTCGGCCACCGGCTGGACCACCGGCCGCATGAGCTGTCCGGCGGTGAGAAGCAGCGCGTGGCCATCGCACGGGCGCTGGTCGGCGAGCCCGAACTGCTGCTCGCGGACGAGCCGACCGGCGCGCTCGACTCGGCGTCGGGGCAGATCGTGCTGGAGCTGCTGCGGGAGCTGAACGCGGCGGGCACGACGGTGTGTGTCATCACCCATGACCACGAGATCGCCGACGCGCTGCCACGGCGGGTCCGCTTCCGTGACGGCGAGGTCGTCGCGGACTCCGGGACGCCTGGGGCCCGTACGGCTGACGCCCGGCCCGGCTCCCCGATCGCCGACACCGCCACCCACAACTCCCCCATCCGCGAGGTGAGGTCATGACCGACCGGAAGACCGCGGCAGCACGGACGTCCGGGGGCGGGCGCAGGCTGAAGCCCTCCCGGCTGGCCGCCGGTGACATCCTCCGCGTGGGCGCCGTCGGGCTGCGGGCGCGCCGGGCCCGGGTGGTGCTGTCCGCCCTCGGTATCGCGATCGGCATCGCCACGATGGTGGCGGTGGTGGGTCTTTCCACCTCCAGCCGGGCCGATCTGATGGCCCGGCTGGACCGGCTGGGCACCAATCTGCTCACCGCCGAGGCCGGGGAGGACACGCTGGGGAACGATGTCGTCCTGCCCAAGAACGCCGTCTCGATGGTCGAACGCATCGGCCCGGTGCGGCACGCCACGGCGACCGGCGAGGTGGACGCCCGTATCCGGCGCAGCGATGTGGTGCCGGAGGAGCGGACGGCCGGGGTCACCACCCAGGCCGCCCGGCCCGATCTGCTGGAAGCGCTCGGCGCCGAGGTGGACCGGGGCATCTGGCTGAACTCCGCCAATGAGCGGCTGCCGGTGACCGTGCTCGGTTCGATCGCCGCGAAGCGGCTCGGGGTCACCGGTCCCGGCGAGAAGATCATGCTCAATGACCGCTATGTGGTGGTCGTGGGCATTCTCCGGCCGGTCGAGCTGGTGCCCACGCTGGACCGGGTGGCGATGGTCGGATTCCCGGCCGCCGAACGGTACTTCGGCTTCAACGGCCACCCCACCACCGTCTTCGAGCGCTCCACGGATGCGTCGGTGGAGGATGTGGCGGCGGTGCTGGGCCGGAGTGTCAACCCCGGCCATGAGGGCACCGTCAAGGTCTCACGGCCCTCGGACGCCCTGGAGGCGAAGGCGACCACCGACGAGGGGCTGACGGCGCTGATGCTCGGGCTCGGGGCCGTGGCGCTCCTGGTGGGCGGGGTCGGGGTGGCCAACACCATGGTCATCTCGGTGCTGGAACGCCGCCAGGAGATCGGTCTGCGGCGGGCGATCGGGGCCACCCGCGGTGCCATCCGGCTTCAGTTCCTCACCGAGTCCTTGCTGTTGTCGGCGCTCGGCGGACTGGTGGGGGTGGCGCTGGGCGCGGTGGCGACCTGGGCGTTCGCCCTGGCCCAGGGCTGGACGACGGTCATCCCGCCCTGGGCCCCGGCCGGTGGCTTCGGCGCCACGCTGGGCATCGGCATGCTCGCGGGGCTCTACCCCGCCATCCGCGCCGCACGTCTCCACCCCACCGTGGCGCTCAACGCCTCCTGAACGCCTCACCGTTTCACTACTTGACGCTCCCGCTCAGGGCGGCGTACTCATCCTCCGCGTCCAGCAGATCCAGGAGGTACGTGCCGTAACCGCTCTTGACCAGTGGCTCCGCCAGCTTCTGGACCTGAGTGGCGTCGATGAACCCGGTCCGCCAGGCCGCCTCCTCCACACACCCCACCTTCAAACCCTGGCGCTGTTCCAGTACCCGGACGAACTCGGCGGCCTCGACCAGCGACCCGAAGGTGCCCGTGTCCAGCCATGCGGTGCCCCGGTCCAGCACCGTGACCTGCAGATCGCCCTGGTCCAGATAGGCTGAATTCACTCCGGTGATTTCAAGCTCACCACGGGCGCTGGGCTTCAATTCCTTAGCGATCTTCACGACTCGATTGTCGTAGAAATACAGTCCCGGAACGGCGTAACGGGACTTGGGCTTGGCCGGTTTCTCCTCGATGGAACGGACCTTGCCCTCCTCGTCGAAGTCGACCACACCGTATGCTCTGGGGTCGGAAACCGGATAAGCGAACACCCGGGCACCCTGGACGCAGGTATTGTTCCGTAGCTGCGTTCCCAGTCCGGTGCCATGGAAAATATTGTCGCCCAGGATCAGGGCGACGGACCGCTCACCGATGAATTCCTCGCCGAGAATGAACGCCTGAGCCAGCCCTTCGGGCTTGGGCTGGGACGCATAAGCGAGTTCGAGTCCCCATTGGGAGCCATCGCCGAGCAGGCGCCGGAAGGCCGGCTGGTCCTCCGGTGTGCTGATCACCAGGATCTCTCGAATCCCGGCCAGAACCAGCGTCGACAGCGGATAATAGACCATCGGCTTGTCATAGACAGGCATGAGTTGCTTGGACACCGCTTTGGTGATCGGCCAGAGCCGTGAGCCGGTACCACCGGCGAGAATGATGCCGCGCATGGAGTGCCACTACCTATGATCGCCGAACTCTTGATCGCAGCCGAGCCGGGCCGGACTCGCGGTGATGCGACGGGGGCGTGAGAACTCTCCGCACGCCCCGTCTCCACTACCAGGGGCTACCAGGGCCAGTCGCCGCAGAGGGCGAAGCCGTCGCACTGGCTCGGCTCGGATCGGCGGTCGTCCAGGCTGCGGAGCAGCCTCTCCAGGTAGTCGTCCGGGGACTCGGCGGCGGCCGGGCTGTCCCATGTGGCGTCCGGGCGGGCCCAGGAGGCGTCCGATTCCTCGGCGGCCTCCCGTTCTCTGGAGGCGTCAAGTTCTCTGGACGTGTCCAGTTCTTTCGTCACGTCGCTCAACGTCGGGCCTTCCGTTCCGCGGAGCCGTTGGGGCTCGAATGGCGGCCCGGCAGGCCGAGCGTGCAGGCCGCGGACACAACGGCCGTGCGGGTGGCGGCGATCGGCGTGACGCTGCGCACGGAGATTCCGGCGGTCGCCATCTCCGCGCCGAGCTCGTCCGGGCCCGGCAGGAAGCCCGAGCCGTTCGCAAGCCAGTCGATCGCGGAGGCGGCCTCCTCCGGCGACGGCGCGCCCGGTGCCGTACCGGGCAGGAAGTCGTGCACCACGACCGGGTCGCCTTCCGTCAACGCCGCCCGGACCCGGCCCAGCAGCTCTGCCCGCGCGCAGGCGTCGAGCAGGTGCAGGACGTGGGACAGCAGCGCGCAGTCGTGCCCCGCCGGGACGGGGTCGCCGCGCAACTCCCATGGCTCCAGCGCGATCCGGCCGTCCAGCCCGGCGTCCGCCACCGCGCGGGCGGTGTGCTCCAGCATCTCCCGGCGGTCGTACACCGTGGCTCTGAGATGCGGATACATCCGGCACAGCAGGATGGCGTAGCCACCGCTGCCGCCCGCCAAGTCGGCCAGGTGGGCGCGGTCGCGCCACAGCGGCAGCCGGGCCAGGTGTGGTGCGCTGGCCCGGGCGCCGCGCAGCATGGCCTCGGCCAGCGCGCCCACGTAGCGGTCGTCGATCTCCGGCGGGCGGCGGTGCCCGCGCAGCGCGGCGACGATACCGGTGGCGTTCAGATGGTCTCGGGTGGCCCATCCCTCGATGCGCAGCAGGGGCAGCGCCCCGCTCGTCACCTCGGTGTGGAGGGCCTCGTCGAGTGCGAAGTGATCACCATTCCGGGTGAGAATTCCATTCCATACCAGAACGGTGAGGAAATTATATGCCATGGTCCGGTCAATCTTGGCCCGGTCGGCGATCTCGGTCGGAGTCAGCGGTTCTCGCGCGAGTTCCGTGAGCAACCCCAGCTCGTCCGCGGCTTCGATCATGGCCAGAATCTTTCTGGCACGGACCAACTCATCCAGCGTGTGAATGCCAGCCTCCCCCGTAGTCCCCCGTAACTACAGGGCAGAGTCTGTATCACATAAAAATCCATGTCAAGGTCTTGGATGTCGACTGGAGATCGACAGGAGATCGGCACCCGGCCGGGCCGTTCCAGCGTTATGTCTGTGCTCCGACAAGAAAGGGCTTCCCCGGGATGCCGCCCAGCTCAGCGCCCCACTGGAATCGAAAGTTCCGCTTCCGAAAGAAGGTTCAAATCTTTGGAAAGCCGGGGCCGCGGCGCTCGACATTACCTCGATTTACGGCAGGTCGAGATCGCGGGTAACGCCCACCATCAGGCGATGACCGCGCTTTCTCCGGTACCGATCCCAGGCGGTTTTACGCTATCGTCGCTCCGCCAGAACATTGACTGGCCGAATCGATCGAAGGAGTATTCCGGTGAGTGTGAAGTTTCTGGGGCTTCGAACGGTTGTCTACCCGGCGCGCGACCTGGAGGCCGCCAAGCTCTGGTGGAACTCGACCCTCGGTCATGAGCCCTACTTCGACGAGCCGTTCTATGTCGGATACGACGTCGGCGGCTACGAACTCGCGCTCGACCCCGACGGCGACCCCGACGAAGGCCCGATCGTCTACTGGGGCGTGGACGACGTGTCCGACGCCGAGGCGCAGTTGCTCGCCGCGGGCTGTGAGTCCCGCTCGTCCTGCCGCGAGGTCGGCGGCGGCATCGAGGTCGCGGTCGTGCGCAACCCCACCGGCGATCTGATCGGCCTCATCTACAACCCGCACTTCCAGGCCGCGTGACCGCACCCCGGGCCGGGCGTCGGCCGCAGGTGGCCGGGCGGCGGGTGCCGCGCCGCCCGGCCCCGGCGTCGCACGGCCCGGGGCGGTGGGTCAGACCCGCGAACTGACGGCCATACGACGGATCTCGCGGGCGAACGCTCCCAGCCGCTCCAGCCCCTCCGCGACCACCGCCGGGTCGGTCGCGTACGTGATGCGGACATGTCCGGGCGCACCGAAGGCGGTCCCGGGGACAAGGCCGACACCGGTGGCTTCCAGGAGCCGGTCGCAGAAGTCGTCGGCCGTGGCCAGTGGCCGTCCGCCGTGGTCGCCGCCGAGGAGGCGGGAGATATCCGGGAAGAGGTAGAACGCCCCGGTCGGCAGCAGGCATTCGATGCCGTCGATCGCGGTCAGCTGAGCATGGGCGGCGTCGCGCCGCTCGCGATACCCGGCCAGCCGCCGCCACGGCACGTCGTCGAGCGCGCCGAGCGCCGCGTGCTGCGCGACGGCGGCCACGTTCGAGGTGCACTGGCTCTGGATGCGCCGGACGAGGGCGCTGATCGCGGGGGACGCCACCGTGTAGCCGACCCGCCAGCCCGTCATCGCGCACGACTTGGACACCCCGTTGACCAGCACGGTGCGCTCCCGGAGGGCGGGGAACGCCGTCATGCTGGGCGCGGTGCCCTCCTCGTAGAAGAAGTGCTCGTAGATGAGGTCCTCGACCACATACAGGTCGTACCGCTCGACGACCGCGGCGAGTTCGGCCAGCTCCCGCTCGGTGTAGGTCGCGCCGGTCGGGTTGCCGGGGCTGTTGAGGACGACGGCCTTGGTGCGCGCGGTGACGGCCTCCTCGAGCCGTGCGGCGGTGAGCTTGTACGCGGTGTCGGCGTGGGTGGGCACGATCACGGGAGTCGCGCCGACCGCCCGCACCTGCTCGGGGTAGGTCACCCAGTAGGGAGCCGGGACGACCACCTCGTCGCCCTCCTCGCACAGCACGAAGAACGCGTTGTACAGCGCGTGCTTGGCCCCGGCCGACACCACGATCTGGTCCGGCCCGACGTCCAGGCCGTTCTGCTCGTGGAGCTTGCGCTGGATGCGGGCGCGCAACTCGGGCAGGCCGGCGACATCGGTGTAGCGGTCGACACCGGCCGCGAGGGCGTGCAGCGCGGCGGTGCGACCGCCCTCCGGCATGGCGAAGTCGGGCTCTCCGACGCAGAGGTTCAGCACCCGCTCGCCCGCGCGTACGCGTTCGTTGAGCCGTGCGTTCAGCGACAGGGTGGGGGACGGGCGGATGGCTGTGGCGTGGCGGGACAGGGCCTTCATGCTGACCTCTCGGCGGTGGGCGATGACCGGATGCGGGTGCGGAGCGCCGCGGCTCGCATGCGGCTCCCGACACCGCCGGCCGGGCGGCTGCCGCCCGGCCCAACTCAGACCATAAGATTCGATGACTATAGTGATTGTCAACGTTTGTTCGGTTTGCCTCGGAAGATTATCCGGGACCGCCGGGAGGGGTCCCGGCCAAGGGCCGCGCCACCCCTCCCGCGCCTTGACTTTAGTTAATCACGCGGCCTAGAGTCGCCACATCCGCCTGCCAGCGTCGTCGGTGTTTCGGAAGGCGGCCTCTCGATGTCCGCCAAGGTGCAGGGGGGATGCGGGCGTGTCGGAACAGGAATCGGGGGCGGAGGCCGCTTTGGCCGGCCCGTTCCCCTCAATCGGCTCGGAGCGGGACCCCGAGGCGACCGCCGAGGCGCTCGCGGACGCGGTCGCCGCCGGCTGGTCCTGCGTCGTTACCGTAGGTGTCCCGCTCTGCTCGGATGGGACCAACGCCTGGTTCGGGTCGGGGATCTACGACCCCTTCAGCGAGCGCACACTGCTCACGCCGCCCGAGGGACTCAGCGCGGAGGGAGAATCCGATCTGCGCTTCGCGCAGGCCGTTGCCGAACGGCTGCATGCGCTGCCGACAGCCGGTCCGGGGTCGGTGACCTTCTCACTGTCGATCTTCGACGGCAAGATGGTCCACGGCATCGGGCGCGCGGCGGCGCGGCGCATGCACTCCAAAATCACCGGAAACCCCGAGGAGTTCCTGCCTCCCGCCGCGCTGGCCCTGTATCACGCGGTGGGCGGGCGGCTCGCGTTCGACTTCTCCCTGAACTACCGCAAGCTCGGCGACCGATTCGTGGATCGGCTGCGCGGCGAGGTGCGTCCGGTGATTCCGTCCGTGCCCACGGGGCGGCTGATCGATCTGTTCCTCGGGACGGGCTGTGTCCCGCTCCGCCGCGTGGACGCCTCGCAGCCCACCCCCGGGATGGGCCAGGTGCTCTGCGCGACGCCGAACACCCTCTCGGTCGGTCAGCACATCGCCGACCTCTCCCCGCTCGACGGGCGCGGCCGCATCCAGACCGGCCCGGAGGCCGTCCCGCTGACCAATGAGAACGGCGCCTATATATGTGAGGTGACCGCGATCGGGCGGCTGCTGGCGATGCTCGCCCACGCTCCCGCCCCCGCGGACGGCGGCGGCGTTCTCACGCTCAGCATCCTCAACACCCGCGACCCGGGAAACCACAAGATCCACCGGATGAGCTGGTCGGCGGGCGAACTGGTCACGGCGCTACTGCCCTATCTCCAGCCGGATTCCTGGTCGCGCCGGCCCCTGGTGCACTGGGCCTCGGTGACGGACGGCGAAACCTCCGCGGCCGTCGGCTCCTCCCCCGACACCCTGGCGCGTCAGGGTTTCCTGGCCGACCTCAGGGCGCGGATCCAGCGGGCGTCCTCGCCGCGCCGCCGCGAGGAAATCATCGCGGGTGAGCTGGAGCGCATCCGGATGCGGGTGCAGAACGCCGACCCCGCCAAGGCGCCCCTGCTGTTCCTCTACGGCCCGGGCGACTACGCCAGCCACCGGGCCTCCGGCCTGCCCGCACCGGACGGCACGAGCGCGGCGTCCGACGGAGTGAACCACCAGGCGCCTGACACCGCGCTCTCACAGAGCTGCTTCCTGAACTGATCAGGCGACCAGTTCCGCTCAGTCGACGAGTTCCGCTCAGGGGACGAGTTCGGCGATGATCCGGGCGGCGGCCTCCGGCCGGTATTCGCGGCGAAGCCGGCCGGCGACGTCTTTCGCGGCCAGCCGGTAGCTGCCGTCCGTGAGCAGGCGCTGGAGTTCCTCCCTGAGAGCAGGTACGGACGCATCGAGTCGAAGGTGACGGCCCGCGCCCAAATCCGCTGCCCGGCGCGCGTTGTTGAACGCGTCCTGCTCAAAGGGGATCACCAGCATGGGGACCCCAAAGGCCAGGCCCCGTACGAAGGTGCCATGACCGCCCAGCGTCACCAGGACGGAGCTTTCAGGGAGCAGCTCCTCGATGGGCCGATATCCCGACGCGCTGACATTTCCCGGCAGTTCTTCATCCTGGACGACTCCCCCGATGAAATGGAATTCCGCGTCGATTCCCTCGGCGGCCTCCAGGAGCGAACGCACCAGCTTCGGCTGAGCGGAATGCAGTGTGGTCGACAGGCTGATCAGAACACGGCGAGTATCGCCCGTCTCATCCGCCCGCTCTTGTGGTGGCGCGAACCCCGGACCCACGTAATGGACGCCCTCGGGAACCGATTCCGCCGCCGGGTCCACCGTGGGAAAGGTCGCCACCATGCACCGGTCCGCCCGCGTGTACTGATCCCTTGCGGCACTCAGCGGCGCCAGCCCCCAGCGGACACGCACATCGTTCAAGGCCGGAAGCGCCTTCTTGGTCATGCGCTCGAACAGCGGAACGAAGGGCCCGTTGCGCATCGTCTCGTGCGAGGGTTCGCCGACGGACATCGGATAGATCGCGTTCATGAACACGATCCGTGGCAGTCCGAGGTGCTCGGCCGCCATGAGCGCTCCGGGCAACACATAGTCGGCCACCACCACCTGCGCATGGGTGTCCCGAGCCGCGTCGGTCACGTCCTGGCACATCTGTGACGCGGGTCCGTACATCACCCGGTCTCTGATCAACTGCGCGGCGTGCGCGGGAGAAGTGGCCTCGCCGATCCTCAGGAGGTCGCCCTCCGGTGTGCGAGGGTCATGGAGCGGTGAGTGGTGGAACTCGCGGAACGCCGCGCCGGTGGCTTCGGCCCGGTCCCTGACGGAGGGGTTGCTCACTACCGTGACCGCGGCCTGCCGGGCGATCAGGTCGCGGACGAACAGCAGCGACGTCCCGACGTTGCCCCCGCCGTCCCAGAGGACGAAGAGGACGCGCTTACCGGCCGGCGCTCGGGCGCTGCCGGAGGACGGGATCGCGACGGCTGACGGGGATGGCTCAGACGCATGGTGATTCTCTGTCACTCGCCAGGTTCCTCTCGCAACGGCGACTTCAGTCACGGCAGCACCCTGGGTCTCAGTATCGAGTCGTTGTTGACTAAAGTCAACTGCACGGTATCTTTGAGTCAACACCCTTGGGAACAGTGAGCGGGAACTGGTCACCGTGAGGAAGGAGCCCCATGGACATCGTCGGAAGCGGCTTCCTCGCCAGGAACCTCGCGCCCATGGCGGCGTCCCATCCCGGAGTGGTGGTGGCCGCCTTCGGGGTGTCGTTCGCCGCCGGAATCCCCGAAGCCGACTTCGCCAGGGAGGCCGCGCGCCTGTACGAACTGGTGCGGCGCTGCGAGCGGCGGCGGGAGAAGCTGGTGTTCTTCTCCACGGCGTCGTCGGCCATGTACGCGGTGCCCGGCGAGGCGGGCCGGGAGGACGGGCCCGTGTTCCCCTCGACCGCCTATGGCAGGCACAACCTGGCGCTGGAAGCGGTCCTGGCCGCGTCCTCCATCGACCACCTCGTGCTGCGGCTCGCCCATGTCGTCGGTCCGGCGCAACCGGCCCATCTGCTGGTGCCGGCCATGGTGCGACAGATCCGCTCCGGGGCGGTCCGGCTCTACCGGGGCGCACGGCGGGATCTCCTCGACGTCACCGACCTGGTCACGGTCATGGACCGGCTGCTCACCGCGGGCGTCGGCCGCACCGTCGTCAACGTCGCCTCCGGCACGGCGGTGCCCATCGAGCTGCTCGTGGACCACATCGAAGCGGAGCTGGGCGTCCGGGCGGTCCGCTCCTACGTCAGCGACGCCGTGAGCCAACCGGTGTCCACCGCCAGACTGCACGCACTGGTGCCGGAGATGGCCTGGACCGGCGACGAGAACTACTACCGACGAGTCCTCGACAAATACGTCTGGGAATACGCCGCGGTCGGAACAGCCAAGGGATGACGTTCATGGAACTCGGCCGTGCGCCGAGAGAGGAAGACCGCATGACCGATGTCGAGCACAAGAACCCGCGGCTCCTGCCCCACGAGTCGGCGCAGGAGAAGGAGGTGCGGGAGCGGCTCACGAAACTGCTGACCGAGACGCCGATTCCGCCTGTGTATCTGATCGACAATCTCCCGGTGTACCTCCGCCGCCATCAGCTCGCGGATCTGCTGACGATGGACGCGCTGTACCGGATGCTCCCCGGGATCCCCGGCGTGATCATGGAGTTCGGTGTGCTGCACGGCCGCCATCTCGCCACCCTCGCCGCGCTGCGCGGCCTGCACGAGCCGTACAACTCCTACCGCCGGATCATCGGTTTCGACACCTTCACCGGATTTCCCGACCTCTCCGAGATCGACCAGGTGAGCCCGAGCGCGGCCGTCGGCAGGTTCGCCGTCCCCGACAACGAGGTGGACCACCTGCGTGAGGTGCTCGCCGCACACGAGGCGGGCGACCCCATTCCGCATGTCCAGCGGACCTTCGTGGTCCAGGGAGACGTCCGGGAAACGGTCCCGCGTTATCTGGCGGAGAATCCGGAGACGGTCATCGGGATGGCCTTCTTCGATCTCGACCTGTACGAGCCGACGCGTGAGGTGCTCCAGGCGATCCGTCCCCATCTCGTCAAGGGCAGCATCGTGGCCTTCGATGAACTCGGGCATCCCCGGTGGCCCGGGGTGACCGCCGCGATCCGCGAGACCCTCGGCCTCGACCATATGACGCTGCGGCAGCTCCCCTTCCGCGAGCAACCCGTGATCTACCTGAAGTGGGGCGAGTGAGCCCGAAGCGCCGGGCGGGGCGAACGGACGGTCAGGCCGGGCGCAGCCGGCGGGGCAGCGACGCCACCACGATCTCGTAGGACTGCCCGAGCAGTTCGCGCACCTCTTCGGCCTCCAGGCCCCCGCTCAGCAGCACGGTGACCCAGTGTCGCTTGTTGAGGTGGTAGCCGGGCAGCACGGTGTCCGGGTGCTGGGCGCGCATCGCGAGGACCTCGTCGGGCGGCAGCTTCACGCTGACGCGAGGCGGTACCGCGCCCTCGCTGAGGAGGGCGAAGATCTTGCCGCCGACGCGGTAGACGGCCGGCGTGTCGCCGAAGGGGAAGTCCTCGCCCGCGCCGGGCAGGGCGAGGCAGTGCGCGGTGACGTCGTCGGGTTTCACGGTGCGAGCCTATCCACGGGCGGTGGCATCCGGACGGCTATCGCGGCCGGACGCCGACGGCGATGAAGCTGCTGGCGTCGAGGTGGGAGTGGCCGGCGGCTGCCATGTCGGCGTGCAGCCGGTCCCGGACGCGGCCGAGCTGTTGTTCGTCCATGCCGAGCACAAAGCGGCGGGGCGCGGCGCCGAGCAGGAACATCCAGGCGTCGTCGCCGAGCAGCGGGACGCGGTAGTCGACCCGGTGCACCGCGACGTCCACGAGGCCGAACGAGCGCAGCCAGGCGGCGAGCCCATCGGCCGAGTCCACTCGGGTGCGCGGGTCGGGGGCGGTGGGCGCTGCGGGCAGCGGGCGGACCGCGGAGGCGGCCTCGCGTGCGCGGCGGACCATGCTGTCCATCCCGCCGCCGACCCAGGTGCTGAGGGCTATCCGGCCGCCGGGGCGCAGCAGGTCCACCAGGTGCCGGGTCCCGGCGTCCATGTCGGGGAAGAAGAACACGCCGTAGCAGCACTGGACGAGGTCGTAGGGGGCGTCCGCTCGCCATGCGGTGACATCGCCGCGGTGGAACCGCAGCTGGGCGAGCCCTTGCCGGTCCGCCTCGGCCCGGCCCTGGTCCAGCAGGGCGCCGGCCATGTCGACGGCGTCGACATGGCCGGCGGCACCGACGGCGCGGGCGGCGGGCAGGGCCGACGCGCCGGAGCCGCAGCAGGCGTCCAGGACCCTCTCTCCCGCGCGGGGCCGGGAGACGCCGGTGGCGAGCGCCCCCAGCGGCCCCCACAGCCGCGAATACCAGGAGGCGAACTCGCGGCGGGTCTGGCTGAACAGCGCGCCCACCGGGAGGGTGGGCACGGCGGATATCACGGTCATGGTGTCTTCGAGTCCTTCCAGTTCCACCAACGGAGCTTCTCCGGCTCCCTGCCGCCCTCGGCGTAGTAGACGGCGCACCGGAAGACGTAGAGCATGCAGCGGTCCACGTAGGCCCCCTGTTCGAGCATCAGCCGGTCGTACAGTTCCTCGGGGTCCTGCCCGACGAGTTCCTCGACGCGGTGGATGCCCATGCCGTGCAGGTCGCCCTCGACGGCCTTGCCGACGCCGGGGATCTGCCTCAGGTCGCTCTCCATAGGGCTGCTCCTCACTCTCCCAACGCGCGGTCGCGCATCGCGAGCGACAGTACGAGAGCGAGCAGCAGAACGGGCACCGCGATGAAGAAGACGGTGCCCAGCGAGTCGGCGTACGCCTCGGTGAAGCCATGCCGCAGGTCGCCGGGGAGCTTGTCGAGCGCGTCGGCGGTCAGGTTCGTCATGGACTGGGCGCTGTCCCCGGGCACGTGCCGGGGCAGTTCGGTGGCCAGCCGCGCCGAGAACACCGCGCCGAACGCCGAGATCCCGAAGGAGGCCCCGACCAGCCGCGCGTAGGTGACCGTCGCGGTCACCGCACCGATCTGGGCGGGCGGTGCGCAGCTCTGCACGGCCACCATGAACACCTGCATCGACAGGCCGGAGCCGACGCCGAGCAGCACCGAGTAGACCACCACGAGCGGCCAGGGCGTGTCCGCGTCCATGGTGGACAGCAGATACGACGCCAGCGCCGCGACGGCCATGCTGGCCACCGGGAACCAGCGGTACTTCTTGGTCTCGGCGATCCGGCGGCCGACCAGGGTGGAGGCGACGAGCAGGCCGAACATCATCGGGATCAGCAGCAGACCGGAGGTGACGGCCGACGCGCCCGAGGCGGCCTGCAGGAAGAGCGGCAGGAAGTTGACGGTGGCGAGGATCGCGAACCCGGCCAGCATGGTGATCGTGTTCGACAGGACGAAGGTGGAGTTGCGGAACAGGGTGAGCGGGATCATCGGTTCGGCCGCGCGCCGCTCCACCACGATCCACGCGGGGATGAGCAGGACGATCGCGACGATCAGCGCGATACCGCGCGTGGACAGCACCGCGTCCAGGCTGCCGACGCGCCCCGCCAGCAGCGCCACGCAGACCGACAGGGCCGCCAGCAGCGCCGCACCTGTGTAGTCGATCTTCGGTCGGGCGCGGGTGGCCGCGGTCGGCAGCAGGAACGCCACCACGGCGAGGGTGACCAGGCCGAGCGGCAGATTGACGTAGAACACCCAGCGCCAGCCGATGGCGTCGGTGACGACGCCGCCGACGAGCGGGCCCGCGACGCTGGCGACGGCGAACACGCTGGTGGAGTACCCGGCGTACTTGGCGCGCTCGGCGGGCTCGAACAACTGGCCGATGAGTGAGAAGGAGGCGACCACCAGCGCGCCGCCGCCAATCCCCTGGATCACCCGGAAGGCGATCAACTGGCTCATGCTTCCGGCCAGTCCGCACAGCATCGACCCGGCGATGAACACCACGACGCCGCCGAGGTACACCAGGCGGTGGCCGAACAGGTCGCCGAGCTTGCCGCCGACGATGGTGGTGATGCTGAGCGTGAGCCCGTACCCGGTGAACACCCAGGCGAAGTGCTCGAGCCCGCCCACGTCGTGCACGACGCTCGGCAGCGCCGCGGCGACGACGGACTGGTCCAGGGTGGACAGCAGCATCCCGAGAAGGATGCCGCCGAAGACCCACAGCCGACGGCTGAGGCTTGGGGGGGCCGCCGCCGGGGCGGGCGCCGTCGTTTCAGCGGTCACAGGGCTACTCCCTTGGGGGGTTCGGCGGTCACCGGGCCGGCCCAGCGGGGGGAAGGGACCGGATCGGCGGACCGGGAGTCGAGCGGGCGGTCCTGGACGTAGGCGAGGCCCAGCCGCAGCGCGGTCTCGGCTTTGGCCAGTTCACCGCCCAGGTAGCCCGCGTGGGCGGGGTCGTCGGTGAGCCCGTGGGCGACCGCCGCGAGGGTGAGGGCGGTCGCGCTGCGGCTGCGCAGTTCGTGCCCGCTCGCCAGGTCGTCGCCGTAGTGCCGGAGCACGATCCGGCCGGCCGGGCGGTCGAGGGAGATGACGAAACAGCCGGCTCCGGCCGAGGCGATCGGACGGACCCGGCCGACCGCGGCCAGCGGCACCAACCGGGCCGTGCTGGCCGCCAGTTCCTCCCCCAGGACACCGGCCGCACAGTCCGGGCCATTCACATCGCCCGCCCCGTCCGCGTCGTCGGCGTGGCGGGGCAGGGCGTCGACGGCGGCCAGCACGGCGGCCGGGTCGTCCTGGCCGCGCAGGTCGTGGACAGCGATCCGGCGGCGGAAGGCGGCCACGACGGGCGGCCGCAGGTTGGGGAGATGGGCCCGATGGCCGTGCGCGCCGATGATGGTGCCGTCCGGGGCGGTGCCGTGCGCGGCCAGCGCCAGCAGGCTCTGGCCGGGGTGGAACAGCCGGGAGTCGTGCCCGCACACCACCAGATGCCGGACCGCCGGACGGGCGAGGGCGCCCCGGACGAGCTCCTCGATCCCCAGGTTGGCGGTGGCCAGCGGGGCCGCGACCGCCACCCGGGGATGGCCGGCCAGCCGCGCGGGCAGCGTGTGCGTGCGCAGCGTGCAGACCGCGACGTCGGCGGTCCGGTGGGTCACCACGTGGGGGCACCCCCGTTGTACGAGCGGGGCGCGCCGCCGGGGGTCACCGGCGGGAGGCTGGAGCTGATGGCGGTGACGTCCGCGCCGAAGCGGTGCAGCCGCATCCCGACGCGGAGCTGCTCGGCGCGGATGCGGTCGATGCAGGAGCGGAAACGGGCCTCGATCTGCTCCAGTTGGCGGCGGCGCTTGACGGGGTCCAGGCGGTCGGTCAGGACGTCGTCGAGGTTCTCCATGAAGAACTCGTGGTTCTGCCGCCCCATGTCCTGGCGGGTCTCGTGCAGGAAGTCCTTGAACCGCTCCAGGACCTCCATCGCCCCCGGAAGGGCGTGGAAGCGGCGGTAGAGCCGGGAGACGAAGGTCTGCACGACGACGTTGAACGTCTCGAACTCGAACACCGCCGACTGGTCGGTGATGACGCCGCGCTTGTGGTAGTCCTCGTCGTTGTAGAGCGAGGCGAAGTGGACGGCGAGCCGCTCGACGCGCTCATCGCTGTGGCGGTAGTCGTAGGGATCGAGATTGTCCTCGTAAGCGTGGCCGAGCAGGCCGTCGTCCGCCAGCTTGCGGGCGATGGACGTGCCCGGGTAGACCTCCAGCCGCTCGGTGAGACGGCGCAGGTTGTGCCCGGCGTGCTCGCGCAGGAAGTCGGCGTTCTGGGTCAGGGTCTCCACCGTGGCGTAGGGGTGGAACGGAATGAACCCCATGGCCAGATAGATGCCGTGCTCGCGCAGCAGCCGGATGATGCTGATGTTGTCCTCGACGGTGGCGCGCTTCTCCCACAGCAGCAGCTCTTCGGGGACGCCGGATTCGATGCCGACGTTGACCTTCTCCAGGCCGCTGCGGACGAGCAGGTCGAGCAGGTCGTGGTCCTCGGCGGAGTCGGACCAGTTCTCGGCGCGCATGCAGACGTTGTAGTAGATGTCGAGACCGCGGTCGAGGATGCCCTCGGCGATGGCGCGGACACGTTTTTTGCCGACCCGGCCGCCGTCGGGGTCCTCGAAGGTGGAGTCGATGAAGTCGAAGGTGCGGAACCGGTGGTCGCGGACGAGCTGTTCCACCTCGTCCAGTACGTAGTCGGGGCCGACCCCGCGCCATGCCTTGCCCGTCTGGACGCGGTTGCCGAGGTTGGGGGCCGAGCAGAAGGTGCAGCGGGCGACGCAGCCCCGGCTGGTGCTGACCCGGACGTATTCGAGCTTGTTGCCGTGGGCGATGAGCTGATCGCGGACCGGGTACGGCAGCACCTCCAGGTTGTGGACGAGCGGGCGGGCCGGGTTCTGCCGGTATCCGCCGTCGGCGTCGCGGTAGCCGATGCCGGGGCAGCCGGCGATGTCCTCGCCGAGGGCGAGCCGCTGGGCGAGGTCCAGGATGATGGGCTCGCCCTCGCCGACCGCGACGATGTCGGCGTGCGGGTTGACCCGCAGCACATCGGTGCCGGTGAACGTCCCGGCGGGGCCGCCGCAGGCGATGACCACCTCGGGCATCTCCTTGCGCAGGGCCGCGCAGAACTCCACGCAGCTCGGCACGTTCAGGCTCATCAGCGTGAAGCACACCAGGCCGGGGGCGTAGGCCGCGATGGCGTCCACGACCTCCTGGTGGCGGCCGTGCTCGGCCTCGCGGATCTCGCAGGAGAAGCCCGCCGCGCGCAGCGTCGCGGCCATATAGGCGACGCCGAGGTGCTCGGGGGACATCACCAGGTCGCCGTCGAGCAGGATCACGAAGCTGACCCGGAACGCGGCCGGGTCGGTGATCCTCGCGTCGAGCGCTATCTCGAAGTGTCCCGGCTTCTCCCGGGGTGCGAGCCCGAGCTCTTTCCCAGACGTCAGCATCGGATGTCCTCCTCGTTCCCAGGCCGCATGACCCGCACGTCGGTGCCCTCGGTTCCGGGTGGCGGGTCGATGCCCAGGGAGGCCAGGACGGTCGGCGCCACGTCTCGCATGTGCAGGGGGTCGGTGCCCTGGTCGCCCCGGCACCAGAAGGTGGCGTCCGGGCGGGTGTGGGTGCCGGTCAGCGGGCCGTCCCCGGTGATCTGGTCGGTGGCCCACGCCCCCCGGATCTGTACGCCGGGGGCGGGCATCACGACCAGGTCGGGGGCGTCGTCCGCGTACGGCCCGGCGTAGGTGTTCGGCCCGGAGAGCACCTCGGAGACGACGGGGGTTCCGGGGCCGCCCTCGGCGATCCGGCCGTCCTCGGTGAGCCGCAGGGCGAGCAGCCGCGCGGTGAGTTCGCCGGGGTCGGTGTGGGGTCCGCCGCGGGGGAATCGGTCGGCGGTGTTGAGGTAGATACGGCCGGGGTCGAGCGCGAACGCCCGGGTGTGCTCGTCGATCTCCTCCAGGGACTCGGCGCCGGGCGGCAGCGCGAGGTACCCGGCCCGCCGCAGCCAGGCGTTCAGATAGAACTGCGTATGCGCCGGGCCGAAGCCGTGGTCGCTGGCGAGGAACAGCGCGCCGTCCCCGGCGCGGTCGGCCAGCTCCGCCACGGCCTCGTCGACCCTTCGGTAGAAGTCGAGGACGCGCCCGTGGAGCCGGGCGGCGGGGTCGGTGAGCGAACTCCACAGGAAGTGGTGGACGCGGTCGGTTTCGGTGAGGACGCACACCGCCAGGTCCCAGCCGCCGGACAGGACGTGGGCGAAGGCGGCGCGGCGGGCGGCGAGGGCGGCCTCCGCCCGGTCCAGGAACCCGTCCGGGTCGGCGGTCACCTCGCCGACCTCGACGTCGAGCTGGTAGTCCAGGGCGCGCAGCGGCCCGCGCAGCTCGGGCGGGTACACGGCCCGGTCGAAGTCGGGGGCCACGAAGCCGGACACCAGCGTGCCGCGCAGCGGCGGCGCGGGGTAGGTGCCCGGCACGTTCATGATCACGCTGCGGCCGCCGTCGCGGTCGACCGCCTCCCACAGCGGCGGGGCCTTCAGATGGCCGTAGCCCGGGAAGTACGTGCGGTAGGTGCCGGGCCGCAGGTCCACGAATCCGTAGATGCCGTGGGTGCCCGGGTCGGTCCCGGTGAGGAAGCTGGCCCAGGACGTGGAGCTGATCTCCGGGACGGGCGCGCTCATCGCGCGCAGGCTCCCCTGCGGAAGCAGGCCCGCGGTCTTCGGCATGACGCCCTGGTCGGCCAGGTCGCGCAGCAGCCAGTACGGGACGCCGTCCAGCCCGATCACCATCGCGCTCATCGCCGGTCCTCCCCCGCGATCTCGTCCACGATGCCCAGGCCGAGGATGCGGACGGAGCCGTCGGTGAGCATGAAGCGGCCCAGCGGCGCGCACACCCGTACGTCGTCGCCGTCGGCGGGCCGGTCGAGCAGCACGGTCAGCTCGGCGACCTCGCTGAACCGCACCGGGCCCCGGTCGGTCGCGGCCGGGGCGCGCCGGGCGCTGTCCCAGTGGCGCTCCACCCGGGCGATGCGGCCGGTCAGGTCGGCGCCGGCCCGGCGCAGCGTGCACCGGGCGCCCTCGGCGAACCCGTCCTCGGCGGTGCACAGCACGCGGACCCGCCACCGGTCGCCGCGCAGCGGCCGCCGGTCGGAGGGCGCCAGCAGGGTGCCCGGCGCACAGGGCGGCCCGGACAGCACCAGCCCGATGTTGTCGCCCGTGGCGGCCGACTCCTGGGGCGGCTCCCCGAAGCGCTCGATGCGCAGGGCGGTGCGGGCGTCCTCGCCGGGTGCGACGAGCCGGTCCCCGATGCGCAGTTCACCGCTGAGCACACGGGCCAGCACCCGGCCTTCGACGACGTCCTGGGCCTCGACCCGCAGCGGCGCGCCGCCATCGCCCCAGGGGGTCAGGTCGGCGAGCGTGTCGAGCAGGGGACGGCCGTCGTACCAAGGCAGCCGGGTGCCGGCGGCGGTGACGTTGTCACCGGTCATCGCGCTGACCGGGACGGCGGCCACCAGCGTCAGGCCGATCTCGTCGGCGAGCGCGGCCACCTGCCGGGCGGCGGTGTGGAACTCCGCTTCCGCCCAGTCGGCGAGGTCCATCTTGGTGATGGCGCAGACGACGGCGGTGACACCCATCATCGCCAGGACCCGCATATGCCTCCGGGTCTGCTCGGCGGCGCGCTCGCGGCAGTCCACCACGATCACGGCGGCCTCCGCGCGGGACGCCCCGGTCGCCATGTTGACGAGCAGTTCGGCGTGGCCGGGCACGTCGATCAGCACGTACCGGCGGCTTCCGGTCTCCAGGACGGCGCTGGCGGTGTCGAGGGTGAACAGGTCGGCGCGCTCCTCGGTCAGCCCGTCGAGCAGGAACGCCAGCCCACCGTCCGCGACGGGCACCTCCAGCCGGTCGGTCGTGACGCTGCCGGTGTCCAGCAGGAGCCGGCCGAGCAAGGTGGACTTGCCGTGGTCCACCTCCCCCACGAACGCCACGCGCAGGGTGTCGGCGTCACGGGCGGTGGCTGCGGGGGTCGGTCCCCCCTCGGGCAGTACGGGTGTCGTCACTGATGCCGCCTCACATGTATCCGAGGGCGCGGAGCTTCTCCATCGCCGCCGCGTCTTCCTTGTCCTGCGCCCGGCCCGCGCGCTCGCCTTCGCGGGAGCGGCGGACCTCGATGACCACGTCGGTGACCGTCCCGGCGTCGCTGCGCACCGGCGAGCAGCAGCACTCGCAGCCGATCGACCGGTACCGGTTCCCGTCGTCCGCGAAGTACAGATCGGGGACGGGGATGCCCTCCTGTTGCACGTACTCCCAGATGTCGATCTCCCGCCAGGAGAGCATCGGGTGGACGCGCATATGGCCGCCCTCGTCCACCGCGGCCTGCCGCAGGTCCCAGAATTCGGCCGGCTGGTTGCGGTAGTCCCAGCCGAAGGACCGGTCCCGCGGGCTGAAGACCCGCTCCTTGGCGCGCACCCCGTGCTCGTCACCGCGGATGCCGAGCAGCACCGCGTCGTGTCCACCGGCCTCCAGGGCCTCTTGGAGGGCGTTGGTCTTCAGGGCCGTGCAGCATTCGAGCTTGGTCGCGGCGGTCGGGCCCATCCCGGCCGCCAGCGCCTTCTCGTTGCGGTGCACCCGCAGGTCCAGGCCCCACTCCCGCGACCAGCGGTCGCGGAACTCGTACATCTGCCGGAACTTGTAGGAGGTGTCGATGTGGATGACGGGGAAGGGCACGTCCCCGAAGAACGCCTTGCGGACCAGCCACAGGAGCGTGGTCGAGTCCTTGCCCATCGACCACAGCAGGGCCGGGTTGGTGAACCTGCCGCGCACCTCGCGCAGCACCTGCACCGTGTCGTTCTCAAGGTCGCGCAGCGCCGAAGGCACTCACGTCACCCCTTTCGGAAAGAACCCCCACCACGAGGGGATGACAGCCCCGGAACCGTCCGGGGAACCGGCCGTTCGGCTTGGTCAGGCCGATGGACAGAAAGCAGGACCCCGCCAGGTCGGGCAGCGGCCCCTCCAGCGGCGCCGGGAACGCGCGGACCAGCCGCGCGTCGCGCACGATCCAGTCGTGCTCCGCACCGGAGGCGTCGGTGAACTCCAGCCGCAGGAAGGACCGGCCGCCGGTGGAGCGCCGTTCGTAGATCCGGCGCACATCGGCGGGCACCAGACCGGCGCTGCGCTCGCCCGCGAACGCCTTCTCCACGGTCGCGTCGGCGGTGTCCTTCAGCAGGCGCTCGCGCATCGCGGGGTCGAGGGCCGGGCCGGCGGGCCGGGGAGGCGCTACGACGGCACGGTCCTCGGGCCGGGCGTCCGGCTCGGGGCTCGGGCCGAGGCCGATCCGGACGGGGTGGAAGAACGCGTACGGCCCCTCAGGGCCCACCTGCTCGGCGGTGACGGGCTCGGGGCGGATCCAGCGGCCGTCCAGGTCGAGGCCCGCGACGCATGCGCCGCCATCGGCGTCGAGCGTCACCGCCAGGGGCAGGAGGGTGCTGGTCATGAGGCACCCGCCGGGGCCGGTCGGAGCGCGGGGGCGGGGGCGGTCAAGGCCGTGCCGGGCAGGTCGGGGGCGGGGTCCAGGCCGAGCATCGCCAGCAGCGTCGGCGCGACGTCCAGCGGCCGCGCCGGGCCGCCGCGCCCGGCGGTGAACGCCGCGCCCGCCCCGGCCCAGTAGGAGTCGCGCCGGTGCCAGCCGCTCTGCAGCATCCGGTTGGTGCGGCCGGACCAGAACGGGTCGCCCAGCGGCAGATACCGCCAGTCGGCCGGGTCGAGTACGAGGTCGGGGGCGGCGTCGGTGGCCGGGCCGGCGTGCAACTCCTCGCGCGGGATCGCGCGGGCGAGGAACCGCGTGCCGGTCGCCGGGTTGATGTGCTCCTCCAGGACGGCGGCGACATCGGCCAGTACCCGGGCGCGGTCCGCGGGGCGGACGGCGCCGTCCCGGTAGCGGCCCGCGAGGTTGAGGTTGACGCCCTGTGCGCCCTGCACCGCCTCGAACGCGGTCGTCCGCGACCAGTCGGGCGTGCCGTCCGGGCCGAGGGTGAGCAGCCCGGCCGCCGCCAGCACGTCGTTGACCGACCGGTAGGAGCGCAGGGGCCCGAATCCGATCTCGGAGAACGCCAGCAGGCTGGTGTGGTCGTCGAGCCGCTCCAGCAGCTCGCCCAGCACCCGGTCGGCCAGTTGGTAGGCGCGCAGCACCGCCTGGTCGGCCTCGGGGACCGGGCTGCCCGGCTCGGTCTCCTGCCAGTACACGTGCGAGAGCCGGTCGATGGCGGTGAGGTTGAGGACGGTCAGGTCGGGGCGGTCGCCGACCCGGCCGTCCAGCATCGCCAGGGCCGCGTCGGCGCGCTGCCGGTCGGCGTTCAGGACACCGGCGACGAAGGGCTCCTTCGGGCCGCCGGTGAACCAGACGGTGACGTCGTGCACCGGCCGCACACCCTCGCGGGCCAGCAGCACCGGCAGATTCCGCGGATGGCAGGCTTGCACGGTGGCCCGCATCGGATAGCTGAGGCAGTACCCGTCGACCGGCTCCACCGGATGGGTGCCGAACAGGTTCACCAGCGCGACCCGGCGGCCCGTCAGCTCCGGCCGCCGCCACAGGAACGGGCGGCGGGCGGCGGAGCCGTCGAGCACGACCGGCCGGTAGTCGGGTGCGTGTACGTCCCAGTAGGAGAAGCACCCGTGCTCGTCGGGCGCGAATCCGGTGAACGCGCTGAACAGCCCGGGCGCCTCGTAGGGGACGAAGTCCGAGCGCAGCGGCCCGCTCGCACCCAGCGCACGTAACCGGTGCAGATGCGGCAGCCGCTCCGGGCCCCACCGGTCGATCAGCTCCGGGCACGCCCCCTCGGTGATCAGGACGATCGCCCGTGCCCGGGCGCTCATCCGCGCCCCCCGTCCGGGCCGGCCAGCCGCAGCGCGGCGGCGGAGCCGCCCGGCGCGACGGTGGACACGATCGCGGCCGCGCCGGGCTCGACGGCGACCCGCGCGACCGCCGCGACGACGGCCAGCAGCGGCCCGGCGGCCAGCGCGCCGCCGAGCGCCTCGGGCTGGAAGCCGGAGGCGAGCAGCTTGACCTCGCCGGTGTCGGACAGATTGCCCTTGCCCACGTGGTACGAGAGGTGCGGCCGGTCGGCGCCGTCCGCGCCGACCGCCGTCAGACAGCGGGTCAGCGCGCCCGCCGCCGCGTCGGTCCGGTCCGGTGCCTGGGGCTCCGACCAGCTCGCGCAACCCGTGACGACCGCGCGCACCGGCGCGCCGCGCTCGCGCGCTCCGTCGGCGCGCTCCAGCACCACGCATGCCGCGCTGTCCGTCGGCTCCTCCCCGGCCCGTCCCTGACGGCTCGCCAGCAGCCGCGCCGCGTCGCGGGTGGGGGCGTCGCCCGCGTCGCCGCCGCCCGCGATCACGATGTCGCAGGCCCCGGCCGCCAGCAGCGCCCGGCCGACCTCCACCGCCTGCAGACCGGCGGCCGGTCCGCTGATCAGGGTGACCATCGGGCCGGTGACACCGGCGGCCCGGCACACCAGGGTCGCGGCGAGCTGCGGCCCGTGGTCCAGCGACATCGACGGGGTGATCCGCGTCGGGTCGGCGGACAGGTGCGGGCACAGCGTCTCGGCCATCGCGCTCAAGCCCCCGACGGCCGTGCCCATGACCACCGCCACCCGGCGGCCGGCGAGCGGCCCTTCGGCGGGCAGGGGTACGGGCAGGCCCGCGTCGGCCATCGCCTGCGCCGCCGCGCCGAACCCGAGCTGTGCCGAGCGGCTGAGGTACTGGTAGCCCGCCGCCGCGTCGATGTGGTCCAGCACGGAGAAGGGGCGGGTCCGCCCGGGTGCGGCGTTGGGACCGTAGGCGGCCTCCAGGGCGTCCGAACCGTCGCCGAGCCTGCTCACCGCGCCGGTCCCGGTCACCACCACGTCGGAAACGGGCTCGAAGGCGTCAGGGACGGGCTCGAGCATCTCCTGCGCGGCTGGGGCGGAGTCCTGCGGGCGGAACGCCAGGACGGCGTTGGTGCCGCCGCCGCCCAGCGAGTTGGACACCGCGGCGCGGATCCGCTGCGGCCGGCCGCGCAGCGGGACGTAGTCCAAGGTGAGCGCCGGGTCGATCCGGTCGAGCTTGGCCGTGGGGTGCACCCACTGCTCGGTGAGGCAGTACACGGTCGCGATCGCCTCGATGATCGGGGACGCGGCGGCCAGGTGCCCGACGATCGACTTGGTGCTGCTGATCGCGACCTGGCCCGCCCGGTCGCCGAAGACCAGCTTCGCCGAGGCGGTCTCCAGCCGGTCGATCAACGGGGTCCCGGTGCCATGCGCGTTGAAGTAGTCGACGTCCTCCGGCGAGAGCCCGGCGTCGGCCAGGGCCAGCCGGACCGCCTCCGCGTTGGACGCGCCGTCCTCCGGCGGGATGATCGCATGCGGGTTGTCGTCGCAGGTGATGGCCCAGCCCGCGAGCCCGGCCAGCGGTGTGCCGCCGCGCGCGGCCACGTCGGTGGCGCGCTCCAGGACCAGCGCCCCGGCCCCGTCCCCGAGGACGCTGCCGTCCCGGTCCGCGTGGAAGGGGCGCAGATCGTGCCCGACGAACCCGGCGCGCTCCGCCCCCCAGTAGGAGGTGGCCTTGAGGTGGTCGGCGCCGACCACCACGGCCCGGTCCACGGTGCCCTGACGCAGCGCCAGCAGCGCCATGGCGGTCGCGGTGGTGCCGGACGCGCACGCGTTCGTCACCGCGTAGCGGGGCCCCTCGATGCCGAGCCGGTGCGCCAGCACATCGGCGAGCACCCCGATCGGGAACCGCACCATCGCCTCGGCGAGCTCGTCGTCCACCTGTGGCTCGGCCCCGGCCGCCAGCGCCCGGCGGGCGGCCAGGAAGTCCTCCCAGCGGTCCTCCAGCGCCCGGTTGTCACCTCCGGTCGTGCCCACGTACAGGCCGGTGACGCCCGGCGCGGGCCCGCCCGACTGCGCGAGCGCCTCGCGGGCGGCGTCCACGGCCATGTCCGACAGCCGCCAGGGGCCCGTCCGGCGTGGGTCCTCGATCTGAGCCGAGCGGTTCTTGCCGCGTGCGACCGCGATGCCGCGCAGCTCGTGCAGGCCCGACTCGCCCTTGCGCAGCGCCTCGAACAGCGCGGTGCAGCCGTCGCCGAATACGGTGACCGCGCCCATGCCCGTGATGACCACCGGGAAGCTCACGCTTCTCGCCCCCCGTCAATCCCGGGCGGCGGCGGTCTGCGCCGCGCGCTCGTCCACGTAGGCGGCGAGCGTGTCGAGCGAGTCGACCAGCTCGACGCTGAGGTCTTCGTCCTGGATCTGTATGCCGAACTCGTTCTCCACCCAGATGAGGAACTCCAGCCCCATCACCGAGTCGATGCCGACCGCCTCGCGCAGGCCCGTGTCGGGCACCGCCTCCGGGGCGAGATCCAGCCGCAGTGATTCCACCAGCACGCGGCGCAGACGGTCCTTGGTGTCGTTCATCAGACCTCCGTACGTTGTCGGGCGGCCCGGGAGGGCCGGATGTTGTGCCAGTCGTGGCTCGAAGGAGTGGCCGTCCGGCCCTCCGGGGCGCCCTGGTCGCTGATGGACATGCGCGGAGTGGCCGCGGTCGCCGGATTGGTCGCTGTCACCGGATTGGTCGCTGTCTCACAGGTAGCCCATGGCGCCGAGCGCCTTGGCGGTCAGGTCCTCTTCGCTCAGCCGCGCCGTTTCCTCGGCTCCCCCGGACGCCACCGCGGAAGCGGTCCGCCCGGGGGCGAGGAAGGCGCGTCCACCGTCGGCGCCGTCCCAGCCGTCCCACTGGAGCGGGCGGCCATGGACGGCGGCCGGGAAGGTGAGGCCGGCCTCCTCCAGCAGCGTGGGCATCAGATCGGCGAGCGCGACGGGCGCGGTGCGGCGGCCGGGCGTAAGGCTCGTCCCGCGCAGCGCCCACATCCCCAGGTAGCGGTGCATGCCGGTCTGTTCGCTGGGCCGCCACAGCGGGCCGCTGATCGCCGGGCTCGCCAGCACGCCCTCGTCGGCGGGGATGAGCAGCAGATCGGGGGCCGCGTGCGTCATCGGGCCCGGGTAGGCGTCCGCGCGCGGCAGCGCGGCGGCGAAGACCGGTTCGCCGGTGTCGGGGGCGCGCAGCCCCAGCAGCAGCTCGGCGGCCTCCGCGAGGACGGGGCCCGGGTCGGTCACCATGCCGTCGCGCTGGCGGCCCGCGAGGTTGACGTTGACCGCGTAGCAGCCGGGCGTGGGCATGTAGGCGCGGGTGCGGGTGAAGTCCACCTCGCGGCCGTCGGCCCGGAACCAGTCGGCAAGGCCATCACCCGCGGCGGGCGGGGTGGCGGCGGGCCGGGTGGCCAGCAGCCCGGCCTCGGCGAGGACGGCGTTGACGGCGATGTTGTAGCGGCCCGGCCCGAATCCGTGGTCCGACAGCAGCAGTACGGGCGTCTCGTCGCCCACCGCGTCGAGGATCTCGCCGAACACCTCGTCGATCGCGACGTAGGTGGCGCGGATCGCGTCGGCCCACTCCTGGCGGTCGGGGGTGGTGTGGCGGTCGTGGCAGGCATCGGCGAAATGCCAGTAGTGGTGGCAGATGCGGTCGATCTCGGTGATGACCGCCATGAAGACGTCGACCGGGCGCTCACGCAGCACGTACTGGATCGTCCGGCCGCGCGCCCTGACGTGCTCGACGGCGGCCTCCGCGTAGGACAGGTCGCCCCGGAACATCGCGGCGATGTCGGCCTTGAAGCCCGCGCCCGCCCGGGCCAGCTCCCCCAGCAGGCCCGGCGGTTCGCTGTAGCGCAGGGTCCGCGCCAGCGGCCAGGTGAGCTGGTAGCCGGGGACCTCGCGGGGCGGGTGGGACATCGGCACATTGACGAGCCCGACGCTCCACCCCTGCCGGGCGAACCACTCCCAGGCGGTGTCGCAGCCGTAGTCGCCGGTGCCGACCAGGCGGTCCCCGTAGACCGGGTCCTGGGTGTCGAAGAATTGGTAGATGCCGTGGCCGCCGGGGCGGCGCGCGGTGACGAACGTGCTCCACCCGGGCGCGGTGTGCGCCGGCCAGGTGGTGGTGGTCGGGCCGTGTGCGCTGTCGGCGAGCAGCCTCCCGAGCACCGGCAGCGCGCCCTCGGCGACCAGCGGCTCGATCAGGTCGAGGCTGCCCCCGTCGATGCCGAGCACGACGGCTTTGGGTGGTGCGGTATGCGGCATGGTCGGTCCCCCCTGCTCACCGCTTGTGGAGCCACGGTATGCAGCCTGACAACTAAAGTCAAACATCCTCATTGACTTTGGTCATCATGCTCGCAATCATCGAGGTCATGAGCGCTACCTCCGCTGTCGTCTTCGACCTGGACGGCGTCCTGCTCGACACCACCGAGAACATGCGCCGCGCCTTCGCCGCCACCTGGAGGGCCGCCGGACGGCCGGGCGATCCGCCGTTCACCACGTTCCTGGCCCATATGGGCGCGCCGCTGCCCCGGATCCTCGATGCCCTGCGCCTGCCCACCGAATTGGCGGCGGTCTACGCGGCCGAGAGCACCCGCCATATCGAGCTGGTCACCGCGCACCCGGGCATCCCCGTGGTGCTGGCCACGCTCGCCTCGGCCGGGGTGCCGACCGCCGTCGCGACCGGTAAGACGTACGAACGCGCCATGCAGGCGCTCACCGCGGCCGGGATCGCCCACCGCCTGGACGTCGTGATCGGCAGCGACCAGGTGACGCGGCCCAAGCCCGATCCGGAGATCGTGCTGACCGCGCTCGCCGCACTGCCCGACGCCCCTGACGCGGCGCGGGCGTTCTTCGTCGGCGACAGCGTGCTGGACGTGCGCTCCGGCCGGGCCGCGGGCGCCAATGTGGTCGCGGCGGGCTGGGGGCAGACCGCCCCGGAGACGCTGCGCGCCGAAGGCCCCGACCACTACGCGGGGACCGCCCTCGACCTGCTCGCCGTGTTCGGCCTGCCCTCCCCCGTACGGGAGACGTCCCCAGGAGCCCACGATGACTGAGCTGCTGCTGCTCAACGGCCCGAATCTGGCTCAACTCGGCCGGCGTCGCCCGGAGATCTACGGCACCACGACGCTCGCCGGGATCGTGGAGATGGTCCGTAAGGCCGTCCCCGGCCACACCGTGCGGGCCGTGCAGGACGAATGTGAGGGGGCGCTGGTGCGCGCCGTGCACGCCGCCGGCGACTGCGCGGGCGCCATCGTCAACCCGGGTGCGCTGATGATGGCCGGGTGGAGTCTGCGCGACGCGCTGGAGAGCTTCCCCGCCCCGTGGATCGAGGTCCACCTGTCGAATGTGTGGGCCCGCGAGGAGTTCCGGCACCACTCGGTGCTCTCGCCGCTGGCCTCGGGCGTCATCGCGGGCCTGGGCGCCGACGGGTACCGGGTCGCGGCGCTGGCGCTGCTGGCCAAGATCGAGGGCTGATGCGCCGCGTCGTGGTGAGCCCGCATCCGGATGACGCCGTGTGGTCCTGCGGCGGGATGTTCGGCGCGTGGGCGGCAGACCCCGGCGCTCTCACCGTGGTCACCGTCTTCGACAGCGGTCCCACGGCCGCCGTCCGCCGCGCCGAGGACGCCGCCGCGCTGGCCGCTTGGCCGGTCAGGGCGGTCGGCCTCGGCTTCCCCGACGCCGTGCATCGCGAGAACCGTTATCCGGGGCCGCTGTCGCGCCGCCGCGCCGTGCACCCCGACGACGCGGGGACGGCCGAGGCGGTCGCGGCCGCGCTGGCCCCGTATCTGCGCGAGGCAGACCTGCTGCTGCTTCCCCTCGCGAGACGCACCCACGTGGACCATGTCATCGCGCGTGTCGCCGCCGAGCGCGCGACGGCCGGGACCGCCGTCCAGGTCGCGTACTACGCCGAGTTCCCCTATCGGCCGCCCCCGGCGGGCGGGCCCGGCATGGAGGTCACCGAGCACCGGGCCGACTTCTCCGCCTGGCTGCGCGGTGCTCTCGCCTACCGGTCCCAGGTGACGGAGATGTTCGGCGGACCGCTGCGGTTCGGCCGGGCGCTGGCCGGGCACGCCCGCACCCCGGCGGTGTGGCGGGAGCACCGCCTGGCCGCTCAGGACTCCGCGGCGGTGAAGTAGGCGGCCGGACTCCCCGTCAGCAGCAGCGGCAGGGCGCGGACCTCGGCGGTGTCGTGGAGCGAGGCGAACCGCTGGTGGGTGACTTCGTGCTGCTCCCAGCGGTCGGGGCGGGCGTGGGTGAGGTGGACGCCGGGCGCGGCCCGGTCCACCGTGGGCCGGTGCCCCGCCGCCAGCAGCCGCACCCCCAGTTCCAGGTCCTCACAGCCCCAGCGGGTGCCGAAGCCCTCGTCGAACCCGCCCGCCTGGTCGAACGCCGTCCGCGACAGCGACAGGTTGGCGCCCACGCAGGCCAGCCAGCCCAGCCGGGCCGGGACCGTCCCGGCGGCCACGGCCAGCACGGCGGCCTCCAGGTTGTTACGGACCAGCCGCTCGCCTCCGTTCAGCACGGCCGCCGCCGCGACCGGGTCGGGGCCATGGGCCGCCAGCCAGCGGCGGGCGGCGGGGAATTCCATCAGCGGACCGTGGACGAAGCCGGGCCCGGTGCCGTGGGCGGCGTGCGCGGACAGGAAGCCGGGGCCGGTGAGGATGTCGTCGTCCACGAACAGCAGGCGGGAGCCACCGGCCGCTCGCGCACCGGTGTTCCGGGCGGCGGCGCGGCCTTGGCGCGGCCCCTCGACGACGCGGACCGGCGCGTTTGCCGGGGCGGCCACAGGGCCGTCGCCGTCGTTGACGAGGACGATCTCCGCCGAGGGCGGTCCATCGGCCAGCAGACACGCCAGGGTGGCGCGCAGCGACTCCGGCTTGTCCTTTGTCGGGATGACGACGCTCAGCCCATTGCTGACGCTTGGCCCGTTGCTGATGCCCGGTCGGTTCTCGACGCCCGGTCCGTTCTCGACGCCCGGTCGGTTCCTGATGCCCGGTCCGCTCCTGGCATCCGGTCCGCTCCTGACCCCCGGTCCGTTCCTTCCGCTCGGCCCGTTCATACGGCTGTGCCCTCCCGCAGGGCCAGCGGACGGCCCGCCGCCCGGTAGGCGGCCTCCAGCAGGTCCACCACGGCGGCGGACTCGGTCAGCTCCGCCTCCCAGTCCAGGGTCCCGGAGGCGAAGTCGGCGATGGCCTCCACCTGAGCGTCGTACTCCCGTCCGACCGGGTCCGGCAAGGTGACGCGGCGGTAGGAGTCGGGGCCCCACGCGGTCAGCGCCGGCTCGGCCACCCGGTTCGGGCTGAACCCGAACGTCCCGGTCAGCACCCGGTGCTCGCCGCCGCCCTCGACGACGAACCGGGTGCGGTCGGTGGCGACCTCGCTCTCCCAGGCCGCCCGCAGCACCAGCCGGGCCCCGCCCTCGAACTCGGCGCGGACCGTGCCGTCCACCTCGACGTCCACCGGACCCGTACCGGCTCCGTCGCCACGCCAAGTGGCCCGCCCGGGGGTGTGCACGGCGTGCTCGCCCGCCGGCGTGCGCAGTTCGGCCGCCACCGTGACGAGCCGGGGCCGGCCCAGCAGCCCGAGCGCCACGTCGGCCAGATGCCAGCCGAGGTCGAGCAGGGCTCCACCGCCCGCCGTGGCGCGGCCGGTGAACCACGAGCCGGGGCGCGGCACCCCGCCCGCGCGCAGCCAGCTCGCCCGTACGGTCAGCGGCCCGGGCGGCAGAGCGCCGGCCAGGCGCCGCACGTCCTCACGGCGCACGGCGGCCCGGCTGACCAGCAGCCCGACTCCGCGCGCCCGCTCGGCCAGCGTGTCGAACTCCGCGCGGCTCAGGCACAGCGGCTTCTCCACCACCACGGGTATTCCGCGCTCCAGCACGGCGGAGGCCAGCGCGGCGTGGGTGTGGTTGGGGGTGCCGATCACGACCACGTCGGGACGGGCGTCCAGGAAACCGGCCCAGGACGTGGCCGCCGGAGCACCGGCGGCCTCCGGGTCGTGGACGGCCGCCAGTTCCAGGCGCGGATGGCGGCGGATCCGCGGCAGCCAGACCGTCCGGTTGACCCAGCCGTATCCGAGCAGGCCCACCCTCAGCGCAGCGGTCACCGCGTCACCACGGCGTCGGTGGCCCGCGCGGCCAGGGCGGCGACCACGGTGGCCACGCGCTCCACCACCTGTGGTTCGGCCAGCAGCACCCGGTGGTGGATCCACAGGCCGTGCGCGCCCAGGTCCTCCGCCACCGCGCACCGCTCGGCCAGCTCCGGTACGAGCGTCGTGGGCACCGGGCCCGCCTGGAAGGACGCGGTGCGGTAGACGGGCGGGAAGTTGACGCACGCCGGGACGCCCGCCGCCTTCAGCTCGTCCACCAGCGCGTCGCGCGCCGCCCGGCCCGCCGACGGGTCGAGGGCCACCAGGTACATGTAGTGCGGGTTGACGTCCATCCGCGGGTCGCGAGCCTGAAGGCGCAGCCCGGCCACGTCCGCCAGCAGCGCGTCGAGCAGGGCGGCACGCTGCTCCCGGATCCGCGTCTGCCCGGCCAGGCGGGCGAGTTGGGCGCGCAGGATCGCCGCCGTGAACTCGCTGACGCGGTAGTTGGAGCCGCCCGTCATGTGCTGGTAGGTGGTGTCGCCGCGGGGCCGCCCGCAGGTGTGCATCAGGTACGCCTGCTCGTACGTCTTCTCGTCGGGCAGGGTCAGCGCCCCGCCCTCCCCGGCGGTCATCAGCTTGCCGTTCTGGAAGCTGTAGCAGGCGACCGTGGGGAACGCGCCGACCAGTGTCCCGTCCCACACCCCGCCCTGGGCGTGTGCGGCGTCCTGGATGAGCGCCAGGCCCTGTTCGGCGGCGAGGTCCCCCAGCCCGTGCATATCGGCGAGGTGGCCGGCCATATGGACGGGGATGACCGCGCGGGTCGCCGGGGTCAGCGCGGCACGGACGGCTTCGGGCGTCAGGCAGTAGGTTTCGGGGTCCACGTCCGCCGGTACGGGGATCGCGCCCACGTTCTGCACCGCCAGCGAGGTGCTGATGAAGGTGAACGCGGGCACCACGACCTCGTCGCCGGGCCCGATGCCATGCAGCCGGAGCGCCAGTTCGAGCGCGGCGGTGCCGTTGGTCACCGCGAGCGCGCGCGGCGCGCCGTTGTACGCGGCGAACTCGCGCTCGAAGTCCTCGTTCTCGGTGCCCGCCGCCCGCCACCACTGTCCCTGCGCCAGGACACGGTCCAGGGCCGCGCGCTCCGTGTGGTCGTGCTGGGGCCACGGCGGCAGGTCGTCGGGGTCGATCCGGCGGACGGGGGCCGGGGGCGCGGCTGTCGGGTCGAGGGTCACGTCAGAGTCCTTTCGTCGCAGGAGTGCGTCCGGACGTCACCATCGCGCGGCTCCGTCCACCAGCAGCGTCTGCCCGGTGATGTAGCCGGAGCGCGGCCCGGCCAGGAAGGCCACCGCGTCGGCGACCTCCTCCGGCGTGGCGAGGCGGCGCAGCGCGATGCGCTCGGTGACGGCGCGGTTCTCCTCCTCCGTGTAGAGCGAGGAGCCGGGGCCGGGCTGGACGGCGCCGGGCGCCACGACGTTGACGGTGACGCCGAAGCGGCCGAAGTCCCAGGCGGCCGACGCCGCCCACGCCGACAGCGCGGCCTTGGTGGCCGCGTACTCGGCCTGGCCGGGCATCCCGACGCTTCCGGCGCGGGATCCGACCAGCACGATCCGGCCGCCCCGCTGCCGCAGCATGCCCTTGCCGACGAGCCCGGCCAGCCGGGTCACCGAGTGGACGTTGAGGTCCCACAGGCCGTCGTCGTCGCCGGGGGTCAGGACGGAGCGCCGCAGCGTCCTGCCGTGGGCGCACACCAGGACGCCGGGCACGACCCCGCGCTCCCTGATCCGGCCCATCGCGGCGGCCGGGTCGGTCAGGTCGGCCCGGACGGGTTCGAGCGCGCCGATCTTCGCGGCGAGCTCGGCCGCCCGGTCCATGCCCTGGTGGCATAAGGGCAGGACGGTCATGCCCGCGTCGGCGAGGGCGTGGCAGATCGCGGCACCGAGCAGGCCGCTCGCGCCGGTCACCAGCGCCACGGGCGAATCGGTCACGGCCGCTCCCGGGCGGCGAGCAGCAGCGTGCAGGCGGGGCGGCCGAGGTGCAGGGTCCGCTGGACGGTCAGCCCGGCGGCGGCCAGGCCGGCGGTCGCCGCCGCCTCGGTGGGCCAGGCGGTACCGCCGTGGGTGAGCCAGTCCAGCCGCGTCTCCGGAGGGACGCCCTCGGGCGCGTCCAGGAACACGTCGTCCACCAGCAGCCGCCCGCCGGGGGCCAGCCGCTCGGCGACGGCACGCAGGTCGGCCGCCGGACCGTGGATCGCGTTGGCGAGCACCACCAGGTCGAAGACCCCGTCGGGGAGCGGTCCGCGCCCGGCGTAGGTGCCCTCACCGGCGACCCGGCGGTAGACACCGGGCCCGGCGGAGACCTCCAGGAGTCTTTGGCCTACGGCGAAGCGGGCCAGCGCCAGGCCGCTGCGGGCGCGGCGGTGCGCGGCCTCGCCGTGCAGGGCCGTCTCGTAGACCTCGCGCAGCCGCTCGGAGGGCCCCTCGCGGTCGAACGGGCGCCGCACGGCCCCGGACCGGACGACCTCCGCCAGGGCCTCACGGGTCACCCACGACCGCGACAGCTCCGCCTCCAGCGCGACCAACCCCGTATCCGCGCCATCGGTCCCATCGCCTGCGGTGGGGACGGGATCCTCGGGGCACAGCAGCCCGGCATCCTCGGCGGCGCGCAGCAACTCGGCGGAGGCCGCCTCGTCCAGCCCCAGCCGCGCCGCCAGTTCCGGCGCGGTGCTCGCTCCTTCGCCGAGCGCCTCGACGATGCCGAGGTCCACCAGTGTGAAGAGCAGCTCACTGCGCTTGTAGGAGGTGGCGGCGGCGACCAAGGCGGCCCGGCCCGCCAGGGCGAGCGCACGCGGCGGAAGGGGTTTGCCGACCCGGCCGCGCGGCACCTCGCCGACGCACCGGACACGGTCGGGGACCTTCTGCGGGCCGAGCAGCGCCTTCGCGTGCTCGCCGAGGCCGGAGACGTCCGCGCCCGGGCCGCGCACATGCACCACCTCGGCCTGAAGCGCGACCGAGGTGCCGTGCCGGACGGGGTAGACGCGGGCGTCGGCGATGTCGGGGTGGCGGCACAGCGCGGCCTCGATCTCCTCCGGCGCGATCCACCGGTCCCCGCGCCGGATGGCACGCGTGCGGCGGCCCAACAGCCGGAGCCCGGCGGCGGGGTCGTAGGAGGCCAGGTCGCCCATGGGATGCCACGCCCCGCCGTCCACCCGCACCAGCAACTCGCCCTGCGCACCGGGCCGCATATCGGCGCCGTCCGGGGCGACGACGCGGAATTCCACGCCGTCCAGCGGGAACCCGACGCTGCCGGGCGGGCTGCCGGGCGCGCCGCTGAACAGCGCCCCGGTCTCGGTGGAGCCGTAGTTGCGCGCCAGGCCGATCCCGAACGCGGCGGTGAATCGCTTCTCCAGCGCCGCGTCGACCGGCCCCGCGCCGACCATGGCCAGGCGCAGCGCGTTGTCCGGCACCGCTCGGCCGGTGCGCTGCGCGAGCAGGCGCGCGACGGTCGGGACGAGCGCGAGCACGGTCGCCCCGGCGGCGATGTGCTCCGCGCACCGGCCGAGCGCATTGGGCGGGACCGCGGCGATCGTGCACTCGGCCTCGAACGCGGCGTGGGCCCAGCCGAGCGCGTAGGCGTGCCACAGGTGCAGCGGCACCAGCAGCGTGTCATCGGCGCCCAGGCCCGCGTACCGCGCGTGCCGGCGCCCCTCCGCGCGCAGGGATTCCGTCGAGCGCGGGACCAGCTTGGGCGCGCCGGTCGTTCCCGAGCTGGGCAGCAGTACGGTGCCCGGCGGGTGGCCCGAAGGCGCGGGGGCGCCGGTGACCGTGACGCGGTCGCCGTCCACGACCACGAGGCGTCCGCCGCCGGCCGCGTCCAGGAGTCTGCGGTGCTCGGCGGGCGGCGCGTCGCGGTCGAGAAGCAGCACCACGGCCCCGGCGTCGATCAGCGTCCGGTAGGCCGCGAGCCACGGGCCACCGTTCGCTCCGGCGAGCGCGACGGTCGTCGCGGGCTCGACGCCGTCGAGCCCGTCGAGGCCGCCCGCGGTGATCGCCAGGTCAGCCACCGCAGCTCACCCCGTCGCGCCCCTCCTTGTAGAGGCGCTTGCGCTCGGCGATCAACTCCCGGATCACCGGCGGGGCGTAGGTGGGGGCCTGGCACAGCTCGTCGAGGGTGATCTCGTCCTCGAAGTACATCGACAGCGTGTCCCAGGGCGTGAAGCAGCCCTTGCACGCGTTGAGACGGGGCCGTTCGGCCAGCAGCGCGGTGTACAGGCCGGTCTCGCCGACCCGCCGCAACGACTCGGCGTGGTCGTCCTCCAGCAGGTTGCCCATATTGGAGAACCAGATGTTCGGGCACGGGGTCACCATGCCGTCGCTGAAGGTCGAGATGACCAGGCGCGGCAGATGGCAGCGGAAGGTCCGCTCGCCCTCCCGCAGGAACGACAGCAGCCGGTCGAAGTAGGGGCGGGGCGGCAGCACCGCCGCCAGCTCGTCGTAGCGGTCGACCAGCTCCTCGATGTGGACGATCTGGTCCGGCCGCATCGCGAACCGCTCGGAGTCGGGGCCCCGCACCGGGAACGGGAAGAAGGTCGGCGGGCGCTCCCGGTCCGCGAGCCAGCGGGCGAACGCCGGCACCTCGGGGGCGCTGCGGTCGTTCAGCACGCCGTAGATCTCCACCGGCAGGCCGCTGTCGAGGATCGTCTCGATCCGGCGCAGCACCTTGCCGTGCAGCGACTCGGTCTGCACCCGGTGTGAGTTGCCGGAGAACAGGTGGCTGTCCAGCGACACCTGAAGCACGACGTTCTTCCAGCCGCGCAGTTCCTCGAGGTGCTCCTCGCGGACCAGCACCCCATTGGTCTGGACGATCAGCACCTCGTGCTGGGCGGCCTGCTCGCGCAGATAGTCCATGATCCCGGCGACCAGGAAGATCTCCCCGCCGGTGACCTTGAGCATCGGCGCGCGGAACGTGTCGTCGATGCGCCCGGCGATGAGCGGGAGGCGGCGCCCGAGGAGGCTGCCCTCGGCGTAGCGGTCCCGGGTCGGCGGCCCGAATATGAGCTGTGCGTTGTGCGACTGCTTGAGGTTGCTCTGGCCGGTGAGGCAGTACGTGCAGCTGAGGTTGCACGAGTCCTCATTGATGACCAGGTCGTTTCCGAGGAGTGTGTCGATCACGGCGCGTCCTTCCGGCAGCGGACGCCCAAACGCTAACTTTAGTTGGTGACTATCGTCAATACGCCGAACTGCCTCCATCACCTGCAGGTCAAAGGATGGTCAGGGGGCGAGTTCCCGGCTACAATAGTCACAGCCATGAGAGCCGAACACAGTCAGCAGCCAGAGTTCGGTCAGCGTGTCCGGCGGCGACGCGAGGAGTTGGGCTTCTCCCAACGCCGACTCGCTGGCGACATCGTGACCGCCAGCTATATCTCCCTCCTGGAGTCCGGTCAGCGCTCCCCCACACTCGACCTCGTGCTCCACCTCTCCGAGGTGCTCCAGATGCCACTGGAGGAGCTGACCGGCCGCGGCGGGTCTTCCGCCGCCTCCGCCGAGCCCGGCGGCCTCGACCTGGTCATCGCGCGCTCCGCCGCACGCGGCGCCGCCGAGCTGGGCGACCACGCCCGCGCGGCCGAGCTGCTCGCGGCCGCCTACACCACCGCGGTCGAGCACGGCACGACCGCCCTCCAGTTCGACCTCGGTCTGGCGCTGCAGGAGGAGCTGCGGTCGGCCGGGCGGCAGCCCGACCGGCTGGCGCTGCTGGAGCGCCTCGCCGATCAGGAATGGGCCAAGACCGATCCGCATCTGCGCGTCGTCCTGTTCACCGAGCTGGCCACCGCGCAGCGCGACACCGGGCGGCTGACGGACGCGCGCAAGTCGGCCTATACGGCGCTGGGCGAGATCGGCCCGGCCAAGCTCACCGGCGCGTTCGAGCATGTCCGGCTGCTCGGCATCCTGATCTCGGTGCTCTGCGAGCTCAACGACCTCGGCCAGGTCGAGCTGCTGCTCAAGGAGATGCTCTCGCTCGCCGAGGGCCACCGGCCGCCCGTGCGCGGCCGGGCCCACTGGGTCTCCAGCATCGCGTACTCCCAGCTCGGCATGGCCACCGCCGCGCGCCACCATCTAGACCTGGCCCGCGCCCAGCTCACCACGCCCGACACTCCGGTGCGCGACTGGCTGCGGTTCATGCGGTCGGCCGGCAACGTCCTGCTGGACGACGGCGACCCCGGCGCGGCGCTGCCGTGGCTGCAGGCCGCCGAGCAGGTCGGCCCCATGGTCAACGCCCCCGACGAGACCACCCGGATCGTCGCGCTGCGCGCCCGCTATGAACTGGCCGTGGGCGCCGCCGCCCAGGTCGTCGAGGTCTACCCCCGGCTCAGCGCGGGCTCCGCGCCGCTGACCGGCCCCGATCTGGTCCGCGCCAACCTCATCCAGGCCGAGGCACTGGCCGACTTGGGCCGTACCGAGGAGGCGCAGGCGTTGCTGCGCCGGACCGCGGCCCTCTGCGACGAACTGACCGCCTATGAACTGGCCGTCCGCGTCTGGAAGCGCATCGACACGCTTCGCTCATGAGGATATTCGTCACCGGTGGCGCCGGCTTCATCGGTTCCCAGTTCGTGCGGGCCCTGCTCGCGGGCGAGCTGGCGGTCTCCGAGGGTGCCTCGGTGACCGTGTTCGACAAGCTCACCTACTCGGGCAACCTCGCCAATCTCGCCCCCGTGGCCGGCCACCCCGGCTACTCCTTCGTCCAGGGCGACATCTGCGACGCCGAGGCCGTCGACCGGGCCATGGCCGGTCACGACGTGGTGGTGCACTTCGCCGCCGAGACCCATGTGGATCGCGCCATCCTGCGCTCGGCTCCGTTCGTCGCCACCAATGTGCTGGGCACCCACGTCCTCCTGGACGCGGCGCGCACGCACCGGGTGAGCCGGTTCCTGCACGTGTCCACGGACGAGGTGTACGGCTCCATCACCGATGGATCATGGACCGAGGACTGTCCGCCGGCCCCCAACTCGCCCTACTCCGCCTCCAAGGCCGGTTCGGATCTGCTGACCCTGTCCTACCACCGCACCCACGGCCTGGACGTGGTGGTCACCCGCTGCTCCAACAACTACGGCTGGTACCACTTCCCGGAGAAGATGATCCCGCTGTTCGTCACCCACTTGATGGACGGCAGGAAGGTCCCGCTGTACGGGGACGGCTCCCACGTCCGCGACTGGTTGCATGTGTCCGACCACTGCCGCGGCATCGCCCTGGCGCTGGACCAGGGCCAGGCGGGCGAGGTCTACCACATAGGCGGCGGCACCGAGGTGTCCAACAAAGAGCTCACCAGCATGCTCCTCGAGGCCACCGGGCAGGGCTGGGACATGGTCGAGCACGTCGAGGACCGCAAGGGCCACGACCTGCGCTACTCCCTGGACATCAGCAAGATCCGCAAGGAGCTGGGCTACGAGCCGCGGATCTCCTTCCCGGACGGTCTGGCCGCGACGGTGCGGTGGTACGAGGACAACCGCACCTGGTGGGAACCGCTGAAGAAGAAGGCCGCCCCGTCGCGGTGAGCGGATCGCGTGCCGCCCGGCGGCGGGCGGCACGCGTCCCCTTCGGCGAGCACCCGCTCAGCGGATGCCGAACTCGCCCAGCACCCGGCGCTGGGCGGAGGTGGGCTTGGCCGGGAAGTAGAGGTAGCAGACGCCTCCGGTGCCCGAGACCACCTTGCCGTTCGCGTCGTAGCGCTTGGTCCGCAGCCAGATGTTCTCCCACTGGCGGCGCTTGTAGACGTGGCGGACCGCGTCGTTGCTGGGCGAGGCCGGGTCGTTGGCGATGACGTCGCCGTCCGCCGTGAAGCCGATGACGGTCATCAGATGGCCCGAGGTGCCGTATCCCGCGCCGTCCAGCTCCGTCTTGAGGAAGGACTGCGAGGTGATCACCGGAATGCCGGCGCCGATCAGCTTCTCGGCGTCGGCGAGCGAGCCGAGCCGGGTGACCACGCCCTGCAGATCGTGGTAGGTGGCGGCGTAGGCGGCGTTGAACGGCCAGTTGCCGCAGCCGTCGTACTGATAGTCGAAGGTGGCCCGGGCGGCGTGGCAGACCTGCGGATCGGCGTAGTCGGGGTTGACCCAGGACAGGTCCGCGGCGGAGGGCTTACGGCCCCAGTACTCGATGATCATCTGCGAGGAGGTGGGGCTGCACCATGCCTCGCCGCCGTTGTCGTACTCCGGGTACTGGCCCTTGTGGATCTCCTGCGAGTAGCGCGGTACGCCCAGTTCGCGCCCCTTGGCCAGGCTCGGCGTGGAGGCGGGCACCTCGAACCGGTCGGGGACGTCCGAGCCCATCGCGCCGACCCGCCACACCGTGGGGGTGAGCTTGCTGCCGGGCTTGCGGTAGAGGGTCAGCCGCACCTGGTACTTCGCCAGCCGCAGCCCGCTCGCCGGGTCGTCGATGGAGAAGGTGTCGGTCCACACCGAGCTCTTGTCGTCGCTCTGGTCGTCCACCGAGGTGCGCCGGATGGAGGAGGCGCCGTCGTCGGAGGCCCAGCGGCCCATCACGTACCAGGGGGTCGCGGAGCCGTCGGAGTAGGTGCCCTTGAGCTCGATCTGGACCCAGGTGCCGGCGGGGGTGCGGGCGTTCCAGGAGACGATGGCCTCGGTCGCGGGCACGGAGAGCGTGCGCACCGGGGAGGTCCAGGTGGCGTACTCCCAGGCGGCCTTGGTGCCGGTGTGCGGATCGGTGTAGTCCACGCTGCCCAGCGGGCGGGAGATCACGAGGCCGGGGCGGGCCCCGGCCTCGGCGCGCACGCCCTTGGCGGCACCGGCCAGCCAGTCGGCGTGGCCGCTCCAGCCGTGGTACTCAGCGACCCGGGCGGCCTTCGGGCCCGCCGGGGCCGCGGCGGCCTCGGGGACCTGCGAGCTCGGTGTCGCGGCGGCGGCCGGGCGGGCCGTCCCGGTGGTCGCGGCTGTCGTGGTGACGGCGGCGGCGCCCGCGACGCCGAGGGCGGCGGCGAGCACGGAGCGGCGAGGCGTGGATCCAGATCTGGTCATGCGGGGTTCCCCCAGTCGTCGTCCAGTCCAGTGGGCGGCGGGTGCGCGACAGTCGCACAACTATGGCCGCTGCAAGTGGTCTCAGGCCAGTGATTCCCCCGGTACCCGCTCCATCAATATTGGTGTGAACCAATGGAGTGAACGAGCCGTAAGGGCCGTATGGTGGTCCCCGATGCGAACATACCCACCGGTTGGCAGCCTGGACGCGCTGGCGCGGCGCCTGCGTGCGCTGCCGCCGTCCTGCGGGCCGGTCCGGCTGGTCGCGGTCGACGGTCACGCCGGCTCCGGGAAGACCACCTTCGCCGGGCGGCTCGCCGAGGCGCTCGGCGGTGCCCCCGTGCTGCACACGGACGACTTCGCCACCCATGAGGAGCTCTTCGGCTGGGCCGGGCGGCTGCGGAGCGAGGTCCTCGCCCCGCTGGCCCGGGGCACGGCCGCGCGCTACGCCCCGTACGACTGGGTGGAGCGCCGCTTCGCCACCACCCGGCGGCGGCTGGATCCCGCGCCGGTCGTGCTGCTGGAGGGCGTGGGCAGCGGCCGCCGGGCGGTGCGCCCGCGGCTGGCGCGGCTGTTGTGGATGGATCTGCCGGAGCGGGACTCCTGGCGGCGCGGACAGTTGCGGGACGGCCCGGAGCTGTCCGCATTCTGGGACGGATGGCTGCCCGCCGAGCGTGCGCACTTCGTCGCCGACCCGTCCCGCCCGTACGCCGGAACGTTGGTTCTGCAGCGAAAGGAGGGGTATGAGGTGCTACCGGGACCCGCGGCGAGCGGCGGAGACGCGCCCTGGCCTCACACAGCGTGAACCGGCGCTCCCGACCGGGCCCGACGCCCGCACCCGGCGCATGACGCATACCCCAACTCGGCTTGACCTGGGGCCCATACAGGTCTTACGTTCTCAATGTGCGACTCGTACGAGTCGTCCCACAACGCGAAGCCCCCGGTTGTTCCCCCGTGATCGGGGGCTTCGTCCTGTCTGGTGCCGGTTTTCCGCTGCTTTGCGCCGCCACTCCCTCACTCTGGGTGACGATCCGTTCCGGGCCCTGTGCGCCCCTTACACGCCCCCGCGCACACCTACCCGGCCTTGTGTGATTGCAACGAACAACAGTGCGGCACCCTCGGCCCATGCGGGCTGCGCAGGTACGATGCGAAAGGGGCATTCGCCCCTGCGGCATCCACGGGGGCTGGGGTTGTGGGGGACGTGATGGATTTCGGCACGCAAGGTTCGCACGCCCCAGCCGACCTCGCCTGGCTGCGAGCCGTCGACGCCTACACGATGGGGGCGTACGCACAGGCCGAGGAGGAGTTCCGGGCCGCGACGCGGCTCGACCCCGGAATGGCCGACGCCTGGCTCGGACTGCACGCGCTGCGGGCCGACACCGCGGCCGCGCTGCTGCGGATGTACCGGCACCGCGACCGCTTCGGCGAGCAGCGCGCCCGCCACCGCCGCACCCTCAACTCCTGGTATTGGCTGGGCTGGTGGGTCCAGCCGGTGCTGGAGACCAGCCGGGACCTGCTGCTCGCCCACGCCTCGCACTGGCTCGACGGCCGCCATGTGCCCGAGCTGGACCGGGCGCTGGCCGGCTGCCCTCCGGTGGAGGCCGATCCGCAGGCCCGCTTTCTGCACGCCTGCCGCGCCTATCTGGTCAAGGACTGGGAGCAGCTCGTGCGCCACACCGAGCCGCTGCTGGACGATCCGTTCCTCGGTATCGAGGCGGGTCTGTTCGCCGGGATGGCGCGGGTCCGGCTGGAGATGTACAGCCAGGCCGAGCCGCTGCTCGCCGCCGCCTTAATGCGCTGTCGCAGCGAACAGCCCCAGCGCAAGGAGCTGCGCTACTGGCTCGCCCGCGCACATGAGGGCACCGGGCGCAGCGCCGCCGCGCTCCCCCTCTACCGCGCGGTGCACCGCATCGACTCCACCTTCATGGACACCTCGGCGCGGCTCGCGGCGATAGCCGAGTCCGACGGGCTGGACGAGCCCGCGGATCTGGCCGCCGTCTCGCTCGCCGGGGCCGGTGGCCAGGACGCCACGGACGGCCGGGACACCACCGCCGACCCCGCCGATACGCTGCCCGCCGACGGCCGCGATCCGCGGGCCGCGGCCGAGGGGCCCGAGGGCCCGCCGCTGATGGGCCCCGCCGTGGTCGGCGCGGGCGGCACCCGCGCCCGAGCCGGTCTGCCCTCCCAGCCCGGCCCCTCGGATCCGGTGCTGCTGGAGAGCGCGCTGCAGGAGCTGGAGCGCATGGTCGGCCTGGAGCCGGTCAAGCGGCAGGTACGGGCGCTGTCGGCGCAGCTCCACATGGCGCGGCTGCGCGCCGGCCAGGGGCTGCCGGTCCAGCCGCCCAAGCGGCACTTCGTCTTCTCCGGCCCCTCCGGCACCGGCAAGACCACCGTGGCCCGCATCCTCGGCCGGGTCTTCTACGCCCTCGGGCTGCTCGGCGGCGACCATCTGGTGGAGGCCGGGCGCGCCGATCTGGTCGGCGAGTACCTCGGCCAGACGGCGGTGAAGGCCAATGAGCTGATCGACTCGGCGCTCGGCGGGGTGCTCTTCGTCGACGAGGCGTACTCCCTGTCCAACTCGGGCTACAGCAAGGGCGACGCGTACGGCGACGAGGCGCTTCAGGTGCTGCTCAAGCGCGCCGAGGACAACCGCGACCGGCTCGTGGTGATCCTCGCCGGCTACCCCGAGGGCATGGACCGGCTGCTGGCCGCCAACCCCGGCCTCGGCTCCCGCTTCACCACTCGCGTCGACTTCCCCAGCTACCGCCCGCTGGAGCTCACCCGCATCGGTGAGGTGCTGGCGGCGGAGAACGGGGATGTGTGGGACGAGGAGGCCGTGGAGGAGCTGCGCAGCATCAGCGGCCATGTGGTGGACCAGAGCTGGATCGACGAGCTGGGGAACGGCCGGTTCCTTCGCACGCTGTACGAGAAGAGCTGCGCCTACCGGGATCTGCGGCTCTCCGGCTGGAGCGGCACGCCGACCCGCGACGACCTGGCGACGCTGCGGCTGCCGGATCTGATGCAGGCGTACGGGGAGGTCCTGTCGGGTCGCGGTCCCATGTACCGCGACCCTCAGGACCCGCCCATGGGGTAGCAAGCGCCTGCGGCGGGCCTTCCCCTGCCCGCCCCTTCCCGAACCGGGGCTCCGCCCCGGACCCCGCTCCTCAAGCTCCCCCAGCTACCGCTGGGAGGTGCCCCCTGGAGGGGCTGTTTTCATCGGGGTAGGGGAAGGCCCGCCGCAGGCGCAACCGCAGCGCGGCCGCGGTCAGCCGACCATCGCCCGCTCCTCCTTGGAGAGTGCGGCCGGAGCCTCGCCCCTGGGCTCGGCCACCCGGTCCCGGGTCCCACCGCGGTGGGCGGGGTCATGGACCTCGCCGACCAGCTTCTCCAGGACGTCCTCCAGGGCGACCAGCCCCAGCACCGTGCCGGACGCGTCGGCGACGGCCGCCAGATGGGAGGCGGCCCGGCGCATCGCGGTCAGGGCGTCGTCCAGCGGCAGCTCCGGCCGGAGCGTCTCGATCGGATGCCAGACCCGCTGCGGCACCGCCCGCTCCGGGAACTCCAGCTCCAGGACGTCCTTCACATGCAGATAGCCCATGAAGGCGCCGCCGGGGCCGCGCACCGGAAAGCGCGAGTAGCCGGTGCGCACGGTCAGCTCCTCGATCTCCCGGGGGGTGACCGAGGGATCGACGGTGACCAGGCCCGCCGGGTCCAGGAGGACGTCGGTGATCGGGCGGCTGCCCAGCTCCAGGGCGTCCGCGAGCCGCTCGTGCTCACCGGGGTCGATCAGCCCGGCCTGCCGGGAGTCCTCGACCAGATGGGTCAGCTGCTCACTGGTGAAGACGGCCTCGACCTCGTCCTTGGGCTCCACCCGGAACAGCCTCAGCACCAGCCGGGCGCACGCCCCCAGCAGCGCGGTGACCGGCCGGCACAGCCGCGCGAAGCCGACCAGCCCGGGGCCGAGCCACAGCGCGGTCTTGGCCGGCGCCGCCATGGCCAGGTTCTTCGGCACCATCTCGCCGATGAGCAGATGGAGGCAGACGACCACGGCGAGCGCGATGGCGTAGCCGAGGGGGTGCACCAACTGCTCGGGCAGATGGACGGTGTGGAAGACCGGCTCCAGGAGCTGGGCGACGGTCGGCTCGGCGACCGCGCCGAGCGTCAGCGAGCAGATGGTGATGCCGAACTGCGCGGCCGCCATCATCTGCGGCAGGTTCTCCAGGCCCGTCAGCACCGTACGGGCGCGCCCGGAGCCCTCGGCCGCGCGCGGTTCGATCTGGCTGCGGCGCACCGAGACCAGGGCGAACTCGGCGCCCACGAAGAAGCCGTTGGCGAGGACCAGCAGGGCGGCGAAGAGAAGCTGTACCACACTCATCGTCCGGTCCCCTCCCCGGCCGCGGCGCCGGCAGTCACCTTCGGCGGCGTACCCGGCTTCGTACGGACGATGCGCACCAGCTCCGCCCGGTGGTGGCCGACCTGCCGGACGGCCAGCTTCCAGCCGGGCAGCTCGGCGGTGTCGCCGGGGACGGGGATCCGCGCCAGCAGATCGGCGACCAGCCCGGCCATGGTCTCGTACGGCCCGTCGGGCGCGTCGAGGCCGATCCGGCGCAGGGTGTCGACGCGGCAGCCGCCGTCGGCGTCCCAGGCGGTGCGGCCGTCCTCGGTGAGGGCCTGCACCAGGTCCGGGGTCTCCGAGGCCTCGTCGTCGTGCTCGTCGCGCACCTCGCCGACCAGCTCCTCGACGATGTCCTCCAGGGTGACCACACCGGCCGTGCCGCCGTATTCGTCGACGACCACGGCTATCGGCTGTTCGCTGCGCAGCCGCTCCAGCAGCGGCTGGACCGGCAGCGTCTCGGGGACCAGCAGCGGCGGCTGGGCGATCCGGCTGACGGAGGTGCGCAGCCGGTCCCCCGCGGGCACCGCGAGGGCGTCCTTGAGGTGCACCATCCCGATGACCTCGTCCAGCCGGTGGCGGTAGACGGGGAAGCGGGACAGCCCGGTGGCCCGGGTGAGGTTGAGCACATCCACGGCGGTCGCCGAGGAGTGCAGCGCGCTGACCCGCACCCGCGGGGTCATCACATGCTGGGTGGTCAGCTCGCCCAGGGAGAGGGTGCGGACGAACAGATCCGCCGTGTCCTGCTCGATCGCGCCGGCCCGCGCCGAATGGCGGGCGAGTGAGACCAGCTCACCGGGGGTGCGGGCGGAGGCCAGCTCCTCGGTGGGCTCGACGCCCAGCGCCCGCACCAGCCGGTTGGCCACGGTGTTGAGCAGGGCGATCACGGGCCGGAAGAAGCGGGCGAAGGCGTACTGCGGGCCCGCGACGAAGCGCGCGACCTGCAGCGGCCGGGAGACCGCCCAGTTCTTGGGCACCAGCTCACCGATGACCATCTGGACCGCGGAGGCCAGCAGCATGCCGAGGACGACGGCGACACCGGGGACGGCGCCGTGCGGCAGTCCGACCGCCTCCAGCGGCCCGGTCAGCAGATGGCCGAGCGCGGGCTCGGCGAGCATGCCGACGATCAGCGAGGTGATGGTGATGCCGAGCTGGGTGCCGGAGAGCTGGAAGGACAGCTCGCGCAGCGCCTCGACGACGGTACGGGCGCGCTTGTCGCCCTCGTCGGCGGCCCGCTCGGCGTCCGGCCGCTCGACGGTGACCAGGCCGAACTCGGCGGCCACGAAGAAGCCGTTGGCGAGGATCAGGACAAGTGCCGCGGAGAGCAGCAGGAGGGACAGGGTGGTGCTCATGCCGCCGCCTTGTGGTCGGCGGCGGCGCAGGTACTACAGGACGATCCGTCCATCTGCGGAGGGAGTCACTCCTCGGGTCGCAGGGGAGCCCGCCGGGGCGCACGCGGTGCGTGCGCACAGGAGAGGCGGGGTGGGGCACCGTTCGGCCCCGGCAACAGGGTAATCAAGGATGGGGCGTGACGGGCAGGCCCCTCACGCCGTTGGAGTGCCGATCAGTTTCCCGGCCGGTTCGGTGGGACCCGCCCGGCAGGGGCGAAAACGGACGTAAAGGGGCAGCTCAGCACTGCTGGGGCCGGGCGGCCCGGCCGGGCGGATCAGTCCACGGCACGTCCCGTGCCGTGTTGCTCGGCGAGGGCGCGCAGGGCCCGCGCGTCGCTGATGGCCCGCGCCTTGGCGATGCCCGGCTGGATGCCCATCGCGGGCAGGCTGGTGCCGTCGGCGAGGTCCAGGTAGACCCACGGGTCGCCGGGGCGCAGATTGACCCGGAGCACCTCCGCCCACTCCAGCCGCCGCTTGGTGGTGAGGTTGACGACGGTCACGCCGTCCTCCTCGGCCACCACCTTGGGTCGGCTGAGCAACGTCAGCACCCCGAAGAACAGCAGTCCGGTGAGGATGAAGCTGGCCCTCTCCCCCGGCCCCAGCCGCTCCAGCAGCAGGGCGACGACCGTGAGGACGACCAGGACGGCGACGCCGACGGTCATCAGGACGGCCCGGGTCCTGGTCGGCCGGAAGGTGACGGGCAGGGCGGGCGGGGGCGCGGCGGCGGACACGTGGGTCGGCCTCTCGGATGAGGAGGAACGGGAGGGAAGGCGGGGCGGGGGCGAGCCGTCAGAGGCGGCAGGCGTGGATGCCCGTGGTGAGGATGGCCCGGGCCCCCAGGTCGTAGAGCTCGTCCATGATCCGCTGGGCGTCCTTGGCGGGGACCATCGAGCGGACCGCCACCCAGCCCTCGTGGTGCAGCGGGGAGACGGTGGGCGATTCCAGGCCCGGGGTGAGCGCGACGGCGCGCTCCACCTGCTCCACCCGGATGTCGTAGTCCATCATCACGTAGCGCCGGGCGACCAGGACGCCCTGCATGCGGCGGAGGAACTGCTGGACCTTGGGGTCGTCGCTGGGGTCGCCGGTGCGCCGGATGACGACCGCCTCGGACTCCAGGATGGGCTCGCCGATGATCTCCAGCCCGGCGTTGCGCAGGGTGGTGCCGGTCTCGACCACATCCGCGATGATCTCGGCGACACCGAGCTGGATGGCGGTCTCGACGGCGCCGTCGAGGTGGACCACGGCGGCGTCCACCCCGTTGTCGGCGAGGTGCTTGGTGACCAGTCCGGCGAAGGAGGTGGCCACGGTCATCCCGCCGAACTCGCTGACGTTCTTCGCCGTGCCGGGACGGGTGGCGTAGCGGAAGGTGGACCCGGCGAAGCCGAGCTGCATGATCTCCTCGGCCTGGGAGCCGGAGTCCAGCAGCAGATCGCGGCCGGTGATGCCGATGTCGAGCCGGCCGGAGCCCACGTACACGGCGATGTCGCGGGGGCGGAGGAAGAAGAACTCCACCTCGTTCTCCGCGTCGACGAGGACCAGCTCCCGGCGGTCCTTGCGCTGCCGGTAGCCCGCCTCATGGAGCATCGCCGACGCAGGCTCGGACAGTGAACCCTTGTTGGGGACGGCGATGCGCAGCATGAGTGCTCTTTCCTTCGGTTGCGAGGGTGAGGGTGTGGGCGGGGGGTGTCAGAGGTGGGCGTAGACGTCGTCGAGGGTCAGCCCCTTGGCGACCATCATCACCTGAAGGTGGTACAGGAGCTGGGAGATCTCCTCGGCGGTCGCCTCGTCGCTTTCGTACTCGGCGGCCATCCACACCTCGGCGGCCTCCTCCACGACCTTCTTACCGATGGCGTGCACACCGGAGTGGACCAGTTCGGCGGTGCGGGAGGTGGCGGGGTCGGCCGTGGCGGCCTTCTGCTGGAGCTCGGTGAAGAGCTCCTCGAACGTCTTCTTGGGCATGGTGTCCGTCATCCTACTTGGGCCGTGCGACACCCCTCAGCGCCAGGGTTCGGCGACCGAGCGCAGGGTGGTGGCGGTGGCGACGGCCGCGGTGACCGCCTCATGGCCCTTGTCCTCGCTGGAGCCCGCGATCCCGGCCCGGTCCAGGGCCTGCTCCTCGGTGTCGCAGGTCAGCACGCCGAAGCCGATGGGAACGCCGGTGTCCACGCTGACCTGGGTCAGCCCCTGGGTGACGCCCTGGCACACATAGTCGAAATGCGGGGTGCCGCCGCGGATGACGACGCCCAGGGCCACGATCGCGTCATAGCCGCGGTCCGCGAGCACCTTCGCGACCACCGGCAGCTCGAAGCTGCCCGGCACCCGCAGCACGGTGGGCTCGTCGATGCCCAGCTCTCCGAGGGCGCGCAGGGCGCCGTCGAGCAGCCCGTCCATCACCTTCTCGTGCCACTGTGCGGCGATGACGGCGACGCGCAGGTCCCCGCAGTTCTTCACGGACAGTTCGGGGGCACCCTTACCGCTCACGTCTCTCCTCGGTGCTTGTGCTGATGTGCTGGTGTGCTGGTGTATGGGGGTACTTGAGGTGGTCACTGGTTGCCGCAGGCGGAAACGGGCTCGGCGCGGTCGCCGTCCAGCCAGGGCAGGTCGTGCCCCATCCGGTCCCGCTTCGTCCGCAGGTAGCGGAGATTGTGCTCCCCGGCCTGGACGGGCATCGGTTCCCGGCCGGTGACCCGCAGCCCGTGCCGGACCAGCCCCGTGGTCTTGTCCGGGTTGTTGGTCATCAGCCGCAGCGAGCGCACGCCGAGGTCGGCGAGGATCTCCGCGCCCGCGGCGTAGTCCCGCGCGTCGGCGGGCAGGCCGAGCTCCAGATTGGCGTCCAGGGTGTCCCGGCCCAGCTCCTGCAGCTCGTACGCGCGCAGCTTGGACAGCAGTCCGATGCCGCGCCCCTCGTGGCCGCGCAGATACAGGACGATGCCACGGCCCTCGGCGGTGACCCGCTCCAGCGCGGCGTGCAACTGGGGGCCGCAGTCGCAGCGCAGCGAGTGGAAGACATCGCCGGTGAGGCATTCGGAGTGGACGCGGACCAGCACGTCCTCACCGTCCCCGATCTCGCCCTGGACCAGCGCGATGTGCTCCACGCCGTCGGACGCGCGGTAGCCGAACGCCCGGAAGTCGCCGAAGGCGGTGGGCAGCCGGGTCTCGGCCTCGCGCCGCACAAGCGGCTCGGCGGGCTTGCGGTACGCGATCAGATCGGCGATGGAGACGATGGCCAGGTCGTGCTTGCGGGCGAACGCGACCAGGTCGGGCAGGCGCAGCATCACGCCGTCCTCCCCCGCGATCTCGCAGATCACGGCCGCCGGGCGCAGTCCGGCGAGCCGGGCCAGGTCGACCCCGGCCTCGGTGTGGCCGTCGCGGGCGAGCACACCGCCGGGGCGGGCGCGCAGCGGGAAGATATGGCCGGGGCGCACGAGGTCGCCGGGGACGGTGCCCGGGTCGGCCAGCAGCCGCAGGGTGGTGGCCCGGTCGGCGGCGGAGATCCCGGTGCTGACGCCGTGTTCGGCGGTGGCGTCGACCGAGACGGTGAAGGCGGTCCGCATGGACTCGGTGTTCTCTTCGACCATCTGGGGAAGCCGGAGCCGGTCGAGGTCGGCGCTCTCCATGGGCGCGCAGATGAGTCCCCGGCACTCGTTCATCATGAACGCGACGATCTCCGGGGTGATCATCTCGGCGGCGGCGACGAGGTCGCCCTCGTTCTCCCGGTCCTCGTCGTCCACGACGACGACGGGGCGGCCCGCGGCGATGTCGGCGATGGCCCGCTCGATGGGGTCCAGGGCCAGTTCGTCGGGCCAGTGCGCGGCTCGCAGGGGAGCGGCCGGGCCACTCGGATGCGGTTCGGTGACCGCGTATGCCTCGCTCATGCTGTGGCCTCCTTGTCCTGCGTTCCGTTGTTCCGCATGCCGTTGTCCAGCAAGCCGGTGCCCTGCGGGCCGTTGTTCTGCGGGCCGTTGTCCCGTCCCAGCAGCCGTTCGACGTACTTGGCGAGCACGTCCACCTCGAGGTTGACCGGGTCCCCGGCCTGTTTGACGCCGAGCGTGGTGAGCGCGAGGGTCGTCGGGATGAGGCTGACGGTGAAGTAGTCAGGGCCCGCGTCGACGACGGTCAGGCTGATGCCGTCGACCGTGATGGAGCCCTTCTCGACGACATAGCGGCTCAGCTCGGCGGGCAGCGAGATCTTCACGATCTCCCAGTGCTCGGAGAGCTTGCGGTCCACGATGGCGCCGGTGCCGTCCACATGGCCCTGCACGATGTGGCCGCCGAGCCGTCCGCCCAGCGCCATGGGGCGCTCCAGGTTGACCCGGGAGCCGATGTCGAGCGCGCCGAGGCTGGAGCGGTCCAGGGTCTCGGCCATGACGTCGGCGCTGAACCGGGTGCCCTCCGCGTCCTCGATGAGGTCGACGACGGTGAGACAGACGCCGTTGACGGCGATGGAGTCGCCGTGCTTCGCCCCCTCGGTGACGACGGGGCCGCGCACCTGGAAGCGGGACGCGTCGCCCAAGTGCTCGATGGCGACGATCTCACCCAGTTCTTCGACAATTCCGGTGAACACTTCAGTTCTCCTCGGCGAGGGGGGCGGGGGCGACGGGAACGGCGGTGACGCGCAGATCGGGGCCGAGCCGGGTGACGTCGGCCGTCTCGAGGCGCAACGCCTGCGCGATGGTGGTGATTCCGGCGTCGGCGAGGGCGGCGGGGCCCGCGCCGAGCAGGACGGGAGCGAGATAGCCGACGACCTTGTCGACGGCGCCCGCGCCGAGGAACGCGCCGGCGAGGGTGGGCCCGCCCTCCAGCAGGACGGAGCGCACCCCGCGGCCCTGCAGCTCGGCCAGGAGGGCGGGGATCGCGAGGCCGCCGTCCGCGCGCGGCAGCCTTACGGTCTCCACGCCCGGCCGCCGGGGCAGATGTGCGGTACTGGCGCCCTCGGCGACGGCGAGCAGCGTGGGCGCGGCGTCGTCCAGCACCCGGGCGCCGGGCTTGATGGTCGCGGCCGTGTCCACGACAACCCGCAGCGGCTGGGTGACGCCCTCCCGGTCCCGTACGGCCAGGTGGGGGTCGTCGGCGCGCAGGGTGCCGGAGCCGACGACGACGGCGTCGGCCTCCGCGCGCAACCGGTGCACATCGGCGCGGGACTCGGGGGAGGTGATCCACCGGCTGGTGCCGTCGGCGGCGGCGCTGCGGCCGTCCAGGGTCGCGGCGAACTTCCACAGTACGAAGGGGCGGCCGCGGCGCATCGCGGTCAACCAGGGCTCGTTGACCGCCTCGGCCTCCTCGGCCAGCAGCCCGGCATCGACCTCCACCCCGGCGGCGGCGAGGGTCGCCGCGCCGCCCCGGGCCTGTGCGGTGGGGTCGCCGACGGCGTAATGGACGCGGGCGATCCCGGCGGCGATCAGAGCCTGGGAGCAGGGGCCGGTGCGGCCGGTGTGGTCACACGGTTCGAGGGTGACGAGGGCGGTGCCGCCACGGGCCCGCTCCCCCGCCGCGCGCAGCGCGTGGACCTCGGCATGCGGACCACCGGCCCGCTGGTGCCAGCCCTCGCCGACGACGCGGCCGCCGGCGTCGAGGATGACGCACCCGACGACGGGGTTGGGGCTGGTGTGGCCAAGGCCGCGGGCGGCGAGCGCGACGGCATGGCGCATCGCTTGGGCTTCGGCTGCGGTGGCCACCGGGTCCTCCTGCCTCTTCGGGCACGGACTCCGGGGCTGTCGAGATGACAAAGAAACGGGAACGCCGCCGCCGGCACGCCAGGTTCGGCAAAAGGCCCGCCCTACCTACGCAAGGACGGACCGCCGAGGCGGCGCACCGGTGATGTCGCTACCGCCGCGCACTGCCTCCCATCCGGACTTTCACCGTCGGTCCAGGAATTTCACCTGGTCAACCGGCCGCTGGCGGCGGACGGGTCGCGGACTGTAACCGCCGGTTCGGATTTTCACCGACCCCGGAGTGCGCTGACGTCACTGGTACGCCCCTAGTGTGCCATGGCCATCAGCGCAGGTGGGAGGCAAGACCAATGTGGCCTCCCTCACCCGCCCCGCCCGGGGGTAGTTCCCCCACCCCGCCCCTTCCCGAACCGGGGGCAAGCCCCCGCCCCCCGGCAACCCCCGGGGCGACGCGTCCACCACCGGCGGCCGCGGCGCCCACCGGACGCGGGCCCACACCTACCCCGGCCGCCCGCGGGGCACCGGGGCCTCACCGGACTCCGCAGCATCCAGACCAGTCCCGAACCGGGGGCACAACCCCGACCCCGACAACCCCGGACCAGCACCTCCGCAACCAGCGCCCCGAAGCCCGCCGCGGGCCCGCCCCCGCCCCTGCCACCCGTGGAACGCCGGGGTCTCGGCGGACTCCGCCGCATCCAGACCGGTCCCGAACGGGGGCCGGGGACTTGCCCTCGATCACAGCCCCTGCCTGGGCCAAGAGCACAACCCCGGCCCCGACAACCCCGGGCCGACGCCACCACCACCAGCGGCCCGAAGGCCGCCACGGGCCAGCCCCCGCCCCTGCCGCCTGTCGGGCGCCCGCGCCTCAACGGACTCCGCGGCATCCACGCCGGTCCCGAACCGGGGCCCGGGGGGCCGGGGGCTTGCCCCCGGTTTCGGGAAGGGGCGGGGTGGGGGAGAAAACCCGTTGCCCCACTACCCCTGCGCGATGCTGTCCAGTTGCTCCACCGCTGGCCGCAGGGCCCACAGGTCGCCGCCGGGCGGGGCCTGGAGTTTGTCCACCGCCGCGCGGGCCTTGCGGTCCCCGGCGTCGGCCGCCGCGTGGACGATGTCGCTCGCCGCGTAGGCGCGGAGGTCGAGCTCCGGATACGGCCAGGGCGCGGCGCCGGTGGCCGCCGGAAGCAGGACGTCGACCGCCTTGAAGAGGTTCGCACCGCCGGGCCCGGTGTAGTGCCACAGGTCCACACCGACGTGCTTGCCGATGGCGGCCATCCGCGTGTACGCGACGAGGTTGAACGTCGAGTAGTGGAAGCTGCGGGTGCGCTCGAGTTCCTGGGGCTGCGTGCCGTCGGCCGCGATCTGGGTGTCGATGCGCTTGGTGCGGGCGTCGCGGAGCACCTGGCGGGCGAGGTCCCGGTCGCCCACGGCGGTGGCGATGGCGGCGACCTGCATGTCGTAGAAGGTGCCGTGGTTGTTCTCGGCGGCGCCTTCCTCCTTGCCGAAGTCGCTGTTCACCAGCCAGTCCAGGAACTGCTTGTTCCAGGTCCGGAAGCCTTCGTGATCGCTCTTGGACCAGCCGGGGGCGCCGGTGTCGAGCAGGGCGGCGGCGTCGAGGAGGCTGGTGAAGCCCTGGGAGAAGTCGATGATCCCGATCGAGCGGCCGTCGTACATGCAGGGGATGAACTGGGCGTGGTTCAGGCTCGGGTTCATCCGGGTCGCCGGGGTGACGAACCAGGTGCGCAGGATGTCGGCGGCGTGCTCGGCGTAGGCCCGCTTACCGGTGTAGTACCAGGCCAGGGAGAGCTCGTAGGCGGATTCGAAGACCTTGCCGACCTCGGGACGGTCCGTCATCTTGTCCACGTCGGGGTTCCGTTGGCCATCCTTCTGAACGTAAGGGCAGCCGTACGGATTGTCGTCGGTCTTGGGCTGGCTCGGCCACCAGTAGGGGGCCTGGCTGAAGTAGTCGTGTTTGTCGCCGCTGGGCGGCACCTGGTCCTTGTCGGTGACCGTCCAGGGGCCCTGCTCCATCCACTGGTCGGCCTGGGCGGTCAGATCGCGTACGGTCCGCCGCAGATTCCGGTCTCCTAGCTGCAGTTTCAGCTTGGTGAGGGACAGCCGGGGCCCGTCGAGCACCACCGTCCGGGGCACCGAGCCGGAATGCCGGGCGGGCTCGGCGCCCTGCGCGGAGGGGGCGGCGGAGACCGCCAGGACGGCCAGGAGGGCGGAGGCGGTGACGATCGCCCGGGCGAACCGCCCGCGTCCCGCTGGAGGTGCACCCATTGAGCACTCCAATCAGATATCTGAACGCTATTCAGACTTGAGATCGGGCTCAGAGTAGGGCGGCTCCATGGGCACGACAAGAGATCGCACAGGAATGTCCTCACCCCAGGAGGGCGGGTGACCGACGGCTACGGGGCGCCGAACAGCTCGTTCTGCGCCGCGTCCAGCGCCGTCAGCACGGCGCCCCGCAACACCCCGCCGCCGCCAACGACCCCCGCGCGCACCCGCGTCCGCAGCGGCGACAGCCGGGCGACATGGTCCTCCACCCGCCGGGCGAGCCCATCGCCCCCGGCCCGGCCGACCTCACCGCCGAGCACCGCGCACCCCGGGTCGAGCACCGCGCAGATCGCCGCGACGCCCAGCGCGATACGGGCCGCCAGCGCGTCCAGGAACGCCTCGCCGCGCTCCCCCGCGTCGAGGGCCGCGCGGATCGCCGCCTCCGCCGCGCCGGAGCCCTCCGCCCCCGCCCCGCGTTCGCCGCCCGCCGCGGCCTCCAGGCCGTGCTCCTGGGCGAGTTCGCAGACCGCGCCGCTGCTCACCAGGGAGTGGAACCCACCGTCGCAGCCGGTGGCGGAGGGCAGCCCCGAGGTGCCCGGCACCGGCAGAAAGCCGATCTCCCCGGTGCCGCCGGACGCACCGCGCCGCAGCACCCGGTCGAGCACCACGGCCGCGCCGATGCCGTGGCCGAGCCACAGCAGGACGAAGGTGTCGCGGTCCCGCACCGTGCCCATCCGCTGTTCGGCGACGGCCGCGAGATTGACCTCGTTCTCCAGCAGCACCGGTGCCGCGAGGTCGGCGTGGAGCGCGGTGGCCAGCTCACGGTGCCAGGAGGGCAGCCCGCCGGTGGAGTTGAGCTCCCCGGTGGCGGGGTCGATGAGACCGGGCACCCCGATGCCGATGTGGTGCAACCGCGCCGCCCCGGCCCGCTCGGCGGCCCGCTCCACCAGGGCCACCGCGGCCGCCACGGTACGCACCGGATCCCCGTCCGGGGCCACCGGAAGTGACTCCTCCGCCTTGGTCCGGCCCAGCAGATCGGCCACGCATACGGCCACGCTGTCCGTACGGACGTCGACCCCGGCCACATGCGCGCTCTCGGCGACGATCCCGTACACCCGCGCGTTGGGCCCCCGGCGCTCCGCGCCCGCCTCCCCCACGATCGCCACCAGCCCGGTCTGCCGCAGCCGCTCGACCAGGTCCGCGATGGTGGGACGGGACAGCCCGGTCAGCGACTTGAGCTGCCCCGCGGTCAACGGCCCCTCGTCCTTGAGCAGATGCAGGGCGAGGCGGTCGTTGATGGCCCGCGCCGTACTCGGGGAGGCGGTGCGGCCCGCCACGGACACGCTCGTCGACGTCATGCCGGGATCCTTCCAGAAGGCCACGGGAAAAGCCCTATCTATCAGGGACCCTTCCTGATAGTTTCCCGTGGACCACGGCACGGGCCGGCGCAACGGGGAGGGTGCGACAGGTATGGGCAGGCTCAAGGAAGCGGGGGCGTCCGAGATGCGCCCGGTACGGCGGGCGCGGATCGCCGTGGCCGCGGTGTTCGCCGTGCACGGCGCGGTGACCGGCAACTTCGCCACCCGTATCCCCTGGATCCAGGAGCGGCTGGACCTCAGCGCTGGTCAACTCGGCCTCGCGCTCGCCTTTCCCGCCATCGGGGCCTCGGTCGCGATGCCCCTGGCCGGGCGGATCAGCCATCGCTTCGGCGCCCGCGCGGCGCTGCGCGGACTGCTCGCCCTGTGGACCGCCTGGCTGGTGCTGCCCCCGCTGGCGCCGGGTCTGGTCTGGCTGTGCGGTGCGCTCTTCGTCTTCGGGGCGACGGCCGGGACGTCCGACGTCGCCATGAACGCCCTCGGTGTGGAGGTCGAGAACCGCCTCGGCCGCTCCATCATGTCCGGGCTGCACGGCATGTGGAGCGCGGGAGCGCTCACCGGCTCGGCGGCGGGCACGATCGCCGCGCACGCCGAGGCCGACGCCCGGCTCCACCTCGGCATCGCCGCCGGGGTCCTCACGGTGCTCGGCGCGGTGGCCTGCCACTGGGTCCTCGACCTGCGCAGCGCCCCCGAGGAGCACCCGCCGCCGCGGTTCGCCCTCCCGCCCCGCTCCGCACTGATCATCGGCGCGGTGGGTTTCTGCGCGGTCTTCGCCGAGGGGGCGAGCCTGGACTGGTCGGCGGTCTATCTGCGCGATGTCATGGACTCCTCCCCCGGTATCGCCGCCGCCTGCACCACCGCCTTCTCCTGCACCATGGCCGGTGCCCGGCTCATCGGGGACGCGGTGGTGGGCCGCTTCGGGCCGGTGCGGACCGTACGAACCGGCGGCCTCCTCGCCACCGCCGGCGGCATACTCGTGGTCACCGCCCCCGGCGCCGGCCTCGCCATCGCCGGATTCGGCCTCATCGGCCTGGGCATCGCGGTTGTGGTGCCCCTGGCCTTCGCCGCCGCCGGGCGCAGCGGCCCGGCCCCGAGCCAGGCCATCGCGGGCGTCGCCACGATCACGTACACCTCGGGTCTGATCGCTCCGGCGGCGATGGGCTCGATCGCGGACCTGACCTCGCTGACGATCTCGTTCTGCCTGGTCACGACGTTGACGCTGGGGCTGGTGGTGGGAGCGGGGGTGCTGCGGACCCCGGCGGAGACGGACGCCGCGGACCCCGCCCCGCACCCCGATCCGTCTGCCTCCCGGGCCTCGCTTCCCTGACGGGGGCGGGGGCGCGAGGCGGGACAGCTCGCCGATCCCCGACGGCGCCACTGTTCGGTGAGCGCCGAAGCGATCCGGCCCTACGGTCGGTGATATGAGCGACAAGAGCGACGCCCGGGCGCCCGACCGCCGCACCGCCTTCCACCGGCTCCACCACGGCGAGCGGCCCCTGCTGCTGCCCAACGCGTGGGACCACGCCTCCGCCGCCGCCCTCGTCCGGCGCGGTTTCCCCGCCATCGGCACCACCAGCCTCGGGGTGGCCGCGGCGGCCGGGCTGCCGGACGCGACGGGCGCCGCCCGCGACGAGACCCTCGCCCTCGCCCGCGGCATCGCCCGGCTCCCGGCGCTGGTCAGCGTCGACATCGAGGGCGGGTTCGGCGAGCGGCCCGAGGAGGTGGCGGCGCTCGCGGCCGAGCTGGACCGGGCCGGGGTGGTCGGCGTGAACATCGAGGACGGCCGCCCCGACGGCACCCTCGCGCCCCTGGCCCGGCAGTGCGCGGTGCTCGCGGCCGTTAAGGAGCGGGTGCCGCGGCTGTTCGTGAACGCGCGGACCGACACCCACTGGCTCGCCGCGATCGGTGGCGGCACCCCGCCCTCGCTGTCCACCACCGCCGAGCGCATCGAGGCGTATGTGCAAGCGGGCGCGGACGGGATCTTCGTGCCCGCGCTCACCGATGAGTACGACATCGGCGCACTGGCCGACGACCTCGGCGAAACCCCGCTGAACATCCTCTTCACCCCCGGCCGCCACACCTATGAGCGGCTCGCGGAGCTCGGGGTGCGGCGGATCAGCTGCGGTTCGCTGCTCTTCCGGGCCGCCCTGGACCGCGCCGTCGAGCTGGCCTGGACGATCGCCCACCCCGACGCCCCCGCCCCTGCCCGTCAGACCGCCGGCCTGCCCTCCTACGCCCAGGCGCAGTCGCTGGCCGAGGACTTCACCAAGGACGTCACCGAGGGCACCCCCGCATAGCCGCACGGCGCATATTTCGGCCGAGTGGAGCAGTTACGGGCCTCGGCGTGCGATCCGGCACCGCCACCGCTGCCGGACGTTGGGGCCCGCCACCTCCGCGGGTCTCAGTCCACGGCTCGGCCCGAGAGCCGTTCGACGCCGCGCAGCAGGGCGGAGTGGTCCAGCGCACCGTCGTCGTTGGCGCGGGCGGAGGCCATCAGCTGGGCGGTCAGGGAGCACAGGGGGAGGACGGCGCCGACGGCCCGGGCGGCGTCGGTGACGATGCCCATGTCCTTGTGGTGCAGGTCGATGCGGAAGCCGGGCCTGAAGTCCCGGTTCAGCATGGCGTCCCTCTTCCGGGCGAGGACGGTGGAGCCCGCCAGCCCGCCGCCGAGGACCTCCAGTGCGGAGGGAAGGTCGGCACCCGCTTTCTCCAGGAACACGACCGCCTCTGCCAGGGCCTGGATGTTGGCCGCGACGATGAGCTGGTTGGCGGCCTTGACGGTCTGGCCCGCTCTGTGCGGGTCCACGTGGACGACGGTCGTCCCAAGAGCACGCAGGAGCGGTTCGGCGTCGGCGAAGTCCTCGGCGTCGCCGCCGACCATGATGGACAGCACGGCATCGATGGCGCCGGCCTCGCCACCGGACACGGGGGGCGTCCAGGACGCGGACGTCCTTGTCACGGCCCGCCTCGGCGATCGTGACGGCTGTCTGTGGGCTGACGCTGCTCATGTCGATGAGGAGGGTGCCGGTGCGGACGCGCGCCAGGAGGCCGTCCGGACCGAGCACGACCTCGGCGACCTGCGGATCCGCGGGGTGCATCGTGATGACCACGTCCGCGTCGGCGACTGCCGCGGCGGCGCTGTCCGCCCCCTGGCCGCCCGCCCCGACGAGGCGGTCCACCGCCGGACGGCTCCGGTTGTATCCGATGACAGTGTGCCCGGCCCGGACGAGGTTGGCTGCCATGGGAGAGCCCATGATGCCGAGGCCGATGAAGGCGATGGTGCGGGACTGGGCGGCTGACGTAGCCATGTGGTCTGCGCTTCCTTCTGCTCGTCGAGTGTTCGGGAGGGGGTGCTACGACAGCGTGCACGGTCCACCCCGGGGTGAGCGCGCCGACGGCACCGATGAGGGAAAAATGATGGGTTCAATGACGTGGTAATGATGGGTTCCACCCCTTCAGTAATGCCCCGCGGCCCGCCTACCGTTGCGGCCATGTGAACGGGCTGGCCGTTGGCTGATCAGTACTTCTCCGACCTTGTGAGAGGTCTTTCGGGACTCCTCGGAGAGTCACGGACCAGCCTTGACGGTTTCGGAAGGGAGAAGGCGATGGCGCCCGCGGAACTACTCATCGGAAGCCAGTGGCAAGCGTCGGCAGGGTCGGGACGGACCCGGGATGTGACGTCGCCCTTCGACGGCTCGACCGTCGGTACCGTGGGGGTGGCCGGCCCCGAGGACGTCGAGGCGGCCCTGACGGCGGCGGAGCGGGGTGCCAGGGTATGGCGGCGTACCCCCGCTCATGAGCGGATGACGATCCTGCTGCGTGCGGCGGAGCTCGCCGACCAGCGGGCCGCCATGATCGCGCAGACCATCAGCTCGGAATCGGGCAAGACCATCACCGAGGCCACCGGCGAGGCGTCGCGATCCGGGGACCTGATCCGTCTCGCGGCTTTCGAGGGCACCCAGCTCTACGGTGAGACGCTGCCGTTGGACGCCAACGGCGGCACCGGCCAGGACAAGGTGGGCTTCACGCTGCGCCAGCCGTGCGGGGTCGTGGTGGCCATCACGCCGTTCAACTACCCCGCACTGCTCGTGCTCCACAAATTGGCGCCCGCGCTCGCGGCGGGCAACGCGGTCGTCCTCAAGCCGGCCACCGCGACACCGCTGACCGCGCTGGAGCTCGCCGAGTGCTTCGTGGACGCCGGGCTTCCCGAGGGCGTGCTCTCGGTGCTCGTCGGCTCCGGCGGGGTGCTGGGGGACGCCCTGGTGACCGACCCCCGGGTACGGAAGATCTCCTTCACCGGATCCACGGAGACCGGCGAGCACATCGCGCGGGTCGCCGGGGTGAAGAAGCTCTCCCTCGAACTGGGCGCCTCCTGCCCGGTCGTCGTACTGCCCGACGCCGATCTCGAACTGGCCGCCGGTGCCGTCGCGTTGGGCGGTTACGTCAACGCCGGGCAGGTGTGCATCTCCGTCCAGCGAGTGATCACGCACCCCGAGATCACCGCGGACTTCCTCGACGCCCTCGTCCCCAAGGTCCGGGCCATCCGGACCGGGGACCCGTCGTCCCCCGACACGACCATGGGCTCCCTGATCACGACCGCCGAGGCGGAACGGGTGGAGCGGGCCATCGCACAGGCCGGGGCGGACGGCGCACGCGTCCTGACCGGTGGCGAGCGCGACGGTGCCGTGGTGACCCCGGCCGTCGTGACCGATGTCGATCCCAACTCCCCTTTCAGCCAGCAGGAGTTGTTCGGCCCGGCGGTCGCCGTCAGCCCGGCCGCCGACTGGGAGTCCGCCATCGCCCAGGCCAACGGCACCGCCTACGGCCTCGGCGCCGGCATCTTCACCTCCGACGTGGCCGGCGCGGTCCGGGCCATCCGGGAGATCGACGCCGGTTCCGTCCACATCAACTGGACGCCTCTGTGGCGTGCCGACCTCATGCCGTACGGCGGTCTGAAGGGCAGCGGTTACGGCAAGGAAGGCCCCCGCGCCGCGGTCAGCGAGATGACCGAGGCCAAGACCGTCGTCCTGCACGGCCGCCCCTGGTGACCCGGCCGCGTCCCCGTACCCACCCCCGATCAGGAGCCGACTCATGACCGACCGGACGCAGCGGCGCACGGTGCGCCTCACCGTCGCCCAGGCCGTCGTCACCTACCTGTCCCGGCAGTACTCCGTGGCCGACGGCCACCGCCGCCGCCTCATACCGGCCGCGCTGGGCATCTTCGGCCACGGCAACGTGGCCGGCCTCGGCCAGGCCCTCGACCAGCTCAGCGACCGACTCCCCTTCGTCCAGGGCCGTAACGAGCAGGCACTGGTCCACATCGCGACGGCCTACGGCAAGGCGACCAAGCGGCACGCCGCCCTCGCCGTGACCGCCTCCATCGGCCCGGGCGCGCTCAACATGGTGACCGGGGCGGGCCTCGCCACCGTCAACCGGCTGCCTGTCCTGCTGCTGCCGGGCGACACCTACGCGACCCGTCACCAGGGGCCCGTACTCCAGCAGTTGCAACACCCGGTGGAGGCCGACGCCTCGGTGAACGATGCCTTCCGGCCCGTTTCCCGCTTCTTCGACCGCATCACCCGGCCGGAGCAGCTCCTGACCGCGCTGCCCGCGGCGATGCGGGCCCTCACCCATGTCGACACCGGCGCGGTCGTCGTCTCCCTCCCGCAGGACATCCAGTCCCACGCCTACGACTACCCGGTGGAGTTCTTCGCCGAGCGCGACTGGCCGATCCGCCGCCCGGCGCCGGACGCCGACGAGGTCGCGGCGGTGGCGCGGATGCTCGCCGAGGCGGAGAAGCCGCTGATCATCGCCGGTGGCGGGGTCGTGCACTCGGGTGCCACCGAGGAGTTGGAGGCACTCGCCGACGCGGCGGGCGTCCCCGTCGCGGAGACATTCGCGGGCAAGGGCGCCATCCAGCGCCGTGCCTGGTGGCAGCTCGGCGGCATCGGCCTCGAGGGCACTCCGGTGGTCAACGCCCTTGCCCGGGAAGCCGACTTCGTGCTCACCGTGGGCTCGCGTCTGACGGACTTCGCCACCGCCTCGCACTCCATCTTCCACAACCCGGACGTGCGCTTCGCGAGCATCAACGTCAACGTCAACGACGCGGGCCGCCTGGGCGCGACCGGCATCGTGGCCGATGCCCAGCGGGCGCTGGCCGCGCTGACGGACGCCGTACGGGCGAACGGCACCACCACCCCGGCCAGCTGGCAGGAGAGGGTGCGCGTCCTCGACGAGCGGTGGCAGGAGCAACGCGCCGCCGCGCTCGACCCGGACGCCTCCTTCGACTTCGCGTCGCTGCCCGAGGACTCCGATGTCGTACGCGACACCGACGCGGTCCTCAGCCAGGGACAGTTGATCGGCCTGCTCCAGGAGCACGCGCGGTCCGGCGACACGATCATCGCCGCCGCCGGCGGTCCGCCCGGCGACCTGCTGAAGGTGTGGGACGCCACCGAAGGCCGGTTCGCCCACCTGGAGTTCGGATTCTCCTGCATGGGCTACGAGCTGCCCGCCGCGATCGGTGTCCGCTTCGCCGAGCCGGACCCGTCGAAGCGGGTGCTGTCCCTGCTGGGCGACGGAACCTTCCTCATGGCGCCGACCGAGCTGGTCACGGCCGCCCAGGAGCGGCTCCCGGTCACGATCGTGATCCCGGAGAACCACGGCTACCAGGTCATCCACCGGCTCCAGATGCTGCGCAGCGGACGGGAGTTCGGCAACGAGTTCCGCTACCGCGACGGCGGCCTGGAGATCGGCTCCGGCAAGCCCGCCCGCCTGGAAGGCGACTATCTCCAGGTCGACCTCGTCCGGACCGCGGCGGGCCTGGGGGCCCGTGCGATCCGCGCCACCACCGCCGACGAGGTGCGTACCGCGTTGGCCGAGACCCGCGACCACGACGGCCCCGTCGTCCTGGTGGTCCCCGTGATCCCGCACGCCGACCTTCCCGGCGCCGGTGTGTGGTGGGACGTGGCCCCGGCCGAGGTCTCCGAGCAGGAAGCGGTCGCGCGGCTGCGCGGCGAGTACGAAGCGGGTCTGGCGTCCCAGAGGTGGTACGGATGAGCCGCTCTCCCTTGGATCACGGCCGACTGCGCACCCGGCTCGCGTCCGGTGCGGTCACCTTGGGCACCTTCGTGGGCACCGCTTCCGCGGTCACGGCCGAGGTGTGCGCCGCCGCCGGGGCCGACTGGCTGCTGCTCGACCTCGAACACGGTGCGGGGGGAGAGGAGCAGGCCCGTGCGACCGTCCCCGTGGCGGCGGCCTACGGCGTCCCGACCGTCGTACGGGTGGAGTCCGCGGCTCGTATCCGCATCGGCCGCGTCCTCGACCTGGGCGCCGCCGGGATCATGCTGGCCCGCCTCGACACGGTGGCCGAAGTCCGGGAAGCGCTACGGCACTTGAGGTACCCGCCTGCGGGGGATCGGGGCGTGGCCACCTACAACCGGGCGTGCCGCTTCGGACTCGATGCCGGGGCTCTGGACCGGGAGGGCGAGATCCTCTGTGTGGTCCAGATCGAGTCGGCGAGCGCCCTGGCGGAGGTCGAGGCGATCGCGGCGCTGGACGGCGTCGACGTCCTGTTCGTCGGCCCCCGTGACCTCAGCCACGACCTCGGTGTGCCCGGCGAGTTCACCGCACCGGTCTATCGAGAAGCTCTGGAGCGCGTCCGGGAGGCCGCTGCCGCGCATGGCAAGGCATGCGGACTCCTCGTCCCCGACGGGGCGGCCGCGGCCGCGAAACGGACCGAGGGCTGGACGTTCATCGCCATCGGCTCCGACTCGACCCTGCTCGCGACGGCCCTGTCCGCCGCGCTCGGCCGGGCCCGGCCCCGGCCACAGGACTCCCCGGACTCCCAGGAGACACGATCATGACCCCCACCACCCCGGGCGCCGCACGCGAGATCGGCGTCGGACTGATCAGCGTCGGCTGGATGGGCAAGCTCCACAGCCGCGCCTACCAGGCCCTGCCGTCCGTCTACCCCGAGCTGGGCATCAAGCCCCGCCTGGTGCACGCCGCCGACACAGCCGAGGACCGCGCGGCCTACGCCCGTGACGTCCTCGGCTACGCGAAGGCCACAACCGATTACCGCGCCGTCCTCGACGACCCGGACGTCGAGGTCGTCTCGATCTGCGCGCCCAACCTCCTCCACCACGAGATCGGCATCGCCACCGCGAAGGCCGGCAAGCCGTTCTGGATCGAGAAGCCCGTCGGGCGCGGTGCCGAGGAGACCGCCGAGGTCGCCGCCGCGGCCCGCGCGGCGGGAGTCGTCACCTCCATCGGCTACAACTACCGGCACGCCCCCGCCGTGGAGCGGGCCCGCGAGCTGATCGCCGAGGGGCGCCTGGGCCGTATCACCAACGTGCGCGCCACCTTCTTCTCCGGCTACGCCTCCGAGCCCAAGGGCGCCCTGTCCTGGCGCTTCAAGCGGGACCTGGCCGGGCACGGCGCGCTCGGCGACCTGATGAGCCATGTCGTGGACCTCGTCAGCTACGTCGTCGCCCCGATCGACGAGGTCTCCGCCCTCACCAGCACCGTCTACACCGAGCGCCCGATTCTGCCCATGGGCTCGGGCACGCACTTCGCGGTGATCGAGGACGGTGAGATGGCGGCCGTGGAGAACGACGACTACAGCGCCGCCCTGGCCCGCTTCCGGGGCGGCGCCGTCGGCACCCTGGAGGCGTCCCGCGTCATCGTCGGCCCGCAGTGCGGCATCGGTTTCGAGATCTACGGCACCGACGGCTCGGTCACCTGGAACTTCGAGCGCATGAACGAGCTGCGCATCGCCCTCGGCCGCAGTGGCCCGCACCAGGGCTACACCACCGTGCTCGGCAACGGCCACATGGGCGACTACGCGAGTTTCCAGCCCGGCCCCGGCAACAGCATGGGCTACGACGACCTCAAGGTGATCGAGGCCAAGAAGTTCCTGGCCGCCGTGGCCGGCATCGAGCACCACAACTCGACGATCGAGGACGCCCACGCCGTCGCCGAGGTGATCGCGACGGCGGCGGCCTCCGCGGCGAGCGGCTCCTGGCAGCCGGTGCCCGCGGTGCCGGGGGCGGCCTTCGGTCATCCGGCGCGGAGTTGATCGTATGTCCGAGCACGTCGTAGTGGCTCTGGGCCCCGTCGATGCCGACACGGTGGGCCCCGTCCTCGGGGAGCGGGTCACCTTCGTCACCGATCCCACGCCCGATGACCTCGCGGTCGCCGAGGGCGCCATCGTCCGCGCCGACCGGCGGGTCGACGAGGACCTCCTTCGGCGGGCGCCACGGCTGCGGGTCATCGCCCGCACCGGTGTCGGCGTCGACCTGGTCGACGTGGCGGCGGCATCCGCCCGTGGCATCCCCGTGGTCATCACCCCGGGCAGCGGCAGCCGGGCCGTGGCCGAGGGCGTCTTCGCCATGGCCCTGCACCTGACCAAGCGGCTGAGACCGCTGACCGACCTGGTACGGGACGGCCGCTGGGCCGAGCGGAACGCCGTACCGGTCGGCGACCTGGACGGCGCCACCCTCGGGATCGTCGGCTACGGCCGCATCGGCCGCCGAGTGGGCGAACTCGCCGCCGCCTTCGGCATGCGGACGCTCGCCCACGACCCGTTCAGCCCTCCACCGCCGGAGTTCGCCTGCGCCGACCTCGGTGAGCTGGCCGAGTCGAGCGATGTGCTCACCCTGCACACGCCGCTTGTCGAGGGCACCCGGCACCTCGTGAACAAGCGGCTGCTGTCCCGCGTCAAACCGGGGGCGATCCTGGTCAACTGCGGCCGCGGTGGCCTGCTCGACCCGGACGCCACCCTGGCCGCCCTGGAGTCGGGCCGGCTGTCGGGCGTCGGACTGGACGTGTTCGACCCCGAGCCGGCCCGTCACCATCCGCTGTTCGACCACCCCGACGTCGTCCTCACCCCCCATCTGATGGGCATGACGCGCCGGGCGATGACCCTGACCTTCGTCGACGCCGCCCGCGGTGTCGCGGACGTCCTCGCGGGCCGCCCGCCGGCCGCGCTCGCCGACCCCGACTGGAACCATCGAAAGGCCACGGCATGACCACGTCACCTCTGAACAGGATCGCCGGCGCGCCCATCTCCTGGGGCGTATGCGAAGTCCCCGGCTGGGGCTACCAGTTGACGCCCGAGCGGGTGCTGAACGAGATGCGCGAAGTCGGCCTGTCCGCCACCGAGATCGGCCCCGAAGGCTTCCTGCCCGGCCGGCCGGACGCCATGGCCCGGGTTCTCGCCCACCATGACCTCCACGCGGTCGGCGGCTTCACCCCACTGCTGCTGCACGTGCCCGGACACGACCCGCTGCCCGAGACCGAACAGCTTCTGGAGAGCTACGCCGCCTCGAACGCGGAAGTCCTCGTCCTGTCCGCCGTCACCGGCCAGGACGGCTACGACTCCCGCCCCGAACTCGACGCCGACGGCTGGAAGCTGCTGCTGTCCAACCTCGACCGGCTGACCCGGCTCGCCGCCGAACGCGGCGTACGTGCCGTCCTGCACCCGCACGTCGGCACGATGATCGAGAACGGCGACGAGGTCCGGCGCGTCCTGGAGCACTCGGCCATCTCGCTCTGCCTCGACACCGGGCACCTGCTCATCGGCGGCACCGACCCGGCCGAGCTCACCCGCCAGGCGCCCGAGCGGATCGCCCACACCCATATGAAGGACGTGGACACCTCCCTCGCCGCCAAGGTCCAGTCCGGACACCTCGGTTACACCGAGGCCGTACGCAAGGGCATGTACCTCCCGCTGGGAGCGGGAGACGTGGACGTCCAGGCCATCGTCGCCCACCTCAGCGCACGCGGCTACGACGGCTGGTACGTCCTGGAACAGGACACCATCCTGACCGAGGAGCCCAAGGAAAAGGCGCCGGTCGACGATGTGTGGGCCAGCGCCGAGCATCTGCGCACGGTGCTGCGTGGTATCGCGCCTGCACGGGCCTGATGTGTATTTGATGTCTTCTGAGGGATTGACCGGCACGCGCGGGGCATCCAAGAATTCCGGGGCGACCTGCTGTCCGTTCTTGGAATTGCCATTCGTTGCGTGCCGGCTCCTTTTTCCGAACACGAGGAATCCAGGAAATATAAATGACCGCTGACGAATTTCTGGCCACGTGTTGGACCACTGCGGGCGACGCCGCTCCCGATCAGGATGACCAACGCAGTCCGCTGAGCCTGCGGGAACGTGCGGAAGCGGCGGGCGACGCCGGGTTCACGGGCTTCGGGCTGCTGTACGCGGACCTGGTGGAGGCCGAGCGCGCATACGGGCTCGCCGGCATCCGGTCCCTCTTCGAGGACAACGGGATCAGCCACATCGAGCTGGAGCTGCTGACCGACTGGTGGGCCGACGGACCCCGGCGGGCCGCGTCGGACGCCGTCCGTAGCGGCCTCCTGAGCGCCATCGAGGCACTCGGCGCACGCACCCTCAAGATCGGGCCCGACGTGGCGGACGAGCCCTGGGACCTCGACACCTGGGCCGAGGAGTTCGCCACGCTGGCGGCACAGGCCGACGGGGTGGGCGCCCGGCTCGGGATCGAGTTCCTGCCCTGGTCCAACCTCAAGACCGTGCACGACGGACTCCGGCTCGTCGAGACCGCCGGTCACCCGGCGGGTGGCCTCATCATCGACGTCTGGCACACCGAGCGCGCCCACACCCCACCCGCCGACCTGGCGGTCGTACCCGGGTCACGGATCGTGGGCGTGGAGCTCAACGACGCCGACAGCGAGGTCGTCGGCACTCTTTTCGAGGACACTGTCCGGCGCCGTCGCCTGTGCGGAGAGGGCTCTTTCGACCTCCCGGGGATCATCACCGCGCTCCGTACCGCCGGCTGGACCGGCCCCTGGGGTGTGGAGATCCTCTCCGACACGCACCGTGCGCTGCCGGTGCGGGAGGCCGCCGCAGCGGCGTACCGGACTGCCGCGACGCTGGTGAGGTAAATGCCGCAGGGGTGGTGGGGACGGACCAACGGTCGTCCCCACCACCCCTGTTTCCAGCTGCGTTTCCAGCTGCGCACCTCGTCAAGTCGTACGGGGCGGTGAGTTCGGCGCGCTAGGCGGCGGCGAAGCGGTCCATGACGAAGGTGTGTGGCGTCCTCGCCCTCGGTGTCCGTCCAGCCGATGTTGAGGCCGTTGATCCGGATCCGGTCCCAGCGGTGCGCGTGGGACGCGTTGCGCGTCAGCCCCGCCGCGTTGACGAAGCAGTCGATGCGCCCATGAGCGTCCACGGCCTGTACGGCGCTGTTGCGCGCCTGCGCCGGATCGGGAAGGTCCGCCCGCACGAAGCGCCCGCCCGTGTCCTCGGCGAGCTTCTCGCCGGCCTCGGCCCGACGGCCGGTGAAGACGAGAGCGGAGCCGATCGCTGCCGTAGAGCGCGACGTTCTGTTCAATCCGCTCGGCCGAGCCTTTCGCGGTCCGTGGGTTTCTGCCAGTCTTGAGAACCCGAACCCATCATTCAATGCTTATCAATGCATCAAAAATTCATCATCAGCTTTTGGGATCAGTCATGCGACACCGCTACCCGATCAGGGAAATCGCCCGCCAGGCCGGACTGAGCACGGCCACGGTCGACCGCGTCCTCAATGAGCGGGGCAACGTGACGGAGAGCACGATCAGGGAGGTGCATGAGGCCATCAAGGACCTGGACCGCCAGCAGAGCCAGGTCCGGCTCGGGGGCCGCACCTTCATGATCGACATCGTGATGCAGACTCCGGAGCGGTTCTCCACCGCGGTACGGGACGCACTCGAAGCCGAACTGCCCTCCCTGCATCCCGCTCTCGTGCGCTCGCGCTTCCACTTCCGGGAGGCATGCCCTCCCGAGGAGCTGATCGCAACCCTGGACAAGATCGCGAAGCGTGGTTCGCAGGGCGTGATACTGAAGGCCCCCGACGAGCCGGAGATCGCGGCCGCGGTCGGCCGCCTGGTCGCGGCCGGCATCCCGGTCGTCACTCTGGTGACCGACCTGCCCCACAGCGCCCGCCTGGCGTACGTCGGCATCGACAACCGCGCGGCGGGCACCACCGCCGCCTACCTCCTCGGACAGTGGCTGGGCAAGCGGCCCGGCAACGTGCTCACCACTATCAGCCGCGGTTCCTTCAGGGGCGAGGAGGAACGCGAGATGGGTTTCCGCAGCGCCATGCGTCTCGCCGAGCCCAGACGCTCCCTGGTGGAGGTCACCGACAGCGACGGCCTCGACGCCACCCAGCACGACCTCGTTCTCGAGGCACTCAAGCGCGACCAGGACATCATCGCCGTCTACTCCGTGGGCGGCGGCAACCTCGCGACCCTCCACGCCTTCGAGACGCTCGGGCGGGAGTGCGCGGTGTTCATCGCCCACGACCTCGACCACGACAACACCCGCCTGCTGCGCGAGCACCGCCTCTCCGCGGTCCTCCACCACGACCTGCGCCAGGACATGCGCCGCACCTGCCAGATCATCATGCGCGCCCACAAGGCACTCCCCGACGACGGCCCCGCGCTGCCCTCGGCGATCCAGGTGGTCACGCCGTTCAACCTGCCACCAGGCGCTCCGTCCGTGCCGGTCGTTCCCTGAAAGCCGCTGTGAGCCTTCGCGCAAGGACGTCACCGAGGGCATCCCCACATAGCTGCACGGCGCACAATTTCGGCCAACTAACATTGCTGCGAATTCCCCGTAGCGATGAAGTGGAGCAGTCATGGGCCTCGGCGTGCGCTGGACCCTGCACGGTGATGGGCGTACCCCCGCCCCCGGCGCCGTCGTCAAGCCGGATGAGCGGCTGTCATGGCCGAGGACGGCGGGACTCGGCGCACAGCATGTCGTGGCCATGTTCGGGGCCAGCTTCGTCGCCCCGGTGCTGATGGGGCTCGACCCCAACCTCGCGATCATGATGTCCGGCGTCGCGACCATCCTCTTTCTGCTGGCGACCCGCGGCCGGATCCCCAGCTATCTGGGGTGCAGCCTGTCCTTCGTCGGCGTGGCCGCCGCGATCAGGGCGCAGGGCGGCGGCAGCGCCGCCGTCACCGGGGCGATCCTGGTGGTCGGCGGGGTGCTGCTGCTGAGCGGTCTGGCGGTGCGGAAATTCGGCGCCCGGATCATCCACGCGGCGATGCCGCCGGTGGTGACCGGCGCGGTGGTCATGCTGATCGGGTTCAATCTCGCGCCGGTGACCGCCGGTACGTACTGGCCCGCCGATCAGTGGACCGCGCTGCTGACGATGCTGCTCACCGGGGCGGCGGTGGTCTGTCTGCGGGGCTTCTGGTCACGTATCGCGATCTTCCTGGGGCTGGTCTTCGGCTATGCGGTGTCCTGGGTCTTCGACCGCGTCTTCGGCAGGATCCACTCGATCGACGGCAGCGGACGGGTCACCGACCACTGGCGGCTGGATCTGTCCGGTGTGGGCAAGGCGGACTGGATCGGTCTGCCGTCCCTGCACGCGCCCAGCTTCCACTGGTCGGCGGTGCTGGTGGCGCTGCCGGTCGTGATCGCGCTGATCGCCGAGAACGCCGGGCATGTGAAGGCGGTCGGCGAGATGATCGGCGATCCGCTCGACGACCAACTGGGCACGGCGATCGCCGCGGACGGCGCGGCGACCATGATCTCCACATCGGTCGGCGGCCCGGCCAATACGACGTACTCCGAGAACATCGGGGTCATGGCGGCCACCCGGGTGTACTCCACCGCCGCGTACTGGGCCGCCGCGGGCTTCGCGCTGCTCTTCGGGCTGTGCCCGAAGTTCGGCGCGGTGGTGGCGGCCGTGCCGGGCGGGGTGCTGGGCGGGATCACCGTCATCCTCTACGGCATGATCGGGCTGCTCGGTGCGCAGATCTGGGTGCACAACAAGGTGGACCTGCGCAATCCGCTCAATCTGGTGCCGGTCGCGGCGGGCGTCATCATCGGCGTCGGCGGCGTCAGCCTGAAGATCGGCCAGAACTTCGAGCTGGGCGGGATCGCGCTCGGCACGATCGTGGTGCTGCTCGGCTACCACGTCCTGCGCGCCCTGGCCCCGGCCCATCTGAAGCCACAGGAGCCCCTGCTGGACGCGGGCACCAGCGGATACGACGACGACCGCCCGGCCTGACCGCTGGCGGACTCACCCCTGCGGGGCGAGGTCCTGCAGGCCCAGCACCCGGAGCAGTTCGAGCCGCTCGGCGGACTCGGTGCCGGGGCGGGCGGTATGGACGATCAGCCGCTGGGCGTGTTCCGAGCTCAGCAGGACCTCGCAGTCCAGCTCCATCGCGCCCACCACCGGGTGGATGAACCGCTTGACCGTGGAGTGCCGTACGGCCACCTCATGGTCCTCCCACAGCGCCGCGAACTCCGCGCTGGCCGACAGCAGTTCGGCCACCAGGGCCGCCGGGCCCGGGTCGTCGGGACGCGCCGCGAGCACGGCCCTGAGGGTGGCCACATGCAGCCGGGCGTGCTCCGCTAGCTCCTCGCTCGGGAAGATCCCGGGGACGCCGGAGGTGTCGTCGGGCCGGGCGAAGAAGCTCCGGACGATATTGCGGTCGCCGGGCGGCCGGGCCGTGATGTCGCCGACCAGCGCCGCCGCCATCGCGTTCTGCGCCAGCACCTCGCCCCAGTCGGTGATCACTTGGGCCGGGGTGTCGTACAGCCGGTCCAGCACCCTGAGCAGACCGGGCCGCACATGCCCCGAGGTACTGCGGTCGCGCGGCGGCTCCTCCCCCACCAGGTGGAAGAGATAGTCGCGCTCGTCGTCGGTGAGCCGCAGCGCCCGGGCCAGCGCGGTCAGCATCTGGCGGGACGGGCGCGGGCCGCGGGCCTGCTCCAGCCGGGTGTAGTAGTCCGGTGACATGCCCGCGAGCTGGGCCACCTCCTCCCGGCGCAGTCCGGGCGTACGGCGCCGGGGGCCGGGCGTCAGGCCCACCTCGGCGGGGCCGAGGCGGGCGCGGCAGCGGCGCAGGAAGTCGGCGAGTTCCGATCGATGCACACTCCCATGGTCGCCGCGCCCGCGTCGCGTATCCAGGGTCTGCCGATCCCTGGATGGGGAGGTCTCTCCCGGCCCCGCCGAGGCCGTCGCAGGCTGAGGCCGAGCGAACGAGACGAAAGGCGGATGCTGATGCCCTTGATTCTGGTGACGGGTGCGACCGGCCAGGTGGGACGGCGGTTCACCAAGCGGCTGCTGGAGCGGCCCGCGGCCGGTACCGAGGTACGGGTGCTGGTGCGCGACGAGGAGCGCGGTGCGCCCTTCGCGGCCCAGGGCGCGCAGCTCACGGTGGGCGATCTGCGCGAGGAGAAGGATCTGCGGAGGGCCATGGAGGGGGTGCATGCGGTGGTCAACATCGCGGCGGCCTTCCGCGGGGTGCCGGACGAGGAGGCGTGGGCGGTCAACCGGGACGCGGCGGTCGCTCTCGGACGGGCCGCGGTCGAGGCCGGGACGAGCCGGTTCCTCCAGGTCAGCACCAATCTGGTGTACGGCGCCTCACGCGGCCGGCCGTTCACGGAGGACGACGAGAGCGTGCCCGGCGGTCTGCTGTGGGGCGCCTACCCCGCCTCGAAGGCGGAGGCGGAGCGGGAGTTGCTGGCGCTGCACCGCGAGCACGGCCTCGATCTGCGGATCGGCAGCCTGGCCTTCGTGTACGGGGACGGCGATCCGCATGTGTCGAACTTCCTGGCGCTCGCGGGAAACTGGGCCGGGAGCCAGCGGCTCGCCATGGTCCACCACGCGGATGCGACGCAGGCGCTGCTGCGGCTGCTGCGCGCACCGGGCGGCACGGCCGGCGGCTCGGTGTCGGGCCGCAAGTACAACATCGTCGACGACGCCCCGGCGACCGTCGTCGAACTGCACGGGATCGGCGGTGTGCCGCTGCCCGAGGGCATGACCGGGCGGACGGACGACGACCCCTGGTCCGGGATCACCTCCAACCTGCGGCTCCGCGATGAGCTGGGCTGGCGGCCGCTGTATCCGTCGATCTGGACGGCGCGCGACGCGGGAGTGCTGTGATACGCCGGTTGACGGGGCGTTAGACCGTCCAGGGGAAGCGGCGGCGTACGGCAGGACCGCACCCGGTCCGGCCTGCCACCCTGGCGTCCATGACGATGCCCACGCCCACGCGGCTCGCGCCGCGCACCGTGCAGAGCGTCGTGGCGCGCATGAGCGCGCTCGGCGCGGCGCTGCCGCCCAGGGATGGGGTGGCGGTCTTCAACGGGGTGTATCTGTCGGTCACCGAGGAGGTCGGCCGCCGGCTCACGGACGGGTATTTCCACGACCCGTCCGCCACCGAGGAGCTGGACGTGCGGTTCGCCGAGCGCTATCTGGCGGCGGTCGACGCGGTGGTCACGGGCGGGCGGCCGCCCGCCTGCTGGCGGCCCCTGTTCCAGCTCCGGCGCCATCCGGCGGTCCGCCCGGTGCAGTTCGCGCTTGCCGGGATCAACGCCCATATCGGCCATGACCTGGCGCTCGCGCTGCTGGACACCTGCCGGGCCCGGGACCTCGAACCGGACGCCCTGGAGGGCGATTTCGACCGGATCGGCGCGCTGCTCACGGGGATGGAGGAGCGGATCCGGGAGGAGCTGATGCCCGGCCCCGACCTGCTGGACGTGGCCGATCCGCTCACCCATCTCGTCGGCTCCTGGAGCCTGGAGAAGGCGCGGGACGCCGCATGGGCGGCGTTCCGCGCGCTGTGGGGGCTGCGCGGGGTGCCGGAACTGGCGGAGGAGTTCGCGGAGCGCGTCGACGCGACCGTGGGTCTGGTCGGGCGCTTTCTGCTCACCCCTCTGCCGGCGGCGTAACGGCCCGCCGACGACGTAGCGGCCCGCCGACGGCCTGACGACCTGCCGTCGGCGTAACAGCCCTGGGACCGGCTCAGTCCTCGGGGAGCTCCACGGGCGCGATCTCGTCGTACAGATCGCCCGGCCCGGGGTTCTTCGGGTCGGTGGAGCCGCCGAAGCGGTGCATCACGCCCCACACGGCGTTGAGCGCGGTCTGGATGGCGCCCTCGGCCCAGCCCGCCGTCCAGGAGATGTCGTCGCCCGCGAGGAAGATGCCCCGCTTGTCGGCGGGCAGCCGGTCCTGCATGAAGTGGGTGAACAACCGGCGCTGGTAGCGGTAGTGGCCGGGCAGATTGGCCTTGAACGCGCCCATGAAGTACGGCTCGTTCTCCCAGGACACGGTGACCGGGCTGCCGATGATGTGCTTGCGGATGTCGACGTTCGGATAGATCTCCGAGAGCGACTTGAGCATGACCTCCATCCGCTCGTTCGCCGACAGCGGCAGCCACTTGAGGCTGTCGTCGCACCAGGTGTAGGAGAGGCAGATGACGGCGGGCCGGTCCGGGCCGTCGTCCAGCAGATAGGTGCCGCGGGTCATCCGGTCGGTGAGCGTCATGCTCATCGTGTCCCGGCCGGTGATCTCGTCCTTGTCCAGCCAGAACGGCCGGTCCACCGGCACGAAGAGCTTGCTGGACTCCATGTAGTGGGTGCGCTCGATCGCCGTCCAGTGGTCGATCGGGAAGAGCGAGTCATCGCAGTCGATCTTGGAGAGCAGCATCCAGGACTGCGCGGTGAAGACCACCGCCTGGTACGAGCGGATGTCGCCGCTCGCGTCCGTCACCACGACGCGGTCGCCCGCGGCCCGGTGCAGCCGGGTCACGGCCGGGCGGGGCTCACCGCCGTGCAGCGAGGACAGCGAGGTGCCCTGGGGCCAGTGGACGATCTTCTCGGGCTCGCGCTCCCACAGCCGCAGCGGAAGCTGCTGGCTGCCGCCGACGATGCCGCGGTGGTGGTCGTCGGCCTCGGTGTAGACGACCCGCAGGATCTCCAGGATGGAGTTGGGGAAGTCGGTGTCCCAGCCGCCGGTGCCGAAGCCGACCTGGCCGAAGATCTCCCGGTGCCGGAAGGAGGTGAAGGACGCGGAGTCGCACAGGAAGCCGTAGAAGGTCTGGTTGTCCAGCTTCTCGACCAGCCGCGACCAGATCTCCCGGATCCGGGGGACGTCCCGCTCGCGGATGGCGCGGTTCATGTCGGAGAAGTCCGCCCCCTCCTCCAGGCAGGCGTTCCAGGCGTCGGCCACCTCGCGGTAGACCGGCGGCAGATCGTCGATGGTGCGGGCGTAGTGGGACTCGCCCTTGAGGTCGACGACGGTCGAGGGGGTGTCGGGGGCCAGCGGGTTGGGGAACGGCTGGGTCTTCAGGCCCACCAGGTCGATGTAGTGCTGGAGGGCGGTGGAGGACGGCGGGAAGCGCATCGCGCCCATCTCGGCGGTCAGCGAATCGTCACAGCCGTCGAAGCCGACGGTGCGCAGCCGTCCGCCGATCCGGTCGGCCTCGTAGACCACGGGCTTCAGGCCCATCTTCATCAGCTCGTACGCGGTGACGAGGCCGGAGAGACCGCCGCCGACGACCGCGACCTCGCCACCGTGCTCGGTCGCGGGTATCTGGCCCAAGCCCGCCGGGTGGGCGAGGAAGTCGTCGTAGGCGTAGGGGAAGTCCGGGCCGAACATGGTCATGGGCGGAAGGGCCTGATGGGCCCGCGTTTCCTGCTCGTCATGGACGGCGGTGGGCACCGTGGACGTCATGGGGTACGGATTCCTTGCTGGTTGGTGCGAAGAGCGTGTTTCGGGTACGGCAGGGGGCCGGACTGATCAGGTGAGGACGGATCAGCCGAGGGAGGAGTACAGACCGGGGCGGCGGTCCCGCAGATACGGGTTGATCCGGCGCGAGGTGGTCAGCAGCTTGGGGGCGACATCGCCGAGGAGGAGTTCCTCGCCGCGGCCGGCGCGCAGACAGGTGGCGCCGTCGGGCCCGGCCAGACAGCTCAGGCCGACGAAGTCGAACTCGCCCTCGACGCCGCTGCGGTTGACGTACGCGATGTACATCTGGCTCTCGAAGGCCCGCACCGGAATCACGGATTCGGCGACGAACTCGAAGGGGTGCATCTGCGCGGTGGGCACCAGCAGCAGATCGGTCCCGGCCAGGGCATGGGCCCGTACGTTCTCGGGGAACTCCACGTCGTAGCAGATCAGGATGCCGACGGTCAGCTCGCCGATGGTGGCCTGGACGACGGGCGTCTCACCGGGGGTGAACGACGCCCGCTCGAAGCAGCCGTAGAGATGGGACTTGCGGTAGTTGGCCAGCTCGGTGCCGTCCGCGCCCACGAGCCGTGCGGAGTTGTACACGGCGCCCGCGTGGCTCTCGGGGTAGCCGTAGAGGATGGCGAGACCGTGCGTCGCGGCGATCTCGGCCACGGCCCGGCCGCTCGGCCCGTCGGCGGGCTCGGCCAGCTCCCGTACGCCGCCGCCGCCAATCGCGTATCCCGTGAGGAACATCTCCGCGGTGACCAGCAGCCCGGCCCCGTCGGCGGCCGCGCCGGCGGCGGCCTCGTCGAGGACCTTGAGGTTTCCGGCGGGATCGCCGGGGTGACCGGAGTTCTGGAGCAGAGCGGTGCGCAGCGGCGACATGGCAGACCTTGAGGGGAGGGGTACGGGTATAAAAACAGTACGTTGCCTCCGGATCGCCCAACAAGACGGCTTCGTTGCGTCCGGCGTCGATTCATGGCGCATGGGGATCGGTGCGCGTCGATTCATTGCGCACGCCCCGCAGGGGCGCGGGGCTGTGCGGCTCCGCCGCGTCGGGGCGCCCAGCCACGACGGCGCGGCAGCCGACCAACAGCAGCTCAGGGCAGGCGCCCCGAACTGCGCACCCAGCGGAGCGCCTACGTCGGCGCCCCCGAGCTGAACCTTCGCAGCAGGGGCGAGAGCACCAGCACGGACTTGGTGCGCTCCACGAACGGCTCCCCCGCGATCCGCTCCAGCACCCGCTCGAAGTGGCGCATATCGGAGGCGAAGACCTGGACGACGGCGTCCGCGTCACCGGTGACGGTCGACGCGGACACCACCTCGGGATAGCGCGACAGGCCCCGGCGGATGGCGTCCGGCGAGGTGTTGTGGCGGCAGTAGAGCTCGATGAAGCCCTCGGTCTCCCATCCCAGCGCCACCGGGTCGACCCGCACCGTGAAGCCGGTGATGGCTCCCTCCGCGCGCAGCCGGTCCACCCGTCGTTTGACGGCGGGCGCGGACAGTCCGACCAGCTCGCCGATGTCGGCGTAGGAGCGGCGGGCGTCCTCGGCGAGGGCGTGGACGATGCGTTCGTCGAGATCATTCAGTCGCACTGGGGGGCAATCACTTCTCTGCTGTGGCCAGTCGGGATCGGCGCAAGCCGTATGCGAAGTACAGCACAAGGCCGACGGCCATCCAGCAGCCGAAGACCACCCAGGTCACGAACTGCAGGCTGCCCATCATCCACAGACACAGCGCGAAGCCGATCACCGGGAAGAGCGGGGACAGCGGCACCCGGAAGGTGCGGGGCATATCGGGCCGGGTCCGGCGCAGCACGATCACGGCGATGTTGACCAGCGCGAAGGCGAAGAGGGTGCCGATGCTGGTGGCGTCGGCGAGCTGGCCGAGCGGGATCGCGGCGGCCAGGACCCCGCAGAAGAGCGAGACGATCACGGTGTTGGCGCGGGGCACACCAGTCCTGGCGTGGACGGTGGAGAAAACCTTGGGCACCAGCCCGTCCCGGGACATCGCGAAGAGGATGCGGGTCTGGCCGTAGAGCACGGTCAGCACCACGGAGGCGATCGCGACGACCGCTCCGGCGGCCAGCAGCACGGCCCAGGCGTCCTGTCCGGTGACATCCTTCATGATCGAGGCGAGCGCGGCCTCGGAGCCCGAGAACTTCTTCCACGGCAGGGCACCCACCGCGACCGCGGCGACCAGGCAGTACAGCGCGGTGACGATGATCAGCGAGAGCATGATCGCGCGGGGCAGGTCGCGCTGGGGGTTCTTGGCCTCCTCACCGGCCGTGGAGGCGGCGTCGAAGCCGATGTAGGAGAAGAAGAGGGTGGCGCCGGCGGCGCTGACGCCCGCCATACCCAGCGGCATGAACGGGGTGTAGTTGCCGGCCCGGATGCCGGTGAAGGCGACGGCGCAGAAGAGGATCAGCGCCGCGATCTTCACCGCCACCATGACCGTGTTGGCGCGGGCGCTCTCCTTGGCGCCGCCCAGCAGGAACGCCATGGCCAGCAGCACCACGAGCAGGGCGGGCAGATTGAAGATCCCGCCGTCCCCGGGCGGGGCGGCCAGGGCGTCGGGGATGGTCACGCCGAGGGTGCCGTCGAGCAGTTCGTTGAGGTACTCGCCCCAGCCGACGGCGACGGCCGCCACCGAGACGCCGTACTCCAGGATCAGACACCAGCCGCAGACCCAGGCGATCAGCTCGCCCATCGTGGCGTAGGCGTAGGAGTAGGAGGAGCCGGAGACGGGGATGGTGCCCGCCAGTTCGGCGTACGACAGCGCGGAGAACAGCGCGGTGAGCCCGGCGATGACGAACGACACGATGACCGCGGGACCGGCGTCCGGCACGGCCTCGCCGAGCACCACGAAGATGCCGGTGCCCAGGGTGGCCCCAATGCTGATCATGGTGAGCTGCCACATGCCCATGGAGCGCCGCAGGCTGCCGCCCTCACCCTGGCCGCCCTCGGCGACCAGCCGCTCCACCGGCTTGCGCCGCATCAGCCGGGCGCCCAGCCCGCCGACCGGAGGGTTTGGTTCCGGTTGCTGGGTGGCGGGCGGTGCTGCGCCGTGCTCCAACACAGGGGTGGCTCCTTAATCGCTGCCATCGGGTGGTGGCGACCGACTGCGGACATACGGGTGCCCGAAAGCAAACCCGCAGGTGGGAATCGCCGAGCAGTCGGTCCCCGCCACTCCACGTCAGCGCAAGACCCTATGAGCCGTCCGCCGACGGCCGTAATGGACCATGGTTGCGCATACCCGTGGCAACGTTGCGCGCGGGGGCGCTCGGCGGGGAATCGTTGCGAGACACTGCGCGAGTCAGCGCTCGTTTCACCCGAATGCCGCGATACTGCACCATTTTAGCGGTCGTTGGTGGGGACGTGACCACTGACAGTCTGCAACCACCCGATCACTCCCAGCTCAGTGCCGAACCCGTGTTCCGGCCCCGAGACCAGGGGGGTGACAGCGAGCGCTACCCGCTCGAATACTGCGCGAGAGTCTGGGAGGACTTCATCCGGGCGCTGGGCCGGATCGAGACGGACTTCCTCCAGCGGTCCGATACGCCGGAACCGGGCGTCAAGGCATGACGTACACCGAGCCGAGGCCGGGCGGCTACGGGCCCCCACCCACCGGCCACCGGCACGCCCCCGCGCCCCCTCCCGGGGAGCGGTACGAGGCGGCAGCCGATTATGAGATGAATCCTTTCCCCCTGCCCGACCCGGAGACCATCGAGGGCCGCTGGGACCTGGAGGGAGACCTGGCCCGGCTGCTCCAGACGACCTCCCCCGAGGAGTCGGTGCACACCACCGGCCCCATCGGACCGGTCGCTCCCCTCCACACCCCCTCCCCCACGCATGTGCGGGGGCGCGGCAAGCGCCGCCGGGTCCGCTTCCGGCTGCCGACCCTGCCGTGGCTGCATGTGATCAGCCTGATCTTCGCGGCGGTCACCACGGTCATCGTCGCCATGCTGAGCGTGCTCGGCGGAATGATCTCCTACCGCCCACTGCGCTATCTGGCCTCCCCGAGCACCTCGGAGTCCATGGCGGCGTGGTGGCCCCTGCTGGTCTACGGACCCTGGCTGGTCGCCTCGCTGTCGGTGCTGCGGGCCGCCCTGCACCGCCGGGGCGCGGCGCACTCATGGGCCGTGGTGGTGCTCTTCTCCACCATCGCGGTGTTCCTGTGCGTCGCACACGCCCCGAGGAACGCGCCCAGCATGGCCGTGGCCGGTCTTCCCCCGGTCGCCGCGCTGGTCTCGTTCCACCAGCTGGTCCGGCAGATCACCCTCACCAGCCCGCCGCGCCACGCGCTGCCCCGCACCCGGGGCGAGCGCGGAGTGGCGAGGTGAGACCCCGCCGCGACACACCACCACAACCCCACTCACCCGAGCCGAGTGGGGTTGTGGTGTTCGGGGGCTCGGTTCGCCTCCGGGGCGAGCCGAACTCCTGAGCCTCAGTCCCAGCTTGCGTGGAGCGGCTTGCCCTCCGCGTAGCCCGCGGCGCTCTGCACACCCACCACGGACCGCTCGTGGAACTCCTCCAGCGACCCGGCGCCCGCGTAGGTGCAGGAGCTGCGCACGCCCGCGATGATCGAGTCGATCAGGTCCTCGACTCCCGGCCGGGCCGGGTCCAGGAACATCCGCGAGGTGGAGATCCCCTCCTCGAACAATCCCTTGCGGGCCCGCTCGTACGCCGACTCGTCGCTGGTGCGATTGCGCACCGCGCGTGCCGACGCCATGCCGAAGCTCTCCTTGTACGGCCGGCCGTCGGCGGTGTGCTGGAGGTCGCCGGGCGACTCGTACGTCCCCGCGAACCAGGAGCCGACCATGACGTTGGACGCCCCGGCCGCGAGCGCCATGGCGACGTCGCGGGGGTGCCGGATGCCACCGTCCGCCCAGATGTGCTTGCCGAACTTCCGCGCCTCGGCGGCGCATTCCAGCACCGCGGAGAACTGCGGCCGGCCCACGCCGGTCATCATGCGGGTGGTGCACATCGCGCCCGGCCCGACGCCGACCTTGACGATGTCGGCACCGGCCTCGATGAGGTCGCGCACCCCCTCGGCGGCGACCACGTTGCCCGCCACCACCGGCACTCGCGGACCCAGGCCGCGGACCGCCTTGAGCGCGGTGATCATCGACTCCTGGTGGCCGTGGGCGGTGTCCACGACGAGGGCGTCCACCCCGGCGTCCAGGAGCGCCTTCGTACGGCCCTCCAGATCGCCGTTGACCCCGACGGCGCCCGCGATCCGCAGCCGGCCGCCCGCGTCCACCGCGGGCTTGTAGAGCGTCGCGCGCAGCGCGCCCTTGCGGGTCAGGATGCCCGCCAGCTTCCCGTCCGCGTCGACGGCGGGGGCGAGCTTGCGGTGGGCGGCGTCGAGGCGGTTGAACGCCTCCTGGGGGTCGATGTCGGCGTCGAGCACCATCAGCTCGCGCGACATCACCTCGGACAGCTGGGTGAAGCGGTCCACGCCGGTCAGGTCGGACTCGGTCACCACGCCCACCGGACGCCCGTCCTCGACCACCACGCCCGCGCCGTGTGCCCGCTTGGGCAGCAGCGACAGCGCGTCGGCGACGGTGCCGGTCGGGGCGAGGACGATCGGGGTGTCCAGCACCAGATCGCGGCTCTTGACCCAGCGGATCACGTCGGTGACGACGTCGATCGGGATGTCCTGCGGAATGACGACGAGGCCACCGCGACGGGCGACTGTCTCGGCCATGCGGCGGCCGGCGATCGCGGTCATGTTGGCGACGACGAGTGGAATGGTGGTGCCGGTGCCGTCGGGTGAGGCCAGGTCCACCCCCTGGCGGGAGCCGACCGCGGAGCGGTTCGGCACCATGAACACATCGTCGTACGTCAGGTCGTAGGGAACCGGGGAAGATTCCACGTGGCGCCCCGTACCGGGCTCGAGGAAACGCATGAGTCTCACATTTTCACGCGAAACGACGCAGGTCACTCCCGCAGCGGCACAACAAAACACCCCCGCATTCGTAGAGTCCTCCAAAGAGGCGCTGCGGGGGCTGCTCCGGTGCCGACAGGCAACCTGCCTTACGTCGAAACGTTACCCGAGCGCCCGCCCGAGGGCGAGTGACCCCATACGGCGGAGCACTGCTGGGCGCGTCCGCGAGCGGTCGGGGCCCGGCCAGGAGCCGTAAGAGAGCGCGATCACGGCCGTTCGTTCCACCGCCCGCGACTTTCTGAGGCAACCCTTAGATCTAGCTCTCCGAAGTTCCGGAATCACTGGCTGTGCACGTACACAGGACGGGTGGGGCGCTCGACCGAGTGCCCCGCGTGCCAACCGCGAACGGGAGCCGCGCATGCCCCATCCGCTGAGGTGTGTATGAGCGGCACTGGGTGCGAACGGCTGCCGTCGCCCCTCTACCGAAGGAGTTGACCATGTCTGTTGCCGTACCGGCCGAGTCGGCCAAGGAGATGTCGGAGTTCGACCTGGACGTGCGTGTCGAGCTCGACGAGCCGACGGCCGCGCACAGCGCCTCCACCGGCACGCCCGCGGCGTCCATCCTCTGGTGCACCGTCGCCGCGCCGGCCTGTTAGTAGCCAGGACCGCGCGGGGCCCGGGCCGAGCCCGGGCCCCGCGCGGCTCGCCGACGGCGGAATTCTCGGCGGTGCCGAGCGTGAACGGGAGAGACGACCCCATGTCCGGAGACCACGCGATGTTCCACGCGGAGCCCACCGGGATGCTCCGCGTCCCCCTCCTTCCCCACTCGGCCCCCGAGACCCGCGCACACCTCGACCCGCGCGACCGCGAGCAGGTCCGCCGGTACATCGACGCGCTCCTCTCCGACGAACGGGTCGAGGAGGCCCTCGCCGTCTCCAGCCCCTCACTGCACCGCACCGTCGAGGCGCTGCGCGCGGGCGCGCCGATGAAATCCGGCGCCCTGCGCAAGCTCACCCTCTCGGCGACGCGCTACGTCCTGCGGGGCGCCAGCCGCGCCACCCCCTTCGGACTCCTGGCGGGCGTCGCCCCGGTGTCCTTCGGCGAGGCGGGCTGCCGGATCCGGCTGGGCACCCGGCACCGCAAGGCGGTGCGCCCGGACGGCGGCTGGCTGACCGGCGTGCTCACCGCCTGGGAGGGCGACCTCGAGGTACTGCGGGCGCTGCGCGTCGTGGCGAACGACCTGGGCTTCGCACGCGGGCAGCGCTGGGTGCTCCCCTGCGGCTACGACGCGAAGGACCCCGCCGGCTCCGATGAGTCGGCCACCGACGAACGGCAGCGCGATGGGCGGACCGCCCAGGAGATCTCCGTACGCCACACGGCGGCCGTGCGGACCATCCTCGCCGCCACCCGGCACCCCTGCCCGGCCGGGGACCTGCTGAAGACCCTCGACGAGGCGTACCCGAACGTCCCCGTGTCCGCCAAGGAGGGGCTTCTCGTCGAACTCGTCCGCCAGGGCTTCCTCCTCACCGAGTTACGCCCCCCGCTCGGCGAGACGGACCCGCTGCGGTACGCGGTGGAGGTCCTCAAGTCCGTGGGCCAGGCCGACAGGGCAGGCGAACTGGCCGTCATCGGCGACCTGCTGGACGAATACGGCGCGGAACGCCTCGGCGCGGGGCTCGGCCGCTGGGAGAAGGCCCTGGACGCGATGGGCGGTCTGCGCGCCGATGACCGGCCGGTCCAGGTCGACATGCGGCTGGACGCCGAAGTCACCCTGGACCGGGAGGTGTTGCGGGAGGCGGAGCGCGCGGCCACGGCGCTGTGTCTCGCCGCACCCGACACGATGCCGACGCCGGAGCTGCGGGAGTACCGTGACGCGTTCGTCGAACGCTACGGCACCGGCCGGGCCGTGCCGCTCGCCGACGTCCTCGACCCGCACACCGGCCTGGGCCCGCCCGCCGGCTACGACCATCCCAAAAGCGAACGGCGCACGGCGGAAGCCGGTGAGCCGAGCGAACGCGACCGGGCCCGGAACGAGTTCCTGGCCGAGCTGGCCCTCACCGCGATCGCGTCGGGCGACCGCGAGGTGGTGCTCGACGACGCGGCGCTCGACCGGCTGCGCGGCTCCGGAGCACCGCCCCCGGCCGCGCTGGAACTCTGCGCCCATCTGACCGCCCCCTCGCGGCGATCCCTCGACGAGGGCGACTTCACGCTCGTGCTCTCCCCGTCGACGGGATCGCCGGCACCGGGCGCGCTCTTCGGCCGGTTCGCCTACCTCCTCGACGACGTGGAGGAGGTAGGCGAGTTGGCGCGCAGTTCCGCCGCCGACTCGGCCCGGGACGGCGCGCTCCAGGCGCACCTGGACTTCCTGCCCCTGAGAGGGCGCGACGCCAATGTGGCCCGCGTTCGGCCGTTCTGGACCGAGCGGGTCGCGGTGGGCTGCTTCGCGGACCGCGCCTCGCCCGCCGTGCGGGGCGTGGGCGATCTCGCACTGGCCGCAGACCCGGACCGGCTGTATCTCGTGGACGCCTCGACCGGACAGGAGATCAACCCGCGGGCTGTGACCATGCTCGACCCGCGGCGCGCCCCCGCGGCGGTCCGTCTGCTGCGCGAGGTGCCGACGATGGGGAGCTGGCCTTCGTGCGTATGGACATGGGGGCGTCTCTCCACCCTTCCTCACCTGCCCCGCGTCCGGTTCGGCAGGACGGTCCTCGCCCCCGCCCGATGGCGGCTGACCGACCCCGGCCTGTTCGACTCCTCCCTCTCCGACGCGGAGTGGGAGCGCCGTCTGGACGGCTGGCGGGCGCGCTGGAACGTGCCCGACCGGGTCGCCGTCGGCGGAGGCGACCACCGGGTGGAGCTCGACCTGACCGCCCCGCTCCACCGCATGGTGCTGCGCCGCGAGCTCGGCCGGAGCAAGGACGTGACGGCGTACGAGACTCCCGAGGACGCGGGGGCGGGCGACGGCTGGCTCGCCACCGACTCGGGGGCGTTCAGCAGCGAACTGGTGATACCGCTGCTGCCCTCCCGCCCGGCGACCGGCGAGTCCCCGGCCGTCCGGGCCCCGGCGCGGCGGATCCGCCCGGTCGGTCCGCCCGTCCCGCGGCACAGCCGCGAGTGGCTCTACGGCAGGCTCTACACCTACGCCAACCGCCAGGACGAGGTGCTGGCCGAGCACCTGCCCCGGCTGCTGGCGGCTCTGCCGCCCGCGGTGGACCGCTGGTTCTTCATCCGCTACGCCGATCCGGCCGGAGCGCATCTGCGGCTGCGCTTCCACGGCGACCCCGCGACGCTCCACGGCGAGCTGACACCGGGCGTCCTCGACTGGGTGGAGCAGTTGCGCGACCTGCGCCTGGCCGGGGCGTTCGTCATCGACGGCTATGAACCCGAAACCCTTCGCTACGGCGGCCACGAGGCCATCGAGGCCGCCGAGACGGTCTTCCACCACGACAGCGTGGCCGCCCTCGAACAGCTACGCCTGCGGGCGGCCGACGCGGTCGGCGTCGAGCCGCAGGTGCTCGCCGCCGCCAACTACCTCGACCTCACCCGCCAGGTCCACGGCGACCGGTGGACCGACTGGTGGCTGCGCGACCCGCGGGACGAGGAGCACCACGCCTACTTCCGGGAACGCCGCGCGGCGGCACTCCGCCTGCTGGACGGCGGGCTCCGGGCCACGTTCCCCGCCGAGGGCGCTGCCGCCGCGCTCACCGCCCTCGACGCCAGGGCGGCCGCCATGCGCGCCTATGCCTCCGTGGCCGCCGACCCATCGGTGCTGGCGAGCGTGTTGCATATGCACCACAACCGGCTGATCGGCACCTCACGCACCTCCGAAGGCCGTTCGCTGGCGGTGGCGCGTGGCCTCGCCCAGGCCGACCACGGACGACGGAGGCATCTCGGATGACGACGGAGACATCTCGGATGACGGCGGCACCAGCCGGGCGGTGGGATCCCGACACGGTGGTGGCCGAGATCGGCGCCCGTATCCGCGACCACGTCACCAACACCGGCACCGGGGACTTTTCCGCTGCCGGGCTCGGCATGGGTGCCTCGGGGGCGGCGCTGTTCCTCAGCGAGCTGAGCAGGAACGATCCGGGCCTGCGCCCGACCGTCCACGCCCTGCTGGCGGCGGAGGCCGGGTACGCCGGTGCCAGAGGTCCCGGGCTGATCACGGGCCTGGGCAGTCTCGGCTTCGCCGCCAAGCACGCCACCCGCTCGCCCCGGGACTACGCCACCGTACGGGGCCGAGTGGACGCGACCCTGCGGCATCGCCTCGCAACGGTCCTCGACGCCGAGTACGAGCGAATGGAATCCGGTGTCGCCGGGGCGGACCGGGAACACTTCGACGTCGTCTCCGGTGTGACCGGCCTCGGCCGGTACTTCCTCGCCGAGCCGTCCGACCCCGAAGCCGTCCACGACGTGCTGCGGTATCTCGTCGCCCTCACCGAGCCCGTCAAGGCCGGGGCCGGGCCGCTACCCGGCTGGTTCAGCCCCCCGTGGCCCGCCGCGGTGGACCCGCGGCGGCGGGAGTGGGTGCTCGATCTGGGCCTCGCCCACGGCATCGCCGGGCCGCTCGCGCTGCTGTCCCTGTGCTGGACGCGCGGGCTGCGCGTCCCCGGCCACGACACGGCCATCCGCCGTATCGCCCGGTGGCTGATGAGCTGGCGCCAGGAGGGCCCGGACGCGGGCCCCGGATGGCCCGGTACGGTCTCCGCCGACCAGGAGGTGGCGCCCACCCGGCCCGCCCTGGGGCCGGGGCGCGCGAGCTGGTGCTACGGCGCTCCGGGAATCGCCCGCGCGCTGCAGCTCGCCGGAGTCGCGCTGGGCGAGGACGCGTGGGTGCATACCGCGGCGGAGGCGATGAGGGCGGTCTTCGCCCGCCCCGACGGACCGCGGGGGCTGGACGATCCCGGACTGTGCCACGGCCTCGCCGGGCTGGCCCGGATCACCGGGCGTATGGCCGACGAGCTGGACGACGCGTCGCTGTCCGCGCGGGCGGACGAGATCGCCGAGCGGCTGTGCGCCCGCTTCGACCCCGGCACGGCCTTCGGTTTTCCCACCGCGCCGGTGCTACCCCTCCGGCCGGAGCCGCTGGACGCGCCGACGTTCCTGGAGGGCGCGGCGGGCGTCGCCCTCGTCCTGCTCGGCCGGAGCACGCCGCCCGCCGGAACCGCCGACGGTGAGGTGCCGTGGGACGCCGCCCTGCTTCTGGCGTGATCCGATACGGCGAGCGGCGGGCCGCTCGCCGTTTCCCCCTTGCCCGCCGTTTCCCCCTTGCCCGCCGCGACCGGCCCGCTACACGCCGTCCGGGTCGGCGCGGTCCAGGGCGGGGTGGGCTGCGGGGGTGGTTTCGGCGAGCAGGTAGTCCGCGGCGGCGGTGTCCGTGACCAGGCTGGTGACCAGGCCGGACCTCAGCACCGCCCCGATCGCCTCGGCCTTACGGCGGCCACCGGCGATGGCCACCACCTCGGGGATCCGGCGCAGCCGGTCGGCCTCCACGGTGATGCAGCGCTCGCCCAGGTCGCGGCCGATGCGGCGGCCCTCGGCGTCGAAGAGGTGGGCCGACATCTCGGCGGCGGCGCCCAGGCTCTCGTAGTGGGCCCGCTCCTTCTCGGTCAGCATGTCGTAGACCGTGGAGATCCCGGCCTCCCAGGAGCCGATGGAGACGCAGGCCACGGTGACCTTGTCGAAGTACTCGAAGGCGCGGGCGATACCGGTCTGGCCGCGCAGGGCGTCCGCGGTGGCCGTGTCCGGCAGCAGCATCGGCGCGTAGATGGGGTGCGCCTCCCCGCCCGAGACGGCGGCGGCGCGGCGCACCGCCTCGACCGAGCCGCGCTCGGCCGTGCCCGCGTCGTACACGCCGGTGAGCTGGACGACGGTGCACGGGGGCAGCCGGTGCAGCGCGGCCGCCATGTGGATCGTGGACCGCCCCCAGGCCAGCCCCAGCACATCCCCCTCGGTCACCAGCTCGCCCAGCAGGTCCGCGGCGACCTCGCCGAGGTTCTCCGGGTCCGGGGTGTCCGCCTCGGCGTCGGCCGGCGACTCCACGACGACCGCGTGGCGCAGCCCGTAGCGGGCGCGCAGGGCGTCGGAGCGCTCCGCGTCGAGCTCGGCGGGAACCCGGATCTCGATGCGCACCAGATCGCGCTCGAGCGCCGTCTCCAGCACCCGCGCGACCTTGAAGCGGCTGACGCCGAACTCCTCGGCGATCTGGATCTTGGACTTGCCCTCGAGGTAGAAGCGGCGCGCCATGGCCGCCGCCTGCACCAGTTCGGCGGGTCCCATCCGCGTGGCTGAACGGCCCGTCGACACCGCGGTCTCCTCACTATTCACTGTCCGGACTCACCGTTCATCCTGTCAGAAACGGCGGAGTTGGTTCGCCCTTCACCCTTGAGTTCACCGACCGGTAGCTACGTCGCCTCATGTTCCGGGGGTACCGGTTGCCTTCTCGGCGAGCTGGCGCAGTGCCTGTACGGCCTTGGCCGGGTCGTCGGCGCCGTAGACGGCCGAGCCCGCCACGAACACATCGGCGCCCGCCTCGGCGCACCGCTCGATGGTGGCGGCCGAGACCCCGCCGTCCACCTGGAGCCACATCTGGAGTCCATGCTTGTCGATGAGCTGCCGGGTGCGGCGGATCTTCGGCAGCATGATGTCGAGGAACGCCTGGCCGCCGAAGCCGGGTTCCACGGTCATCACCAGCAGCATGTCCAGCTCGGGCAGCAGATCCTCGTACGGCTCGATGGGCGTGGCCGGCTTGAGCGCCATCGAGGCCCGCGCGCCCTTGGCCCGGATCTCGCGCGCCAGCCGCACCGGCGCGGCAGCGGCCTCCACATGGAAGGTGACGGAACCGGCGCCCGCCTCGATGTACTGCGGCGCCCAGCGGTCCGGGTCGTCGATCATGAGATGGCAGTCCAGCGGGGTTTCCGTGGCCTTGCCCAGCGACTCGACCACCGGAACCCCGAGGGTGAGGTTGGGGACGAAGTGGTTGTCCATGACGTCGACGTGGAGCCAGTCGGCACCCTCGACCGCCTTCGCCTCATCCGCGAGGCGGGAGAAGTCTGCGGACAGAATGCTGGGGTTGATCTGCGAGGCCATGCCACCAGCCTCCCACGGTCGGCGCCGGCCCATGGAGCCGGGATCATCGCAACGGCCCGCACCGCCGTGATCACTTGGTTCCGCTCCGATCGACCGCTCCGCGATCGACCGCTCCGATCGACGCACGGCGACGGAGCCAGGACCATGTAGAAGTCGGATGAAACCCCTAGACATCACGTACAAACAGGCAACCCACCATGACGAGCGATCGAATACCCCGGCATCCATCCCGGCATCCCCGCACCGCGGTGTGCGCGGCGCTGACCGCGGCCGTCGTCGTATCGCCGGTCGCCGGGGCCGGGCCCGCCTCCGCCGCGGCCACGGCACCGCGGCCGGTCTGCGTCTCGCACCAGTCCGGGCTGGCCGGCAAGCTGTCCAAGGACATCGCCGCGGCGCTGCGCGGCCGGTCCGGCACCACCGCGATCAGCCTCCGCGACCACGCCACCCACACCCGCTGCACCCTGCGCGCGAACCAGCGGTTCGACTCCGCGAGCGTGGTGAAGGCGACGGTCCTGGGGACGCTGCTGTGGGACGCGCAACGGCACCACCGGCCGCTGACCAAGAGCGAGAAGACCCTCGCCAAGGCCATGATCACCAAGTCGGACAACGCCTCGACCAGCAAGCTGTGGAAGAAGCTCAAAGCCTCCCGGGTCAAGGCGTTCCTGCGGGCTGCGGGCATGGACGCCACCGTGCCCGGCAAGAACGGCTACTGGGGCCTCACCCGGATCACCGCGAACGACCAGGAGCGGCTCCTGGACCTGATCACCCACCCGAACACGGTGCTGACCGACGCCTCCCGCCGCTACATCCTCTCGCTGATGGGCAAGGTCATCCGCGAACAGCGCTGGGGCACCCCGGCCGGTGCCCCGGGCGGGGTGCGGATCCAGGTGAAGAACGGCTGGCTGGAGCGGTCCGCCCACGGCTGGCGGGTGCACAGCATCGGCGCCTTCACCGGCGGCGGCCACGACTACACCCTCACCGTGCTCACCCAGGACAACCGCACCATGAAGGCGGGCGTGGCCACCATCGAGGCGGTGGCGCGCGCGGTGCACAAGGACCTCGACCCCACCGCCCACGCGGCCGCCGTCTACGCCCCGACCGACCGGCCGCAGGAAGCGCTTCCGGCGGTCCCGAAGGACTGACGCGCCGCTCACCGCGGCCGTGCGACGCCCCGGGGCCGCTCACTCCGGGAACCCGCGTGATGAACGGGTGCGGTCAGCCGGTGCGGCGCAGCAGGGCCAGATACATGGCGTCCGTACCGTGCCGGTGCGGCCACAGTTGGATGTCCGGGCCGTCGCCCAGCTCGGGCACCCCCGGCAGCAGCGGACGGGCGTCGATCCACTCCGCGGAGACGGCCGGGCCGCCACGCCCCTTGAGGACGTCCTCGACCACGGCCCTGGTCTCGGCCGGATGCGGGGAACAGGTCGCATAGCCGACCACGCCGCCGATCCGCGCCGAGGCCAGGGCCTCCCGCAGCAGCCCGCGCTGCAGCGGGGCGAAGCCGTCGAGGTCCTCGGGGCGGCGCCGCCAGCGCGCCTCGGGGCGGCGGCGCAGCGCACCGAGCCCGGTGCACGGCACATCCACCAGCACCCGGTCGAAGGCGCCGGGCCGCCACGGCGGCCGGGTGCCGTCCGCGGCGATCACCTGGTACGGGCCGGGGTTGCCCGCCAGGGCCCTGGCCACCAGCCGGGCCCGGTGCGGCTGCTTCTCGGCGGCCAGCAGCGCGGCGCCGCGCTCCGCGGCGAGCGCGGCGAGCAGCGCGGCCTTGCCGCCGGGGCCCGCGCAGCCGTCCAGCCAGCGCCGGTCCTCCCCCTCCAGCGGCGCGTTCGCCAGCGCGAGGGCCACCAACTGGCTGCCCTCGTCCTGGACCCCGGCGCGCCCCTCGCGCACCGCCTCCAGCGCCCCGGGCTCCCCGCCCTCGGTGAGCCGCACCGCGTACGGGGACCAGCGGCCCGGTACCGCGGCCCCCTCGCCGACGGCGTCCAGCAGCTCCCCGGCCGTGGACCGGCCGGGCCGGGCGACGAGGGTGACCTCGGGCCGTTCGTTGTCGGCGGCCAGCAGCTCCTCGATCCCGGAGCTGCCGCCGCCGAGCGCGTCCCACAGGGCGGAGACGACCCAGCGCGGATGCGAGTGGCGGACGCCCAGATGCTCCTCGGGGTCCTCGTCGTAGGGCGGGGCGACCCGCTCCAGCCAGCCGTCCAGGTCGTGGGCGGCGATCCTGCGCAGCACGGCGTTGACGAACTTGGCCCGTCCGTCGCCGAGCACCACCCGGGCCAGCTCGACGCTCGCCGAGACGGCGGCGTGCGTGGGGATACGGGTCCCCAGTAGCTGATGGGCGCCGAGGTTCAGCACGTCGAGCACGGGCGGATCCACCTCGCGCAGCGGGCGGTCCACGCATTCGGCGATGATCGCGTCGTAGGTGCCCTGATGGCGCAGGGTGCCGTAGACCAGCTCGGTGGCGAGCGCCGCGTCCCGGGCGTCGAACCGCGGCCCGCCGGCCTCCGCGCTCTCCCGCGCCTTGCGCAGCAGGGGCGGGAGAACGAGGTTGGCGTACGCGTCCCGTTCGTCGACCGCCCGCAGCGCCTCGAAGGCGAGGATCCGCACGGGGTCCTTCTGCGGGCGGCGGTAGGGCTTGCCAGGCCGGTTCGGGGCGTGGGGACGGCGACGACGGGGCTGGTCGGTCACGGGAAATGTGCTCCGGGGGACGGATCGGGCTTGAAGGGACCCAGCCTACGTCGCCGGGGCCCCGGCGGCCGTGGGGCCGCCGTCCAGGGCCGTGACCTTGGCGCTGGTGCCGGGTGCGCTCGCTGCGTCCACGGCCGTCGCCGTCGCGCCCATACCGGGTGCGCTCGCTCCGTCCACGGCGAATCCGTCGCCCATCGCGGCCGGCTGCTCGAACTGGGTGCGGTACAGCTCCTCGTAGCGCCCTCCGGCGGCCAGCAGCGCGGAGTGCGTACCGCGCTCCACGATCCGCCCGCCCTCGACGACGAGAATGAGATCCGCCGCCCGAACTGTGGACAGCCGGTGGGCGATCACCACCGCGGTGCGCCCCTCCAGCGCCTCGCCGAGCGCCTCCTGCACATCCGCCTCCGAAGTGGAGTCCAGATGCGCGGTGGCCTCGTCGAGGATCACCACCCGGGGCCGGGCCAGCAGCAGCCGGGCGATGGTCAGCCGCTGGCGCTCACCGCCGGACAGCCGGTAGCCGCGCTCGCCCACGACGGTCTCCAAGCCGTCCGGCAGGGACGCGATCAGCCCCTCCAGCCGGGCCCGGCGCAGCACTTCCCACAGCTCCTCGTCGGTGGCCTCCGGCCGGGCCAGCAGCAGATTGGCGCGGATCGAGTCATGGAAGAGATGGCCGTCCTGCGTGACCATGCCGAGAGTGGCGCGGATCGAATCGGCGGTCAGATCGCGGACGTCCACCCCGGAGAGCCGTACGGCGCCGCCATCGGCGTCGTAAAGCCTCGGCAGTAGCTGCGCGATGGTCGACTTCCCGGCGCCGGATGAGCCCACCAGCGCGACCATCTGGCCCGGTTCGGCCCGGAAGGAAAGCTGGTGCAGGACCTGGACACCACCGCGGGTGTCCAGGGTGGCGACCTCCTCCAGGGAGGCGAGGGAGACCTTGTCCGCGGCCGGGTAGCCGAAGTCCACGCGGTCGAACTCGACGGACACGGGCCCGTCGGGGACCTCCCGAGCGTCCGGCTTCTCCTTGATCAGCGGCTCGAGGTCGAGCACCTCGAAGACCCGCTCGAAGCTGACGAGCGCGCTCATGACCTCGACCCGCGCCCCGGCCAGCGCGGTCAGCGGCGCGTACAGCCGGGTGAGGAGCAGCGCGAGCGCGACGACGGCGCCGGGGTCGAGCCGCCCGTGCAGCGCGAACCAGCCGCCGAGGCCGTAGACCAGGGCGAGGGCCAGGGCGGAGACGAGGGTCAGGGCGGTCACGAAGGAGACCTGGACCATCGCGGTCCGCACCCCGATGTCCCGCACCCGCCGGGTCCGCGCGGCGAATTCGGCGGACTCGTCGGCGGGCCGGCCGAAGAGCTTGACCAGGGTGGCCCCGGGCGCGGAGAAGCGCTCGGTCATCTGGGTGCTCATCGCGGCGTTGTGCGCGGCCGCCTCGCGGCGCAGCTTCGCCAGCCGTCCGCCCACCCGGCGCGCGGGCAGCAGGAAAACGGGGAGGAGCACCAGCGTCAGCAGGGTGATCTGCCACGAGATCCCGATCATGACGACCAGGGTGAGCAGCAGCGTCACCATATTGCCGACCACCCCGGAGAGGGTGTCGCTGAACGCCCGCTGCGCGCCGATGACGTCGTTGTTGAGCCGGCTGACCAGCGCACCGGTGCGGGTCCGGGTGAAGAACGCCACCGGCATCCGCTGGACGTGGTCGAAGACGGAGGTGCGCAGATCGAGGATCAGCCCCTCGCCGATGTTCGCCGACAGCCAGCGGGTCAGCAGCCCGAGGGCCGCCTCCGCCACGGCGATCGCGGCGATGAGCCCGGCCAGCCCGAGCACCGTGTCCTGTCCCGAATGGTGGACGATCGCGTCCACCACCCGGCCGGCCAGCAGCGGCGTCGCCACCGCGAGCACCGCCGTGACCGTGCTCAGCACCAGGAACAGCTGCAGCCGACGGCGGTGCGGACGGGCAAAGGCGCCGATACGGCGCAGTGTCTCGCGGGAGAAGGGCCGCCGGTCGTCGCTGGCATTGGACGCCTGATACAGGGAATGCCAGGCGGTCACTTCGATGTCCATCACGTACCTCCGAGGTCTCGTGAGGAACGTAGGACTTCAACTTAGGTTGAAGTCAACATCCGCCGCCCCGGCGCGCCCGATGGCCGCCTTTCAGCCCTGCTCAGGCCCCGAGCCGCTCGCCCTCCGCGATCCGCACCCCACGCGCCCAATCCGCCGCGAGCATCGGCTTCTTGCCCTGCGGCCGCACCCACGTCAGCTCGACGGCATGGCTGCCCGTGCCCACGTACACGGCCTTCTTGGTCGCGGCCAGCCGGCCGGGCTCCAGATCCGTACGGTCCGCCACCGGCCGCGCCGAGACGACCTTCAGCCGCTCCTCACGGAAGGTGGTCCACGCACCCGGGGCGGGGGTGCACGCCCGCACCAGCCGGTCGACGCGCAGCGCGGGCGCCGTCCAGTCGATCTCCGCGTCCTCGACGGTGATCTTCGGGGCGAGCGAGATGCCCTCGGCCGGCTGCGGCACCGGGAGCAGGGTGCCGTTCTCGATGCCGTCCATCGTCGCTTCGAGCAACCCCGCACCGGCGAAGGCGAGCCGGGTCAGCAGATCGCCGCTGGTATCGGTGGCCCGCACCTCCTCCGTCACCACCCCGAACACCGGCCCGGAGTCCAGCCCTTCCTCGATCTGGAAGGTCGAGGCGCCGGTCATCTCGTCGCCCGCGAGCACGGAGTGCTGCACGGGTGCCGCGCCCCGCCACGCGGGGAGCAGCGAGAAGTGCAGATTGACCCAGCCGTGCGCAGGAATCTCCAGCGCCGCCTTGGGCAGCAACGCGCCGTAGGCCACCACCGGGCAGCAGTCCGGTGCGATCTCGCCGAGCCGGGCGAGGAACTCCGGATCGCGCGGCCTGGCGGGCTTGAGCACCTCGATACCCGCCTCCTCGGCCCGCTCGGCGACCGGGCTGGCCACCATCCGGCGACCGCGCCCGGCGGGCGCGTCGGGACGGGTCACCACGGCCACCACCTCGTGCTTCTCCGACGCGATCAGCGCGTCCAGAGCGGGCAGGGCGACCTCGGGGGTACCGGCGAACACGAGCCTCATGGGTGGCGAACTACCTCTCACACAGCGGATACGGCGGAACGTCGAACAGCCTCTGAAGTCTATGGTCCGCCGGCCGAGGGGGCGTACGGGCGGACTCCCGCACGCCCCGGACCGTGACCGACGGGCGGGTGCCGCGTTGGTCAAGGCAGATTGACCGCATCGGGCCGCTGCCGCGGCCCGATGCGTTTCCCGCCGCCCGCTCGACTTCCCCCATCCAGCACCAGCCCCCTCCCGTCCCCCTCACCCCCCATCCCCCGTCAACGCCGGTTCGAGAGGCTTGTACATGGCCGACCACGCAACTCATGACGCCCAGGCACGGGCCAGCCTGCACCTCCTGGTCCGGGACATCGAGCGGGTCCGCCGGCAGGTGGACGCGCTGCGCACGCTCACCGCCCAACTCGGCAATGTCTACCGCCCCCGGCGCACCGGCCCGTCCGCCGGTTTCGTGGTCTACGGACGCGCTCCGGCCCCCACCGTGCGGCTCGCCCAGGAACTGCGCGACAGCGTCGAGACGCTGGTCACCGCCGCTGTCGACTTCGACCGCTCGCTGGGCTTCTCCTGGGACGCGGTGGGCTCGGCGCTCGGCGTCACCAAGCAGGCGGTGCACCGCCGTTACGGCTCGCGCCGGGCCGCCGCGCAGAACGCGCCCGAGGCCGGCGAAGCGTCCCCGGGCCGCCCGGCCGAGCCCGCCGCCGTACCCTCGGTGCCCGCCGCGCGCACGGTCCCGCCGCAGTCGACGCCGTCCCTCCGCGAGGACCCCCGCCCCAGCCCCTTCCCCAGCCCCCGCCACGGCTGACTGGACCCCCTTTTTTTGAGGCTCGGTTCGCCTCCGGGGCGCCTCAGCCTCCCCCAGCTACCGCTGGGAGGGTGCCCCCGGCCGGAAGAACCAAGCCCCCGGATGTTCTACGGCGCCCTTCGGCTTGCCCCGTCCCCCTGGGGCGCCCCGGCCAGTAAGCCCAAGCACCCGGAGACTCTGCGGCACCCTGCCACTCGCCCTGGCTGCCGCCGGGGGGCGCCCCAGGCCAGAAGAACCGAGCGCCGGAAGACGCCAGCACCCGGCCTGCGGCACCCGGAGGCACTACGGCACCTACGGCTTACCCGGTCACTCCGGAGGGCGCCCCCGGCCAGTAAGCCCCAGCACCCGGAGACCCTGCGGCCCCCGGACACCCCGCGGCGCCCGGAGCGCACCCCCGGCCGGGGAGCAGCCGAGGTCGGCCAACGCCCAGACCGGGGCCGAGGTCAGCCAAGGCCCAGACCCGGCTCAGCCGAGGTCAGCCGATATCCAGGGGATCCACCCGCACCGCGGGGTCCTTCTCCCCCCTCGCCAAACGGCCCGCCTTCGCCTCCTTGAGGGCCGCCGCGAGGGCGCTGCCCTGGCCGGGGCGTACCCGCAGCAGCGCGCGCTCCCAGACCTCGCCCTGCGGCGGGTCTCCGGGGCGGCGCGGACGTCCGGGAGGCGCCGGGGGCAGCGGGACCGGGCCCAGTGTCTCGGCCCCCTCGGGCAGCCCGGCCGATGCGATCAGCTCGGCCACCGCCTCCGCGGGGCCGGTCACCGCCGCCATCCGTGAGATCGGCGGAAAGCCCAGCTGGGACCGCTCGGCCAGCTCACGCGCCGCATACCCGGCCGGGTCCCAGCGCACCAGCGCCTGGACGGGCCGCTGCGTCGGCTCGGCCATGATCACCACGGTGCCGCCCCGGCCGTCACTCCCCTCGTCCCCGTGGCCGCGGACCAGCGAGGCCGCCTCCAGCCAGTGGCGCAGCGCGTCCTCACCGGCGCGCAGGTCGGGGCGGCCGAGCAGGGCCCAGCCGTCGAGCAGCAGCGCCGCGGCGTAACCGCCCTCGGCGACCGGCTCGGCGCCCGGCGTGCTCACGACGAGCGCCGGACGGTCGGGGACGGACGTCAGCACATGGTCACGGCCGGAGGTGCGCACGGGCACGGCCGGAAAGGCGCGGCCCAGCTCCTCGGCGGTGCGCCGGGCGCCGACTATGGAGGCCCGCAGCCGGACGCCCCCGCATTCACGGCAATGCCAGGCGGGTTCGTCCCGCCCGCACCATCCGCACACCAGATGGTCCGCGTCCCGCGCCTCCAGCGGGCCCGAGCAGTGCGCACAGCGCGCGGGCTCCCGGCAGCGCTCACAGGCCAGCTTCGGCACATAGCCCCGGCGCGGCACCTGCACCAGCACCGGGCCCCGGGTCAGCGCCTCCCGTACGGTCTGCCAGGCGAGTGTGGGCAGCCGGGCGGCACGGGCCTCCATATCCCGGGCCACCTCGCCCTCGTCGACCGTACGGATCAGCGGGGCGGCCGCGCGGACCTGCTCGCGGTCGGCCTCGAGCGGCCGGGCCCAGCCGTTCTCCACCAGTTGGGCGGCCTCGACGGTGCGGCCCAGGTCGCCCAGCAGAAAGCCCGTCTTCTCATGGACGGCGCGCAGCAGCAGCACATCGCGCGCGTGCGGCTGCGGCAGCCGGTCGTCGCTGTGGCTGCGGTCCCCGTCGTCCCAGATCCCCACCAGCCCGAGGTCCCGGACCGGCGCGAACATCGCCGCCCGGGTGCCCACCACGGCCCGGATCGAGCCCCGGCTGACCGCCAGCCAGCGGCGGTAGCGCTCCTCGGGTCCGAGGTCGGCGGTGAGCAGCACATGCCGCCCCGGGCCGCCGAGCACCTCCGTGAGCGCCGCGTCCACCCGCTCGGCGGTCCGCCCGTCAGGGACGACGACGAGCGCCCCGCGCCCGGACGCGAGTGTGGCGGCCACGGCGGTGGCCCACTCCCGGGGCCAGTGCGGCCCGGGCAGCGCGGTCCATACGGCCCGCGGCCGGTCACCGCGGGCAAGCGCCTCCAGGAACCCGGGCCCGGCCGGATAGCGCGCCCAGCTCCCGGGCGCGGGCGGCTCCGGCGGGGGCAGCGGCGGCGGTGACGGCTCGCCCTCGGCGCGGGCGTTGCGCTTGGGCATGGCCAACTGCAGCACATCGGCGAGCGATCCGGCGTACCGGTCGGCGACCGCCCGGCACAGCGCCAGCAGCCCCGGCCCCAGCACCGGCTCCGGGGAGACCACCTGCGCGAGGGCGGCCAGCGGGCCCCGATAGTCGGACTCGGCGACGCGCTCGATGATGTACCCGTCGAGCAGCCCGCCGCCCTCGCGCCGCCCCTCGCGCACCTTCCCCGTCCCGGCCCCGAACCGCACCCGCACCCGCACCCCGGGCCGGGCCTCGGCGTCCATCTCGGCCGGCACCGCGTAGTCCCACAGCTTGTCGAGGTGGACCGGCCCCTTGTCGACCAGCACCCGCGCCACGGGCAGCTCCCCGGCCAGCTTGGCCCCCCGCCAGGTCCGCGGCCTGGCCCGCTCCCCCTTGGCCTTGCGCACGGTCTCCCGAATGAGCGCGAGCTGCTCCCCTTCCGACGCCTCCGCCGGATCCTTCGGCCGCTCGTTGTCCCTGCTCACAGCTTCAGTCCTACCAGAAGCCACCGACAGGGACGCGGTGTCCGGCCACCGCTCGGCCATCTCGACAGGCCGGGCCGATTGCACTTCCCTGCCAAGAGGAAACGGGAAACCCCCCATTTCGCCTTGTTCCATCGTGCTGCCCGGCCGCAATCTGACACGCGATGGCCGCTGGCTGCTCCGGTGGACGGTCACGGAGGTCGATGTGCTGGAGCAGTCGCACGAGTTCGGGCGAGAGCTACGCAGGCGACGTCTCGCAGCGGAGCTTTCGCTGGAGCGGCTGAGCAAGTTGGTGCACTACAGCAAGGGCCAGCTGAGCAAGGTGGAGCGGGGGCTCAAGCGCCCCACACCGGAGCTGGCCAGGCTCTGTGACACGCAATTGAAGGCCGGAGGCGCGCTGGCCGACCTGGTGCCCAACCAGGCTCCGGCAGCCCGCGCCGTACCGGATTCCAGCCAGGACGGTGAGGTGTGGTTGATGCGCTTGGGCAAAAACGGATCGAGCTCCTTCCAACAGATGGACCGCCGCCAGGTCATCGCGGCGGGAGCTTCCTCCTTCCTCGCGATGGGAGTCGATGGCATTCGTCTGTCGGCCGAGGCCGGCGGCATGAGCCTGGTCGACGCCTCCAAGGCGTTATTCGTCCAGTTCCGGCAGCTCGGCCAGGCAGCGGGGCCAGGGGCGGTGCTGCCGTCGCTGATCGCCCAGACCCATTCCCTGGAGCAGTTGGCCTCCTGTTCCGGCCCCCGCGCGCGCCGCGAGCTGCTGGTACTCGCGTCCCGGTACGCCGAATACACGGGCTGGATGGCACAGGAGTCCGGGAACGACGAGGCCGCACTCTGGTGGACCGACCGGGCAGTGGCACTGGCCACAGCGTGCGAGGACCAAGGTCTCGCCACGTACGGCCTCGTCCGCCACGCGCTGATCAGCCTCTTCGCAGGCGACGTGGCCAAGGCCATCGCGCTGGCCGAGGCCGCGCGGGACAGCGACGCACCACCGCGTGTCCAGGGCCTGGCCGCACAGAAGCTGGCTCAGAGCCATGCCGTGGCCGGAGACTACGGAGCCTGTATGCGCAGTTTGGATCAGGCCCGTGAGCTGCTGGCCCTCGATGCCAGGGAGCAGGACGCGCCGGTGATCGGCACCTCACAGCTGACCGACGTCGTGTCCATGTTCACCGGCTGGTGCTTGTACGAGCTGGGTCGGCCCCAGCAAGCCGCCGAGACCCTGGGCCAGGAGACGGCCAAGCTCGCGGGACACGCGCTGCGCTCCCGGTCCCGGTACGGCGTCCGGCTCGCTCTGGCCCATGCCACGGCGGGGGAGATCGACCACGCCTGCGAGCTGACACGCGGCCTCCTCGGGTCGGTCGGGCTCGTGCACTCCGCGACGATCGGAGCCGACCTGCGCCGTCTCGCCCGCGTCCTGGGACGCCATCCGCGAAACGCCTCGGTCCGCTCTCTCAGCCCGGACCTGTCCGCCGTTCTGACCGCCACAGCTGCTTAGGAAGGGCCCAGCGCCATGGAAGAAGTGTTTCTCAACTACCGCACCAAGGACGGGAAGGAAGCCGCCTTCATCTTCGACGAGAAGCTCTCGGCACGATTCGGGACCGAAAGTGTATTCCGTGCCACCAAGTCCATCGGTCCCGGCGCCAACTACATCGACACCATGTTGAGCGGCGTTCAGCGGAGCAGTGTCCTGCTCGCGCTCATAGGCGAGCTGTGGCTTGACGCGCCGGAGCGCGACCGACCGGAACGCCGGGCGCTGAACAACCCCAAGGACTGGGTGCGGCGGGAGATCGAGGAGGCGTTCGCCCACGGGGTGCTCGTCGTTCCGGTCCTCCTGGGACGGAAAATGGAGCAGCTCGACCCGCGCCGGCTGCCGACGCCGCTACGGAAGCTGGCCGAGTGCCAGTACGAACGGTTCTCGTTACGCAGCCCGGGGACCGACATCGACCGACTGGCCGACCGGCTCGTCACACAGGTACCGCGGCTGGCGGACCTCGACAAGCGGGCACCGACGCGGAAGGCGGCCCCGGAGCCCGGTGGGGGCAACCACGACCAGCGCGGCGGGATCGGCACCGTGCACGGAACGGTCGGAACATTCGTCCAGGAGTCCAACGGCCCCCTCCACACGGGCAGCGGGATCCAGCTCAACGGGTCGCAGTTCCACGGTGACGGCTACAACTTCGGCAATCACGGGGACACCCATCAGGAATTCGACTCGCCGAGGCGTCGCCGCGAGGACGACGAGTGATGCGTGAGGCCACGCGCACACACGTCCGTGAATCCCATGCACCCACCCACACAGGCGACGGCGATCAGTACATCATCTATGCCGCCTCGGCACGGGTGGGAGCCCGCGGCAAGGATCCACACACCATCGCCCAGGACCAGCTCGACAGCCTCTCCCGGCGCTTCGTCGCCCCGAAAGGGTTCGCCCATGCTCGCGACCTTCTGCTCCGGCACGGCACCGTACTGCTTTCCGGCCCACCGGGCAGCGGCCGACGGACGGCGGCGCTCATGCTGCTGCACCAGCTGACCGAGGACTCTGGTGGGATCCATGAGCTCGATAGCGAGGACGAGGCACCCTTCCTGAGACCCGACGCTGTCGGCGAGGGGGACCGCATACTGCTGGACCTCTGCGAAACCGATGAGATCCGCTACAGCGCGGTGCAGAACGAACTCTCCGGCTTCCGGTCGCAGGTACAGCGGCGCGGCGCGCGACTTGTGACCGTGCTGCCCCAGCAGGCGGAGCAGAGTCGACGGACCGACTTCCTGGCGTTCACCGCCGACATCGAGCGGCCAGAAGCAAATGATCTGCTCATGCGGCATCTGCGGGTCGATGGCATCCACCCCGCTCTCGCTGATCTGGCATCGCCGGGCCTGGAGCGCTACACGGCGAAGGCGGGAGCGGGGGAACTCGCGAGACTGGCCGACCTCATACGCCGCGCCAGGGACGACGGTGATCCCGGCGACACCTTCGTTCAGTGGGCCAAGGAAGCCCTCGCCGCACTCAACAATCGCGGCGACGAAGTTGCGGCATTCTTGGCTTCCCACGAGGACGGGCGGCAACGAGCCCTGCTCCTGTCCGTGGCCATGTTCCACGAGGCAACACCCGACGCCGTCCTCCGTGGCGCCACCTCTCTGCTCAGGGTGGTGGGCCACCCGGCCCCCGAGGACCCCCGGCTGAATCACACCGATCTGACCCGACAGTTCACCGAGATCGGAGCCACCACCGATCCGGATGGTCGGGTGCATTTCAGGACCTGGGCCTACGACCCGGCCGTCCGCGCCCACTTCTGGACGTACTTCCCGGACTTACGGGACGGCTTCCGCCAGTGGGTAAGGGACTGCGTGTACTGGCTCGGCCAGGACTCCCGCGCCGCGCTGATCAAGCGATTCGCGGAGCAGGCCCTGCAGACGGACCGTCCAGAGGATCTGTGGTGGTTGGCCGAGCAATGGACCAGGCCGAACTCCACGGGTGATGTCCTGGCGGACGCGACCCAGGCTCTGGCTGAAGGACTCCGACACGACCGGTACGGCCATGTCTTCCGTCGAAAGATCTACGATTCGTCGCTCATCGCCAATCTGCCCAAGTGGCGGAGACACGCCCTCATTACTGTCTGCTCCAAGGTGATGTCCGTGCGTCACCCCGACCAGGCCTTGGTACGCCTGCATCACTTGGCCCGGCGGGAGGGAGAAGCCGCCAAGTCTCAAGCCAAAGACGAACTGCTCACCCTCGCGCGGAGTGACGGGCGCCTGTTCCGCCTGCTGCTGGAACGCATCGACATCGAGCGATATCCAATCGACGCCGAGATCTTCAGGGCCCTCGCCGACTCCGCATCCCGCACGCGCGCTCTCTACGTCAGCGTGGCGGTACGAAGCTTGCTCGCCAAGAGCTGGGCCGCCACGCTCCGGGCACACCCGCGTGAGGTGTGGCGGGCGCCTGTGGAGGCGTGGCTGGACGCCGCGGGTGCGACAGCCACACACCGTGAGGCACTGCTGGACGTGCTGGTCGACGCCTGCGAACAGCGCACCGATGCGTTCAACGGGCTCTACGTCATCTCACGAAACTGGGCCTCGGCCTCACCCCCCGTTGGGACCGAGCACCGCCAGCTCGCCCATCGCTTCGCACAGAAGATCGATGCCGCCCAGGGCATCCAGACCCAGGAGCGCGTTCCATGAGCTCTGGCCACAAGACCATGACGGCTTTCCTGACCGTCATCTGCGGGCTGGCCCTCGCCATCATCGGCCTGCTGATGAACTGGCCCCTATGGATCTGGGCCATCGTCGCCATTCTGCTCCTGACAGCCTCGGCACTGGCCGCCAGAGCGGCGGGCCCGTCCCATGGGCCGATTCCCCCGGACCGCACGCTGGAGCCCGATCTGCCCATCCCTGAGCCGGAACGTTGGGAATGCGTCGTGAGCGAGGTGGCGCTGCCCAGCGCCGTGCCCGACTACGACTTTCTGTTCTCCGCCACGGTCCGCTGGTGCCCGGGTGGCTCCTCACCCGACGCTCCATACGTCAACCCGAGCGCGCTCGCGGTCGACGCCGTGCTCGACCGGGCACGGCGGATCACCGCAACGCAGCCTCCGCATCGGAGCTCGCTCGCTCAGCACCAGCTCAACGGAGCGCTCGGCACAATGGCCGCCGACTCGACCGGGAGGGTGAAGGCACTGGCGGAGGACGTCACGCTCAGGCTCAGCGAGGCGGACATCGAGCGGCTGCACAAGCTCTCGACCGTGCGCAAGGACGAGGAGGTCTGGGAGCACGAGCGCAATTACGAGCGCAATAAGCGCGCGTACCTCGGTGAGGACGTACTCAAGGACCCCGGCAGCGCCGTCGTGTGGTGGATGGCGAAGAACGACGACCATGTCGAGAAGGCCGTCAACCTCATCGGTCCCCTTGCGCAGCTGTCATCCGCCGCGAACAACACGGAGATCCCCGAACGATACCGACACCTCCTGGGCGATCTCCCGCCGGAACGAGAGCCGGAATGGGCAGCCAGCCGGCTCTCGCCCCACAACCTGTTCTACGACGGACCCTTCCGAACCGAACGTGCATTCGAAGAAGCGAGCGTGACGGACCTCTTGGAGCGGGCGATGGACCTGCTGAGGCTGGAAGAGGACTCCGACGGTCGCGCGATGCTCGGGCGGCGGATCGCCGACGCACTGCACGCACAAGGCCATGCGGACATCGCGGAGGAGGTCAGGCAGCGCTTCGACGAACCCCTGCCTCCGCCTGACCCGGACACGGATATCGACGCCGACAGTCCCGACCCTGACGGCGAAGCCATCTGAGGCATGCGAAGGCCCGGACGCCGAGGGGCGTCCGGGCCTTCGCCGAAACCGTGGCCGAGCGGGGGTCCTACAGGCCCGCCGCCGCGCGGAGGGCGTCGACGCGGTCGGTGCGCTCCCAGGTGAAGTCGGGGATCTCACGGCCGAAGTGGCCGTACGCCGCGGTCTGGGCGTAGATCGGGCGCAGCAGGTCGAGGTCGCGGATGATCGCGGCCGGGCGGAGGTCGAAGACCTCGGAGATGGCCTTCTCGATCTTCTCGGCGTCGACCGCGGCGGTGCCGAAGGTCTCGACGAAGAGGCCGACCGGCTCGGCCTTGCCGATGGCGTACGCGACCTGCACCTCGCAACGCTGCGCGAGGCCGGCGGCCACCACGTTCTTGGCGACCCAGCGCATGGCGTAGGCGGCGGAGCGGTCGACCTTGGAGGGGTCCTTGCCGGAGAAGGCGCCGCCGCCGTGGCGGGACATGCCGCCGTAGGTGTCGATGATGATCTTGCGGCCGGTGAGGCCGGCGTCGCCCATCGGGCCGCCGATCTCGAAGCGCCCGGTCGGGTTGACCAGCAGGCGGTAGCCCTCGGTGTCGAGCTTGATGCCGTCCTCGACCAGCTCGTTCAGCACGTGCTCGACCACGAATTCGCGGATGTCGGGCGCCAGCAGCGAGTCCAGGTCGATGTCGGAGGCGTGCTGCGAGGAGACGACGACGGTGTCCAGGCGGACCGCCTTGTGGCCGTCGTACTCGATGGTGACCTGGGTCTTGCCGTCGGGGCGCAGGTAGGGGATGGTCCCGTTCTTGCGGACGTCGGACAGTCGGCGGGAGAGCCGGTGTGCCAGGTTGATCGGCAGCGGCATCAGCTCGGGCGTCTCGTCGCAGGCGTACCCGAACATCAGGCCCTGGTCGCCCGCGCCCTGCTTGTCCAGCTCGTCCTCATCGCCCTCGACCCGGAGCTCGTAGGCGGAGTCCACACCCTGGGCGATGTCGGGGGACTGTGAGCCGATCGACACCGAGACGCCGCAGGAGGCGCCGTCGAAGCCCTTCTTCGACGAGTCGTAGCCGATGTCGAGGATCTTGTTCCGCACCAGCGCCGCGATCGGGGCGTACGCCTTGGTGGTCACCTCGCCGGCCACATGCACCAGGCCGGTGGTGATCAACGTCTCGACGGCGACCCGGGAGGTCGGGTCCTCCTTGAGAAGGGCATCGAGGATGGTGTCGCTGATCTGGTCAGCGATCTTGTCGGGGTGACCCTCGGTCACGGATTCCGAGGTGAACAGGCGGCGGGACACATCGCTCCCTGGGGTTGCAGCGGCTGCTGGCTGATCATGGTCGGACCGCTCGGGAGCTGCGCCCGGTGCGGTTCCTGGGCCAGTTTATCCGGCACGTCCACCGGTCAAGCATCCCCGTCCCACAGAACGGGCAGGCCCGTGACCGGGAACATACCTTGCCTCAAGCCGAAATACAGCCCCACCCCGCCGTGGCAGGCACGTGTCATGAGCCCGATCGGCCGCAGTACGGACCCCGCCGAGGGCGTCCGCCGGGCTCTGCATGAGGCCCGCCGGGCCCCGGCGGACGCCCGGGCCGGGCTCATCCCAGGCGGCCGGCCACCAGGTCCCAGACGGTGTCGGCGAGCGCGCCCTTGGGGCCGTACGGCACGGGCGTCTCGGTGCCGTCGGCGCCGAGCACCACGGCCTCGTTGGTCTCGGCGCCGAAGGTCTTGTGCTCGCCGACTTCGTTCACCACCAGCAGATCGCAGCCCTTGCGGGCGAGCTTGGCGCGGCCGTTGGCGAGCACCTCGTCGGTTTCGGCGGCGAAGCCGACCACGATCTGGCCGGGGCGGGCGCGCTCCGCGGAAATCTCCGCGAGGATGTCCGGATTCCGTACCAGGGCGATCGGCTCGGGCTCCTGGCCGTCGCGCTTCTTGATCTTTCCCTCGGCGTAGTGCGCGGGGCGGAAGTCGGCGACGGCGGCGGCCATCACCACGGCGTCGGCGTCCGCGGCGGCCTTGAGCACGGCCTCCCGTAGCTGCGCGGCGGTGCCCGCGCGCACCACATCGGCACCGGCCGGGTCGGGCAGCTCGCTGTTGGCCGAGACAAGAGTCACGCGCGCGCCCCGGGCGACGGCGGCACGGGCCAGGGCGTACCCCTGCCGGCCGGTGGAGCGGTTGCCGAGGAAGCGCACCGGGTCCAGCGGCTCGCGGGTGCCCCCGGCGCTCACCACGACATGGCGGCCGGCCAGATCGGTGGTGTGCGCCTCGGCGCCACGGGCCAGCACCCGGCGGCAGACCTCGAAGATCTCCCCGGGGTCCGGCAGCCGCCCCTTGCCGGTGTCCACACCGGTGAGCCGCCCCACGGCGGGTTCGATGACGACCGCGCCGCGGCGGCGCAGGGTCGCCACGTTTTCCCGGGTGGCGGGGTGCTCCCACATCTCGGTGTGCATCGCGGGCGCGAAGACGACCGGGCAGCGCGCGGTGAGCAGCGTATTGGTGAGCAGATCGTCCGCCAGGCCATGGGCGGCCTTGGCGAGCAGATCGGTGGTGGCGGGGGCGATCACGACCAGATCGGCGGACTGGCCGATGCGGACGTGCGGCACCTCGTGGACGGAGTCCCACACCTCGGTCGCCGCCGGATGCCCGGACAGCGCCGACCAGGTCGCCTCGCCGACGAAGTGCAGCGCCGAGGCGGTCGGCACGACGCGTACGTCATGGCCGGACTCGGTGAGGCGGCGCAGCAGCTCGCACGCCTTGTAGGCGGCGATCCCGCCACTGACGCCCAGGACCACTTTGGGCTTGTCCATCGCTCGGCTCCCCACCGGGTACGTCGTCCGTCGTACGTCCAATCACGGTACGCCGGGTCGCGCCACGTACCCATGACACACCACGAGCCCGGCAGTCACTGCCGGGCCGTGGGTGAAGCGATCGAAACCTACTGGGCCGGGCCCTCGATGGCCTCGGAGGTCAGCAGGCCCGCGTTGATCTCGCGGAGTGCGATCGAGAGGGGCTTCTCGTGGACGTGGGTGTCCACGAGGGGACCGACGTACTCGAGCAGGCCCTCGCCAAGCTGGGAGTAGTACGCGTTGATCTGCCGCGCGCGCTTGGCCGCGTAGATCACCAGGCTGTACTTGGAGTCGGTGGCCTCGAGCAGCTCATCAATCGGAGGGTTGATGATCCCCTCGGGCGCGGTCATGGGAGAGGACACTCTCTAGCCTTCCTTATTACGCCTCACGGCAAGAGTGAATCGAAGATCAAGCCACTCGCATCAAGGCTAGCAGCTCATTTGCCACGTCCTCGACGGAGGTATTGACCAAGGTCGTATCGAACTCGGACTCGGCAGCCAGCTCGGTCCGGGCGGCCTCCAGGCGCCGCTCGATGACCTCGGGCGCCTCGGTGCCCCGGCCGGTGAGCCGGCGCACCAGCTCCTCCCAGCTCGGCGGCGCGAGGAAGACCAGCTGCGCCTCCGGCATGGACTCGCGGATCTGCCGTGCGCCCTGCAGATCGATCTCCAGCAGCACCGGCTCGCCCGCACCGAGCCGGTCCATGACCGCCTCGCGCGGGGTGCCGTAGCGGTTGCCCGCGAATTCGGCCCACTCCAGCAGCTCACCATTGGCTATGAGCTTGTCGAACTCCCCGTCGTCCACGAAGAAATAGTGGACGCCGTCCCGCTCGCCGGGGCGCGGTCGGCGGGTCGTGGCGGAGACCGAGAGCCAGACCTCGGGATGTTCTTTGCGCATATGAGCGACGACCGTGCTCTTACCGACCCCTGAGGGGCCGGAGAGCACGGTCAGTCGCGGTCGTGCGGAGTGTGCTGCCATGGAGCGATTATCCAGGTTCCCGGGAGTGCCTGGAAACGCCGGGCCGCGTCAGCCGGCGGCGCCGCCGAACTCACGCTCGAGTGACGCGATCTGGTTGGAACCCAGACCCCGCACACGACGGCTCTCGGAGATGCCGAGCCGCTCCATGATCTGCTTGGCGCGGACCTTGCCGACGCCGGGCAGGGACTCGAGGAGAGCGGACACCTTCATCTTGCCGATGACGTCGTTCTCCTGGCCCTGCTTGATGACCTCGTGCAGGGATGCGCCGGAGTGCTTGAGTCGATTCTTGACCTCGGCGCGCTCCCGGCGAGCCGCGGCGGCCTTTTCGAGCGCGGCTGCGCGCTGTTCAGGGGTAAGGGGCGGAAGAGCCACGCCTACGTCACCTCGGATGTCGAACTGTCGGATATGGACCGGTGAGGAACCTAGTCGCCCCTCACCTGGGGAGCAACGCGCAACGCAGCAGCGCGTTCGCTCTCGTCGGAGACTAGCGGCCGATCCCGCTCCAGTCAGCGAGAACAGACGAAAAGTCCTGGTCAGACTCGCTCGACTCGGACATTTACAGACAAAGTAGCCGGGTTATTCGGCCACGGCACGCACTTCCTCAGCCATTCGGGAGGCCGCCGCGACCAGCGACGCGGCGTCCGGACCGTGCCGGAGCACCCCTCTGCTGACGCTCGGAACGACATTTTTGATCGCCGGGCCGAAGACCGCCGGAAGATCGGCGGGGGTCGCGCCCTGGGCGCCGATGCCGGGGGCCAGCAGCGGCCCGTCGATCGTCAGATCGACGCACGCCTCCTCCGGCGCCCTGCCCAGCGTCGCGCCGACGACCGCCCCGTACGAGCCGAGGCGGCCCTCGGCGGCCTCGGCCGCGTTCTCGGCCTTGAGCGCCCTCAGCACGGTGGCCGCGACGGTCGAACCGTCGGGCCGTACCGCGTGCTGCACCTCGGTGCCCTCCGGGTTGGAGGTCAGCGCCAGCACGAAGACGCCCGCCCCCGACGCCCGCGCCGCGTCCAGCGCCGGGCGCAGCGAGCCGAAGCCGAGGTAGGGGCTGACGGTGACCGCGTCCGAGAACAGCGGGCCGGCCGGATCCAGATAGGCGGAGGCGTACGCGGCCATGGTCGACCCGATATCGCCGCGCTTGGCGTCCATCAGCACCAGCGCCCCGGCGGCCCGGGCGTCGGCGACGGCCCGCTCCAGCACCGCGATGCCGCGGGAGCCGAACCGCTCGAAGAAGGCCGACTGCGGCTTGAGGACGGCGACCCGCTCGGCGAGGGCCTCCACGACGGTCCTCGTGAACCGCTCGAGCCCCGCGACATCGTCCCCCAGGCCCCAGTCGGCGAGCAGGGAGGCGTGCGGGTCGATGCCGACGCACAGCGGGCCACGGGCGTCCATGGCCTGGCGCAGACGCGCGCCGAAGGGGGTGGGGGCGGGGGTCGTCATGAGTCTCTCCTCAGGAAATTCAGCCCCTCCGGCACCTCCCAGCCCCTCAGGGGGCACCTCCCAGCGGTAGCTGGGGGAGTTTGAGGAGCGGGGTCCGGGGCGGAGCCCCGGCGGGGGCCCGGCGGGGGCCCGGGGGCTCGCCCCCGGTTCGGGAAGGGGCGGGGTGGGGAACAACACCGCCGGAGGCGTTACGCGGAGGCGGCATCGGCGCCGACCGCGTCGGCCAAAGTGTCGAACTTGGACGCGGCGAGCCGCGCGGCGAGACCGCTGTGGATCTCGCGGGCCCAGAACGGCCCGCGGTAGATGAAGGCGCTGTAGCCCTGCACCAGCGTGGCACCGGCCAGAATCCGCTCCCAGGCGTCCTCCGCGGTTTCGATCCCGCCGACCCCGACGAGGGTCAGCCGGTCCCCCACACGGGCGTACAGACGGCTCAGCACCTCCAGGGAGCGCGCCTTGAGGGGGGCGCCGGACAGGCCGCCGGTCTCGGCGGTGAGCCGCGAGTCGGACGTGAGGCCGAGGCCGTCGCGCGCGATGGTCGTGTTCGTGGCGATGATGCCGTCCAGGCCGAGCTCGACCGCCAGATCGGCGACCGCGTCCACGTCCTCGTCGGCGAGATCCGGCGCGATTTTGACCAGAAGTGGCACCCGGCGATCGGTGACCGTACGGTCCGCGGCCTCGCGGACCGCGGTCAGCAGCGGCCGCAGATGGTCCACGGCCTGGAGATTCCGCAGTCCGGGGGTATTGGGCGAAGAGACGTTGACGACGAGGTAGTCGGCGTGGGCGGCGAGCCGCTCGGTGGAGGTCACATAGTCGGCGACGGCCTCCGCCTCCGGGACGACCTTGGTCTTGCCGATGTTGACGCCGAGCGTCGTGACGAAGGCCGGGCGCCGGGAGGCGAGGCGGGCCGCGACCGCCGCCGAGCCCTCGTTGTTGAAGCCCATCCGGTTGATCAGGGCCCGGTCGGCGACCAGCCGGAAGAGCCGCCGCTTGGGGTTGCCGGGCTGCGGCTGGGCGGTGACCGTGCCGATCTCGACATGGTCGAAGCCCAGCATGGCCATGCCGTCGATTCCGGCGGCGTTCTTGTCGAATCCGGCGGCGAGCCCGAAGGGCCCGTGCATCCGCAGGCCCAGCGCCTCGGTGCGCAGCGCCGGGTGGCGGGGGGCGAGGACGGCGGCGGCGAACGTCCGCAGAACGGGGACGCGGGCGGCCAGCCGGATCCAGGAGAAGGCCAGGTGATGGGCCTTCTCGGGGTCCATACGCCGGAAGATCAGGTTGAACAGGAGCGCGTACATGAGGGGCTTTCTGAGCGGAAGCGAAGGGGTGGGCTCATGAAGAGGGGGACACCGGCCGGTGTCCCCCTCCCTCGCCTCACTCCTCGCGGGCGGCGGTCAGATGTTCCGCGTGTTCCTGGAGCGATCGGACGCCGACCGCTCCCCGGCCCAGTGCCTCGATGCCCTGGACGGCGGCCGCGAGCGCCTGGACGGTGGTCAGGCAGGGCACCCCGCGGGCGACGGACGCCGTACGGATGTCATAGCCGTCGAGCCGCCCCCCGGTGCCGTACGGGGTGTTGACGATCAGGTCGACCTCGCCCTCGTGGATGAGCTGGACGATGGTCTTCTCGCCGTTCGGGCCCTCGCCCTCGCTGTGCTTGCGCACCACGGTCGCGTTGATTCCGTTGCGCTTGAGCACCTCCGCCGTGCCCGAGGTGGCCAGCAGCTCGAAGCCGAGGCCGACCAACTCCCGGGCCGGGAAGATCATCGAACGCTTGTCGCGGTTGGCGACGGAGACGAACGCGCGCCCCTTGGTCGGCAGCGCGCCGTACGCCCCGGCCTGCGACTTGGCGTAGGCCGCGCCGAAGACCGAGTCGATGCCCATGACCTCACCGGTCGAGCGCATCTCCGGGCCGAGGATGGTGTCCACCCCGCGCCCGGAGGCGTCCCGGAACCGCGACCACGGCATCACGGCCTCCTTGACGGAGATCGGCGCGTCCAGCGGCAGCGTGCCGCCGTCGCCGCTGGAGGGCAGCAGTCCCTCGGCGCGCAGCTCGGCGACGGTGGCGCCCAGCGAGATCCGGGCGGCGGCCTTGGCCAGCGGTACGGCGGTGGCCTTGGAGGTGAAGGGGACGGTACGGGAGGCGCGCGGGTTCGCCTCCAATACGTACAGAATGTCCCCGGCCAGCGCGAACTGGATGTTGATCAGCCCGCGGACGCCCACACCGCGCGCGATGGCCTCGGTCGAGGCGCGCAGCCGCTTGATGTCGAAGCCGCCGAGGGTGATCGGGGGCAGGGCGCAGGCCGAGTCGCCGGAGTGGATCCCGGCCTCCTCGATGTGCTCCATGACGCCGCCGAGGTAGAGCTCCTCGCCGTCGTAGAGCGCGTCCACGTCGATCTCTATGGCGTCGTCGAGGAAGCGGTCGATGAGCACGGGGTGCTCGGAGATCAGCCCGGCGTGCCGCTCCAGGTACGCGGCGAGCGAGGGCTCGTCGTAGACGATCTCCATGCCGCGGCCGCCGAGGACGTAGGAGGGGCGGACCATGACCGGGTAGCCGATCTCGGCGGCGATGCCCTTGGCCTGCCCGAAGGAGAAGGCGGTGCCGTACTTGGGCGCGGGCAGCCCGGCCTCGGTGAGCACCCGGCCGAAGGCGCCGCGCTCCTCGGCGAGGTTGATCGCCTCGGGCGAGGTGCCGACGATCGGCACGCCGTTGTCCTTGAGCGCCTGGGCGAGGCCCAGCGGGGTCTGGCCGCCGAGCTGGACGATCACACCGGCGACCGGGCCCGCCTGCTGCTCCGCGTGGACGATCTCCAGCACGTCCTCCAGGGTGAGCGGCTCGAAGTAGAGCCGGTCGGAGGTGTCGTAGTCGGTGGAGACGGTCTCCGGGTTGCAGTTGACCATGACGGTCTCATAGCCCGCGTCGTGCAGCGCGAAGGAGGCGTGGACGCAGGAGTAGTCGAACTCGATGCCCTGGCCGATGCGGTTGGGGCCCGAGCCGAGGATGATCACCGCGGGGGTCTCGCGCGGGGCGACCTCGGACTCCTCGTCGTAGGAGGAGTAGAAGTACGGGGTCCTGGCGGCGAACTCGGCGGCGCAGGTGTCGACCGTCTTGTAGACGGGCCGGATGCCCAGCGCGTGCCGCACCTCGCGGACCACGTCCTCGCGCAGCGAGCGGATCCCCGCGATCTGGGCGTCGGAGAAGCCGTGCCGCTTGGCCTCGGCGAGCAGCTCGGGGCCGAGCTTGTCGGCGGCGGCGACCTCGTCCGCGATCTCGTTGATCAGGAAGAGCTGGTCCACGAACCACGGGTCGATCCGGGTGGCGTCGAAGACCTCCTGCTGGGTGGCCCCGGCGCGGATCGCCCCCATCACGGTGTTGATCCGCCCGTCGGTCGGGACGGCGGCCTTGGTCAGCAGCTCGGACTTGTTCCCGGGCTCCCCGGTGAAGTCGAACTGGCTGCCCTTCTTCTCCAGCGAGCGCAGCGCCTTCTGCAGCGCCTCGGTGAAGTTGCGGCCGATGGCCATGGCCTCGCCGACCGACTTCATGGTGGTGGTGAGCCGGGCGTCGGCGACCGGGAACTTCTCGAAGGCGAAGCGCGGCACCTTGACCACGACGTAGTCGAGCGTGGGCTCGAAGGATGCCGGGGTCTGCTCGGTGATGTCGTTGGGGATCTCGTCGAGGGTGTAGCCGACGGCCAGCCGGGCGGCGATCTTGGCGATGGGGAAGCCGGTGGCCTTGGAGGCGAGCGCCGAGGAGCGGGAGACGCGCGGGTTCATCTCGATGACGATGACCCGGCCGTCCTCGGGGTTGACCGCGAACTGGATGTTGCAGCCGCCGGTGTCGACGCCGACCTCGCGGATGACGGCGATGCCGATGTCCCGCAGGATCTGGTACTCGCGGTCGGTGAGCGTCATCGCCGGGGCCACGGTGATCGAGTCACCGGTGTGCACGCCCATGGGGTCGAAGTTCTCGATGGAGCAGACGACCACGACGTTGTCGTTGCGGTCGCGCATCAGCTCCAGCTCGTACTCCTTCCAGCCGAGGATGGACTCCTCCAGGAGCACCTCGGTGGTCGGCGAGAGGGCCAGGCCCTGGCCGGCGATACGGCGCAGCTCGTCCTCGTCGTGGGCGAAGCCGGAGCCCGCGCCGCCCATGGTGAAGGAGGGGCGGACCACGACGGGGTAGCCGCCGAGCTGCTCGACGCCCGCGAGGATGTCGTCCATGGAGTGGCAGATGACCGAGCGGGCGGACTCTCCGTGGCCGATCTTGGCGTGGACGGCCTCGACGACCGTCTTGAACTGGTCGCGGTCCTCGCCCTTGTGGATCGCCTCGACATTGGCGCCGATCAGCTCGACACCGTACTCGTCGAGGGTGCCCGCCTGGTGGAGGGAGATGGCGGTGTTGAGCGCGGTCTGGCCGCCGAGGGTGGGCAGCAGCGCGTCGGGGCGCTCCTTGGCGATGATCTTCTCGACGTACTCCGGGGTGATCGGCTCGACATAGGTGGCGTCGGCGATCTCCGGGTCGGTCATGATCGTGGCCGGGTTGGAGTTGACCAGGATGACCCGCAGGCCCTCGGACTTCAGCACCCGGCACGCCTGGGTGCCGGAGTAGTCGAACTCGGCGGCCTGGCCGATGACGATCGGGCCGGAGCCGATGACCAGGACGGACTGGATGTCGGTGCGCTTAGGCACGCTGGCCCTCCATCAGGGACACGAAGCGGTCGAAAAGGTACGCGGCGTCATGCGGACCTGCGGCGGCTTCGGGGTGGTACTGGACGCTGAACGCGGGGCGGTCGAGCAGCCGCAGCCCCTCGACCACGTTGTCGTTGAGGCAGACATGGGAGACCTCGGCGCGGCCGAAGGGGGTGTCGGACGGCGCGTCGAGCGGGGCGTCCACGGCGAAGCCGTGGTTGTGGGCGGTGACCTCCACCTTGCCGGTGCTGCGGTCCTGCACCGGCTGGTTGATCCCGCGGTGGCCGTACTTCAGCTTGAAGGTGCCGAAGCCGAGCGCGCGGCCGAGGATCTGGTTGCCGAAGCAGATGCCGAACAGCGGCGTGGAGCGCTCCAGCACGGCCCGCATCAGGGAGACGGGGTGGTCGGCGGTGGCCGGATCGCCCGGGCCGTTGGAGAAGAAGACCCCGTCCGGGCCCACCGCGTAGATGTCCTCGGCGGTGGCGGTCGCGGGCAGGACGTGCACCTCGATGCCGCGTTCGGCCATCCGGTGCGGGGTCATGCCCTTGATGCCCAGGTCGATCGCGGCGACGGTGAATTTCTTGGTGCCGATCGCCGGGACGACGTAGGTCTCGGCGGTGGCGACCTCGCCGCTGAGGTCGGCGCCCTTCATCTGCGGGGCGGCCTGCACCTTCGCGAGCAGCGTGGCGTCCTCGGCGATGGCCTCGCCGGAGAAGATGCCCACGCGCATGGCGCCGCGCTCGCGCAGATGGCGGGTGAGGGCGCGGGTGTCGATCCCGCTGATGCCGACGACGCCCTGGGCGGTGAGCTCCTCGTCGAGCGAGCGGCGGGAGCGCCAGTTGGAGGGCGTACGGGCCGGGTCGCGCACCACATAGCCGGAGACCCAGATGCGCTGGGACTCCGGGTCCTCGTCGTTGACGCCGGTGTTCCCGATGTGCGGGGCGGTCATCACGACGACCTGGCGGTGGTAGGAGGGGTCGGTCAGGGTCTCCTGGTAGCCGGTCATTCCGGTGGAGAACACGGCCTCGCCGAAGGTCTCCCCCACGGCCCCGTAGGCCCGGCCGCGGAAGGTGCGGCCGTCCTCCAGGACGAGTACGGCAGGGGCGCTGGCGCCCCGGGTGGAGGTCGTCATCGTTCGGCGCCTTCCGTCTGGTTGCTGAGGTTGTTCTGGTCGCTCTGGTCTGTGTGGTTCAGGGGGGTGAGGGCATCGACCCAGGCGGGGTGCTCGGCGGCGTGGTCGGAGCGGAAGCCCGAGTCGATCAGCTTCTCGCCGAGCTGCCAGGTGATCACCAGCAGCCCGCCCTCGGCGAGGACCTTGCCCGCGATGCCCTTGTCGAGCCGGGCGCCGCGCAGCTCGGCGGCGGGGATGAAGAAGTCCTGGGCGCCCGGCCGTACGACGCTCACGCCCTGATCGGTGAGGGTGAGCTCGACCCGGCTGCGGGTGCCCAGCCCATGGGCGACGATCCGGTCCAGCCACTGCCCGGCGGTGGTGGAGCCGTGGTACCGGCCGCTCATCCTGAGCTTGGGGTCACCGGGGTCGGACGGGGCCTGGGGCAGCTCGGGGAGGTCGCCCTGGAGGGTGCCGCGCCACTTCCAGCCCTCGCGCATCAGCCAGTAGACCAGCGCGATGACCAGCAGCAGCCCGACGACCCAGCCGATCCGGGCGGCCCAGTCCGTCACGTCCTGCGATTTCTGCTCGGCGGCGAGGCCCGCGAATCCCGCGAGGCCCGCCACCGGATGGTTCAGAGATGTCACGCCAGCTTCCCGTCCACAACCGTCGCCCGGCCCCGCAGGAAGGTGTACGTCACGCGGCCCGGCAGTTCGCGGCCCTCGTAGGGGGTGTTGCGGCTGCGGGAGGCGAAGCCCGCGGGGTTCACCACACCACGGTAAGCGGAGTCGAGCAGGGTGAGGTTCGCGGGCTCCCCGGCGGCGATCGGGCGGCCATGGCCGGTCAGGCGACCGATGGCCGAGGGCCGCACCGACATCCGGTCGGCGACGCCCGTCCAGTCCAGCAGCCCGGTGTCGACCATGGTGTGCTGGACCACGGACAGCGCCGTCTCCAGACCCACCATGCCCATGGCCGCGGCGCCCCACTCGCAGTCCTTGTCCTCGCGCGGATGCGGGGCGTGGTCGGTGGCCACGCAGTCGATGGTGCCGTCGGCGAGCGCCTCGCGCAGCGCCATCACATCGGCCTCGGTGCGCAGCGGCGGGTTCACCTTGTAGACGGGGTCGTAGGAGCGTACGAGCTCGTCGGTGAGCAGCAGATGGTGCGGGGTGACCTCGGCGGTGACGTTCCAGCCCTTGGACTTGGCCCAGCGGACGATCTCGACCGAGCCCGCGGTGGACAGATGGCAGATGTGCACCCGGGAGCCGACGTGCGCGGCGAGCAGCACATCGCGGGCGATGATCGACTCCTCGGCGACGGCCGGCCAGCCGCCCAGGCCCAGCTCGGCGGAGACGATGCCCTCGTTCATCTGGGCGCCCTCGGTGAGCCGGGGCTCCTGGGCGTGCTGGGCGATGACGCCGTCGAACGCCTTCACATACTCCAGCGCGCGGCGCATGATCACCGCGTCGTCCACGCACTTGCCGTCGTCGGAGAAGACCCGCACCCCGGCGGCGGAGTCGCGCATCGCGCCCAGCTCGGCGAGCTTCTTGCCCTCCAGGCCCACGGTCACCGCGCCCACCGGCTGGACGTCGCAGTAGCCGGACTCCCTGCCCAGCCGCCACACCTGCTCCACGACGCCCGCGGTGTCCGCGACCGGGAAGGTGTTGGCCATGGCGTGGACCGCGGTGAAACCGCCGACCGCGGCGGCCCGGGTGCCGGTGAGGACCGTCTCGGAGTCCTCCCGGCCGGGCTCGCGCAGATGGGTGTGGAGATCGACCAGGCCCGGCAGCAGGATCTGCCCGGCGACGTCGATCACGGTGGCGCCGTCCGCGTCCAGCCCGGTGCCGACCGCGGCGATGCGCTCCCCCTCGATCAGCACGTCCCGCGGCTCGCCGCCGAGCACCTTCGCCCCGCGAAGCAGCGTCTTGTGGGTGTCGCTCATGGTCACTTGCTCTCCTCGGTGCGGGCGGTGGCGGCGGACTCGTTCCCGCCGAGCAGCAGATACAGGACGGCCATGCGGATCGAGACGCCGTTGGCGACCTGCTCGACGGCGGTGCAGCGGTCGGAGTCCGCGACCTGCGCGGTGATCTCCATACCGCGGTTCATGGGGCCGGGGTGCATCACGATGGCGTGCTCCGGCATCCGCGCCATGCGGTCGCCGTTCAGGCCGTAGCGGCGGGCGTACTCCCGCTCGGTGGGGAAGAACGCGGCGTTCATCCGCTCGCGCTGGACGCGCAGCATCATCACGGCGTCGGTCTTGCCGACCACCGCGTCCAGGTCGTAGGAGACCTCGCAGGGCCAGCTCTCCACGCCGAAGGGGACCAGCGTCGGCGGGGCGACCAGCGTGACCTCGGCGCCCAGGGTGGCCAGCAGATGGACGTTGGAGCGGGCCACCCGGCTGTGCAGGATGTCGCCGACGATCGTGACCCGGCGGCCGGCCAGGTCCTGTCCGACGCCGGAGGCGTCCGGGATCAGATGGCGGCGCATGGTGAAGGCGTCGAGCAGCGCCTGGGTGGGGTGCTCATGGGTGCCGTCGCCCGCGTTCACCACGGCGCCGTTGATCCAGTCGGAGGTGGCGAGCCGGTGCGGGGCGCCGGAGGCGTGGTGGCGGATCACCACGGCGTCGGCGCCCATCGCCTCCAGGGTGAGCGCGGTGTCCTTCAGGGACTCGCCCTTGGAGACCGAGGAGCCCTTGGCGGAGAAGTTGATGACGTCGGCGGACAGCCGCTTGGCGGCCGCCTCGAAGGAGATGCGGGTGCGGGTGGAGTCCTCGAAGAAGAGGTTGACGACGGTACGGCCGCGCAGGGTCGGCAGTTTCTTGATCGGCCGGTCGGCGAGCCGGGCCAGTTCCTCGGCGGTGTCGAGGATCAGGACGGCGTCGTCGCGCGAGAGGTCGGCGGCCGAGATGAGGTGGCGCTTCATCCGGTTGCTCCGTGGGTGAAGGAGGTGTGCGGGCGTGCGGGCGGGCAGGCGCGGGGACCGGTGTCATGGCGGCACCGGTGGTCCGTCGGGCGGGTCCCCCGGGGTCGCCGGGGCGGCACTCGCCGTCGGTGAGGGGCGCTACTTCCCGTCCGCGGGGGTGGTCTCGCGCAGCCCGAGGAGCACGCTGTCGCGGCCGTCTTCCTCGGTGAGCTGGACCTTGACCGTCTCCCGCAGCGACGTGGGGAGGTTTTTACCGACATAGTCGGCGCGGATCGGCAGTTCACGGTGACCACGGTCGACGAGGACCGCGAGCTGGACCGCGCGCGGGCGCCCGATGTCACCGAGGGCGTCGAGCGCGGCGCGGATGGTGCGGCCGGAGAAGAGCACATCGTCGACGAGGACCACCAGACGGCCGTCGATGCCGTCGTCGGGGATCTCGGTACGGGCGAGTGCGCGGGCCGGGCGCAGCCTCAGGTCGTCGCGGTACATCGTGATGTCGAGCGAGCCGACCGGGATCCGGCCGGGTTTGCCGGTGATCTCTTCGAGCCGGGCGGCCAGCCGCCGGGCGAGAAAGACACCACGGGTGGGAATGCCGAGCAGCACCACGTCATCGGCGCCTTTGGCGCGCTCGACGATCTCGTGGGCGATGCGGGTGAGAACGCGCGCGATATCCGGTGCTTCCAGCACGGAGCGCGCGGCGTCCGAGGTACGGGCGTCCATAAGAAACGGACCTCCTTCTCCGCCTCACGGGACGGACCTTAAAGGACGGTCGGATTTGCGCCATTCACACTAGCAGGGGTCCGGTGCACTCCCACCATCACCCCTGGCAGGAGCCCCTCCGCTCCGTTCGGCTTGACGAATGGAAATTACGCTGCGTAACCTCACAGTGAGTGACCAGCCGCGCGGCACAGCCGCACGTCGATACAGCGTCCGGGGAGCTTTATGTCCAGCGAATACGCCAAACAGCTCGGGGCCAAGCTCCGCGCCATCCGCACCCAGCAGGGCCTCTCCCTCCACGGTGTCGAGGAGAAGTCCCAGGGCCGCTGGAAGGCCGTGGTGGTGGGATCGTACGAGCGCGGCGACCGCGCCGTGACCGTGCAGCGTCTCGCCGAGCTGGCCGACTTCTACGGCGTCCCGGTGCAGGAGCTGCTTCCGGGCACGAGCCCGGCCGGGGCCGCCGAGCCGCCGCCGAAGCTGGTACTGGACCTTGAGCGACTGGCCCATGTGCCGGTCGAGAAGGCAGGCCCGCTGCAGCGGTATGCCGCGACGATCCAGAGCCAGCGTGGCGATTACAACGGCAAGGTGCTCTCGATCCGCCAGGACGACCTGCGCACCCTCGCCGTTATCTACGACCAGTCGCCGTCCGTGCTGACCGAACAGCTGATCAGCTGGGGCGTGCTGGGCGCCGACGCCCGCCGCGCGGTCCAGCACGAAGACGTCTGAGTCCGAGTCCCCTTTCCCTCTTCACCAGCAGAAACGTGCCGCCGGGGGCGGTGGGGCCCTTCTGGGTCCTCCACCGCCCCCGGCGGCTTTGTCGTATGACGCGCCTGTGCGGCGTCCGTCGTATGGCCCGGCGGTCCGGGCGGTCCGGCTCGTAGTCCGGCGTGACGGCCCCGTCGCGGTTATGCCCGGTGCTCCGGGTGCTCCTGATCGCGACGCAGACTCGGCTTCAGCTCCTTGATACGGCCCAGCAGACCGTTGACAAAGGCCGGCGAGTCGTCGGTGGAGAACTCCTTGGCGAGTTGCACCGCCTCGTCGATCACCACCGCGTCCGGGGTCTCGTCCTCCCACACCAGCTCATACGCGCCCAGCCGCAGGATATTCCGGTCGACGACCGGCATCCGGTCCAGCGTCCAGCCCACCGCATAGGTGGCGATCAGCTCGTCGATCCGGTCGATGTGCTGCGCATATCCCTCGACGAGCTGCATCGTGTATTCGCTGACCGGCGGCTGCCGGTCGTCGGTCCGGGCGAGCCGGATCCAGTCCGCGAGCACGATCTGCACGGTGGTGCCGCGCTGATCGGCCTCGAAGAGGATCTGAAAGGCACGCTTGCGGGCCTTGTTGCGGGCAGCCACGGTTAGTTGTTCACCCGACCGAGGTACTCGCCGGAGCGGGTGTCGACCTTGATCTTCTCACCGGTGGTGATGAACAGCGGCACGCCGATCTCGTAGCCGGTCTCCAGCTTGGCGGGCTTGGTGCCACCGGTGGAGCGGTCGCCCTGGACGCCCGGCTCGGTGTACTCGATCACCAGCTCGACGGCGGCGGGGAGCTCGACGTACAGCGGGTTGCCCTCGTACATCGCCACGACGGCCTCGAAGCCCTCCAGCAGATAGCGGGCGTTGTCGCCCACGACCTCGGGGGTGATGTAGATCTGGTCGAAAGTGTCCATGTCCATGAACACAAAGCTCTCGCCGTCCTTGTACGAGAACTGCATGCCGCGCTTGTCGACATTGGCCGTCTCGACCTTCACGCCGGCGTTGAAGGTCTTGTCGACCACCTTGCCGGACAGCACGTTCTTGAGCTTGGTGCGCACGAAGGCGGGGCCCTTGCCGGGCTTGACGTGCTGGAACTCGACGACGGACCACAGCTGGCCGCCTTCGAGCTTGAGCACCAAGCCGTTCTTGAGGTCGTTCGTGGATGCCACGGTTGCGGGTTCTCCTGGACTACAGCTGGCGGAGACCAGAAAGCCGCCGGCGCGCCCTGTTCTTCAGAGTGCGAGCAGCTCTTTGGTCGTGATGGTGAGTAGCTCGGGTCCGCCGTCCGCCTCGGGGCGAACGACGAGCGTGTCATTGATCCGGACACCGCCCCGTCCCGGGAGGTGGACCCCCGGCTCGACGGTGACCGGCACACAAGCGTCCAGTTTACCCATGGCGGACGGTGTGAGCCGAGGGTCCTCGTCGATTTCCAGGCCCACACCGTGTCCGGTGCACGGTTCGAGGGCGTCTCCGTATCCCGCCGCGGTCAGCACCTGGCGGGTCACCCGGTCCACATCGCAGTAGGCCCGGCCCGGCAACAGCGCCTCCCGCCCGGCCCGCTGGGCGGCGAAGACGGCGTCGTACAGCTCGACCTGCCAGTCCGCGGGCGAGGGTCCGATGACGAAGGTACGGCCCACCTGGCAGCGGTAGCCGCGGTAGTCGGCGCCCAGGCAGATGGTGAGGAAGTCGCCCTCCTCGACCCGGCGGTCGGTGGGCAGATGGCCGGGGCGCCCCGCGTTGGGCCCCGCCGCGACGACGGTGGGGAAGGCCGGGCCGTCCGCGCCGTGGTCCACCAGCCGGCGCTCCAGCTCCAGCGCCAGATGACGCTCGGTGCGGCCCACCAGGATCGACTCCAGCAGCTCGCCGAGCGCCTGGTCGGCCAGCTCCCCGGCGATCCGCATACAGGAGATCTCCTCGTCGTCCTTGACGAGCCGCAACTGCTCCACGGCGCGGTCCAGATCGGCCAGCCGGAGCCGGGGGGCGGCGGCACCCAGCGCCCGATGCCGGGCGACGGTCAGATCGTGCTCCTCGACGGCCAGCGAGTCGGCGCCGGCCGCCGCGGCCAGATCGGCGGCGGCCACCACCGGATCGCCGTCCGCGCCCGGCATGACGAGCAGCCGGGGCTCGTCCGAACGCGTCGGGCCCGAGGAGAGGGACGGGGAGAGCGGTGGCGCGGACGGGACCTCGGTGGCCACCAGCACATCCTGGACGGGGCCGAGCAGCAGCACGGCCCCGGGCGGCACGGCGCCGCACAGATAGCGCACATTGGCGGGCCGGGACACCAGCGCCGCCGCGCTCCCGGCCGCGGTGCACTGATCGTGCAGACGGGCACGTCGGACCGCGTACACCTCGGACATGTCCCCGAGCGTACGCACGCTCAGGGAGGACGGCCGGTCGAACGGGTCCGGATGGGGGCGTGCTACCAGCTGGGCGGGCTCGCGATGGAGCGGGTGACCACCTCGTCGAGCATGCGGGCCGTGGTCTCCACGTCATACGTGGAGTTGTCGATGATCGGCAGGCCGGAGCCGTACCACCCGGCCATCCGGCCGTGGATCCGCGCCACCTCCTCGTCGCTGAGGCGGCGGTTGCCGGTGCGGGCCGCGTTCCGCTCCAGGACGATCTCCAGGCCCGGAAGGACCACCACCGGCAGCAGACCGGGGCCCACATGGCGCTTCCAGCCGCCGAGGCCGACGACCGGGCGGTCGGGGAAGACGGCGTCGTCGAGGATGCAGGAGATCCCGTTGGCCAGGAAGTTACGGGCGGCGAAGCCGCAGGTGCGGCGGGCGAGACGATACTGCGCCTCGGAGTTCTCGTTCCACCCCGACTGGGGGTTGGCGAAACCGGACCGGACCCACTCCCGCACATCGTCCAGGCTGATGTGCGCGGTCGGCACCCGGCGGCGGTCGGCCCAGTGGCGCGCGACCGTCGTCTTGCCCGCCCCGGCCGGTCCGATCAGCAGTACCGCCACCGCCGCCTGCGAGACATCGGCGACCGACGGGTCCGCCGGGGGGTGCGGCAGCGGCACCGGACCGCCGGGCGGTAGCTGGATATGGCCGGTGGTGTTCACCGTCTCCAGCGGCGCCCCGGGGTGCGCGGGCGGGGGCGGGGCCGGCGGAGGCGATACCGGATGTTGCGCGGGCGGTGCGGGGTGCCCGGGCGCGGGCGGGGCGGGGGGATTGGGGTGAGGTCCCGGGTGATGGTTCGCACTCGCGCCCTGGGCCCAGCCCGCACCCTGCGGACCGGGCACCGGCCCCGGCTGGTGGGGCGGTGGCAGCGGAGCTCCCACTGCATGCTGCATCCGGTGGCACTCCGTCTCGTACAGGCAGTTCTCATCCGACAACTGTCAACGGTGATACGGCGGTGAGGCCGCTCCTACCGAACGGTACCTGCCCAGAGCGCCGCTGTGTGAACGCCCCGCAAACCCGTTGTGTGCCCGCTACCCCTTGCCGGCCAGGCAATTCGTCCGGCAAGGGCCGCAACTGCGAGGGACTGGGGAACTGTTCGAAAGCCCGCGGCGGTGCCGCGGGCTTCGAAGGCGATGACAGAGTTGTGACGCGACGACAACGGCGACGACGGATACCTTCCGCGTCAGCGGGAGATCTCGGCGTACGCGGCGAGCAGCACCGCCGGGTCCGGGCCCTCCAGGACGGTGGGCTTGGCGAGACCGTCCAGGACGATGAAGCGCAGCAGGTCACCGCGGGACTTCTTGTCGACCCTCATGGTCTCCAGCAGCTTGGGCCACTGGTCGCCACGGTAGGTGAGCGGCAGGCCCACGGACTCCAGGACGGCGCGGTGGCGATCGGCCGTGGCGTCGTCCAGACGGCCCGCCAGCCGCCCCAGCTCGGCGGCGAAGACCATGCCCACGGAAACGGCCGCGCCATGGCGCCAGTTGTAGCGCTCGTTCTTCTCGATGGCGTGGGCGAGCGTATGCCCGTAGTTGAGGATCTCCCGCAGCCCGGACTCCTTGAGGTCGCTGGAGACGACCTCGGCCTTGACCCGGATGGAGCGCTCGATGAGCTCGGCGGTGTGCGGACCGGCGGGGGTGCGGGCGGCGGCCGGGTCCCGCTCGATCAGCTCCAGGATCTCCGGGTCGGCGATGAAGCCCGCCTTGATGATCTCGGCGAGCCCGCTGATGTAGTCGTTGACCGGCAGCGAGTCCAGCGCGGCCAGATCGCACAGCACCCCGGCCGGGGGGTGGAAGGCACCGACGAGGTTCTTGCCCTCGGCGGTGTTGATCCCGGTCTTGCCGCCGACGGCGGCGTCGACCATGGCGAGCACGGTCGTGGGGACGGCGATCCAGCGCACGCCGCGCAGCCAGGTCGCGGCGACGAATCCGGCGAGGTCGGTGGTCGCGCCTCCGCCGACGCCGACGATCACATCGGTGCGGGTGAAGCCGGTCTGCCCGAGCGCCTTCCAGCAGTACGCGGCGACCTCGGCGGTCTTGGCCTCCTCGCCGTTGGGCAGCTGGATCGCGACGGCGTCGTACCCCTGCTCGGCGAGGTCCTGGCGGATGGCCTCACCGGTCTCGGCCAGCGCTTCGGGGTGCAGGACGGCGACACGCTTGGCCGCGCCGATCAGCCCGGGGAGCTCGCCGAGGAGCTGCCGGCCGATCAGCACCTCGTACGGCGCGGTGCCCGCGGTGCCTCCGACCTGGATGCGCGTAGGGGTCTCGGCCACAGGGGGTGTCATGCGTTCTTCAGCTCCAGTACGTCCAGGACGGCCTCGGCGACGTCCTCGGGGGTGCGGTCCTCGGTCGACACGACGGCGCGGGCGACCTCGGTGTACAGCGGGCGGCGCTGCTCCATCAGCTCACGCCAGCGCTGGCGCGGATTGACCGTGAGCAGCGGGCGCGGGGCGTCAAGACCGGTGCGCTTGACGGCCTCGGCGACGCCCATCTCCAGGAAGACGACGGGGAGGCCGACGAGCAGCTCACGGGTGCCCTCGTCGAGGACGGCGCCGCCGCCCAGCGCGAGCACGCCCCGGTGCTCGGCGACGGCGGTCCGTACGGCCTGCCGTTCCAGCTCACGGAAGTGCGGCTCGCCCTCGTCGATGAAGATCTCCGAGATCTCCTTGCCCGCCGTCGCGACGATGTCGGTGTCGCTGTCGCGGAAGGTGGTGCCGAGCCGCTGCGCGAGCACCTGCCCGACGGTGGTCTTCCCGACACCCATGGGCCCGACCAGCACGACGACTGGGCCCGAGCCAACCTGCCCGCTCAGCCCCGCCGAATCGTTCGCTTCTCCGCCCGCTCGGCGAAGGCGCGCGTCGTCGTCCGTCTGCCGCTCGGCGGCCTCGCGTGCGTCGCTCACCGAATGGCCAGGTTCTCGAGGAAGCCCTGCACATTGCGGTGCGTCTCGGCGACCGAGTCGCCGCCGAACTTCTCGGCGACCGCGTCCGCCAGGACCAGCGCCACCATCGCCTCGGCGACGATCCCGGCCGCCGGGACGGCGCAGACGTCGGAGCGCTGGTGGTGGGCCTTGGTCGGCTCGCCGGTGGTCACATCGATCGTGGCCAGCGCCTTCGGCACGGTCGCGATCGGCTTCATCGCGGCCCGGACGCGCAACAGCTCGCCGGTGGTCAGCCCGCCCTCGGTGCCGCCGGAGCGGCCCGAAGAGCGCCGGATGCCCTCGTCCGTGGAGACGATCTCGTCATGGGCCTTGGAGCCGGGCACCCGCGCGAGGTCGAAGCCGTCGCCGACCTCGACGCCCTTGATGGCCTGGATGCCCATCAGCGCACCGGCCAGCCGTGCGTCGAGCCGGCGGTCCCAGTGCACATGGGAGCCGAGGCCCACCGGCACGCCGTACGCGAGTACCTCGACGACGCCGCCGAGGGTGTCGCCGTCCTTGTGGGCCTGGTCGATCTCGGCCACCATCGCCTTGCTCGCGTCGGCGTCCAGGCAGCGCACCGGGTCGGCGTCCAGCTTCTCGACGTCGGAGGGCTTGGGGTAGACGCCGTACGGCGCCCTCGCGGCGGCCAGCTCCACGACATGCGAGACGATCTCGATCCCGGCCGTCTCCTTGAGGTAGGAGCGGGCGACGGTGCCCAGTGCCACCCGGGCGGCGGTCTCGCGGGCGCTGGCGCGCTCCAGGATCGGCCGTGCCTCGTCGAAGCCGTACTTCTGCATACCGGCCAGGTCCGCGTGGCCGGGGCGGGGGCGGGTGAGCGGGGCGTTACGGGCGAGTCCCTCGAGGATCTCGGGGTCCACCGGGTCGGCGGCCATGACCTGCTCCCACTTCGGCCACTCCGTGTTGCCGACCATGATCGCGACCGGGGAGCCGAGGGTCAGTCCGTGCCGTACGCCGCCGAGGAAGGTGACCTCGTCGCGCTCGAACTTCATCCGGGCACCGCGGCCATAGCCGAGCCGCCGTCGGGCCAGGGCGTCCGCCACCATGTCGGTGGTGATCGGCACCCCGGCGGGCAGCCCCTCCAGCGTCGCCACGAGTGCGGGGCCGTGCGACTCCCCCGCGGTCAGCCAGCGCAACCTGCTCAACGGTGCTCCCTCATGCGCGTGCCTCGACGTCTTGCGGCGCGACCCGGTCCGCGCGACTCCGGCCCGCACCTCCGATCCTCCCACGACCCGGGAGTCTCATCGGTGCATGGTCCATGAGGTGGACGGTCGCGGACGGCCGGGGACGGGCCGGTGGACGGTCGCGGACGGTCGGGCAGGGGCCGACGAGGGGCCCGTGAGGCGGGTCAGCGGGCCGCCAGCGCCTCGCGCATCGCGGCCAGGGGCGCGGGGGCGCGGCCCGTCATCTGCTCGACCTGGAGCACCGCCTGGTGGACCAGAAGGTCCAGGCCGCCGACGACCGAGCCGCCGCGCGCCGCCCAGGCGGCGGCGAGCGGGGTCGGCCAGGGCTCGTAGAGGACGTCGAAGAGCGCGCCGGGGCGGTCCGGTACGGACGCGGCGAGCGCGTCGGTGGTGCCCGCGGGGGTGGTGGCGATCACCAGGGGCGCGCCGAGCGCCTCGGCCGCGTCGCCCCAGTCCGCCGTGCGCACCGCGACGCCCAGCCGCTCGCCCCACTGCCGCATCTCGGCGGCGCGGGCCTCGCTGCGGACGTACGCGGTTACCTCGCCGTCGCAGATCCGGGAGAGCGCGGCCAGTGCCGAGGAGGCCGTAGCGCCTGCGCCCAGCACGGCGGCGCGCGCCACGCGTCCGACACCGCGCTCGCGCAGCGCCGCCAGCATGCCCGGGATATCGGTGTTGTCCCCGTGCCTGCGGCCGTCGTCGGTGAAGACGACCGTGTTGACGGCCTCCACCGATGCCGCGGTGTCGGTGATCTCGTCCAGCAGCGGGATGACGGCGCGCTTGAGCGGCATGGTCAGGGACAGCCCGGCCCAGGCCGGTCCCCCGTCCTCGCCGAGGTGCTTGAAGAAGTCCGGCAGTGCGGTCTCGTCCACCTCGAAGCGGTCGTACGTCCAGCCGCTCAGGCCCAGCTCCCGGTACGCCGCGCGGTGCAGCACCGGTGACAGGGAGTGGGCGATCGGCGAACCGAGCACCGCTGCCCTGCGGTTTTCCGACATCTTTCCTCAGCCGTTGTTCGTGCGCTGCTTATTGAACTTGTCGACCCACTTCTGGTGATCCGCGTAGGTCTTGGAGAACTGGCTCGTCTTGCCGTCGAGCGAGATGAAGTAATACCAGCCGTCGCTGGTCGGGTTCATCGCCGCCTTCAGCGCGTCATGGCCCGGGTTTCCGATCGGACCGGGCGGCAGTCCCTTGTAGAAGTACGTGTTGTACGGGTTGTTGTACTGCTTGATCTCATTGATCGGGATATCGATCTTGCTCTGGTTTTTGATGTAGTTGTACGTGGAGTCGAATTCCAGCTTGCCGTAGGTCTCGGGATTAGCGGGCTTGAGCCGGTTGTAGATGACCTCGGCCATCTTCCGGAAGTCGTCGTGGGTGACGCCCTCCGCCTGGACCAGGCTGGCCACGCTGATCAGCTGGAGCGGGGACTTGAGGCCCAGCTCCTTCGCCTTGCCCTCCAGATCCTGGCTGCCGTAGTTACGGTTGGCCTCGGCGACCATCTTCCGCAGCACGTCCGCGGGCTTGGCGCCCTTGCCCACGCTGTAGCGGGACGGGTAGAGGAACCCTTCCAGCGGATCCTTGATCTTGCTGTTGTCGTCGGCCCAGGAGGGCAGCCCGAGGTTCTTCGCCTCTTTCTTGGCGATGTCCGCGGTGGTTCCCGCCTTGACGCCGATCTTCTTGTCGATCGCCGCGTAGATCGCGGCGTCGCGCATGCCCTCGGTGACGATCAGGGCGTTGCTGCTGGTGGGGTCGAGCATCAGCTTGACCGCCGCCGCGCCGGACATCTCCTTGCGCAGGCTGTAGGTGCCCGGCTGGACGAACTTGCCGCTGTCCTCCACGGCCTCGACGAAGGCGCCGCTGCTCTTGACCACGCCCTTGTCGGCGAGGATCGAGCCGATCTCGGCATTGCCGGAGCCGGAGGGAACCTCCACCTCGATCTGCCCGGTGCCGTCGCCTGAGTAGTCGGGTGCGGGGCCGAAGCGGGTCTGCCAGAAGTCGTAGGCGTAGTAGCCGCCTCCGCCGACGGCGCCCACCAGGACGACGGTGACGAAGAGGCACGCCACGCCGCTGCGGCGCTTCTTGGGCTTCTTGCCCTTGCCCTTCTTGCCGCCGCGCGCGCCGGGCTCGTCGTCGTCATCGTCATCGTCCGCCGCGTCGTCCAGGCCCCGGCCGCCGCCGTCCGTGAAGAACGGGTGGTCTTCCTCGCCGTCCGCCCGGGCGGGCGGCTCCTCGGGGGCCTCACGCTGGCGCGGCACCTGGTGCTCCGCGGACACCGTGGGCATCTGCTGTGTCTGCGGGGGCACATGGGCGCCCTGAGGTCCCGAGGGGGCCTGCGGTGACTGCTGTTGTCCCTGGTAGGGGTCCTGCGTCGGGTAGGAACCGCTCTGGCTCCCGTAGGGATCGTGCGGGTCCATACCCCCGTACGAGCCGTCCTGGGGCGGGTAGGGAACACCCTGGCCGGGGTACTCCTGCGGGTGTCCGTGATGCGGGTAGCCGGCGTCTTGGCCGTCCCACTGGGGCTGCTGGTGCTGCTGGTGCTGGGGATCCTGCTGATATCCGTGCGGATACTGCTGGTGCCCGTAGGGGTCCTGGGCGTACGTGTCCTGCGCGTAGGAGCCCTGACCGTACGGATCCTGGCCGTAGGCCTCCTGCGCGTAGGGGTCCTGCGCGTACGACTCCTGAGCGTAGGGGGCCTGCGCATAGGGATCCTGACCGGCCGCCGCGGGCTGGCCGCTCCACTCTCGGTCCCCGTACAGCGGATCCTCTGGATGCCACGGTTGGGAGCCGGGTCCCCGGCCGTACTCAGTCATCGATCCCCTAGCGACGGAGGTGGTCACCGCTCGGCGTGTTCGTGGCACGGGTGGCGGCGGCCATGTCGCGCGGAACGTTACCGTATCGCGATCAGATGACCACTTCGACGGCTTCTCCGGGGGCCCTGCCCGAGACCCGCTCGGTCTCCAGCGCGCTCTGCAGGATCACCACGGCGGCTGCCTGGTCAACCACGGAGCGGCCCTTCTTCGACGTCACCCCGGAGGCGCGCAGCCCCTGGGACGCTGTGACAGTGGTCATACGTTCGTCGACGAGCCGTACCGGCACCGGGGCGACCCGCCGCGCCAACTCGCGGGCGAAGGTGCGCACTTTGGCCGCGGCCGGCCCCTCGCGCCCGCTGAGCGAGCGCGGCAGGCCGACCACCACTTCGAGTGGTTCGTACTCCTCGACGAGCGCCGCGAGCCGCTTGTGGGCGGCCGGGATGTCGCGCCCCGGCACGGTCTCCACAGGGGTGGCGAGGATCCCGTCGGGGTCGCACGAGGCGACCCCGATCCGGGCGTCCCCGACGTCGATGGCAATCCGCCTGCCGCGTCGCACGACTACCGGTCCGATTCCGCGACAAGCCGCTCGACGGCCCCGATGGCCTCGCCGACGGCATCCGGGTTCTGGCCGCCGCCCTGGGCCACGTCCGGCTTGCCGCCGCCTCCGCCGCCGAGCGTCTTGGCGGCGGTGCGGACCAGGTCACCAGCCTTGAGACCGCGCTCACGGGCGGCCTCATTGGTGGCGATCACAGTCAGCGGACGGCCGCCCGCCACGGTGAAGAGGGCGACGACGGCCGGGCGGTCGCCCGGGATGCGGCCGCGCACGTCCAGGACCAGCTTGCGCAGATCGTCGGCGGAGGTGCCGTCCGGCACCTTGGCGGCGACCAGGGCCGTGCCCCGGACGTCCTTGGCGCCCTGGGCGAGACCGGCGGCGGCCTGCAGCACCTTCTCGGCGCGGAACCGCTCGATCTCCTTCTCGGCCTCCTTGAGCTTGCTCAGCATGCCGGAGATCTTCTCCGGGAGCTCCTCGGGGCGGCCCTTGACCAGGTCGGTGAGCTGGGAGACGACCGTGTGTTCACGGGCGAGGAAGTTGTAGGCGTCCACGCCCACCAGGGCCTCGACCCGGCGCACACCGGAGCCGATGGAGGATTCGCCGAGCAGCTTCACCAGACCCAGCTGGGCGGTATTGTGCACATGCGTGCCACCGCACAGCTCCTTGGAGAAGTCGCCGATGGTCACCACGCGCACCCGGTCGCCGTACTTCTCGCCGAACTCGGCGATGGCGCCCTGCTTCTTGGCCTCGTCCATGCTCATCACCTCGGCGGAGACGTCGAGTTCACGCGAGAGCACTTCGTTGATCTTCTGCTCGACGTCCATGAGCACCCCGCCGGGCACGGCGGCCGGCGAGCCGAAGTCGAAGCGGAAGCGGCCGGGCGAGTTCTCCGAACCGGCCTGGGCGGCGGTCGGGCCCAGGGCGTCGCGCAGCGCCTGGTGGGTGAGGTGGGTGGCGCTGTGGGCGCGGGCGATGGCGCGGCGGCGCGTGATGTCGATCCGGGCGTGGACACCGGCGCCGACCGTCACCTCGCCGACCTGGACGACGCCCTTGTGCACGCTGACGCCGGGCACCGGCTGCTGGACGTCCCGGACCTCCACCACGGCGCCGGTGTCCAGCTTGATCCGGCCGGTGTCGGCGAGCTGGCCGCCGCCCTCGGCGTAGAACGGGGTGCGGTCCAGGACGACCTCGACCTCGTCGCCCTCGGTGGCGGCGGGCGAGGACACCCCGTCGACCAGCAGGCCCACGATGGTGGACTCGCCCTCGGTGTGGCTGTAGCCGGTGAACTCGGTCAGACCGGAGCTGTCGGCCACCTGACGGTAGGCGGACAGGTCGGCGTGGCCGGTCTTCTTGGCCTTGGCGTCGGCCTTGGCGCGCTCCCGCTGCTCCTTCATCAGCCGGCGGAAGCCCGCCTCGTCCACCGAGAGGCCCTGTTCGGCGGCCATTTCGAGGGTGAGGTCGATCGGGAAGCCCCAGGTGTCGTGGAGCAGGAACGCCTTGTCACCGGCGAGCACGCTGCCACCGGCGGCCTTGGTGTCGGTGACGGCGGTGTCGAGGATGTTGGTGCCGGCCTTGAGCGTCTTGAGGAAGGCCGACTCCTCGGCGAGGGCGACGGTCTCGATGCGCTTGCGGTCGGTCAGCAGCTCCGGGTACTGCTGGCCCATCGTCTTGAGGACGACGTCGACCAGCTCGCCGACGACCGGCTCGGTGGCGCCGAGGATGCGCATGTTGCGGATGGCGCGGCGCATGATGCGGCGCAGCACATAGCCGCGGCCCTCGTTGCCGGGGGTGACGCCGTCGCCGATGAGCATGACGGAGGTGCGCATATGGTCGGCGACCACGCGCAGCGAGACGTCGGAGTCATGGGCGGCGCCGTAGGCGACCCCGGTCAGCTCGGTGGCCTTGTCCATGACGACGCGCAGGGTGTCGGTCTCGTACATGTTCCGCACGCCCTGGAGGATCATCGCGAGGCGTTCGAGGCCGAGGCCGGTGTCGATGTTCTTGCTGGGCAGCTCGCCGAGGATCGGGAAGTTCTCCTTGCCCTCGCCCGCACCGCGCTCGTACTGCATGAAGACCAGGTTCCAGATCTCCACGTAGCGCTCGTCGTTGACGGCCGGGCCGCCCTCCTCGCCGAACTCCGGACCACGGTCGTAGTTGATCTCGGAGCAGGGGCCGCAGGGGCCGGGAACGCCCATGGACCAGTAGTTCGGGCCCATGCCCAGGCGCTGGATGCGCTCGGCGGGGACGCCGATCACCTCGCGCCAGATGCGCTCGGCCTCGTCGTCCTGCTCGTAGACGGTGATCCACAGCCGCTCGGGGTCGAGGCCGTAGCCGCCCTCCTCCTGGGAGCTGGTCAGCAGCTCCCAGGCGTACGTGATGGCGCCTTCCTTGAAGTAGTCGCCGAACGAGAAGTTCCCGCACATCTGGAAGAAGGTGCCGTGGCGGGTGGTCTTGCCGACCTCTTCGATGTCCGGGGTGCGCACGCACTTCTGCACGCTGACGGCGCGGTCGAAGGGCGGCTTGACCTCGCCGAGGAAGTACGGCTTGAAGGGGACCATGCCCGCGGGGACCAGCAGCAGCGTCGGGTCGTCCGCGATGAGCGACGCCGACGGCACGACGGTGTGCCCGCGCTCCTCGAAGAAGCGCAGCCAGCGGCGGCGGATTTCAGCCGACTCCATCAGTGGTCCTCATTTCCGGCTTTGTGGAGCTTGTGGGGAGTGGTGTGGGTGAGCTGGGCCCGGCCCCGCTGGGCCGGGAGCTGCTTGCGGTCGTCCGGCGGTGGCGCCGAGAGCCCGAGCGCGTCCTTGAGCGCGGCCTCGCGGTCGGCCATGCCGTCCCGTACGTCGAGGGCGAAGACCTTGATCCGCCGGCCCGCCAGCACCGCGCGGTCGGCGGCCTGCGCCGCCAGACTCTCCGGGGTGAGCTGGTTGAGCTTGCGGTTGACCTTGGTGGTGGCCCACACTCCGGCGGCGACGCCGGTGGTGAACCAGAATGTGCGGCGGAACATCCGGTCTGTCAGCCCTTCGATCCACGGTTGCGACGGCCGCCCCAGCGGGCGGACGGCAGGGTCTTGCCGATGACGACGGTGCGCGCGGGCGCGGGCTCGTCCTCCGCTCGCCCCTTGCGGCCGATCGCCCGCCGGACGCCGTAGCCGAACGCGGCCACCTTGACCAGCGGACCGCCGAAGGCGGTGGAGACGGTCGAGGAGAGCGCGGAGGCGTTGGAGGTGACCTCCTGGACGTCGGAGGCGATGGAATCCACCCGGGCGAGCTGGGTGTTGGCCTCGCGCACGGTCGCGGACGCCTCGCTGAGCAGCGGAACCGCCTGATCGGTGACCTCCGCCAGCAGCCTGGTGGCCGCCTTGAGCGTCTGGGCCAGCCTCACCAGCGCCAGGGCGAGGAAGGACACCAGGATCGCCCAGAAGACGGCCACGAGGATCCCGGCCACCTCTCCACCGGACACGTCGCACCGCTCCCTGTCGCCGCTCGTCGTCGTTGGTCGTGTTGGTCGTGCTTGTCGTGATCGCTCGTCGTTCGGGTCGTTCGTCGCCCGCCGCTCTCGGGCGGTATCCGGGCGCGGGCGGCAGGTATCGACCTTATCGCGCCACGGACGCGCACCCGAAACGGATAACGGCCGCCGGGCGCGCTCCCGGGTCCGCCATCGGACAAGCCCGCGGGTTCCCCGTCGACCGGCGTCGAGGGGAACCCGCGGGCTTGGCTGGGTACTGTGCGCTCCGCTGGATCAGCGGGCGTAGTACTCGACGACGAGCTGCTCGTCGCAGATGACCGGAATCTCCTTGCGGTTGGGGTCCCGGTCGAGGCGGAAGGCGAGCGCCATCAGGTTGACCTGGAGGTAGCGCGGGGTCTCGCCGTCGGGGGCGTAACCACCCTCGCGCGCCACCTGGAAGGGGTGCTTGTCGCGGCTGCGCTCGCGGACCATCACCACGTCGTCCGGGCGGACCCGGAAGGACGGCTTGTCGACCTTACGGCCGTTGACCTCGATGTGGCCGTGGGTGACCATCTGGCGGGACTGGTAGATGGTGCGGGCGATGCCCGACCGCAGGACGAGCGCGTCCAGACGGCGCTCGAGCTCGATGACCAGAGCCTCGCCCGTCTTGCCTCCGGCCTTCCGAGCACGGTCGTAGGCGCGGGCCATCTGGCGCTCGCTGATGTCGTACTGGGCGCGCAGGCGCTGCTTCTCCAGCAGCCGGACCTTGTAGTCACTGGTCTGCTTGCGGCCACGACCGTGCTCACCCGGCGGGTACGGGCGAGCCTCGAAGTACTTGACGGCCTTCGGGGTCAGAGCAATGCCCAGCGCCCGCGACTTCTTGACCTTGGGACGCGACTGGTTCACGGGGAACGAACCTCCATGTAAGTTAGGTGAGCCTTACCTTAGCCGAGGAGAACGCATGTTTCGACCTGGGATCCCCCTGCCCAGCACTGGTCAGAGCCCCGAGGAGGGTCAGCCGCGTCCCATGGAAGACGCCCTGCGGCCGTCGCCGGCAGAGCGCGTACGTACTCTCGTTGAATCCAAGGCTACGGCTTCGTTGACGATTCCCGGAATCGAGGCCCTGGATGACCTGGGGGCCGACTGTCCGGCCGCCCGGACGGTCGCCCCGGACGGAGATGTGCTGCTGCTGGTCCCCAGCGGCTCCCCCGCCGCCCGGGCCGCCGCACACGCCCAGGACGACGAGCTGACCTGCGTGATGGAGATCACCGACGTCGCCCCCGTCGCGATGCCCCAGCGGATCCGCGGCCGCGCCTGGGTGGCCGGCTGGCTCACCCCCATCCCCTGCGGTGAGCGCACGCGCGCCGCGGCGGCGCTGCTGGCCGAGCGGCATCCGGTGGGCGAACTGCTCGGCCTCGACCAGCCGCCGCGGCCCCGGCGGTCCGGTGGGCCGGCCGCCGGCGTGGGGCCCGCCGGGAGAGCCGCCTGGACGCTGCTGCGGCTGGAGGTCGGCGAGGCGTGCGTGGACGACCTGTGGGGCGCGGACGGCATCGAGCCGGACGACTTCACGACCGCCGACCCCGATCCGCTCGTGCGGCATGAGGCCGATCTGCTCCAGCATCTGCACGCCGCCCACAGCGAGCAGGTGCGCGGGCTGTGCGCACTGCTCGGCGACCGCTCCGACGTGGTCTGCACCCGCGGCGCGGCCACCCCGGTGGCGCTGGACCGCTTCGGTCTGCGGGTGCGCTTCACGGACGAGGCGGACCGGCCGTTCGACGCGCGCTTCGACTTCCCCGAGCCGGTGCGGAACGTGACCGAGCTGCGGTACGCGATGCACGCCCTGTTCGACGCGGCGACGAGCTGAGCCTGCGAGTGGGGTGATCGGCGCGGGTGCGGCGGCCGCGGGCCGGGTCGCTACGACGAGGCCGGGGCCGGACCGTCGGCGGACGGCGGCGGGTCGCCCCGCAGCCGCGCCCGCACCCGCTCCACCACATCCGCGTACCGCGCCTCGGCGCCGTACCGCGTGGGCTCGTAGTACCGCTTGCCGTGGATCTTGTCCGGTGCGTACTGCTGCGCCGCGATCCCGCCGGGCAGATCGTGCGGGTAGAGATAGCCCTGTGCGTGGCCGAGCTTCTTGGCGCCCTGGTAGTGGCCGTCGCGCAGATGCGGCGGCACCGGCCCGGCCAGGCCCGCCCGCACATCCGCCAGCGCCGCGCCGATCGCCGTGGTCGCGGCGTTGGACTTGGGCGCGAGCGCCAGGGCGATCGTGGCATGGCTCAGGGTGAGCGCGGCCTCCGGGAAGCCGATCAGGGCGACCGCCTGCGCCGCGGCCACTGCGGTGGGCAGGGCGGTCGGATCGGCGAGGCCGATGTCCTCGCTCGCCGAGATCATCAGCCGGCGGGCGATGAACCGCGGGTCCTCCCCCGCCTCGATCATCCGGGCCAGATAGTGCAGCGCCGCGTCCACATCCGAGCCGCGGATGGACTTGATGAGGGCGCTGGCCACGTCGTAGTGCTGGTCGCCCGCGCGGTCGTACTTCACCGCGGCCCGGTCGACCGCCTCCTCCAGCGAGGTGAGCGTGACCTCGGCCTCGCCCTTGTCCAGGGCCGCCCCGGCGCCCGCCTCCAGCGCGGTGAGCGCCCGCCGGGCGTCGCCGCCCGCTATGCGCAGCAGATGCGCCTCGGCGTCCTCGGGGAGGGTGACCGCTCCGCCGAGCCCGCGCTCGTCGGTGAGCGCGCGCCGCAGCAGCCCGCGCAGATCGTCGTCGGTCAGCGGCTCCAGGGTGAGCAGCAGCGAGCGGGAGAGCAGCGGGGAGATCACGGAGAAGTACGGATTCTCGGTGGTGGCCGCGATCAGCGTCACCCAGCGGTTTTCCACGGCGGGCAGCAGTGAGTCCTGCTGGGCCTTGCTGAAGCGGTGGATCTCGTCAAGGAAGAGGACGGTGTCCCGCCCGTACGCCCCGGAGGAGCGGCGCGCGCCGTCGATGACGGCCCGGACCTCCTTGACCCCCGCGGTGATGGCCGACAGCTCGACGAAGCGCTTCTGGGTGGCCTGGCTGACCACATACGCCAGCGTCGTCTTGCCGATACCCGGCGGGCCCCACAGGATCACCGACGACGGCCCGGCCGGACCGCCGCCCCCCTCGCCCACGAGCCGGCGCAGCGGCGATCCGGGGCGCAGCAGATGCTGCTGGCCCACGACCTCGTCGAGAGTGCGCGGACGCATCCGCACGGCCAGCGGGCTGCTGGCCGGATCCTTCTCCTGGCGGTCCTCTGCGGCGGCGGTGAACAGGTCTGGCTCCACGACGGGAAGCCTATGCCAACCCTGTGACAACGCCGTCGGACCGCCGCCGGGCTCGGGGGTTCAGCCGCCGGGCCCAAGGTTCGGAAAGTGCGGGCTTCAGCCCTGAGCGCCCGTCCAGAAGTCCCACCAGCGGGTGAGGATCAGCATTCCGATGACGCCGATCCACATCACCGGGACCACCCAGTGGAACTCCATGAGCCCGCGCCGCAGGCCGTCCGGCGCGGGAAGGTATCCGTGCTTGAGGTTGTGGCCGGTGACGTAGCAGAACATCACGATGGTGGCGACCCAGGCGAGGCAGCACCACAGGCACAGCGAGCCGATGACGTACAGCGACTCGTACTGGAGCCAGGTCACGAAGCCGACGCCGAAGAGCGTGCCCGCGTTGAAGGTCAGCCAGTACCAGCGCGGGAAGCGCGCCCCGGTCAGCAGGGTGATGCCCACGCAGATCACGATGGCGTAGGCGACCAGGCCGAGCATCGGGTTCGGGAAGCCGAACGCCTGCGCCTGGTCGCTCTCCATGATGTTGCCGCAGGAGACGACGGGGTTGAGGCTGCAGCCGGGCGTGAAGACCTTACCGTCGGCCTTGTACTCGAGGATCTTGTTCTTGTCGATCGTGATGACCCAGGCCGCGAGGAGCCCCAGCGCACCGGTGATCACGAGCAGAAGGGCGAAGGCGCGACTGCCCCCCGTCCCGGTCCGCACGCCCTCCCGCGCCTCGCCGGACTCCACGTCGTCCATCACTGTCGTCGCCATACTCGCCGTCCGTCGCTCTCCACCGTGTTCAGCCCCGTCGGGCACGGCCATTGTGCCGCACCCACCCCCGCCGTACGGCCCGCTCATCCAGGCCATGCCATGGTGCCCTGTCCCCCGTTCGGAGGACATAAGACGGGCTTCCCGGTCGTCCCCGGGACGAGCGCGGCACCCTCACGCTCATGGCTATGGCAGACGAAGCGATACGGGTGCGCGGGCTGCGCAAGCGCTATGGCGCGGTGACCGCGTTGGACGGCGTTGACCTGGGCATCCGGCAGGGTGAGGTGTTCGGCGTCCTGGGGCCCAACGGGGCGGGCAAGAGCACCACGGTGGAGATCCTCCAGGGCCATCGGAGCCGGGACGCGGGGGAGGTCACGGTGCTCGGCCGGGATCCCGCCTCCGGGGGACGGGAATGGCGTTCCCGGATCGGCATCGTTTGGCAGGATGAATCCGCCCCGGCCGAGTTGACGGTGCGGGAGACCGTGCGGCATTTCGCCCGCTACTACCCGCGCCCGCGCGACCCCGACGAGGTCATCGGCCTGGTCGGCCTGGAGGCCAAGACGGGCAGCCGGATCAAGGCGCTGTCGGGCGGCCAGCGGCGCCGGCTGGACGTGGCCCTCGGGGTGATCGGTGATCCGGAGCTGTTGCTGCTGGACGAGCCGACGACGGGCTTCGACCCGGCGGCGCGGCGGCGGTTCTGGGAGCTGATCAGGCGGTTGGCGGACGAGGGCACCACGATCGTGCTCACCACGCACTATCTCGACGAGGCGGAGGCGCTGTCCGACCGGCTCGCGGTCATCGCCGCGGGCAAGGTCGTCGCCGAGGGCGCACCCGCCGAACTGCGCGAGCGGCACGGCAGCCGGGCGACGGTCCACTGGATCGAGCCCGGCGACGGGGCGCGCCAGGAGGAGACGGAGACCCCGACCCGTACCGTCGCGGAGCTGATGCGCCGCTTCGACGGGGAGATTGCGGGGCTGCGGATCTCCCGGCCGACCCTGGAGGACGTCTATCTGCGGCTCACCGGACAACTCGACGAGCGGCCCGGGGAGGGCACGCGATGACCACCACGAGCACCACCTCCTCCGGTGCCCGGCGCACCGCCGCGGCCGCCCCCGCGCGGCTGCCCGGCGCCTGGACCCTCGGGCTGCACCGGGGCGCCCTCGAGCTCAGGCAGTTCTTCCGCCAGCGCGAACAGGTGGTCTTCACCTTCGCCTTCCCCGTCGTCTTCCTGGCCCTGTTCGCCTCGATCTTCCGGAACGATGTGCGGGGCGCGGGCGTGACCGCCTCTCAGCTCTACGCCGCGGCGATGATCGCGTCGGGGGTGATGTCGACCAGCTTCCAGTCGCTGGGCGTCTCCATCGCGCTCGAACGGGACGAGAAGGTGCTGCGGCGACTGCGCGGTACGCCGATGCCCCTGGCCGCGTACTTCCTCGGCAAGCTGTGGCTGGTCCTGGTCTCCGGGATCGCCGAGACGGTGCTGCTGCTGGCCGTCGGCGCCGCGCTCTTCGACCTCGATCTGCCCACGGGCGCGGCCACGTGGTTCACCTTCGCCTGGGTCTTCGCCCTCGGGCTGACCGGCTGTGCGCTGCTGGGCATCGCGATCAGCAGTGTTCCGCGCTCCGGTAAGAGCGCCACTTCGGTGGTGGTCCTGCCGTTCCTGGTGCTGCAGTTCATCTCCGGCGTCTTCATCTCGATCGACACGCTGCCGGACTGGATGCTGAACGTGGCCGCCATCTTTCCGCTGAAGTGGATGTGCCAGGGCTTCCGCGGAGTGTTCCTGCCGGAGTCGGCGGCCGTGCTGGAGCAGGCGGGCTCCTGGGAGTACGGGCGGATCGCCCTGGTGCTGGGCGCGTGGTGCGTCGGAGGATTGGTGCTGTGTCTGCTGACCTTCCGTTGGAAGAGCCACCGGGACGGCTGAGCGAACCGGCCGGCCCTCGCGATCCGGACGTGTACAACCACACCTACCGCCGCTGGGACGTCTATTTCGCGATCGTGTTCGCGGCCACCTTCCTGTTCGTTCTGAGCGGATCGGACCCCGGGACCGGACCGCGCGCGGTCGCGGCGGCCTTCTTCGCCGCGACCGCGCCGTGGTACGTGCTGGTGGGCCGGCCGGTGCTGCTGACGGAAGGCGAGGACCAGTCCCGCGCGCTGGTCTATCTGGTGGGGCTGTTCCTGCTGTTCGTGGTGCCCGCGGCGCTGGTCGGGGAGACCCGGATCGCCATCTTCGCGCTGACGCCCCAGTGCTTCATGCTGCTGCGGATGCGCAGGGCGCTGATCGCCGTCACCGTGATCAACGTCGTCCCGGTGGTGGTCTGGGCGCTTGTGGAGCGGCCGGGTTCCGGGAATCTGTTCTTCAACTCCCTCTCCGCGGCCGTCTCATGGGCCTTCTCGCTGATCATCGGAAGCTGGATCATCATGGTGCTCCAGCAGAGCGCCGAGCGCGCCCGGCTGATCGCCGAACTGGACGCCAGCCGCGAGGAGGTGGCCCGGCTGTCGGCCGCGCACGGCGCCCTCGCGGAGCGGGAGCGGCTGACCCGGGAGATCCACGACACCCTCGCCCAGGGCTTCGCCAGTCTGCTGATGCTCGTTCAGGCCGTGGAGTCGGAGCTGGACCACGATATGCCGCTGGCCCGCCGCCACTTGGGCCTCATGGCCCGTACGGCCCGGGAGAACCTCGCGGAGGCCCGCGCCCTGGTCGCCGGGGCGGGCCCGGCCGACCTGGACGGCAGTTCACTTCCGGACGCGCTGCGGCGGCTGGCCGTGCGGCACGGGGAGCAGACCGGCTCCTCCGCCCGCGTCGAGGTCTCGGGGGCGGTCCGGCCGCTGCCCGCCGCCGTGGAGGTGGTGGCGCTGCGCGGCTGCCAGGAGGCGCTGTCCAACGCCCGTCGGCACGCGGGGCCGGGCGCCGCCGTCACCATCGCGCTCGGCTACGGCGAGGACGCGCTGCGGCTTCGGGTCCGGGACACCGGCCGTGGCTTCGACCCGCGCTCCCCGCGCGAGGGCTACGGCCTGGCCGGGCTGCGCGCACGGGCAGGCGAGGTGGGCGGCACGGCGGAGGTGGCCGCCGCCCCGGGCGAGGGCACGACGGTCGCGTTCGAACTGCCCGTCCAGCCGACCGCCCCGTCCCCCCATCCCACCCGGCCGACGCCATGAACGCCGACGGCATGAACGAGGAGCGCACGGTGATCCGGATCCTGATCGCGGACGACCACCCGGTGGTGCGGGAGGGGCTGCGCGGCATGCTCGGCGCCGAACCCGATCTGACGGTCGTCGGCGAGGCGGACAGCGGGCCGCGGGCGGAGGCGCTGTGCGCCTCGCTGCGGCCCGATGTGGTGCTGATGGACCTGCGGATGCCGGACGGTGGCGGGGTGGAGTCGATCGCGCGGATGACCGCCGCCGGGCTGCCGTCCCGCGTGATCGTGCTGACCACGTACGAGACGGACGGGGACATCCTGCGCGCGGTGGAGGCGGGCGCGGCGGGCTATCTGCTCAAGGACATGGCCCGCGCCGAACTGGCCGAGGCCGTACGCTCCGCCGCTCGCGGCGAGACGGTCCTGGCCCCGTCCGTCGCCGCCCGCCTCATGGACCAGTTGCGCGACCGGCCCCAGCGCCCCCGCCTCTCCGAGCGGGAGACGGCCGTGCTGCGGCTGGTCGCAGAGGGGTGCACCAACGCGGAGATCGGACGACGTCTGTTCATCGGCGAATCGACGGTGAAGACCCATCTGCTCCGGGCCTTCGGCAAGTTGGGCGTGGACGACCGCACCGCGGCGGTCACCAGCGCGATGCGGCTGGGCCTGCTGTAGGGGGCAGCGAAGGGGGCCCGGGGAATCCCCGGGCCCCCTTCGAGCGTCGCTCAGGCGAGGCGCGAGTGGATCGCCTCGACCACCTCGGCCAGGGGCACCGGCGCCTGCTCGCCGGACTCCATGTCCTTCAGCTGGACCACGTCCTCGGCGAGGTCGCGCTCGCCCGCCACGATCGCGTAGCGCGCACCGCTGCGGTTGGCCGCCTTCATCGCGGCCTTCAGGCCCTTGCCGCCGTAGGCGAAGTCCGTGGCGACACCCGCCGTGCGGAGTTCGCCGACCACGCCGAAGAGGACCTTCCTGGCCTCCTCCCCCAGCGGCACCGCGAAGACGCTGACGGCATCGGGGAGGTTCAGCTCGATGCCTTCGGCCTCCAGCGCCAGCACCGTACGGTCGACGCCGAGCGCCCAGCCCACCGAGGGCAGCGCCGGGCCGCCGATCATCTCGGACAGCCCGTCGTAGCGGCCGCCGCCGCCGACCGCGGACTGCGAGCCCAGCCCGTCGTGGACGAACTCGAAGGTCGTGCGGGTGTAGTAGTCGAGGCCGCGCACCAGCTTCGCGTCGTCCTCGAAGGCCACGCCCCGCGCGGTGATCAGCTCGCGGACCTCCGCGTGGTACGCCTTGCACGCCTCGCACAGGTAGTCGCGCAGCAGCGGGGCGCCGGTCAGTTGCTCGCGCACCGCCTCACGCTTGTCGTCCAGCACCCGCAGCGGGTTGATCTCGACGCGCGCCCGGGTGTCCTCGTCCAGGTCGAGGCCGCGCAGGAAGTCCTGGAGGGCGGCCCGGTAGACGGGGCGGCAGGTGGCGTCGCCCAGCGAGTTCAGCAGGATGCGGAAGTCGCGCAGCCCCAGCGAGCGGTACGCGTCGTGGGCCAGGATGATCAGCTCGGCGTCCAGGGCCGGGTCCTCGGCGCCGATCGCCTCCGCGCCGACCTGCGAGAAGTGGCGGTAGCGGCCCTTCTGCGGCCGCTCGTAGCGGTAGTACGAGCCCGAGTACCAGAGCTTGACCGGCAGCGATCCGGCCTTGTGCAGATTGGCCTCCAGGGCGGCGCGCAGCACCGAGGCGGTGCCCTCGGGGCGCAGCGCGAGCTCGTCGCCGCCCTTGGTGGTGAGGGTGTACATCTCCTTGGTCACGATGTCGGTGGACTCGCCGACGCCGCGCGCGAAGAGCTCCACGTTCTCGAAACCGGGGGTCTCGATATAGCCGTAGCCGGAGCGCTTGAGCGGTGCGGCGATCGCCTCGCGCACGGCCAGGTACGCCGCGGAGGCCGGCGGGATCAGGTCATACGTGCCCCGGGGGGCTTTGAAGGTGCTCAACGGAAGTCTCTCGTCACATTCCTCGTCGCGGAGCCGGGCGCTGCGCGCCGTCTCCCAGGCCGGCGGCCACCTCGCGCAGATACGGGTTGGTGGCGCGCTCACGGCCGATGCTGGTCTGGGGGCCATGGCCGGACAGCACCACGGTCGAGTCGTCGAGCGGCAGGACCACACGGGCCAGCGACTCGAGTATCTCGGCGTGATCGCCGCCGGGCAGATCGGTGCGTCCGATGGAGCCGGCGAAAAGCAGATCGCCCGCGAAGAAGACGGACGGGACGTCCGCCTGCTCGGGCATCCGGAAGGTCACCGACCCCTTGGTATGGCCCGGGGTGTGCGCGACGGTGAGCTCGAGACCGGCCAGCTTCAGCTCGGCGCCGTCGGCCAGCTCCTTGACGTCGTCCGGCTCGCCCACGGTGAGTTCGCCCATCAGCGGCATGCCGATGGAGCGCCCGAGGGCCTTCTCGGGGTCGCTCATCATGTAGCGGTCGGACGGGTGGATCCAGGCCGGTACGTCATGCGCGCCGCAGACCGGGACGACCGAGGCGACATGGTCGATATGGCCGTGGGTGAGGACGACGGCGACGGGCTTGAGCCGGTGCTTGGCGACCGCCTCCGCGACGCCTTGGGCCGCCTGATGGCCCGGGTCGATGATCACGCACTCCTCACCGGCGGCGGGGGCGACCAGATAGCAATTGGTCCCCCAGGCCCCGGCGGGGAACCCGGCAATGAGCACGATCGTCCTTAAAAGTCGTCCGGTGGAAGATTGTCGGCGGCTTCAGAGCCTACCGGCGGCGCCCCCACCACAGCGAACCCGTATACGGTACGGCCGAGCCCTCACGCACAACAGCAGGACACTGACGGCACACGCCTTGAGGAGACGACCCGGTGGTCAGTAACGAGCAGCGGCGGCGGCAACTCGCCCGGGAGAAGTACCTTCGCCAGCAGCAGCGGCGCGAATCCGCCCGGCACAAGACGCGCCAGCGCAATGTCGTGATCGCCGCCGTACTGGCCGTGGTCCTGGCCGGTGGCGGTGCCATCGCGGCCACGGGCGCGCTGTCCGGAAGCGACAAGGACAAGACGAAGGACGACGCCGCCGCGTCCGGCACCCCCTCGGCCGCCCCCACCAGCAAGGCGCCGGACCCCTGTGCCAAGGAGGCGAAGGCGGTCGCGGGCAAGAAGCCGAAGAAGCTGTCGTGGAAGAAGGAGCCGGCGCTCACGGTCGACAAGTCGGCCTCCTACACGATGAAGCTGGAGACGACCTGCGGGGACATCTCCGTGGCCATGGACGCCGGCAAGGCGCCGCACACGGTCAACTCCTTCAGCTTCCTGGCGGGCGAGGGCTACTTCGACCACACCAAGTGCCACCGACTGGTGAACTCGGGGATCTACGTGCTGCAGTGCGGTGATCCGCAGGGCACCGGCGCGGGCGGCCCGGGCTACACCCTCCCGGACGAGAACCTGAAGGACCCCTCGATCAAGAGCGGCAAGTACCCGGCCGGGACCGTCGCCATGGCCAACCAGTACAACCCGCAGACCAAGCAGGGCAAGAACACCGGCGGCAGCCAGTTCTTCCTGGTCTACAAGGAGAGCGAGCTCCCGCCCTACTACACGCCCTTCGGCACCGTGGACAAGGCCGGGATGAAGGTCCTGAAGAAGATCGCCGACGCCGGGGCGGGAGCCCCGGACCAGACGATGAACACCGCCCCCAACGCCAGCGTCGTGATCAACAAGGCGACGGTCGGCAAGTCCTGAGGTCGCCGACGCGCGTACTGCGAAATTTCGGTCGCGCAGGATACGGACAGCCGGGGCACCGGTCGCCTATGTTGGCGTTGTGTAGGGTGCCTGCCCCGGAGGCCGCCACCCTGCCGTGAGACCGGCCAGGGCGCATCCCGGCCGGAAGAAACTGTGGACGATGCCGGCGGGCCGCGCGCCCGCCCCGGCATCATGTGGAGGAGGCGCTGTGAGCAGCGAGCCTTGGGGCCGCGTCGACGAGGCGGGGACCGTATACGTGCGTACGGCCGACGGTGAGCAGGTCGTCGGATCGTGGCAGGCGGGATCGCCGGAAGAGGCCCTCGCCTACTTCGAGCGCAAGTACGACGGTCTGGTCGTCGAGATCGGTCTCCTCGAGCGCCGGGTCAAGACCACCGATCTGTCGGCCAAGGACGCGACGGCGGCCATCGACCACATCCGGCACCAGCTCGACGAGCATCACGTGGTCGGCGATCTGGACGCGCTGAGGAAGCGGCTCGACAAGCTCGCCGGGGACGTCGAGGCCCGCCGCGAGCAGCGCAAGGCGGCCAAGGCGGTCCAGGCCGACGAGGCCCGCAGGGCCAAGGAGGACCTGGTCGCCGAGGCCGAGCAGCTGGCCGCCAGCGAGCAGTGGCGGGCGGCCGGGGAGCGGCTGCGCGCCCTGGTGGACACCTGGAAGGGCCTGCCGCGCCTGGACCGCAAGACGGACGACGAGCTGTGGCATCGCTTCTCGCATGCCCGCTCGGCGTTCTCCAAGCGCCGCAAGGCGCATTTCGCGGCCCTGGACGCACAGCGCGAGGAGGCCCGTCAGACCAAGGAGAAGCTGGTCGCCGAGGCCGAGGCGCTCTCCGGCTCCACCGACTGGGGTCCGACCGCGGCCCGGTACCGGGAGCTGATGGCGGACTGGAAGGCCGCGGGCCGTGCGCAGCGCGAGGCCGAGGAGGACCTGTGGAACCGCTTCCGCGGTGCGCAGGACATCTTCTTCCAGGGGCGCAGTGAGGTCTTCGCGGAGCGCGACGCCGAGCAGCGGGAGAATCTCACCCGTAAGGAGGAGCTCGTCGTCGAGGCCGAGAAGCTGCTGCCGATCTCGGATCTGAAGGCGGCCCGCGCGGCCTTCCGGTCGGTCAACGAGCGGTGGGAGGCCGTCGGCCATGTGCCGAGGGACGCCCGGGCCCGGATCGAGGGCCGGATCCACGCGGTGGAGCGCGCCATCCAGGAAGCCGAGGAGGCGGAGTGGCGGCGGACCAACCCCGAGGCGCGGGCGCGCGCCCAGGGACTCACCGGCCAGTTGCAGGACGCCGTCGACAAGCTGCGCAGGCAGATCGACGCGGCCCGCGCGGCGGGGAACAACGCGAAGGCCGACAAGCTCTCCAAGGAGCTCGAGGGCCGGCAGGCGCTGCTGGACCAGGCGCTGAAGGGTCTGCAGGAGTTCGGCGGCTGATGTCGGTCCGCTGATCCGGCCGATACGACGACGGCGGCCCCCGGTGCGAAAGCGCCGGGGGCCGCCGCCGTCGTGTGCTCAGCGGGCGCGTGTGCTCAGCGGGCGCGTTTTCTCAGCGGGCGCGGGCCGAGGTGACCCGGTAGACGTCGTAGACGCCCTCGACGCCCCGTACGGCCTTCAGGACGTGGCCCAGATGCTTGGGGTCGCCCATCTCGAAGGTGAAGCGCGAGGTGGCCACCCGGTCGCGGGAGGTCTGCACGGCCGCCGAGAGGATGTTGACGTGCTGGTCGGACAGCACACGGGTGACGTCCGACAGCAGCCGGGACCGGTCCAGCGCCTCGACCTGGATGGCGACCAGGAAGACCGACGACTGGGTGGGTGCCCATTCGACGTCGAGGATGCGCTCGGGCTGCTGGGAGAGCGAGTCCACGTTGACACAGTCGGCGCGGTGCACGGAGACGCCGCTGCCGCGGGTGACGAAGCCGATGATGGGGTCGCCGGGGACCGGCGTACAGCAGCGGGCCAGCTTGACCCACACATCCTCGACGCCCTTGACCACGACGCCCGGATCGGCGCTGGAGCGGCGCTTGGTGCGGCGGATGGGCGGGGCGGTCTCGGCGATGTCCTCGTTGGCCGCCTCCTCGCCGCCGAGCGCCTGGACGAGCTTTTGCACCACGCTCTGCGCGGAGACATGGCCCTCGCCGATGGCGGCGTAGAGCGCGGAGATGTCGGGGTAGCGCATCTCATGGGCGAGGGTGACCAGCGAGTCCCCGGTCAGGATCCGCTGGATGGGCAGGTTCTGCTTGCGCATCGCCCGGACGATCGCGTCCTTGCCCTGTTCGATGGCCTCGTCGCGGCGCTCCTTGGAGAACCAGGCGCGGATCTTGTTACGGGCGCGGGGCGACTTGACGAAGCCCAGCCAGTCGCGGGACGGCCCGGCGCCCGCCGCCTTGGAGGTGAAGACCTCCACCAGATCGCCGTTGTCGAGGGTCGACTCCAGCGGCACCAGCCGCCCGTTGACCCGCGCCCCGATGGTGCGGTGGCCGACCTCGGTGTGCACGGCGTACGCGAAGTCGACCGGGGTGGCCCCGGCCGGAAGCGCTATGACATCGCCCTTGGGCGTGAAGACGAAGACCTCGTTGCGGGACAGGTCGAAGCGCAGGGACTCCAGGAACTCGCCCGGGTCCTCGGTCTCCTTCTGCCAGTCCAGGAGCTGCCGCAGCCACGCCATGTCGTTGACGGCGTCGTCCTTGCCCGCCTTACGGGGCACATCGGTGCGCACCTTGGAGGCACCGGCCACCGCCTCCTGCTTGTACTTCCAGTGCGCGGCGATGCCGTACTCGGCGCGGCGGTGCATGTCGAAGGTGCGGATCTGCAGCTCGACCGGCTTGCCGCTGGGCCCGATGACCGTCGTGTGCAGCGACTGGTACATGTTGAACTTGGGCATCGCGATGTAGTCCTTGAACCGCCCGGGCACCGGGTTCCACCGCGCGTGGATGGTCCCGAGCGCCGCGTAGCAGTCGCGGACGGTGTCGACGAGCACCCGGATGCCCACCAGGTCGTAGATCTCGGCGAAGTCGCGGCCGCGCACGATCATCTTCTGGTAGACGGAGTAGTAGTGCTTCGGTCGGCCGGTGACGGTCGCCTTGATCCGCGCCGCCCGCAGATCGCCCTGGACCTGGTCGGTGACGACGGCCAGGTACTCGTCGCGCTTGGGGGCCCGCTCGGCGACCAGCCGCACGATCTCGTCGTACATCTTGGGGTAGAGGATCGCGAAGGCGAGGTCCTCCAGCTCCCATTTGATGGTGTTCATGCCCAGGCGGTGGGCGAGCGGGGCGTAGATCTCGAGGGTCTCGCGGGCCTTCTTCTCCTGCTTCTCCCGCTTGAGGTAGCGCATGGTGCGCATGTTGTGCAGCCGGTCGGCCAGCTTGATGACCAGTACCCGGGGGTCCCGGGCCATGGCGACGACCATCTTGCGCACGGTCTCGGCCTGGGCCGCCTCGCCGAACTTGACCTTGTCCAGCTTGGTGACGCCGTCGACGAGCAGGGCGACCTGGTCGCCGAAGTCCCGGCGCAGGGTGTCCAGGCCGTACTCGGTGTCCTCGACGGTGTCATGCAGCAGCCCGGCCATCAAAGTGGCCGGATCCATACCCAGCTCGGCCAGGATCGTGGTCACCGCGAGGGGGTGGGTGATGTACGGATCGCCGCTCTTGCGCTTCTGGCCGCGGTGCCAGCGCTCGGCCACCTGGTACGCGCGCTCGATCTGGCGCAGCGTCGAGGCTTCCGCCTTGGGGTCGTTGGCGCGCACGATCCGCAGCAGCGGCTCCAGCACCGGGTTGTACGGGCTGGAGCGCTGGACCCCGAGGCGCGCCAGGCGGGCCCGGACGCGGTTGGAGGAGCCGGAGCGGGGCGCGGGGCTCTGTACGGGGCGCGCGGGGGGCGTGGTGGCGGGCAGGTTGCTGGAGCGGCCCGTGGCGGGCTTCGGGCTCGTCTGCTCTGGGCCGCGCCGGACCGGGCTGTCGCCGCTGTTCTTGGGCACGCCGGAGGCCGCCGTCGGCTCGGCGGCGGTGGGCGCGTCCGGCTGTGCGGAGGGGGTTCCGCCCGGACGGACGTTGGGCGAGAGCGGCTGGGCCTCGTCTGGCAAGAGCACTCCTCAAGCGGTCCGGACCTCGAAAGGTCAGGCTGCCATGGTATCGATCCCGCCACTCCGCTTGCCTGCCGACCGCCAAGCCGGGCATGACGGGGGCATGTGACGGCATGGCGGAGGGCGGGGACCGGCGGTGCGCGGTCCCCGCCCTCCGGCGGTCTTCTCGGCCCGGTGTGCGGGCCCGTGATCCGGCTCAGACCGTGATCAGGGCCTCCAGCGGGGCGCTGTCCAGCGCGGCCAGCAGACGGCCGCGGCCGTCGAGGAAGCCGAGCTCCAGCAGCACGGCGACCCCGGCGATCTGGGCGCCGGCCCGCCGGATGAGCCGCAGGGACGCCTCGGCGGTGCCGCCGGTGGCCAGTACGTCGTCGATCACCAGGACCCGGTCGCCGGGCTCCAGCGCGTCGGCGTGGATCTCGATCTCGGCGGTGCCGTACTCCAGCTCGTAGGCCTGGCCGAGCGTCGCCCCGGGGAGCTTGCCGGCCTTGCGGACCGGTACGAAGCCGATTCCGGCGCGGACGGCGGCCGGGGCGGCGAGGATGAAGCCGCGCGCCTCCAGGCCCACCACCTTGTCCGCCCGGTGCCGGACGCACAGCTCGGCGAGCGCTTCGGTGAGCGCGCCGAAGGCGGTGGCGTCGGCGAGCAGCGGGGTGATGTCCTTGAACATCACGCCCGGCTTGGGGTAGTCCGGCACGTCCTGGATCCGGCTGAGGAGCAGTGTGCGCAGCTCCTCGGCGGCGGCCGCGCCGGATCCGTCGGGCCTGCCGTCGGGACTATCAGCCGTCGTCTTCGTCGTCTCGGTCATCGTCGGGCTCCCCCGCTCATCGCCGCTTGCCCGACGGCCGGCCGCGCCCCCGGTTACGGGCGGCGGGCTGGCGGCGCTGGCCGACGACCCCGGCGGGGGCCGCGGCGGCATCCTCCAGGTCGGGGGCGTCCTCCTCGTCGGACGACGAGTCGGCGGCCTCGGCCTTGGCGGACGCGGCACGCTTGGCCTTGACCCGCTTGGCGAGCGCCTTCATCCTCGGGTCGCGCTCCTTCAGATCGGCGACCAGCGGGGTCGCGATGAAGATCGAGGAGTACGCACCGGCGGCGAGGCCGACGAAGAGCGCCAGGGAGATGTCGTTGAGCATGCCCGCGCCGAGCAGACCGCCACCGATGAACAGCAGCGCGCCGACCGGCAGCAGCGCGACGATCGTGGTGTTGATGGACCGCACCAGGGTCGAGTTGAGGCTGCGGTTGGCGATTTCGCTGTAGGTGAAGCGGGTCTGCTTGGTGAGGTCCTTCGACGCTTCCTTGAGACCGTCGAAGACCACGACGGTGTCGTAGAGCGAATAACCGAGGATCGTCAGCAGACCGATCACGGTGCCCGGGGTGACCTCGAAGCCGACCAGTGCGTAGACACCGACGGTGATGGTGAGGTCGTGGATCAGGGCGATCAGGGCGGCCAGCGCCATCCGCCATTCGAAGGCGATGGCGAGATAGATCACCACCAGCACCATGAAGATCGCCAGACCCTGCCAGGCCTTGCTGGCGATCTGCTCGCCCCAGCTCGGGCCGACCAGCTGAGTGTCGATCTTGCTGGTCTGGACGCCCAGCTCCTTGGCGAGGTTCTCCTGGACCGGCAGGGCCTCCTTGGTGCCCAGCTCGCTGATCTGGATCCGCAGGCCGCCCCGGCCGAGCTCCTGGACGACGACGGTGTGGCCGCCGGACGCGTCCTCCGCCGTCTGACGCAGGTCGGAGGCCGAGACCTTGGTGTTCGGGGTGGTGAAGACCGCGCCGCCGGAGAACTCGATGCCCATGTTCAGGCCGCGCACCGCCAGGCCCACGATGGCCGTGATGGTGATCAGTATCGAGATGCCGTACCAGAGCTTCCGCTTGCCGACGAAGTCGTAGCCGACCTCGCCTCGGTAGAGCCTGGCGCCGAGAGTGCCGAGTCGCGACATCTCACGCCTCCTTCGTGTCGGCGGGGCCGGGGGCGGCGGGACGGCGACGGCGCAGCGGCGGCGTGACCCCGAGGCGCTTGGGGTCCAGTCCGGACCACGAATGGCCGTTCCCGAAGAACGGGCGGCGGGCGAGGATCGTCATCAGCGGCTTGGTGAAGAGGAACACCACGGCGACGTCGAGCAGCGTGGTGAGCCCCAGGGTGAAGGCGAAGCCCTGCACCTTGCCGACGGTGACGATGTAGAGCACCGCGGCGGCCAGGAACGACACGAAGTCCGACACCAGGATGGTGCGCCGGGCCCGCGGCCAGCCGCGCTCGACGGCGGGGCGCAGCGAGCGGCCCTCCCGGATCTCGTCGCGGATCCGTTCGAAGTAGACGATGAACGAGTCGGCGGTGATACCGATGGCCACGATCGCACCGCAGACCGCCGGCAGGTTCAGCGCGAAGCCGATGCCCGGGCCGAGCAGCACCATGATCGTGTACGTCAGGATCGCGGAGACGCCGAGGCTGGCCATGGCCACGAGGGCGAGACCTCGGTAGTAGACGACCAGGTAGATCACGACGAGCGCGAGGCCGATGGCACCGGCGACCAGACCGGCGTTCAGCTGCTCACCACCGAGCGCGGCGGAGACGGTGGTCTCGTCGGCGATGTCGAAGGACAGCGGGAGCGCACCGTAGGACAGCACGTTGGCCAGGTCCTCGGAGCTCTGCTGGGTGAAGCCGCCGGAGATGGTGGCCCGGCCGCCGGTGATGGCGCCCTGGGTGACCTCGGGGTCGGAGACGACCTCGCCGTCCAGGACGATCGCGAAGCGGTTCTGCGGGGACTGCTTGGTGGTGAGTTCGCCGGTGGTCTTGGCGAACTTCTTGGAGCCCTTGCTGTTGAAGTCGAGCTGGACGATCCAGCCCGCTCCGTTCTGGCTCTCGAAGACCGCTGAGGCGTCGTCCACGTCGGTGCCCTCGACCTCGGAGGGGCCGAGGACGAACTTGGCGTCGCCCTTCTCGCTGCAGGCCAGCACCGGTTCGCTCGGCTTGGCGTTGGCCGCCTTCTCGGCCGCCGCGGCGCGTGCGGCCGGCTTGGTGCAGTCCAGGTTCGCGAACTGCTTGGCCAGCTCCTGCTGGCTGGCGGAACCGGACGGGCTCTTGGACGGGTCGGGCTTCGGGGTGTTCGACGGCGAGGGGGTCTCGCTGGGCTTCTTGTCGGCCTTCAGTCCCTCGGAGAGGGCCCGCCCCTGGGTGCTGGGGCTGGCCGAGGAAGACGAGGAAGCCGACGGCGTGCCGGACGGCTTGCCGCCCTTGTCGTCGCCCTTGTCATCGCCCTTGCCGCTGGCGCTGGCGGACGGGCTGGGGGTGGAGCTGGGGTCGGGCGTCTTCTGGCCGCTGGTGGTCGTGGTCACCGGCCGGAAGTAGAGCTGGGCGGTGGTGCCGACCTGCTGCCGGGCCTGCTTCGCGTTCGTCCCCTTGGGGATGTTCACGATGATGTGCTTCTCGCCCTGCGTCTGGACTTCGGCCTCGGACACACCCAGACCGTTGACCCGCCGCTCGATGATGCCCACGGCGGTGTTCATATTGTCCGTGTTGATCGCGTTGGGCCTGCCCGGTTGGTTCTTGGCCTCCAGCGTGAAGCTGGTACCGCCCGCGAGATCGATACCCAGTCGCGGCGTGGTGTGACCGGAGACGAACATGCCTCCGGTCAGCGCCACGATGGCGATCAGGATGACGGCCAAGGCGCGCCCGGGCCTGCCCTGTGACCCGGAGGACCTGCGGCCCTTCTTCGGTGCTGCCACCTTCTCGTATCTCCCTGTCCAACCGCCCCGCATCGGGTGTGCGCGGAGCGGCCACGAAGTCTTGTGGGGACGAGCCCCCGCCGGAGCCTAGACCGTTCAGGGAACCGCGGCGCACCAAGCGGGGGCGCGCCGCGGTTTCCCGGGTGACGGACTTACTTCGCGTCGGTGCCGCCGTCCCGCTTCTCGTCCTCGGAAGTGCTCGCCGCCGCGGCGTCGTCCTTGCCGAGATCGATCTTCTTGACGTCCGTCTTCCCGGCCTTCTCGTCCGTCTCGTCGGCCGCGTCGGCCTTGTCGGCGGAGGAGTCGCCATCACCGGCGTCGGCGGCCTCGGTCAGCGAGGAGGCGTCGTCGGGAACGACAGGGGTGTCGGCGGCGTCGGCGTCCTCGTCGGGGTCGATGCCGTGCACGATGCGGTTGTACTCGGCGTCCGCCAGGACGGCTCCCACCGCGTTCTTCGCGTAGATCGCGTGCACGCCGGGGGCCACCTCGAGGAGGACCGTGTCGTCGTGGACCTCCTTGACCGTCGCGTACATGCCGCCAATGGTCCGCACGCCCGTGCCCGGGTGCATGTCACTACGCATCTGCTGGGCCTGGCGCTGCTTGTTCTTGGCCGAACGCGTCATCAGGAACATGGCCCCGATGAGCACGATGAACGGCAGGAGAGTCACGATATTCACGGGACGGAAATTCCTTCACACGACCGCGGGGAGCGGCCTGGTCTACGGGGGTGGGTATACCGCACGGTGAGCGGACGGCATACGGACGGCATCGGCGGAGTCTAAGCGAGCCCACGCCAATGGAACAACGCCCGGCGCGGTACCGGGGTTCCTGACCCCGCCATTATTGGTCCTCTACGCCATGATGCCGGGTAAGCGAGCGCTTATGCCTCGGCGTGGCCCCTCATCCGTCGAAGAGCCCCGCCTGGCCGCCGCCGGCGGTCTGCGGCGGCGGGGTCAGCCCCAGATGGGCCCAGGCAGCCGGGGTGCCGATCCGCCCCCGGGGCGTACGGGCCAGCAGCCCCTCCCGGACCAGGAAGGGCTCGGCGACCTCCTCGACCGTCTCACGCTCCTCCCCCACGGCGACCGCCAGGGTCGACAGACCCACCGGGCCGCCGCCGAACAGCTTGAGCAGGGCGCTGAGCACCGCCCGGTCCAGCCGGTCCAGACCGCGCTCGTCCACGTCGTACACGGCGAGGGCGCTGGCGGCGATCTCGCGCGTGATCACGCCGTCGGCCTTGACCTGGGCGTAGTCGCGCACCCGGCGCAGCAGACGGTTGGCGATCCGGGGGGTGCCGCGGGAGCGGCCCGCGATCTCGGAGGCGCCCTCGGCCCCGATGGTCACGTCGAGCAGCCCGGCGGAGCGGTGGATGACCCGCTCCAGCTCGGCCGGGGCGTAGAACTCCATATGGCCGGTGAAGCCGAAGCGGTCGCGCAGCGGGGGTGGCAGCAGCCCGGCCCGGGTGGTGGCGCCGACCAGCGTGAACGGCGGCAGCTCCAGCGGGATGGCGGTGGCCCCGGGCCCCTTGCCGACAATGACGTCGACGCGGAAGTCCTCCATCGCCATATAGAGCATTTCCTCGGCGGGCCGGGACATCCGGTGGATCTCGTCCAGGAAGAGCACCTCGCCCTCGGCGAGGGAGGAGAGGATCGCGGCCAGATCGCCGGCGTGCTGGATGGCGGGGCCGGAGGTGATCCGGATCGGGGCGGCCATCTCGGCGGCGATGATCATGGAGAGGGTGGTCTTGCCCAGCCCGGGCGCGCCGGAGAGCAGCACGTGATCGGCGGTGCCGCCGCGCTGCCGGGCCGCCTTGAGCACCAGGTCCAGCTGCTCGCGCACCCGCTCCTGCCCGACGAACTCGCCGAGGTCCTTCGGGCGCAGCGCGGCCTCCACCGCCTGGTCGTCGCCGTCGGCGTCGGCGCCCACCAGCCTGCCGCCCGGGCCGAGCGGGGCGTCGTCGGCGGTGGCCGATGGGGTCTCGTCCCAGTTCACTGCGTTTCGCCTCGCGATGTCGTCTGGAGTGGTGCCGCCGGTCGCGGCCCGCGGCCGCGGTGGCTCACCGTGTGCGGTTCAGGGTCTGCAGGGCGGCCCGCAGCAGCTGAGCCACCTGGGGCTTGCCGCCCGCGGCCACCGCCTCCTCGGCCTGCGGGGTGACGGCGGCCACCGCCTCGTCGGCCTCCCGGGTGGCGTAGCCGAGGCCGACCAGTGCGGTGTGCAGCTGGTCGCTCCAGCCGGGGGCCGCCGCGGAGCGGGCGCTGGGGACGGCGGAGCCGAGCGGCTCGCCGAGCCGATCCTTGAGCTCCAGCAGCAGCCGCTGCGCCCCCTTCTTGCCGATGCCGGGGACGGCGGTGAGCGCCTTCTCGTCCCCGGTGGACACCGCGAGCCGCAGCGCGTCCGGGGAGTGCACCGCCAGCATGGCCTGGGCCAGCCGGGGGCCGACCCCGCTGGCGGTCTGGAGCAGCTCGAAGACCTGGCGTTCGTCGTCGTCGGCGAAGCCGTAGAGGGTCAGCGAGTCCTCACGGACGACGAGGGAGGTGGCCAGCCGGGCCTGCTGGCCGACGCGCAGCCCGGCCAGGGTAGCGGGGGCGCACTGGAGCGCCATCCCGATCCCGCCGACCTCGATCACGGCGGTGTCCGGGGCGACGGCCGCCACCGGACCGGAGACGAACGCGATCATGAGATACGGCCTTTCGTGGTGCTCGTGGGGCGGGCGGTACTCGTGGTGCCGGCGGTGCTCGTGGTACGGGCGCTATTCGTGGTGCGGTGGGCGGCGACGGCCTGCTGGAGGCGGTTGGTCGCGGGGGCCCGCCAGATATGGCAGATGGCGAGCGCCAGGGCGTCCGCCGCGTCGGCCGGTTTGGGCGGTGCGTCCAGCCGCAGCAGCCGGGTCACCATCGAGCCGACCTGTGCCTTGTCGGCGCGCCCGGATCCGGTCACGGCCGCCTTGACCTCGCTGGGGGTGTGCAGCGCGACCGGGAGCCCGCGGCGCGCCGCGCACAGCATCGCGACGGCGCTGGCCTGGGCGGTGCCCATGACGGTGCGCACATTGTGCTGGCTGAACACCCGCTCCACGGCGACGAATTCGGGCCGGTGGGCGTCCAGCCACTCCTCTATGCCTCGCTCGATGAGGACGAGCCGGTCGCCGATCGCGAGATCCGCCCCGGTCCGGATGACGCCCACGCCGAGCATCCGCAGCGGGCGGCCCGCGACCCCCTCGACCACGCCGACGCCGCACCGGGTCAGCCCCGGGTCCACGCCCAGCACCCGCACCGCGCCCCTCCCCTCACCGCTGCTTCGGTCACCTGTTCCAGCAGGCTAGCGGCTGCCGCCGACAACACCGGCGCGGACAACGCCGACGGGCCGGTGGGGTGATGCCCCGCCGGCCCGTCGGCGTTGACCGAAGGCGTTGACCGCCGTGCCGATCCGCCGTCAGGCGTCCACCTTGGCCATGACCTCGTCGGAGACATCGAAGTTGGCGAAGACGTTCTGCACGTCGTCGCTGTCCTCGAGAGCGTCGATCAGCTTGAAGATCTTGCGCGCGGCGTCTTCCTCGAGCTCGACCTGCATCGTGGGCACGAAGTTGGCGTCGGCCGAGTCGTAGTCGATACCCGCCCCCTGCAGGGCGGTACGGACCGCGACCAGGTCGGTGGCCTCGCTGATCACCTCGAAGGACTCACCGAGGTCGTTGACCTCCTCGGCGCCCGCGTCCAGGACCGCGCCCAGCACGTCGTCCTCGGCGAGCTCGCCCTTGGGGACGATGACGACGCCCTTACGGTTGAACAGATACGACACGGAGCCCGGGTCGGCCATCGAGCCGCCGTTGCGCGTCATCGCGACGCGGACATCGGAGGCCGCGCGGTTGCGGTTGTCGGTCAGGCACTCGATGAGCACGGCCACGCCGTTGGGGCCGTAGCCCTCGTACATGATCGTCTCGTACTCGGCGCCACCGGCCTCGAGACCGGCACCACGCTTGACCGCGCTGTCGATGTTCTTGTTCGGAACCGACGACTTCTTCGCCTTCTGGATGGCGTCGAAGAGCGTCGGGTTGCCCTCCGGGTCGGAACCGCCCATCCGGGCCGCGACCTCGATGTTCTTGATCAGCTTCGCGAAGAGCTTGCCGCGCTTGGCATCGATCACGGCCTTCTTGTGCTTCGTCGTAGCCCATTTAGAGTGGCCGGACATCCGCCTGTCTCCTTCGCGTAACCCATTGCTGTACGAACGCCTGAGATCCTACCGGGATCGGCTCAGCCCGCGGCGCGGACCAGATCGACGAAAAGCTTGTGCACCCGGTGGTCACCCGTCAGTTCGGGGTGGAACGAGGTCGCCAGGACATTGCCCTGCCGGACGGCGACGGTGTGCCCGTCGAACGTCGCGAGCACCTCGGCACCGCCGCCCACGGACTCGACCCACGGCGCGCGGATGAAGACCCCCTCAACCGGGCCGCCCTCGATGCCCTCGATGTCGACCCGGGCCTCGAAGGACTCGTTCTGACGGCCGAAGGCGTTGCGGCGCACGATCATGTCGATGCCGCCGATGGTCTCCTGGTCGTCCCGGCCGTCGAGGATCTTGTCCGCGAGCATGATCATGCCCGCGCAGGTACCGTACACCGGCATTCCGGCCCGGACCCGCTCGCGCAGCGGCTCCAGCAGCCCGAAGATGACCGCCAGCTTGGACATGGTGGTCGACTCGCCCCCCGGGATCACCAGGGCCGCGACCTCGGCGAGCTCCTCGGGACGACGGATCTGCCGGGCCGTGGCCCCGGCCGCGGTGAGCGCGGCGAAATGCTCGCGGACATCGCCCTGGAGGGCGAGCACACCGATCACAGGCGCGTCGGGCGTGGACGCGGTCGGCAGGGAAGCAGTGGACGACGTAGTCACGGAAGCGAAGACCTCTCGAACGTCAGGAGCACCACGCGCCGGGCCGGGACGCCGGGCGCGTGGTGCCATGTGGTGCCGTGCGGGCGGCGCTTACCAGCCGCGGCTGGCGTAGCGCTCGGACTCGGGGAGGGTGTCGCAGTTGATGCCGACCATGGCCTCGCCGAGGTCCCGGGACGCGTCCGCGATGACCTTGGGGTCGTCGTAGAAGGTGGTGGCCTTCACGATCGCGGCGGCGCGCTTGGCCGGGTCGCCCGACTTGAAGATGCCGGAGCCCACGAAGACGCCCTCGGCGCCGAGCTGGCGCATCAGCGCGGCGTCGGCCGGGGTGGCGACGCCGCCGGCGGAGAACAGCACGACCGGCAGCTTGCCGGTCTGCGCGATCTCGGCGACCAGCTCGTACGGGGCGCGGATCTCCTTGGCGGCCGCGTAGAGCTCGTGGTTGTCCAGGCCGCGCAGGCGGGCGATCTCGCCCTTGATCTGGCGCAGGTGGCGGACCGCCTCGACGACGTTGCCGGTGCCGGCCTCGCCCTTGGAACGGATCATGGCCGCACCCTCGGCGATCCGGCGCAGCGCCTCGCCCAGGTTGGTGGCTCCGCAGACGAAGGGGGTGGTGAAGGACCACTTGTCGCTGTGGTTGACCTCGTCGGCCGGGGTGAGGACCTCGGACTCGTCGATGTAGTCGACGCCGAGCGACTGCAGCACCTGCGCCTCGACGAAGTGGCCGATCCGCGACTTGGCCATGACCGGGATGGAGACGGCGCTGATGATGCCCTCGATCATGTCCGGGTCGGACATCCGGGCCACGCCGCCGTCCTTACGGATGTCGGCCGGCACCCGCTCGAGTGCCATGACCGCGACGGCACCGGCGTCCTCGGCGACCTTGGCCTGCTCGGGGGTGACGACGTCCATGATCACGCCACCCTTGAGCTGCTCGGCCATACCGCGCTTGACGCGGGCGGTGCCGGTCGCGGGGGCGTCGGAGTTGGGCGTGCTGGCGGGCGTGATGGACACGGTTTGACCTCACTCGATAATGAAAAGTGCGATGACCCCATCGTAGGGCCGTTCGATGCCGGAACATGACCCGGCCATCTGGTCCAGGTCACGAGCGTGTGTGCTACACGAATGACAAAAGCGGCTCGGGGCGGGGCACGGCAAGGGCCAATCGAAGGCCGGTGGCTCGAAACAGCCGGTGAATCCTCAGTGCGCGGAGGGTGGCAGGGGGCGGGCTCTTCTGCCGTCGCGTCGTAGGGCTTCCTTCAGCGCGGGGCTTTCTTCAGCGCTCGGCCTCCTCGGCGCCCGGCACCCGCCCGAGGGCCGCCGGGGGCTCGTCGTCCATCTCGAAGGCGAGCGGAAACGGGGCGTGACCCGCCAGCCGGAACCAGCGCACCGTGCGATGGCGGCGCAGCGCCCGCGCCGCGCGCACCGCGTCGTTGTGGAACCGCCGGGCCATCGGCACCCGCCTTACCGTCTCCGTGAGCTCCCCCAGCGCGTCCTCGCCACCCGGCGCCTGCCGTACCGCCTCGGCCTGCGCGCTGTCCTGGAAGACGGCCCGCAGCGCCTGGCTCAGCTCGCTCTCGGCGACCTCCCGGTGCTCCTCCTCGGACTGCCGGGCGGCGTGCGCGGCCTGGTACAGCACGATCGACGCGGCCGGGTCGAGCACTCCGGCGGTGGCCAGCTCCTGCGCGACGGAGGCTCGCCGCAGCAGTTGCGCGTCCAGTGCGGCCCGCGCCGCGTCCAGACGGCTGTGCAGCCGGTCGAGGCGTCCCGCGGTCCAGCTCAGATAGACGGCGATGACGACCAGCACGACGGCGATCCAGATCAAGGTGCTCACGGCCCGCCACGCTACCGCCTGCCGCCCCGGGAGTCCGGGGTGGAGCGCGCACGCCGGGGCCGCTCGGATCGGCCGTGTACGGCGCCGTACGCCCCTCCCGGGCCGACCCCGGAGTCGCTGGGCCCTCTGGCGGATCTCCGTGGGCGAAGGAGCGGTGTCCGGTGCGGCGAGAGGGCGTGCCGGGCGTCGCGACGCCGCGGAGATCCGCCAGAAGGGCCCTAGTGACCTGAGTCAGAGATTCTCTGGCAGTATGCGGCGACTTTGTCGAGGATGTCGTCGGCGGTCTTGGTCCACACGAACGGGCGGGGTTGCTCGTTCCAGTCTGTGAGCCAGGCGCGGATGTCG